>JAYTHY010000028.1:0-39927 GCA_043732185.1 Fibrobacteria bacterium
GGATTGCCTTTCCCAATCAAATGCTGGGCAATGTGACGGCTGTCATCTAATCCAGTCGGAAATAATGGTAGATTCCCCTTATGAATTTAGATCCCTTTGCAAAACCACCCCTTGATCCTTTTAACTCAAAGTGGAATCTTAATCCATCTGCCCCAAAGGACATTTTCACCAAACCCAAGGTTGGAGGTGGCGGAGGTGTAAGTCCTGTTAAACGAGTGGCAACACCTGCCATCGAAGAAAAAGATGAAGAGCTCGAAGTTGAAAAGGTGGCGCCCCCTCCACAAAAAATCTACCCAGTAAAAATTTCCAACCCAAAATGGTCGGTGGAAAAAGCGTTATTTGGGGATACGGTCATGGCATCCGTCGATGTGGATCTCCCCGATGGTCAAAAAGACTTCACGCGAGTTGCTTTCGCCTTGTTTTCCGTCCTTCCATCTGGAAAAACGGAAAAAATAAAATCACAGGATGCTCACGCAAAGGAAGGTAAGGCCGAAAGCCCTTTTGTGCTGAATCGACAGGGAAAAAAGGATGGACAGTCCGCAAACACACACCTGTTCCTGTTTACTGCAAAACACTCGCGCGCTGAAAAAGAATTGGAGAGCCCGGCTTTGGAGGTGACCGAGCCCATGCGCAATCTGATTTGCGAATTCGATGACCATTCCAATCTAAAAACGGCGGGTAATGTTTTACTATTAAGGGATGCAAATGGCTCAGTCCATTCAACTTTTAAAGCCAGTGACGGAACCGAAAAAGATGGAATATTATCCTTCGATTTCAAAAACCTTGACGCGGAAGTCGACTATATTCTGGAAATTCAAAACGAGAAGTCAGAAGTTATAGAGACTATTTTTTCAGAAAGAAAACACGGGGATTTGGCAGAGGGCCAGGCGACCATCGAGGACAAATGAAATTGAAGCAAAAGATAAAATTGTATGGCATTGGATTGCTGGCGATGGCCGGGTCATTGATGGTTGTTAATTGTGGAAGCAGGGATACTCGTAATCTTCCGAACAATATAAGAGTCAAATCGTTGAACAGTAACGGATACCACGCGCATGCGCGGATGGTTTTCAACCCAACCAATCCCATCAAATTTATTTGTACTGGAATATTTGGAGAAGGATTAAAATCGAAAGAATACATATTTAACGACATATCCGAATCTGGTGTGGAATTGGATATCAAGCAAAAAGTTTCAGGAATATGCGGATACCAGTTTAACGCACTCTCGATAGAGTGTTCGAAATCACCTACCTACTTTTCCTCCGATGACCCTCCACCTGAAAAAATCATTTTAGGCCTTCTAGATACTTCTGTTTCCGTAGCGACCTTTCAGGGCAATACATTTGTAAGCCCCAACAAAATTTTGAATAATGTTCTCCATATTGAAATCAGTGGAGAAAAGAGTAGGTATTGGGGCTGCAAAGATGACTGTGAAAATAAAGAGGATTTTGGAATTAATAGTTCAAATCAGACCTTAACCATAAACTGCCAGGATGGAAAATAGTGGCGTTCAAGGTGTCCAGTAATGATGGCAGGACAGTAATTCTCACTCAATCGCATCATGCTAAAGTGGCTCTCTATTTTTCAAAAGAGTATTCACTAATTAATGCTGTTAACCTAGCTACGCTTTCAAAGCTTGTCTATGCTGATTATGAAACGAGTGTAAAGCCCAAACTTTCCCAACTTTCATTTAAAAACAGGCCCAATTTCAGTTCGGATTCCTCGCCAGAAGTAAGACCCTTTCTAGTTCCCTACACTGGAAGAAAAGCCTACTCTACCGAAGGCATAACAGAAATCAAGGCCGACGAATCCATGTTTTCCATCATCGATACCCAGGCCTTCCATTACAACGACGATGAGTACAACGTTTTCGTATTTCGGGGAACGCAGGAGCTTAAGGATTTTGCTGCCGATGGATTTGCTCCAAAACATTTTTTTCTGGGTGGCGATGTCCACAAGGGATTTCACGACAACTTTCAATCCGTAAAAAATAAAATCAACGACATTCTTTCGAAGCCCGAGAACAAAAAGTGCAAAACAATTGTAACGGGTCATTCGCTTGGTGGGGCGCTGGCCACACTTACCGCTGCCTATGCGTCTTCAAAATACATGCACGATCCTTGCGGCCAGGTCATGCTGTATACATTTGGCTCACCCCGGGTGGGAGTAGTGGAATGGGTGGACTCGTTCACTGACAAGTTCATTCATTTTCGGCATCGGCGAGTGCACGATCCCATCAGCATGTTGCCGCCGCACCATTCCTCCCAAAAAATGCCATCCTTGCCGGTTAGATTGATCAGTGGCGCAATTGGCGGCGTGGCTCTGATTGTTGGCGAAGCCATTTTCAGACCCGGTGATGCGAGCGAGGCTTTTATCCATCATGGTCAGGGCATTTTATTGCGCGAAGGCGAAAAGGGTGCTTGGGTCATAAAAACCGAACTTAAAAACGAAATTGTGATTCCGGACGGCATCGGTTGGAATTCCAAAGAAGCACTCCTTGCCCGCGAGTTTGTGAAAAATATTACTGCATTCAGGCATGGCATAACCCCACACAGTATGTCGGGTTATTTTGCCAATTTGTTTCACTTGCTCAAAGAAGCCATCCGCGCTTGGGAGCATGATCCAAAAATCTGGCTGGAGATGAATACGTCCATTTCAAAAGAGGAAACCATATTCATTGAGACCTGGAAAAAGGAGCGCGAGCGGGACGCCGTAGATTTCAGCACTAAACCTATGGTACAAAGTTCAACATCAACACCAGAGTCTCGCCAACCCATTTCTCAATTGGAAAAAACCGCCTTTTACAACGACCTCATTAGCCATGGCATCCATCTCAAAATGCAGGCGGACAATGAAATTGCCATTTGGAATCAACCTGGTGCCAAGGGAAAATTACTCAGGCTTATTGTTCCATGCGACCTGACTGCTGCCATTGAAAAGGAAATGCGGTACCAGGAAACAGTTGCAATCGAATCTGCACAGCCAGAAGCGAAAGCAATTGATTGGGTGCCCATGTTCCCCAAGCCAGGCTAAACCTTTCAGCTTGGCGATATTCAAATGCCAACTAAATTGTTTATTTAAAAATTTCGAAAAAATATTCGGCACCTGAAATTTTGGGTGAGTTGCATTTGTTTTGGAACGAGACGGAGGCGGTACCCTTAAACGCAGAATCGATTTTACTCTTCAGGATGACTTTTCTGGCTGAACCTGGATGAATGTGGATTCAATACTATGGAATGCAGCTGTGGAGGCCTAGATATAAAAAAAGATAGCTGCATAAAATTCTTCAGTCTCAATATTTGCCCGAGTTGGAAAGGCTCCTTAACACAAAAACATTGGATATGGTGCGGGTGTATGGTATTCCGAAGGAGAATAGGATTGGTAAACAGCGCGTCTTTTGAAATTGAAGGAGGTGGCAAGTTTGTCAAGGCAGTCCATACAAAAGGCAACCCGTTATTGATGATGGTAGATTCCGCCTATTCTGGAATCTTTGGGTTTGGACTGGACTTTACTTCTTCCAAATTTAGGAAAAATGGGAAGTCGGAAGGTAGGATAGATTAGGTCAAATGGGAGACCCTGTTTTCGAAGGTCTGAATTCAAGAACCTTCCAATTTACAATTACTATGTTTAAGGCACAGCTATGCGGTTCATATTCAGCCTTTTGTTTATTCTTGGTTTTAGTAAGCTGTCCTATGGAATAACTAAGGTCAATGTAGCCCAATTAGATACTGTGGCCATGCATGCCGTTTACCTTGATGGAGACTTTGATAAAGCCACACAGGTATTAGAAGGTGCGCTCAAGCAAAAGAACCTTCAGCATGGTGATAGCGTTTTTATCTTTAAGCATTTGGGTGTAATGTATGCAGCTAGGGAGGAGACCAGAGAAAAAGGAAAGTACTTTATGTATAAACTAATAACCGCTGAACCTCTTACAAATATTCTCGATATGTATGCGAGCGACATGATTTACATGATCTTTAAAAACATAAAAGATGAATTCGAAGCTAATCGCACACGTTTGGAAAGAGCTGAATTGCACATGGGCAAGGCTGGCAAAGGAAATGGGTCAACGGTTTCTCCGGATGATTCTACTGACTCTAGCCGGAACAATAAAGACAAATTTAAAAAACAGCAATTGAAAAGCCATAGCGCTTATTTTTGGATTGGCGGTGCAGGTATTGCTGCAGCCATGGTCAGCGTTGGCTATTTAGTTTATATTCATGTGGCAGAAAAACCTTCGCCTTCAAAAATTATTTATGGTCTTGATTAATTTCTCTTTTGGAAATAAGGCGCGATATTTAGTCCCAGTTTTAGCTGTGTTTCTCCTAATATTTTTGGCTTGTCATTTGGATCAGCCAAATAGTGCGGAGGCGTATCTTAATCTTTCCAAATTGACTGACACGCTCGGTGATTATGACTCGGTACTTATAACCCTAGAGGATTTGGAGGGCCATGCCATAGGCCCCGCTTTTCATTTAGAAAAGGACGCTCTTGGAAGTCTTGCTGAGTTAGCCGTACCTTATTACAAAGGTCAAAAAGTTCGCATTTCCATCATCGGGTATTTTGCCAACAAAGTGGTTTATGATGCTACCCGTATCTATGAAGGAAATCAGAATAAAATCGAGTCAGTTACTTACCAAACACTTCGGGAATCAAAAGTATTGATTACCCCAAGTGATACTCAGCTTTACGTTGGGGATTCAGCGATATTTCCAAAAGCGATAATCACACCATCCGCTTTAACCGGGACACTTTTGGAATGGACGTCTTTGAATTTGGATTTTTTAGAAACCAATTTAACACATTATTTTGCAAAAAAGCCTGGAACTGCCGAATTGCGCGTCCGACTTAAATACGATACGATCAAACAATTCGTTTTCGTAGTACGTATCAGTAATAAGACACCATTCAAGCAAATGGAAAGCGTAACTTTATCGCCAAAAAATATGCAGGTGGCCGTAGGCGGTGCGCACAAATTTCTAACCGCAGTAGTGCTTCCTTCAACCTATAAAGGAAACCTTATTTGGAAAAGCGAGGATTCTTCTCGTGCAACTGTTACTCAAGATGGAGAAGTAGCTGGATTGCAAAAAGGAATTGTGAAAATTTGGACAACAGGTATCGAAGATGCGACTAAGTCTGATACTGCATTAATTGAAGTCGTTGAGCTAATCAAGGTCACTCAAATTAAATTTCTTGTGCATTCACTTGATCTTTATCTTGGTTCTGGTGCAGCTATCCCTGAAGTAAAAGCGTATCCACCTGAGGCGAACCAATTTACCAACTTGATGGTAGGAGATTCCTCGGTTGTTCGAATTGCTGGTGGTCGGCTGGAAGGGCTCAAGCTGGCTTCTACATATTTAGTAGTCAAATCTAACGAGAATTCTCTGATTACGGACACTATTTTTCTATCGGTAAAAAAACTGGAAGTTATAAGCGGTGTGGTAATTGAAAAGGACACCATTAATCTTTATCAAGGTGGAGATAGTCCTATTATAAAAGCTGTAATATTTCCAGTTACGTCCTCGCAAACTGTACGCTGGAAAACCTCCGATCCCCTGGTAGCAGCAATCGACTCCTCATCCGGAAAAATTTCTCCGAAGGTGCCGGGTCGTACGTATGCATCAGCAATCAGCACTTTAGACTCTACAAAACACGATAGCTCTTTGGTCCTAGTACGAAAGGATACTCCGCAACTAAATGTTGGGCGGAGCGATACGACTGTGTCTGTCGGCACTACAATAACCTTTCATCCAGTTGCACCGCAGGCCTTCGGAAAAATCCTGATTTTTAAATGGGACCTAGATGGAGATAATGTCTACGAAGGCTCATCGACTGATTCAGTGAAATCGAGCCTTTCTTTTCTTTACAGTAAGGAAAAGGAAACGGACGCTCATTTTTTTGCCTCAGATACCGAAGGTAATGACACTCTTGTTGTAAAAAAAATTCATGCTGTTAGTGGCCCTGTAATTCTCATTACTTCCCCACTGGATAAAAGTTATTTCTCGAAAACTGTAGTAGACGTGGTATGGTTTATTGATGGGATTAAACAAACATCTCAGTTCTTGGATACTCTTCTTCTCGAAGGCGCTAATACTATTACTCGTAAGGCGAAAGATGGACTCGGAAAGGATTATTCTGCATCCGTAATCGTATACCTCGATCGGGTTCCTCCTAAAATGCCTATTCTCCAGGGAACGGCGTTAGTGCGAAACCGAACTCCGACCTGGTCCTGGAAATCTGGTGGCGGTGGCATCGGCAGTTATCGTTACAGGCTGGATAGCTCGGACATGAGTTTGGCCATTTTTAGCAAAGACACCGCATTTGCGCCCGAAAGCGCACTGTCAGATGGTAAGCATGTACTCTATGTTGAGGAAAAGGATGAAGCCAATAATTGGTCACCCCCTGGCTCCTATGCAATCACCGTTGATTTCACTCCACCAAAGGCACCCATTGTGCAGTCTGCATTAGTTTATACCAAGACCGCTCAGCCAAAATGGACCTGGCTAAGTTCTGGTGGAGGGGCTGGACAATTTCGATTTAAAATGGATGATAGTGTGCTTACCGCCCAGCTTGAGTCCACTGACCTTAGCTATACGCCTAATCCTCTTTCCGAGTCTGCGCATACATTGTATGTGCAGGAACGGGATGACCTTGGTAACTGGTCCGAGTCGGGTAAATTTACTGTATATATTGATTTTACCCCGCCGAACCAGCCGGTTGTTACCTCAATTCCAAAAAAACTGCGACCAATATGGACTTGGGAATCAGGAGGAGCAAATGGATCAGGGAATTACCGATACAAGTTGGATGATGCCATTGTCAATTTAAACCCAATAGAAACAAGCAGCTTAACCTTTACTCCGAATAAAGATCTTTCAGAAGGGAACCATATTCTGTATGTTCAAGAAAGGGACGTCGCTGGAAATTGGTCTAACACAGGTAGCTCCACGATTCTAGCGGCTAGACCACTGAATGCTTTAACCGATAATGAAATTGAAGAAGGTTATACTTTACTTTTTGATGGTTCTCGGGAAAGTTTTGCCAATAATTTTGTCGATTATCAGCAAAATGTTTCCGACAACATTTTTTTAGACACGAAATGGAGTGCAGATATTGGAAATTATATTACCATGCCGGGGACAGGGCCCGATATTCGATCAAAATTACAGTATAGAGATTTCGACTTGCGATTAGAGTATCGGAATTCTGGAAATCAAGGTATATTCTATAGGTTCAGAGTTTCACAGTCCTTGCCATGGCAAACAGGTGTTGAGTTTGCAATTGATAACCTAGTAAGTACAACTTTGCTGAAGTCAAATCCAGGTGCTGCTTACGACATGTTTGGACATAGCCAAACCGTTTACAATCCATTTTCTCTAGGTTTGTGGAACTCTGTTCGAATTGTGGCAGTGGGGGATAGTGTTGAGCATTGGATGAACGGTGTTAAACTAATTGGATATAAATACCATTCGGCAACGTGGTGGTCTGCTTACAATTTGAGTAAGTGGGCATCTTTTCCCTCCTACTGCATGAAAACTCCGGGAGATCGGGGGTCCGGTTATATCGATGAAGGATATATTGGGTTCGAAGGTGATCACGGTGGAGCATGGCAAATCCGAAATCTTAGAATCAATGCTGTCAGTCCAAAAATAGGGCCGCCATAGTTCCACCAAAGTTTTCCATTTGTTGCCTTGGAACGCAGACACCAGGCCACCGGATCACCCCAAATGCAATATCTTCTACTCTCCTGCTTCTTCCTCTCCGGCTTCAGTAGTCTTGTCTACGAATCCATTTGGACCCGCCACCTAACTCATGTGATTGGCGGCGCGCCCTATGCTGTCAGTATCATCCTTACGATTTTCATGGGGGGATTGGGAATTGGATGCGTGTTGGGCGGGCGCCTGGCGGATCGCCTGACCAAGCCGGGGAAATGGGTCCAAGCCTATGGTATTTTAGAATTGATAATCGGATTATATGCGCTAATTCTCCCGCCATTATTGGTATGGGCCAAACCCATTTTTTCCTCTGTTTATGCCAATTGGTATTACCGTCCTTTCATTTACAATTCGTTCTCCTTTTTAATTTGCTCTATTTTGATTCTCATTCCCGTTTTATGTATGGGCGCGACGCTGCCGCTTGTTAGCAGAAACTTTGTCCGCAGCCCGGTCAAGGTAGGTGGCCCAATAAGTCTCCTTTACGCGATTAACACGTTTGGTGCGGCGACTGGTGTATTGGCAGTCGGCTTCTGGCTATTTCCAAGCCTTGGCCTTAAAGTAACAACCTTAGTCGCTGCCTTAATAAATGGCCTTGTTGGATTCTTTTGTTTAGCTCTGGGGCCGCGATTAAACCGAATTGATGGATTGAAACCACTTAATCCGATAGGTTTTGCAAAACCTCTGATTAAAACCAGCCTAAAGGAAATCCGCCTAATATTTTTTGTCTTCTGTATTTCCGGATTTTGTTCTATGGCATATGAAGTGGCATGGACAAAGGTGCTCACGTTAATTATGGGCCCAACTTCACAAGCTTTTTCATTGGTGCTCACCGTGTTTATTACTGGGCTGGCAGCTGGAGGTTGGGCTTTTGGCAGGATTTCCGACCGAATTAAAAATCCTGCATGGTGGTTAGCCATTTCGCAGGCGGCCGTGGCCTTTTCAGCCTTGATGGCTGGGCAACGCATGGGCAATAGTTCTTTTCTCTTTCAGAAAATTGACTTCACATTTGTTGGGCAGTTTGGTATCGCATTGGCCATAAAATCCGTCGTCCTCTTTATTTTCATGTTTGTTCCCACCTTCCTGCTTGGAGCCGCGTTTCCCTTATCCATGCGCTTAGTCGCAAGTGATGCTGAACGCATGGGGCGCTCCATTGGAAAAGCGTATGCCATGAATACTCTTGGTGGAGTGATGGGCGCTTGGTGCACGGGCTTTCTGCTAATTCCTTATTTCGGAAGCGAACGCAGTCTCGGATTACTCGCGATTTTACAAATAGTGTCTGCCGGTGTAGTAGCCTATTTCGCTTTAAAGGGAAAAAAGGAAAAGGCTTGGAAGTGGGCCCTATCGATCATGGCCATATTGATAATACTGCCTATTTCCATAGCCAATCCTAATTGGGACCGTGCCGCCCTTTCTAGGGCGTCGAATCGCAGTTTAGGATCAGACATGGCAGAAACGTCCTGGCTGGATGCATTCATAAACCATCAACCTCCGCCGCGCAAATTATTGGCTGAGGAGCAGGTTTTTTATGGGGATGGAATTGGAGGGTTCACCTCAATTTGGCGGTCGGTCAACCTACTTGGTATTCCAGAATTCAGTCTTTACGTGAGTGGAAAAGCCGACGCATCTTCTCATGGAGATATGTTCACGCAAACTTTACTCGGCCAATTTCCCATGCAACTTCACCCAAATCCTAAAAAAATCATGGTACTTGGACTCGCAAGCGGTGTTACAGCGGGTGAAGTGCTCAATTACAACATCGACAGGCTTGATTTGTTGGAAATCAATCCCCAAGTAGTAGCAGCTAGTCGTTTTTTTGAACCTTGGAACGGAAAAGTTTTGAATGATCCACGCACCCATCTTATTTTGCAAGATGCCAAAGCCCATCTTTTGTTGTCCCATGAAAAATACGATGTGATTATATCTGAGCCCTCAAATCCTTGGATGGCCGGGCTTGCCGAGTTGTTTACTAAAGAATTTTTTGAGCGCGCCAGGGATCACCTTAGTGAAGGTGGCGTCCTGGTTGAATTCCTACACTCCTATCAAATGGATTGGAAAGTTTTTTCCCTAGTGGGTCGAACTTTCGCGAATGTTTTCCCACAAGGAATGTTGGTACGTACGATGCCTGATGATCGACGGCTGCCGGGTATTTCCAGTGATTATTTGTTGGTTGGGGTGAAGGGAACTGGCACACCGCTTATCAAATCATCGCCAGAAAAAATTCTTGCCCTCGCACGCTCCCACAATGTAAGTCTAGCCAACCCACTCCTCTTATATCGTTTGGTTGAATCCGAAAATTTACCCGGCCTTTTTGGAAATGGGCCAATGAATACGGATGATTTACCCTTGGTTGAGTTCATGGCTCCAAAACTACGCTTTGATTTTAATAGCTCCGAAATTGAGGCGAAAATTGCTGACGGGGCTAAGCTATCAGAATCGATTCGCATTCTACGAGACTCCCTGAAAGCCGATCCAGAAAGTCGCACAGGATTTGCAGTCTACGCTTTTTCCATTGCTAAACCTTTTCCAGGGATGCTGGATTGGAGTAGCGCCACACCAAACCAGCGCGATGCCTTTTCCAAAGCAATGGAAACGTATTGTACCGAAAATCACATTTTGGATTGGGATTTTTTGGACCAAGTGGAAATGAAAAATAAGTGCTCAATCATACAGATGGCTGGTTTAAATCGGTACCTTAAATCCGGTGGTCCAGCCGCTGTTTTTCTAGGAATGGCTGAAGTGTGTATGGTGAATAATGTTCCCGCCAATGCCTATAAATTTTATAAAAAGGCTTTGGAATCTGCCGGCCCAAATTCCTTGGTAGGGCAAGAAGCTCAGCTGCGAATGAACGAAATGGGCCTATCATTCGATCAGCGTTCACCCGTCATTAAATCAGGCAGTGAAAGTCCCGAGCATTAAATTTTGATTTTAAACTTGTGCATTTGAAATTGGACCTGTATATATTTAACACGAATCGGAATCATAAAATATCGCTCCTTAATTGCAAATGTGATTGAACACGGAGCTTAGTGTAAACAAGGGGTAATTTTTATGGTAAAAGCAAATCTCACATTTTTTATTGCAGCAATGGCTTTTTTAGTTAACGCAGAAGTCAATACCCTAAGCGAATGCGAAAAACAGGAAGGCTTTAATCTGCTATTTGATGGCACCTATGCCGGTTTCCAGGCAAATTGGACGAGTTATAGGCAGGGTAAAGAGGATACAACGACACTTCTGAGCCAAGAGTGGAAAGTGGATACCACTACATCTTCAATTATTACTACAAGTTCCACATCTGATATTCGAAGCAAACAAAAGTATGCGGATTTTGATCTACGGCTTTCCTTTCGGAATCGGTTTGAGAGCGGAATTTATTATCGCGCATTAACTACAGCGAACTCTGGATGGGAGACGGGGGTTTTATATTCTGTAAATGAAACGGCATCTGGTTCGAATTCGGATCTTTATATAACAGGTTCGGCTTATGACTTTTTCCCAGCGCAGAAGAAAGTGTATCACACCTTTGCAAGTGGACTTTGGAATGAAGTGCGCATCGTAGTAAAAGGCAATCTAGATGCCAATGGAAGAAAAACGGACAGTGTAGAACATTGGTTAAATGGAACGCGCGTTGTTGCATTTAGATATGGCAGCCCTGCATTTTGGACAGCCTATGCTGCGCATAAATGGGCCGGTTACACTAGCTATTGCCAACCTATTCCCGGTGACAAATCCTCCACACCTATTCCATCTGGCTATATCGGATTTCAAGCGGACTATAACGGTCTTTGGAAGATTCGAGATGTGCGCATTAACAGCACAACCACCGTGAAGCTAGATGGATACAAGTTTCCACCAGATGCGTGCGGTGTTTCGAATGGCACCCCAACCAAACAAGGTGCGCCGGTAACATCCATGTCCTTTGAGCAAGTTGAAGGCGTGGTGCATGTGCAGCTTAAAGGCGGAAAATTTGATGCTGTTATCCTTATGTCTCTAAAAGGCCGTGAGATTTCAAGAAGCAAAGTTGACCAGGAAGCCCAATCTGCAACACTTACGGGTTGGAACCAGCCTGGCGTTTACATCATAAAGGCGCTTCAATTAGGGGTCAACAGGCACACGGAAAAATTATTCCTGCGTTAATACTGTTGTCCGCTTTAAATCGAAACCTGAAATCGGTAGCTGGCCCCATTTTCTAAGCAGTGAAATAGTAAGCGGCTGCCACAAAATCATGTAACCCATGGTTTTGTAATGGGTTACAAATATAAAATGTCTGGCAAGGAGTGAAAAAAAGTCGGTCAATGAAGTAAAAATACGGTTTGCGATTTTGAAGTTGTGCCGGTATATTGTCCACACGGTTCGGTATCAAGAAACTAGGACCCTGGTTTGAGCGAGTCTTTGAGTGGGGTTGTATGGTTTATAGGGAGCATTTTTAATGAAAAAAGCATATTTGGCTATGATTTTTGCTGCTTCGGCTTGTTTGGTCAACGCACAAATTAATACTCTGAGCGATTGCGAAAAGCAAGAAGGCTTCAACCTGCTATTCGATGGAACGCTTGCCAGTTTCCAGGGAAATTGGACGGCTTATAAGCAAGGTTCAGAAGACAATACCGCACCGCCGAGCCAAGAGTGGAAAGTAGAAGCGGCCACCTCATCCATTATTACCACAAACTCGACATCCGATATTCGATCCAAACAAAAGTACGCAGATTTCGATCTGCGCTTTTCATTTCGAAATCCTCATAACGAAGGTATTTATTATAGGGAGTTAACCACGAAAGCTTCCGGATGGGAAACGGGAATTGAATACCAAATAGATGAAGCTTCAACAAACCCGCTTACTGTAACTGGGGCGGCCTATGATTTGTTCCCTGTAGTGACAAATGTATTAAACTCCTTTGCCAGTGGACTCTGGAATGAGGCGCGTATTGTCGTCAAAGGAAACCTTGACGCCAATGGAAAAAAAACGGACAGCGTCGAACATTGGCTGAATGGCAGGCGCATTGTTGCTTTCAGGTACGGTAGCCCTGCTTTTTGGACGGCATATGCAGCCAACAAGTGGGTGGGCTACCCTAGTTTCTGCCAGCCAATACCTGGGGATAAATCTTCTACTCCAATTCCAACTGGATATATTGGATTTCAAGGGGATCATGATGGACTTTGGAAAATCCGAAATCTGCGCATAAATAGTACCCCCGCTGTAAAACTTGGTGGATACAAGTTTCCACCAGACGCTTGTGCCGTATCTACTGGATCCCCAATCATCCAGGAAACGCCAAGAATATCCGTTTTCACTGAACAGTTTGCAGGCTCTATGCGTTTGCAGTTTCGGGGTGTAAAAATCGACGCGGTTGCCCTTTTGTCTCTTAACGGCCATGAAGTCACTAGAAGCAAAGTTGACCCCGAATCCCAAACCGCATCGCTTTCCGGATGGAAACAGCCAGGTGTTTACTTTATCAAAGCACTTCAATCTGGCGTCATAAAGCATACGGAAAAAATAGTTCTTCAGTAATTTCGAACTGATTTTTTAATTGTGACCGCATTCTTTTTTAAAGGAGGATGCGACTCACTTCTTCTCCTTTTTTTGTTTCCTTCGATCTTGCAATTGGTCAGAGTTTATTTAGTTTATCATTCCCAACGGAATACAGATCAAAAGTTCCCGGAATTTTGCCCGCGGGCGATCATTCCAAGAGAGGCGTGGCCATGATGGCGAAATGGATTCTGGCACTTCTTGTGTCAACTCTACAAATAGGGTTTGCGGAAGATGGCGTTAAAATTGAGTATAAACCATTGTCAATCGGAGCACTTCAAGAATTCGGAATGCTTAAAAGTGGGCGCTTTGGAACTGCACCCACTACTTTTAAGAATGAATGGACGGACCATATGGGGGCTTTTCTGACCCAAGAAGTCAAAGCATCCGAAAGATTAACCTTTCGAATTGGGCTAGGCGGCATTTTTGAATTTCAGAAGCCTGAAAAAATCAATCCGAATTGGGGTGGCACGCAGTACCGTAACTTTTTTGTGGGCCCAACTACTGCAGATTTAAATTATTCAATTCCTCTGTCCTCCAGTAATTTTTCCATTGGCCTTGGCATGTTTCCCTTTAAATACAATCCAGATGCCGCTAACCTTGGTGAATACTTGTTTCGCAGTGGACCTTATCCGGGCTACATATGGAGCGGTGGTTATTCATATTTGGGCGACAACCAAGCCTACTTACAAGGAATGAAATCGCATTATGCAATGGGAAGCTTCTCAGCCGACATTCTTTTGCTCACCGAAACCACGTTTCCACCACTCTACGATCTTTCTCTGGCAGCACTGGTTAAATATAAAATCGCAGACGGGCTCTTGACATTAACGGGTGGAGTCAACTTCAAGCGGTTGGTATCCATTCACCCTTCTCGTACATCAGTTCAGTCTCCTGAAAACGCCTATTTTACCAACTCGAACGGAACGTGGACAGGAAACCTTGAATACTACCGCCAACATGCAAGCTTCTATCAGACAAGGGCTGACTCTATAGCGGCTCAAGCGGATCGTCTTAATTCGAAAAATACGGCTGGAGATTCTGCTCTTGCCACGGCGAAACTATCAGAAATTCCTGCACTGAAGGCACAACAAGCGAAGTGGAAGGCGAATACGGACTCCGTCAAATGGTGGACGGTGGATACGGCCAATCATGGTCCTAAGCCCTCCCTCAACTATTACACGCAGGCTGGAATCATAACTGTAGCGTCAGCTGCTCTTGATTTTAAAAAACTATTTTCCTCAGAATATTTCGGCCCAAATGATATGCGCCTCTATGCCGAATTAGCATTGTTGGGAATTAAGGACTATCCAATTTTCTATGAAAAGAAATCAGAACGGATGCCCTTGATGATCGGCTTTAACTTTCCAGGTTTTAAAGTGTTTGATCTTATCTCACTTCAGGCGGAGATTTACAAATCTGCTTGGTTGAACTCTTACGCCCAATCCGTTGTGAATAATCATGCTGTTCCCGAAATACCGCTTGGATCCGACGGTATCAATTCAGCCGCTGAATATAAGGATATCACCCAAAAGGACGATATTTATTGGTCCCTTCTGATAAGAAAACAATTGGTAGCCGGACTGATGCTATCAGGCCAGGTAGCGCGCGATCACATTCGCACTGTAAGTGAGGCCACTTGGGCGGGTCCAGGTACCGATCCCAACGAAATGCTTTATTCCAACAAAAACTGGTACTGGATGCTCCAGTTTAGTTTTGGAATCTGAGGAAAAATATGGCTAAGTCAAGCGTAACTGGAGTGGCTATGGTTGTAAAAAGATTGGGTATCCTTCTCGGCGCACTATCCTTGGGCGTGTCCGTAGGTGGTACTCAGGAAGCCAAGGTTGTTTACAAGCCACTAAAAATAACGGGTGTCCAAGAATTTGGGCAGATCCAAAGTGGTTTGCTTCGCTCAACCGATACTCCGATTGACCATGAGTGGGTCGATCATTTCGGCAGTTTTTTAACGCAAGAGGCGTTGGTAAATGATCGTTTACGGCTGGAAATTGGCTTAGGCGGGACTTTTCAAAATGGAAAGCCGGAAAGAGTCGATGAAAAATACGGTGGATCACAGTATAAAATGTTTTTCATTGGACCGACAATAGCGAAGGCGACAGTTCTATTTGGTGATGTGGAAAAACCAACATTTTCAATTGGATGTGGTATTTTTCCCTTCAAGTACAATCCTCAAGCAGTTGATTTAGGCGAATACCTGTTTCGTTCAGGCGCATATGCCACCTATATTATGAACGGTGGACTGTTAATGATTGGTGACAATTCTGCCTACCTTGAAGGGTTTCATGCTGCTGCCAATCTGGGTAACCTGAATGTTAACTTGCTTTTGACTACGGAAACGGGCATGCCTCCACTGTATGACTGGTCGATTACCGCCCTGGCTAATTACAGAATGGGTGACGGTTTGTTGAATATCGGCGCTGGAGTCAACTTCAAGCGAATACTGTCTGTCGACCAAGACCGAACTGTGCGTCAGGATCCTGGTAACTCTTATTTCAATCGGAATGGCATCAATTATGTAGGGGATAAATCGTATTACCTACAACAAGCCAAATTTTATTCTAGCGCGATAACAAATGCGAATCCAACTTCGGATACGATTGGATTTGACGCAAAACGTGCTAACGCCCAGGCGGCTTATGATTCCTTAACAGTTTGGCTGGATCCAATAACTAACAAATACCCGAATGCAAAATACTTTACCCCAGCAGCAACAATTCTATCCGCCAATGCAAGTTTGGATTTAAAAAAAATAATGGGTGCGGAAGGCATGAAAGAAAACGACTTATTGCTTTATGGAGAATGGGCTTTACTAGGTGTCAAAAATTATCCAATCTTCTATGAGAAAATGACAGAGAGAATGCCGATTATGTTAGGGTTTAACCTCCCTGCTTTTGGAATTCTGGATCGAATAGCATTGCAAGCTGAGCACTTCGCCTCACCCTTTCAAAACAATAATCAGCCATTGGGCGGACAGAATTGGGCCACGCCATGGTTCCCAACGGGTGAAGATAAATTGTATTCGGATAAGAAATACAATGATCTATCTACCAAGGATGATTGGGCTTGGTCCGTTTTGATGCAGCGTACTTTCTACAAGCATTTCACAGTGAGTGGGCAGATAGCGCGCGATCACCTTCGGACAGTTGGGACGGACTGGTTTTACGGTTCCCGACTAGAGCCAACTGAAGACCTCCACAAAATCTCTGACTGGTACTGGGCGCTCCAGCTAGCCTGGTCCATCTAAGGGGAATGCGATGACTAAGGCAATCCTAGCCACTTACTCTATATTCGCACTTTTTAGCCTTTCCATAGGTTCTGAAAGTGAGCCAAAAATTGATGCACAACCATTGCATATTGGGGCACTTCAGGAATTCGGACAGGTTGTCAAAGGTTCATATTTAGCCGGGGTAGAAGATTCTAAGGTCACCGAGATGGATTGGGTGGATCATTTCGGCGCCTTTTTAACCAAGGATGTAACCATTGAGGACAGGTTGCATATTAGTGCAGGGTTAGGCGGCGTTTTTCAATTTCGCAAGCCAGAATCTGTTGGTTCCGGATTTAGCTTTGCCCAGCACAAAGCATTTTTCGTCGGCCCAACTAAAGTTGAGGCGGTTTTTGATTTCGGCGAAACCGGTAAGCCATGGCTTCAAATCGGATCGGGCATGTTTGGGTACAAGTACAATCCGCAGGCCGTAAATTTGGGCGAATATCTATTTCGCTCTGGAGCATATCCCACTTACAATTATACGGGTGGGTATGTTTTTGTAAATAGCGCAGGTTCTGGCTTGCAGGGCTTTAAAGCATTGTACCATAAGGGCAACTTCAAGGCGGACCTACTTTTGTTTACAGAAATGGGTTTGGCTCCCTTATATGACTGGTCCCTGGCCTCCGTCTTGTCCTATAGCGTCGGCGATGGATTGTTGGATGTAGGAGCCGGCGTAAATTTTCAACGACTTTTCCAGGTGCATCCTTCGAGAACCGCCAGACGCATTCCAATCAACAGCTACTTCATTGTTGGTGGCAAAACCTACGTTGGCATGAAGGAATATTATGCAAATCCTGCACAGTTTTATACAAAAGTGGCGGATTCTCTAGCGTTGCGGGATTCTGTGGGAAACGCCTCACGAATTGCCAGCCTGCGCAATGTGGTTAATGGAAATCGCAAAGATGAAGTGATAGTGGATAGTGTTTTAGCATTGGATGATAGCTCCCGCCAAGGAATCAAATATTATTCAGCAGCAGCCACGCTTTTAATGGCTCGCGCCACTTTAGATGTTAAAAAACTTTTTTCATCCGAATTATTCGGTTCTGAAGACTTAAAGTTATTTGCGGAAATCGATGTGCAAGGTGTTAAAAATTATCCTGTTTTTTATGAAAAAATGACGGACCGCATGCCAATCATGTTCGGCATGAACTTGCCTGGGTTTAAATTTCTCGATTTGATCGCGCTGCAAGGGGAGTACCTACATTCGCCTTGGCTCAACAATACCTTTGCGCGTGGGCGCAGCGGTGCCAATGTACCGTATTTGCCTAACTCCTCAGATAAAAACTTGTCGAACACGGAATATAATGATGCTGCGGCCAATGATGATTTTAAATGGACTGTTCAAGTAAAGAAAAATTTGGGTTCCAATGTCAGCTTATGGGCCCAAGCCGCTAGCGATCATCTCCGCATTCCAAGCTCACTTTATTATTACGGACCGCAATTTGATCATAATGAAGTGACGATTAAAAAGGACGATTGGTATTTGATGGCCCAAATATCCTGGGGTATTTGATACTCGATCGGCAGGGCACTAAATTGCGTCCGTCCTTTGCCTTGATTCCTCGGCTTCTATTCCTTTTCATTTTTCTGCTTTTCCTCCAAAGCTGCAACTCCCACTCCAACTCCCCACAAATCAAAATCCTCTGGGCCGAATGGCGCCCTTCCGATGCCTTAGCCGAACTCGGCAAGCTCTACGAAACTAAAACCGGCATACCCGTCAAAATGGTTAAGAAATCCTGGGACGGCGCCTTTGGCGATGCCACTTTCTCGGAGTTCCGCAACCGGGATGACAATTATGACATCATTATCGGAGACAGCCAATGGATGGGTTTGGGCGTGGTCGGCAAACATTATGTGGAACTGACCGATTGGATGAAAACCAACGTAGATACCAGTAACATAGAACCGGCTGCACTCAAATGGTACTGCGAGTATCCCAAAGGTGCACGTCGCTACTATGCGGTTCCTTGTGAAGCCGATGCGATGGCATGGGCGTATCGGAAGGACTTGTTTGAAGATCCGGATCACAAAACCGGTTTTCGGAACTGGCTTGTATCAAAAGGGGTAGCGCCCGTGTTTCCTCTGGCCCCGCCAGAAACTTGGGAGCAGCTTCGCTTGATCGCTCTGTATTTCAAGGAGTCGGTGCCTGGTATGGCGGGTCTGGTTATGCCCACCGCACGGGGCTATGATAAGGCCACGATGACTTTTCAGGCTATCATGTGGGCTTTTGGGGGAGAGTACGGGAACTATTCGACCAACCAGGTTACCATTGATTCGCCGAATACGGTGGAGGCCTTGCGTTTCTTTACCAGCCTCATGGATGCTACCTCCCCCGGGGGCCGCAATATGGGGTATAGCGAAGTCAATGCCGAGTTCTTGGCAGGACGTTCGGCGATGGCGTGCAATTTTATGGCATTTTTTCCGGTGTTGGCCAGCGTCAGCGACAACCCGGATTTTCATGATAAAATCGGATATTTCAATGCGCCTGGCCATACGGACAAAAAGGGAGTTTTTCGACGAGCGGCCACTTTGGGCGGACAGGGCATGAGTATCAATGCGCACATTAGCGCGGAGCGTCAGGCGAGAGCCAAAGCTTTTCTGAAATGGTTTTCTGAAACGTCCACGCAGCGGATGTGGGCGGATAAAGGAGGATTCACTTCTAATAAAATCGTATTAGCCAGCGAGGCGTTTAAATCGGCGACTCCCTACAACCCTATCTTCGAGGAGGCGTTTCGACTGATGAAGGATTTCTGGTCCTTGCCGGAGTATGACGATTTGATGAAAGCGTGTCAGCGCGAGTTCTGTGCCGTCTTTCAAGATGGAGCGGATGCGGCTTTGGCCGTTAAGCATGTGCAGGTTGAACACGAGGCGATTTTACGCAAAGCCGGTAGACTGCCGTGAGTGCATCCGGGCAATTCCCATCGGACCTACGAGTGCGCAATCTGTGTATTCTGCCGGCGCTTTTCCTGCTTATCCTATTCAATGTTTTCCCGCTTCTCGCTTCTTTCGGCATCAGCTTTACGGACTTTAATCCCATACTAACCGACCATCCCCGTTTTAACGGCATCGAAAATTATCAAACGCTTTTGGACAGTCCGCGCCAGGAAGTTTGGCAGGCTTTTACACGCACTTCGGCCTTGGTGCTTGTCACCGTAGGCTTGCAGACGCTGATTGGATTTGGAGTTGCTTTAATTCTGCGACGGAACTTTCGTGGCCGGAGTCTGTTCACGGCCATTCTGCTGATACCCATGATGCTCTCACCCGCTGTAATGGGATCTTTTTGGCGTTACCTGTTCAATGCTGATTATGGGGCCATCAATTGGCTGCTGGATACGCGCTGGAACTGGGATGGAAACTCAGTCCGGTCCTTTTGGGCGGTGGTGGTTGCGGAGGTGTGGATGTGGACACCATTCATGATGCTGCTTTCACTGGCAGGCCTCTCGGCAATACCAAATACGCTTTATGAAGCGGCCGAAGTGGATCGGGCAGGACGATGGTTTCGCTTTCGGCATATTACCTTGCCATTGGCGGCGCCTATGGTGCTGTTGGGCGTGGTATTTAGGGCCATGGACACTTTTCGACTTTTCGATACCGCCATGGTTATGAACGGAAACCTGGAAGGCCAACCAACCACTTTTATAAGTGTTCTTCTGCATGCCCGTGGATTTGGGGGCAGTCGTTCCTTGGGTGAACCAACAGCCTTGGCTTACTTACTACTTATCGCATCACTGGCCATGGCCACATTAGTGCTGCACTTTCTGGGACATCTTAAAAAGCAGCGTTCATGAATCGCCCAGAAAATAACCAGCCCGCCGCTAACCACGTGGCTTCTAGCCACCCCGCTTCCAGTCAGCCTGCCCCTGTTCGTGCCTTGCTTTTAGCCATCTATGTCCTCCTGGCAATGGCACCCATCGTGTGGCTGCTGCTCACCAGCATAAAACATTCTGCGGATACAGCAGCACTGCCGCCTCGCTTTCTTCCCGGGAACTCGGCTCCTGAAAATTCTTTTTGGTTCCGCTTCACGCTTGAAAATTTTAGGCGCGTATTGGCCGATGTCGATACCCTGCGTTACTTTATCAACTCTGTCCTTGTCTCCGTGATAAGCGCAATAGCATCGGTTATCATAGGGACACTCGCCGGTTACGGGTTCAGCCGCTTTCCCTTTCGCGGGAGTCAAAACGGTTTATTCTTTATCCTATCTACCCGCATGTTGCCGCCTTTGGCCTTAGCCGTCCCTATCAGTTTCATGTATAGCCGGATTGGAATTTTGGACACGCGGTTCGGACTTATCCTGCTCTATACTTGCTTCAATCTCTCCTTTACCACCTGGATGATGAAAGCAGTTTTGGACGACATTCCCCTAGCGTATGAAGAAGCCGCCATGCTGGATGGCCATTCGCGCTGGGTGGCCATGCTGCGAGTTGTCCTCCCATCGGCGCTTCCGGGAATCGCCGCGACTTCCGTGTTCTCTTTGATTTCGGCGTGGAATGAATATGCGTTTGCCCTGACTTTGACCAGTACCGACGCTGTTACCATGCCGGTCCGGATCCACGCAATAATCGGGGACAACAGCACCATTCCATGGGGCCCATTGGCGGCGGCTTCGGTTTTATTCCTTTTGCCAATAGTCGGATTTGGACTATTGATGCGCAAACATTTGGTGCGCGGCGTCACATTTGGTGCGGTGAAGGGATAAATCATGCGAATGGCGCGCTGGTGTTTGTTTGTGATGGCTGTAGGGCTGGCAATGATTGGACAGCCATGGTCGCGAGTTGTTTTTGCCTTAGGTTTTCCTGTGACGTTCCTGGGCATTGTCGTGTACAACCTGGTGACCCATCGGGAATCGCAATGACGGATAACCAATGATGGCTAATCAATGATCGATGCTCAGGAACCTCGTATTCGCTTGTCGGGTGCGGCTAAAAAATTTGGATCGACCATCGCGGTTTATCCACTGGATCTGGCCGTCAATGCCGGGGAATTTGTGGTGATTCTGGGTCCAAGCGGTTGTGGCAAGACAACTACATTACGCATGGTGGCAGGGCTCGAACAGCCGACACAAGGCAATGTTTTTATTGCCGGGCAAGATGTTACCCAGTTGCGTCCGAGTGAAAGAGATGTGGCTTTTGTCTTCCAAATGTTTTCCCTGTACCCGCATTTAACTGCACTCGAGAATGTGGCTTTTCCCTTGCGGGCGCAAGGGTTGCCTGCGCAAGAGGCGATGCGTCGGGCTGGAGACATGTTGAAACGATTAGGAATAGAGCATCTGGCGAAAGTTCGGCCGGCGCGTTTGTCGGGTGGAGATCAGCAGCGGGTAGGTTTGTCGCGGGCCTTGGTTCGTCAGCCCAAGGTTTTTCTCATGGATGAGCCGTTGGGCACATTGGACGGAGGACTGCGTGAAGAGATGCGGGAAGCATTACGCATGGCGCACAATCAATCCGGGGCCACTACATTATTTGTGACCCATGATCAGGCTGAAGCCATGAGTTTGGCCGATCGCATTGCGGTGATGAAGGATGGACGCCTCCTTCAATACGCACACCCCCGTACCCTGTATGATTCCCCCGCCGATTTATTCGTAGCGGATTTTTTGGGCTCGCCGGGCATGAACATTCTCAAAGGGCGGCGGCAAGGGGACCGGATCCACCTGGATTCGCTGCCGATTGCACTGAGAGTCGGTGAGGATTTGACCATGGCCGCGACTGGAAGCGGTTCCGGATCGGAAGCATGCTTTTTAGGCGTGCGCCCACAAAATGTTTTAATAACCGAGGACGGCGCACCTTGCCATGTGGAACACACCGAAGTTCTAGGTACGCATAACCTGCTCTCCCTTCGCTACGCAGACGGTTTCTTAAAAGCCTGGCTTCCCGCTGGGGTGCACTTCCGCGAAGGGGAAACAGTAAACATCCGATTTTTTGAAGCCGGCTGCCGCTGGTTTGCAGCGGACACGGGGTTAGCGCTGCCCTGGCGCACATTGGAGGTGGCATGCCTTCCTATGCCTTAGACGGGATCTCCGTTTCCTTTTCCATGGGCAGGTCTGCACATGCCGAAGCCTTGCAAAAAATTTCTCTTCACGTCGAATCCAGTGAACGCATAGTCATCTTGGGCGGAACCGGAGCGGGAAAAACCACCCTCCTGCGCGTGTTCGCGGGCCTGCAACAGCCCACAGCTGGCCGGGTATTGGAAAATGGCATCGATATTTCCGCCAAGCCACCGCATCAACGCGATATGGCTATGGTGTTCCAAAACTTTTCCCTCTATCCTCGCATGACCGTGGGTGGCAACCTGGCCTTTCCGCTCAAAGCCAAGGCTTTGGGCCTATCGCAAACAGAAATCACCTCCCGCGTGCATGAGGCCGCCGGCATTCTGGGTTTGGCGGACAAACTGGATCGACACATGCATGAACTCTCAGGAGGCGAACTGCAGCGCGTCGCTCTAGGCCGAGCTTTAGTGCGGCGCCCCAAATTATTTCTGATGGATGAACCGCTGGCCAGTTTGGATGCCAAGCTGCGCGAGCACATGGTGGCTGAGATCCGGCGCCTACAACGGTCACTGGGCTGCGGGATGGTTTACGTCACGCATGATCATGAAGAAGCCATGAGCCTGGCCGATAGAATTCTGGTCCTAGACAAGGGCTCTATCCTGCAATCGGGATCGCCAGAGGAAATCTACCGGCATCCCATAAATAGCCGCGTAGCCCGCATGCTGGGCCAGCCAGGCATCAATATACTGACCGCCGCCGAAGGAGGTCGACTAGGCCTTCCGCCACTCGGCAAAAGTTTGATCGGAGTGCGCCCAGAAAGCTGGATAGTCACTTCAGATCCTGTCGGACCCGCCATTGTCTCGATGGTGGAACACCTTGGTTCTAAAATAGTGCTGATGCTGAATGTAGAAGGCGTGATGCTAAGAGTGGCCGTGTCGCCGGGCCTCAGGGTGAGGCTCGGCGATAGGTTTCGGCTGGGAGTGGATCCAGGAGATCTGGTACCACTCGACTTATAAAAACCCTTAGTTCAAATTGAAGTAGGCGTAGTATTCAACTTAGATGGCAAATTGGAGCCTGAAGGCCCAGTACCAATCCTTATCTTTCTGGATGAAGGGCTGATAACTAGGATTTCCCAAATAGTTCAAGCCGCGCGAATGGTCTTTGGCTACCTGCCCGAACAAGGTGAATCCAGGAGCAATCGTTTTCTTTGCGTAGACTGACCAATACCAGAACTGATTCTTCAGTTGCATACTTGAATCCAAGTATGTTCCCGGGTCGGGTTGTGTGATTTTTCGGGCTGGGTCTGTAGGCAAATCCCAGACCGGAATAACGTAGTTAAAGGATGTTTTAATGCTGTTGAGAAAGGGCGATTTGTAATGTTCCGCTTCAATTGAAAGATTGTCCAATAGCTTGAAAGTCGGAATGTTGAATCCAAACATAATCGGCATGCGCTCAGATTTTTTCTCATAGTAGAAGGGATAATCCTTCACGCCGAGCAGCGCTATTTCGCTATAAATTTTCCCAGCACCTTCTTCGAACATATCGTTGGCTAGAAGCTTCAATGGATTGATGGATGCTCGCGCCATTACTTTAATGCCCTTGTACGTATAATAGCTGAGTTTACTGTTGGGAACGCCATTTTCAGCCGCTGAAATATATTTGTTTTGCTCGCCTTCTACGAAGCGAGGATCGTTCGGTGCCAAAGCAGTTCCATACTTGGGGTTGGAGATGTCCACCACCATCGTGTCATTCAGTGCCAAGCCCGGTTTGTTAAATTCATTTTGAGGCAAGGGCATATTTCGATTGCGAACAGGGTCAAAATAATACGCGTTTTCACGTACCTTGGGTGTTACCTTTTTGCTGTTGCTTGGGATGTAGTGGGAAAAGACAGCTCCACCGCCCACTTCAAACACATCGCCATGATTGTAATTCACCACAAAAGAAGGGGAAACGTCGAGATTGGGTTCGATGTCCCTTTCGATGAAAAGGTTGGCGTCTACTTTTAATTCATGGTTCAGAAAATCGAAAGAACTTTTAATACCATTTGCTCCATAGACGGCCGTATTTAGAATCGTCCACCCACCTGTCCAGAGATATCCCGGATAGGTTCCGGAGCGGAACAAGTATTCGCCTAGATTGCGTGCATCCGGATTTACTTTATAAGGGAAAAAGCCCATCTGCAATTTCAAATAAGGGTTTTCCAAGTTTCCAAAAGCATAAGTTGCGGATGCTCCAGAAAGGCCGGTCGCGAATTTTACTGTGCGAGTATGAGGTAAGCCTTCTGTTTCCGGAAGGCTATACCAAAATAATCCACTAATACCGGCGGAAATTTCCAGCCTTTCTTGAACCATGACGTTTTGTGTGATCCACGCCGCATTACGGGAAATATTCGTATTGCTGATATCACCTTCTGATCCATACGCTTCAAATCTTGATCCTTCCACGACTTTACCATATTCAAGGAAGGTCCCAACTTGCGGAGGGAGGAGTTTTACTGGGCCGTCTTCACCAAGCGTCCGGGCCGCAAAGGTTGCAACGAGAATGCCTGCCAGAAGTGAACCGGATAACAGCTTCACTTTGCTGCGGGGTTTAGATCGAATAGTATTTTCCATCACATCTCCTATTTGAAAATTTTAGATTGTGTAGAAAATAGATAAAGGCGATCGAATTTTTTAGGTGCTTGATTGTTTTCTCCTAAAAAAAATAGGGGTCCATTCAGGACCCCTATTTTTAAAAAATGCTGGCAAATCCAATGTCTATTGGATGAGCACTCGCTTCGAAATCACGGCACCTGGGGTTGTTGCCGTCACAAAATACACGCCTTCTTTTAGGTGGAATTCGCTCAAGGTTTTTCCCATTCCTGATGCGACAACTCGGCCATGTACGTCTCGGATTTTTACGTTATGATTTCCGGCCGTCATGATTTCGATTGAGGAGCCATTCGTCCTGATGCCATGCTGTTTAACGTCAACGACTGCAGCATCGAAATCGCCCACCAAGTATTTCATATAAGCGTAAGTGGCTTTGGTCAACCAAGAATTATTCGCTGTCCACTCCGGAGTTTCGTGTCCCATTGCGGTATACATCATTTTGCCGCCTCCCTTGAGGTTTTTAATCCAGCTGAAAGATTGTCTTACACCGTTTTGGGCAGTGGCACCGCGCAATTCCTGGAACACCTCGACATTGGGCATGCCACGCACGTCTGAATCGAATTGATAGATTTCTGTATTGAAATTGATTACGTCAATGGCAATCTTAAGGGTATCCTTGGCGTAAGCCCACATTTTAGTCAACGCCAGGTCCTTTTTGGTCACGCTGGAAGTGTCCGTGAACATGTTAAAAGCACCACCACCATGGGCAACGAATTTGGAACCGGAGTATAGGGCGGTATCATACCAGGTCCATTGGTCACGGTGATCGCTGGCGGCATGAAAGCCTAGGTACTTGCCACCGGCATTCATGTAGGCCACCAAGGCCGCTTGGGCCGGTGTCATGGTATTGTTCACTCCACCGGCATCGGTGTTGTTGTCGTAGATGACCAAATCGTAGTTTTTAAGATTAAGGAGATCATTGGGATCAGTAGAATGTTTCACCGTGAAATTATACTGGGCCGCCAAAGTGTTAAGGGCCGTAGTGCATCCGAGGATTCCGCCGATATGGTTGAAGTAACCCACTTTGGCATAATGCAGCACATTCTTAGGCACAGCCATGGCACCGGTAGCCAGCATCGCAAGCGTCAAGCCCAGCGCTCTAGCAGGTTTTAGCATTTTTGAATTCAACATCCCCTCCTTTTTCATTGCAAATCTTATTCGGCTTTACCCAAAAAACACGCCTTTGGGGGAACCGGTTTTGTTCGGGAAGCGTCCCGTATCAATAACGATAACACATTCTCACTCAAAAACATGCGCATATTATATCCGATTTTGCCTTGAAATCGTGTAAACTTACAGCGATTGCAGGTATATTTTCGGCCTCAAAAATTCGAAAAATTCTGACTTTCTAAATCTAATGCCCCCTTTAATGGTGAGGTTGGGGCATTTTAATGGTTCTAGCTAAAAGCAATGACTAAATTGCTTCCCATTCAAACTTACCTCACCTCACCTTATCGAGGGCTACCATGCCTAAACATGCATTAATACTCGCCAAATCCTGTTTATTGCTAGCCGGATTGGTCGCCGGTGCGCTGGCACATGCCACTGGGTTGTCGAAAATAGACTTAACCCTCCGTGCCGACACTTTGGAATCCAGCGTGAGCGTCAATCGCGACGACCTGTTTTATGCCCTTGGTTTTGTGAGAACACCGAAATTAACCCTGGCTGATATTTCGGACATGTCCGACCGCATTGCCTTTTATTATCAAACCCGGCTCGTCCTTAAATTTGACGGTGTCGTTGCCGATAATATGCGGATTCTGGCTTGGCGCAAGCACGGCGAAGATCCAGCGCTTAAATTGGACAGCGCATCCCTTTTTGATACCACCATTGTGCTTAAATATGCCTGGCCGATACCGAAGGGGGCCAAAAAACTCGAAGTCTCGGCCAAGCTTTTCGCGGAAGTTCCCGTACAACAGCTCTCGCATGTTCGGATTTTTTACCGTGGTCAGGAAATCAGCCATCGTTTTTTGAACCTGGACAACGTACTGTTTCACCCCCTGGAGCCTGATTCGCTGGAGGCCGCCTATGCCAGGGCGACACAGCCGCCTCCGGCCCCGGGAACCGCAGCTGCGCGGGACTCCAAATCGGAAGAATCGGTGGTGGCCCGTTTCATAGGCTTAGGCTTTACGCATATCCTGCCTCAGGGCAAAGACCATATCCTATTTGTCCTGGGCTTATTCTTTTTCTCCATCATGCTTCGGCCGCTGTTGGTCCAAGTTACGGCTTTTACCGTGGCGCATTCCCTAACTTTGGGGCTGTCGCTGTTCAATGTCATCTCCTTGTCTTCAAAAGTTGTCGAACCGCTCATTGCCCTTTCCATTGCGGTGGTGGCCATAGAAAACATTTTTTTCCGAAAAATGCGGCCTTCGCGCTTCCTGATTGTTTTCGGTTTTGGGCTGATTCATGGACTGGGATTCGCTGGGGTTCTCAAAGAGCTGGGGTTGCCGGAAGGCCAGTTTTTAAAAGTGCTGGTCAGTTTCAACGTGGGGGTGGAACTGGGGCAGCTCACGGTCATCGCTGCGGCAGCAGCCCTTACAGCTTGGATGTGGAAAAAGCCGTGGTATATAAAACGGGTGGTTATTCCCGCCAGCACCCTAATTGCGGCCATAGGACTGTTTTGGTTCATTCAAAGAATTCTGTTGCTCCAAGGCTAACGTAGGCCAAATTGTTCGAGAAGTCTAAGTGCTCGGCTAATTTGGCAGAAACTTGACCCCCATTTGTAATGGATTAGATTTATAATGATCAGTTAGGTACTACACAACAACAAACCCGACCCTTTCCATCCGGGAGATGGGCGGCAGTCATCATGGAGGAATGCTAATGCTTAAGCCGTCACACCTAAAACCCTTTATCCTAGGCATGGCGCTTCTGGCCCTTTGCGCGCCTAAGTTGAGTCAGGCTCAGCCCGGATTCAAATATTGGAAGCTCTGTGATACCTGCGCGTTCGCGCCAACGCTCCTATCCGGCACCGGTTTGTACATCGATATCGTAAGCGCCAATAAAAAACTTTTGTCCACAGCATTCCACTATGAGGTGAATTCACCGCTCTGGAGCGATGATGCCAAGAAAACGCGTTGGGTGCTGCTCAACAAGTCTGCCAAGGCAATCGATTATTCCGATACCTTGGATTACTTCGGGTATCCAGATAGCACTGTATTTATTGAACAATTGGCTATCGACACAATTCCCGGAACCCCATCTTCACGGGTACTCTGGGAGACTCGCATACTCATCAACCAGAAGGAAGTCTTGGACGAAGTCAAAAAAACCATGACGGATCATTGGTACGGTTTCAGCTACAAATGGAACAGGGATCAAAAGGATGCACAACTGGTAGTTGCCGGCTATTCGGGTAAGAATGATTCCATCAAAATCTGGCCCAATGGATTAGCTAAGGCTTCCCGCATGAAAAAATGGGTTTTCCCTTCCTCCAATATGTGCGACCAATGCCATCGTTCCGATATGGGCTATAGCACCCCAGCCTTGCATGCGCGCTCCGTGCTGGGTTTCTTTACCGCCCAGCTCAACCGTCCCGCGCCGGATTCGGCTGGCATTAACCAGCTGGAATACCTCTTTTCAAAGGGCGTGCTGAAAGGCATCAAGCCCGCCAACTGGAACGCCACCACATTACCCAAATGGGCTCCAATTGAGGATGCTACAGCTCCGATCGAAACGCGTGCCCGCGCATACCTAGCTACTCAGTGCTCGGGGTGCCATGGTACACGAGGCAATGGCGTAGGTGCCGCTGCTATGTGCAATATCAATTTCGATTTCTACAACATGCCTATATTGGGAAAGCCCATGGAACTTCGCCATCGTTATGCCAGCTCCCGTGGTTTGGACGCGGTGGCTCCAAAGTATTATCCCAAAACCGACCTAAACAACAATCCTACCGGTTTAGACTCAGTTGAAATCATTCCTTCCATAGTTGTACCTGGTTATCCGCAAAAGTCGTTGGTTGTTTTCCGTCAGGAACAGAGAAACGAGGTTCCGGGTGATTTTGGAGGAAACTTTAACCAGATGCCGCCGCTTGGAACGTTTGAAGTCAACGTAACAGCCATGGACACTGTTAAGAAATGGATTACGAATATCTCACCCATGGTGGCTCCGAACGAGATTCGAGCAGTCTTTCATCACAGCCACCCGGGCCCAGATGCTTACCTACAAGGCCGTCGTTTGCTTGTCTCAAAAGCAGGCAGCCAGATGAATGTCACTATGAGTTCGGTGAGTGGTCGCAAAGTGTCACTGCTCAGAACCAGTGAAGGCGCGTACACGGTACCCATGGACGTTCCCAAAGGATTGTATTTGATTCAAGTAGGGTCCACGTCCCTGCTTAGATATTTGCTCTAGACTTAGCCATTTTCAGCCGGGTAATTTAAAAGAGGAAAAGCAGCGATGCTTTTCCTCGCTCGGCTTTCCCAGCATCCAACAAATACATTCTAAAGCTTCAATCCCTAGCTAGCTTGGTGCGCCAGAATCTTTTTCCTGGGGTATTAATTGATGACACAAAGAAATGTCGGGCATAAAAAAAGGAAACCCAGATGAATGCTGGGTTTCCCAAATCAAAGGATTTTTAAAAAAAGTTACTTGGTCTTTTTTTCCACAGCAGGGGTGGCGGGTGCAGTCGTTGCGGACGGTGTACCAGCTTTGACAGCAGGAGCAGTGGCGGCACCGGCAGTATTGCTAAAAGTCAGCACATACTGAATGACGGCTTCAATCTGGGCAGGCTTTAATATTGCCTTCCAGCTAATCATTACTGGGGATAATCCCACGCTCTGGCCACCTTCCGTAACCACTTTACGAATTGTTTCGATAGGACGTGTTTTCATATAAGCGGCGTCGGTAAAGTTTCTGGGCTTTGGATTTAAGGCGGCGGCGGCGGCTCCATCCCCTTTTCCGGTGGCGCCATGGCAGGGAAGACAATTCATTTCAAACACCTTCTTGCCTGCGGCCACTTGGTCTGCGTGGCTAGGGGCGGCAGGTGCGGCTAGTGCCACAGAAGCCAAGGTGGAAAGGGTGAGTACACCAGGTATAATCGAGGGAAAGCGCATATTCTATCCTTTTTTTGAATTCAAATGAACGAGGAAACCAGTCTGAGTTATGATACTAAAATTCGAATGGCAAGCCCCGTTAAGAGTTTTAACAAGGCTTTGCATTTCAGAAGAAAACATGGAAGCGGCCAATGATTTCGTCTTGATTGGCACCCAAGTTTTGTGGAATCCAATCGTTTTTACGATAGTAGAGACCCAATTGAAGGTAAGGGTAGATGAAAGGCTCAAAACCTGCGCCCAATCGGGTTTGGGCGTTTTGGGCCATGGGAATAGCATCGTTCGGCCAGTAATGTTCAAACGTAAACTTGAAGTTCATACCTGGCAGAGGCAAAATATCCATTTCCGCATAATCAGCAATGGATTTGATCGGGTCCCTTTTGATCCAATCTCTCTGTGCTAACAAGGTAATCCAACCCGCAGAAAGTCCCCCGAAGACTCCAAAGTTTTGATTTTTTCCTCGATCCGCTTTCTTAATTCCAGATGCAAAGGAGCCGCCGATGCGATAGCTATTCACAAAAGAAAAGCCGGGAAGAATGACGGAACCGACTGTTGAGAGCTGTGTATTGGTGACATTGGCAATCAAAGAAACCGGTCCTGGTTCCATTCCAATTTCATAGCCTAAATCATGGGTATTGTAAGTATATCCTGTTTTATCACGGACAAAGGCATTATCATCAATAAGCCTAAATCCATAAGGCAGCAGCATATTTCCCGCCTTAAAATAGCTATTAAAGGGGAGATTGATTTTTCCAAAGAATTCCCGGTTCGTGGCACCAGGAGTCATGGTTTCGTCCAAATACGCTGAGAGGAAGTTCTTTACCAAATCAATATTGACGTACACATTGCTTTCGCGTATGACCAGGCCATCTTTTGAGGGATTCGCCTTATAGTCCATGGTGTGAACTTGTTCAACGCGCCAATTGGAACCTATTGAGACGGCATCGTTCAGTTTAGGATCAAAGCCGACTTCCTTTCCTTCCCCAAGTGGCTTAGGCAACATCATTTGCGAAAAGATATTTCCAAAATCGGTGCGCTTGCCACCACCGGTACTATTTACATGGCATTGGCTGCATTTGAATCCTGTGCGCACGGCAAAGTAAGGCTCAGCGGAAACTAAACCGGATAATACACCAATTGAGACAGATGCAAGTAACAAGCCTTTTATCGATGACATGATTTTTCCTTCATGGTTATTCCTCATTGCAACGCGCCTTCCAGAATCCATTTCTGAATGGTGTCAATGGATGCTTGGGGAAGCTTGGGATACCCCCCTAGGGGCATCGTACCGCCATAAAAAAGGCTTTGGTCAGTAGAGTCGTATCGAACTACGCTATTCAACTTTCCTGTTATTTTTTTAAAAAGCATAGAGTTATCAGGTTTGCCGGGCACTACGCGTTTCCAGCCCGGAGCTCCGCTGTTTGCAAGGATTTGATTAAAAACCTTAACATTCACAAGGTTTGTATACGCTTTTTGGGGCGAGTCCATCTCTAGAATTGAGCCGGCACCATTTGGTATATGGCACTGAAGACAGTGATTTTCTGTTGCCGAAATTATCGGCCACACTGAGGTAGTAAAGTGGGTCTTAGCAACGACAGCCGAGCAACGGGAGGGTTTAATCGGTAAAGTGCAGCTATCTACAGCGACTACGGCACACATTGGTGCGGCAGGTGTTTTCAGGCAGGTACTGGTGGTACAGGCCTTGGTAGTGGGCCCAGCAACGCATGGATCCGCATTGCCACTGCTATCTAACCCCACACCATCACCGGCCTTCAAGCATGCCCCCAGGCCAACCAAGACGGCCAGGCCGGAACCGATTAGGAATAATTTCCGTTTTGACATCATATCCTAAACTCCTATAAATAGCTGATTTGGAACGGTACAAAGCTATTCTTTAGGATAGAAATTAAAGACCAAATGTCAAGCAGTTGCCCCGGCTCGGGAGCCATAAGTTTGCGACAAAATGTCCTCGACAAAAGTTCTGTATTATCATCAAGCGAAGAGCGATTGATCGCACTACTCGTTCGCAAACACACCAAATTATTGAGCCCCATTTGCAGAGCCGTTCTGTGTAGTGGGCGCTTTTCAGGTAAAACATAGGGTTTTTGTGTTTTTCTGCGTTCGCAAAGAAAGAACGATTTCTTATCTGATTCGCGACTGCAATTTCTGGGGACGGGATATATTAAAAAGCAATGGGGCCATTATCACCGGATGTCAGCGCATATATGGACTTCCGTACTTTCCTTAAGGATTGTTACGAGGACCGGAAACGACAGAATCCAAAATTCTCGCATCGATACTTTTGCAAAAAGGCCGGGTATGGATCCTCGAGTGCTTTTGCCGACATCCTAGCGGGTAGGCGATCGCTTTCTTCCACGGCGGCATTACGCTTGTCGCGTGCGTTGGAACTGAACAAAGATGAAGAGGAATACCTCTTACACCTGGTTTCTTTCAACCAAGCCGGCAGTCTGGAATTGAAAAATCTGCATTATGCAAAATTGTTGGCCATGAGCAAGATCCAACTGAACGTCATTTCAGCGGATAAATACGAGTACTTCAGCCAGTGGTACCATGCGGCACTGCGCGAGTTGCTCTACTTCACGGATTTCAAAGAAGACTATAAGAGCCTGGGCCGAAAGTTGAATCCGTCCGTCCCTACCGCCCAAGTTAAAAAGGCGATAGGGCTATTGGAAAAATTGGGCATGATTGCCAAAGACGCCCAGGGATACTATCGGCAAACCGCCAACTTAATCAGTTCGGATGATTTGGGAGAATCCCTACACGTGGAAAACTTCCAAACCGCAACCATGAAACTAGCCATGGAATCCTTGGATAGACACGCCAAGGATGCCCGAGATATATCGACTTTGACAGCTACCCTATCCGCGGAAAGCGTCGAAAAAGTGAGAGCGGCTTTGAAAACATTGCGAAAATGCGTCCTCACTTTAGCGGAACAAGACAAAAACGTTGATAGAGTGATTCAGCTAAACATCCAAATGTTTCCACTGACTCAATTTTAAAAAGAGTCCAACAGGAGGAAAACAATGTCGAACAAAAGCCAGCTATTGCAACGGTTGGGAAACGTCAGCTTGGTACTGGGATGTTTCTTTATCCTGGTTCTTTGTGGATGTGAAGGGAGCGCAACACAAACAACCAGTGGCAATGGGTTGCATGGAATTTTGGTGGATGGAGAGGGAAAGCCTGTTCCTGGTGCTCATGTAAAAGCATGGCATGTGGCTTCTAGCCCTAATGGATTGTCCAAAAACGTGGATGCTGGGTTTGCTGACAGTGCGGTAACGGATTCATTGGGCCACTATTCCATTCAGAGTTTGGATGTAGGCGTTTACAATATTACGGGTGAGAGTGGTCAAGGAAATGCAACACTCTTTATTCCGCGTGTAAGATATGTGGATGAAGCTGTTGATCTAGGCCGGGATACTTTGATGCCGCCCGGTGCCATCCAGGGAAAAGTTGTGACGGAAGGCCGGGGCCTGGCCACAGTATTCTGTTATGTGGAGGGTTCTGCATACATTGCCATGACGGATTCTGCAGGCATGTTTACGCTGAGAGACATACCCATGGGTGTGTATAAGCTGAACTACAGTTCGCGCGGATATGAACCGGAAGTGGATAACGTGGTTACCGTGGTTTCCGGGAAGACAACATCGCTACTTCCAAAATCAATGAATAAATACATGACCCTTGGCCCCACAGCCCCGACTGTATTGTCCGCTAAATATGATACGCTCACAGGTCGGTTTTCCATGGCTTGGAATCAAGTTCGCAATGAAAAAATTGCCAGTTATACTTTGGAATACTTTCCAGCCGGGCATCCGGAACTTGCCGAAGGGTCACAGATACCGGGGCTGACCGATACGATTATGGAAAGTTATTTCCCGAGAAACTTTTTCGTCCAAGTGTACAGGCCAGGTGAAGATGCTGTCCCTTTAAATTTTTTCAAATTGGAATACCTATATGGAAAGGATGCGGAGCTGACCATGGAATTCCGGATTCGTTCCGTCGATTCAGCAGGAAATATCAGCCGCTACCGTGAGAGTCCAATCGAATTAAAAATGCCTAGGCCGGAGGCTTTGGACAATCCCGTAATGCTGGAGCTTGCTGAAGGGGATATAGAAACGACTCAATGCCGAGACACACTAGTATTTCTGGTTGGATTTCGGAAACCGGTGTCCACTAGATATGACATCAACTGGTATGCAGGATTTCAGAAACGACCCGTGGCAGGAAGCTTGACCGGCACGGGACCTTGGATATCGGGAAATATCACGCCGATGATTTTACAATCCCATCCGGACACTGTGAGGTGGTCGAAGAATGATATTTGGGCCAACCGGCTAGTCTATTACTCCGGAAATGATTCCGTCAATATGGATACCGGCAGTGTTGCCATTGACCTTAATCTAAAGGGCTGGCAAATCAAGGACCCAAGAAGAATCGACTTCGGCGTCGACAGCAATGGCTGTTTTAGACTGCATAAATCGTATCGCCCGAAAGGGAGACCTGGAGACCCGTACTGGTGGCAGTATTGATTGATGCCACTTGCGTTGCCGTTCGCAATTAAAGAACGGTTTGTTTTTTGGAATGAAACTTTTGCTCCTTGATTCGCCTTATACTAAAGAGGCAGCAATCATCAAGGAGAAATGCAAATGTTCAAAACATCCTATCGGAAAATCATTACTCTCGCCGCAGCACTTACAGCACTGTTTGCGATCACAATAAGCCAAGCCCAAACTCAAACCGGATTCAAATATTGGACGCTGTGTGACACCTGCGCCAATGCTCCCAAGCTTTTATCGTCCACGGGGCTGTACACCGATATTTTCAGCGTTAAAAAAATGCTTTTGCCCACGGCCTATCACTATGAGGTGAATTCCCCGCTATGGAGCGATGACGCCAAAAAAATGCGCTGGGTCTTGCTCAAACCAGGCACGACTATCGAGTATTCCGATGCATCAGACTATTATGGTTATCCGGATGGCGCAGTGTTCATCAAACAGTTTGCCATCGATACCATTACCGGTGTCGCTTCTTCACGTGTACTTTGGGAGACGCGCCTGCTCATCAACCAGAAAGAAGTTTTGGACTCGGCCCAAAAAACCATGACCGACCATTGGTACGGTTTCAGTTACAAGTGGAATAAAGATCAAAAAGATGCCCAACTTGTTGAAGCCGACGACAATGGCATGCGAGACTCCATTCGCATCTGGCCCAACGGCACAGCCAAAGCATCCCGCATGAAAAAATGGGTTTTCCCTTCCGCCTACTTGTGTGCAAAATGTCATCGCACCGATATGGGTTTCAGCACACCGCCTTTGCATGCGCGCTCCGTGCTTGGATTTTTCACTGCGCAGCTCAACCGTCCTGCTCCTGATTCGGCAGGTGTCAATCAACTCGAATATTTATTTGGAAAAGGCGTCCTTACGGGTAGAAAGCCAACTTTCTGGAATGCTGCGAGTGTTCCGCGCTGGTACCCAATCGATGATGCTTCGGCCCCACTGGACACGCGGGCACGCGCCTACCTTGCCGCGAACTGCTCCGGCTGCCATGGCAAAAGGGGCAATGGGGTGAGTGCTGCCGAAATGTGCAATTTAAATTTCGATTTTCACACCATGACACCGCAGATGGAATTTCGCCATATGTATGCCAATCCCCGTGGTCTGGATACCTTACTTCCAAAATATTATTCCAAGAATGACTATGGAAACAATCCCGAACATTTGGATACGATTTTAATCCAGCCCGGCATCGTGGTGCCCGGTTACTCTCAGAAGTCCTTGGTTATATTTCGTCAATCACAACGAAATGAAACGCCCGGCGAATTCGGTGGCAATTTCAACCAGATGCCTCCCTTGGGTACATTTGAAGTGGATGGAATGGCCATGGATTCCATTTCAAAGTGGATCAAAACCATGTCTGCAATACCTTGTCCTGAATGTATTACGGGAGTTTTCAATCACCGCCGTCAAATTCAATCCGTGGCCCAGTTACAGGGCCGTCGCTTGCTGCTTTCCAAGGCAGACGCTGACAGTAAAGTGTCCATGAGTTCGGTCAATGGCCATAAGGTACTGCTGCAAAAAACCGGTGTAGGAGAATACACTGTTCCTGGGGATGTTCCTAAAGGACTTTACTTGATCCAAATAGGAAACAGGTCCATGCTTAGGAATTATTTCAAAGAGGAATAGAAGACAAACTTTTTTTCGCCAGGCTTCACATTTAGGCCGTCAAAAGATTTTGCCCCTAGTGTTGCGCCTGCAGCATTATGGGCTTCCACCGAAATAGAATGCACTCCCGGTTGAACAGGGATGCGGGCGATCTGGACTGAGCGTGGTAGCAGAAACCAGTTTCGGGTATCCGCTTGCTCCAACTGATCGGAAAGCAGATCGGTTCCGATATTCAAAATCAAATTTGCAATGGGATTGCCACCCGAAACCGCCGACTTGGTCTCCTCCGCAGCGAAGGTGCGCAGTACCACGCGGATGACGGTACGGGTGAGAATAGAAGCGTGATTGGCGTCGAGATCCTGGGTTAGCAGGGGATAAAGATCGGTGAGGGCTTCCGTACGCACGGGATTGGGAGATGCCTCTCCTGCTACCGTAAAGAAACGGGTTTGCACGGGAACTTCCTTAATCGATGGCAAGGCAAATTTAACATGGAAGGTTGTTCCCGAGCGTGTCCGACGTCCTTGTCGTGCACGGTTGATTTGTGACGCTGGGAGTCCAGGGGCAGGCAGAATTTCGGTAACGACCTCTCCTTTGGGGTTGTGATAATGGATGACAAGGACACCGTCCCGTTCATACGTGCCCCAAAAGACGGTTTGCCCCAAAGTTGGGCTTCGGCCTGCGTATCCGATGACGATGATTTCAGATCCGGATGCATTGCTTTCAACGGCAGAGGCATTTTCCAAACCGAGGTCCTTGATATCATCCTTGCGGTCCACGGATTTTAGTGTGGCCGCAGCTTGATTGGCGACGGAGGGCGGCAGGGGTATGGATCCATGCTGGTAGGCTTTTACGGATTGATACATGGATATGGCTGCATCGTCCCTTTGTTTCCCAGCCTGATAGAGGATGGCGGACAAATATCGGAACATACCATCGTCCACGTAGGCTTTTTCGTCCTTGCCTGCTTTGCGTTTGACCTCATCGAGAAAGAGCTGCGCCTGCCGTGCTTCTACCATGGCATCATCGAACTTGCCCAATGCCAAATAATCGAAGGCCAGGAATTCATGCAATAGAACTATTTCATAGGGTTTGCCGCGATAGGGCCGGACATTGTCATTGACCAAAAAAGAGGCGGCTTCATTGGTGACCGACTTTGCGAAGAGATCGTCGTGGATGCTCACAGCTTCACTCAAGGCTTGAATGCTGGAATCGTATTTTCCGGAATAATGGTAGAGGACGCCCAGGTCCATTAAATACAGGAGTTTGCTCTCACTGCCGTAGAGCGATTTATTCTTCTTGACCTGCGCAAGGGCACCGGCGTAATTCTCTTGACTGGCTTCTGCGGCAATCTTCTGGAAACGCAAGAGACTGCGATCCGCGCAGCCTTGCAGTAGCCAAGCGGAGACAGTCAGCGTAAGAATCCATTTTATACCGGAGGCTGGCACGGAAAGGGAATTACAGATCAGGTTTAGAACTTGGTCTCACTGCGTTCGACAAATTTTTTGATTTTCTTATCGCCGATCCAAAGTTTTTTGTGGGTTTCCATCTGTACCAGTTCGAGGTTGATCTGGTAGAAGACAACGGCCTTGCCGCCTTCTTGATCGACGATAGAATTGAGTTCGCCGATCATCATCAGCTCAGCTCCCGATTCTTCTCCCGCGTCTTGCCGAGTGCCCGCAGAGGAATGGGTCGATTGATCCTCCTTCTCATCGCGCAGTTGTCCGCGCTCTGCCTTATTGGCTACGAACTCGACTTTGCCGCTGTTGATAAGGGAACGCTGGATATCGTTGATAAATGTTTCGGTGCTGATATGCTCATGGCTTTTGTTGCGGATTTCTCCGACCACGACGGTGGGCGTTTTCTTATCGACCGCATATTTGTTGTACCATCCCCCGCTTAGGGCGTCCTTCACCATCTCCTGGGCTACGAGCCGGGAATCGGTGTCATTCCACTTGCCGGATAGGTCAATGGTGGAATCATGCGTGACGCGGGTAACCTTGGTGGAACAGCCGGTAATCAAAAAAGCAGCCATCACCGTGCGGATTAAATCTGTATGGAATCGGGTCATGGGACCTCCTATGGCGTAAAATTTGAACTAAAAAGGGATTTTCCCTGCTAATGCGAAAAATATACATTCTAACCGTGGGACAGACCTTAATCGGATGTCGTGTCCCATAGCGGATTAACGCTTCTGATGCGTCGATCCGCTACGGGAATCAACAGACCCGGTCATATCGCCTCTGGCGGTGAATCAAGGAGATAAAATGCGAAATGGTACTGTATCGACTTTGGCCCTGATGGCAACCTTGTGTCTTACCCTAGATGCGAATAGCGCTGAATCCAAGGATAAGGTGGAAAGGAAAACGATTACCTTGATCAACGCGGAAGGCAAGGCGGACGGAAGTACGGAAATCAGCCGTGAGGCGATAAAGGAATGCATCGTGTCCCTGCCTAAGGTCGAGGCGTTGGAGCCGGAAGTGGTATCGGACTCGCGTTTCTTGAAGGAGATCGGCGGCGATGCAGCTAAGAATGATTGGGTTAAAATCTTTACGGCGAAGATCACAGTCAATTACATGGTCTACCACAAGGACATGCTGATAGTGGCCACCAAATCTGTGGAGGGCAAGGAGCCGACTTTAAGAGAATTGGAAAAGCATTTGCCTAAGTCGCAGGAGTTCCTGTCGAATCCGGCGGATGGGGATACGTTTGCGGGGCGATCGAATCGGCAATATTATTTTACGAAGTCCGAGGATGCGGTGAAGGATGTGCGCGCGCGGGCTTTGGTTTGGCTGAAGCAGCAGGGGCCTTTGGTTTGTTCTGACGCTAAATAAGTAAGAGGGGTCGCTGGGGGTGGGGGGCTGGAAATGTCGCTCTGCCCAGTCGCTTGTCTTTGCTTTGGTTCTGATGGCATCCCTGCCCTGGCTGCGAGTCTGCTGCGGGATTCGCAATGCGGAGTTTGCTCCGAGTACCCCGCAGCTGCTCATTCCCGCTTTGTTTAGGGCCGCGCTTGGTGGGCGGCGCTGATTATTTCCAGCCCCCCACCCCCAGCGACCCCGTCTCGACTGTGTTGGTATCGGAGAGCTACCGGCACCGGTTGCGTTTAGCGGTTGGCGGGGGCGAAGTGAAGATAGGCGAAGATAAGCGGAGATGAGCGGAGATGCGGAGATGCGGAGGAAGGACGGATATGCGAAGATGGGGATGGCTTTGGAATGCGCGTCCCGCTGGGCGGGACGGATGGGCTGTGAGGTGGGTCGCTGGGATGGGATTGGGATGGGATGGACTGTGGGGTTTAGTATTTGAGTTTGCGGACGCTTGTTTTTCGGAGGGGGCTGGAGAAGAGTATTCCTACATCTAGTCCTATGCCTCGGTCACCGGCGTCGTTGGCTACGATGTGGAAGGGAACTCTAATGCGTAGTTGGAGTTCGTCGAGGATGTCGAGCAGCATTCCGACGTGGACAGTACCGGAGGCTCCGATGTCATGTCCGAAATCGGTTCCGGTTTTGTCAAAATAGCGGAAGCCGCCGCCTGCGCCGACAAA
>JAYTHY010000029.1:0-15049 GCA_043732185.1 Fibrobacteria bacterium
CGGCGCGGAAAAGACGGATATCCAGCGTGGACAGGTGTTGTGCAAACCCGGCACCATCACGCCGCATACGAAGTTCAAGGCGGAGATTTACGTATTGTCTAAAGACGAAGGCGGTAGACATACGCCGTTCTTCAATGGCTATCGTCCGCAGTTTTATTTCCGTACCACGGACGTTACAGGTAGCTGTGACTTGCCGGCGGGCGTTGAGATGGTGATGCCAGGTGACAACGTGTCGATTACGGCGGAGTTGATTGCGCCGATTGCCATGGCAAAGGACCTGCGTTTTGCTATACGTGAAGGCGGAAGGACCGTCGGAGCGGGTGTTGTAACCGAGATATTGGTCTAAAGAAGGAATTCTAGGTCAGTAGCTCAATTGGTAGAGTACCGGTCTCCAAAACCGTAGGTTGTGGGTTCAAGTCCCCCCTGGCCTGAAAGTTTTTGATTATGAAGAGATTTCAAAATTATATCAGAGACGTAATTGCCGAGCTACGCAAGGTGACTTGGCCTACGCGTGAGGAGCTGAAAGGATCCACGATTACCGTGGTCATCTTCAGCCTCCTGTCGATGTCATTTGTGTTTATGGTGGATTCGCTTTTGGGAAAACTGGTTCAGTACATTTTAGGATGACGTCTGTAGCGGCGGCCGGTTCCAACTTGGAACAGGTACTGAAGTTTGCAGCAACGAACGGAACGGATAGGAATCGCATAAAGTGAAGAAGTGGTACGTGGTCCATACATATTCCGGGCAGGAGGGCAAGGTCAAGCAGCACTTGGAGGCCCTTATTGAGAAGAACGGCCTTCAGGAGATGTTCGGTCAAATACTCATGCCGACACGTGAAGTCACGACGGTGCAAAAGGGAAAAAAGACGACTCGGGACAAGAAATTCTATCCCAGTTACCTCCTCGTTGAGATGGAGTTGACTAAAGAGACCATGCATTACGTAACGGACGTTCCCGGTGTCACCCATTTTGTCGGAGTGGGCAAACCTCAGCCTTTACGCAAGAGTGAAGTGGATCGCATTCTGGGCCAGACTGCTGTGGAGCCGACGGTTTCCGGAGTTGTGGAAATTCCATTCACCAGTGGTGAAAAAGTCCGGATCAAGGATGGCCCATTCAAGGATTTCGATGGTGTTGTCGAGGAAATAAATCCCGAAAAGGGAAAATTAAAGGTGATGGTCAGCGTCTTTGGGCGTTCCACACCCGTTGAATTGGACTTCGTGCAAGTTGATTCGGTATAGGAGCTATTGTGGCAAAGAAAATTACGGGATACATTAAATTGCAGGTGCCGGCTGGCGCTGCCAACCCTTCTCCTCCCATTGGCCCGGCCTTGGGTCAGCGGGGATTGAACATTATGGAGTTCTGCAAAGCATTTAACGCCCAGACTCAAGACAAAAAGGGATACATCATCCCGGTCGTGATCACGGTGTATGCCGATCGCAGTTTCAGCTTCGTAACAAAAACACCGCCAACTCCTGATCTTTTGAAAAAGGCCATGGGTTTGGAAAAAGGATCCGGTGAGCCGAACCGTAAGAAAGTCGGCAAGGTTACGCAGAAGCAGATCGAAGATATCGCTAAAATGAAAATGCCGGATCTCAACACCGTTGACTTGGCTGCGGCCATGAGCATGGTGGCGGGAACGGCTAAAAGTATGGGCTTGGAAATAGCCTAAAGGAAAGCAAACGCGGTGGAGGGATCCGGAAAACCCGGAACGGACCCCCAGAGGCTTGGTGCGATGAAAGTCGCAGCAAGACTCCGAAGACCCTCGCGTTGAAGTACCGGCAAGATTAAATAGGCAACCAAAGGTAGGAGCCATGAAGAAGAGCAAAAACTACCGCAGCCTCGCCGAGAAGATTGATCGGCAAAAGGAGTACCAACTCCCTGAGGCTGTGACGATTCTTAAGGGTGGGATCAAAACAAAATTTGATTCCTCCTTGGAAGTTCACATGAATCTTGGCGTGGACCCCAAGTATTCCGAGCAAGTGGTGCGCGGAAACGTGGTGCTGCCACACGGAACAGGAAAAAAAGTCCGCGTTCTTGCATTTTGTAAAGGTGAATTGGAAAAGGCTGCCACTGCCGCCGGAGCGGATTATGTCGGCGCCGAGGAAATGGTAACCAAGATCCAGGGCGGATGGATGGATTTCGATCAAGTGATCGCGACTCCAGACATGATGCCCTTGGTCGGCCGAATTGCCCGTATACTTGGACCGCGTGGATTGATGCCGAGCCCAAAGGCTGGCACTGTCACCATGAATGTCGCCCAAGTTGTGAAGGAACTCAAAGCCGGTAAAATCGCGTTTCGCGTCGACAAGGGCGGCAACGTCCATGCGCCGGTCGGCAAGGTGTCGTTCAACGCCGACCAATTGGTTGAGAACGTCAAGGTTTTAATCGATGCAGTGGTCAAGGCCAAGCCTCCCACTTCCAAAGGTGTATATGTCCGTAGCATCACTCTGGCCGGCACGATGAGTCCCGGGGTGCGCTTGGACAAAGGCATAGCCAGGTAAGCGAGGCATAATATGGTAGTACAAAAATCAAATAACAATAAAAGCGAAGTCATTGCCCAATTGGAGGCTAGCTTCAAAAGTGCATTAGGAATTTATGTCACGGATTTCTCCCGCATTCGCGTGGAGACGGTGACAGCCTTACGTGCCAGCCTCAAGAAAAAGGGCATGAAAATGAAGGTGGCTAAAAACACCCTCATCAAGCGCGCCCTAGATGGAGCCGGTATCAAAGGCCTTGAGAAACATCTCGTGGGTCCCACCGCGATTATCCTATCGGACGACCAAGATCCCATGGCTCCGGCCAAGGCATTGGTTGAGTTCTACAAGGCCAATGAAGGCTTCATGACCGTTAAGGTGGTTTCCATCGATGGTGCCACCTATCCCGGCGACAAGATTGCCGCATTGGCCAAGATGCCAGGTAAGAAAGAATTGCAGGCTTCGATCGTCACCTTGGCTCTCGGGCCAGGTGCTAACGTTGTGGGCGTCATCAAGAGCCCCGGCACCAAGATTGCCGGCCAAATCAAGGCTCTCGTCGAGAAATTGGAGGGAGGCGCTCAATAGAACTAGAAAGAAAACCAAACTTGAAAAAACCGGCGTTTCTCCTAGAAGCGACCGGACGATAAGCAGAACGAAAAGTAAAGAAATTTTTTAATCAATCTAACGGAGGACATTTCCATGTCAGATGCAACTTACTCAACTCCTGTGAAGGAAATCGGCGACAAGATTGTAGCCCTATCCCTATTACAGGCCAAAGAACTTTCGGATTATCTCAAGAACGTATACGGAATTGAAGCTGCTGCCGCAGCTGCAGTTGCCGTTTCCGGTGGCGCTGGCGCTGCTGCGGAAGCCCCTGCTGAAAAAACCGAATTCGACGTCGTGCTGGAATCAGCTGGCGAAAAGAAAATCGGCGTCATCAAGGTGGTTCGCACCATCACTGGTCTTGGCCTGGCAGAAGCCAAAGCCTTGGTCGACGGCGCTCCCAAGACGGTCAAGGAAGGCGTGGCCAAGGCCGAAGCCGAAAAGATGCAGAAGGAACTCGAGGAAGCTGGCGGCAAGGTAAGCCTGAAGTAATCCTTGAGAAAAATTCTTCGCTATATAGCTGGAGAAATAATACGCCCTGCCCGCGCCTGCGGACAGGCGTTTTTCCGTTTTTAGAGATGTGTTTGCCGGTCTGAAATGGCTGGTGCTGGAACTTTTAAGGGATCGGAGACTTTGGTGGAAAGACGGACATACTCTTCAAGTCGGTTTAATTATGAGTTGCCTTACCTGCTGGATGTGCAGGTCAATTCATTCAACCGTTTCATCCAAGCGGGCACCCTTCCCAAAGAGCGGAAGAACGAAGGCCTGCAGAAGATTTTCAGCGAAGTGTTCCCCATTACGGATATCAAGGAAATGTATTCCCTTGAGTTCGAGGGCTATTCGTTAGGCGTTCCCAAGTATTCTCTGGAAGAATGCCAGAAACGCGGAATGACCTACGCTGCTCCGCTCAAAGCGACCCTGAGCTTGAATATTTTTGAAGGTGAAGGCGAAGAGCGCAAGTTCGTCGAGAAGATCACGAACGATGTATATATCGGTGACCTTCCCTTGATTACCCAAAACGGCACATTTATCATAAATGGCGCAGAGCGCGTCATCGTGTCACAGCTACATCGTTCGCCAGGCGTGAGTTTCGACGAAGAAACCCATCCCAACGGCAAGCGTTTACTCAAAGCCCGCGTTATACCTTATCGCGGCTCCTGGGTTGAATTTCTCGTGGACGTCAACGAGGCCATGTACATCAATATCGATCGCCGGCGGAAAATTCCCGCCACTATTCTTTTACGGGCCATCGGCTTCTCCCGCAACCAGGATCTGGTTAAGATTTTCTATGAAGCGGAAGAGATGACCGTTAATCCCAAAGCCCTTGACGGCCTTGAAGATAAGGTTCTCTACGAGGATTTGGTCGACAAGGATACCGGCGAGTTGATTGCCGAAGCCAATACCGTTATCACACCTGTACTCGCCAAAAAAATCGGCGAATTGGGTCTCAAGAAAGTCAAGCTTATCAAGGGTGTGGAAAGCAATCCCGTTCTGCATAACACCTTGTCTGCGGATCCTACTTCCAATGAAGAAGAAGCCCTCTTCCGCATCTACAGCCTGATTCGGCCTGGAGATCCCCCCAATGTGCAAACCGCCAGAACGCTATTAGAGCGTTTGTTCTTTGATGACAAGCGTTACGATCTCGGCGAAGTCGGTCGTTATCGCTTGAATAGCCGCCTCAAGCTCAAAGTTCCGATGGAAACGATGACGATGACCAAGGATGATTTCATCGCCATCATGCGTTATCTAGTATCCCTGTTTATGCAGGATGGCTTCCTGGATGATATTGATCATCTCGGCAACCGCCGGGTACGGTCCGTTGGCGAATTGCTAGGCAACCAGTTTTCATTGGGCCTAACACGCATGGCGCGAACCATTCGTGAACGCTTGTCCCTGCGCGATACGGAAGAGCTTACGCCTCAGGATCTCGTGAATGCCCGTACGGTTTCGACGGTCATATCCACATTCTTCGGTTCGTCCCAACTTTCCCAGTTCATGGATCAAATGAATCCCCTGGCGGAACTGACGCATAAACGCCGTATGTCCGCCCTAGGGCCAGGCGGTTTGACACGCGAGCGCGCGGGCTTCGAAGTGCGCGACGTGCATCATAGCCATTATGGTCGGCTGTGCCCGATTGAAACACCGGAAGGTCCGAACATCGGCCTTATTTCTTCCTTGGCCGCGTACGCCAAAGTGAACCAGTTCGGCTTTATCGAAACGCCTTATCGCAAAGTCAAGGGTGGCATTGTAACCGATGAAGTAATCTATTTGACTGCGGATCAGGAAGACGATTACCACGTCGCTCCAGCTTCCACAATCATCAACGAAAAAAACCGTTTCGTAAGCGATTATGTCATCGTGCGCAAGCAAGGTGAGTTCCCGCTGATTCCTCGCGACAATGTACAGCTTATGGATGTGTCGCCCAAGCAACTTGTTTCCATCGCTGCGGGCCTCATTCCATTCCTGGAACACGATGACGCCAACCGCGCGCTCATGGGCTCCAATATGCAGCGCCAAGCTGTGCCGTTGCTCATCCCTGAATCGCCACTAGTGGGAACCGGATTGGAAGCCAAGGCCGCCTACGATTCCGGCGCAATGGTGGTTGCTCTGCACAGTGGACTCGTCCACTCCGTGGATGCCCGCACCGTCGTCATCAAGCGCGAAGAAGCCGGTAAGTTGGTCACCGATTTCCTCGACGTACCCGAATACGACACTTACCATCTCCGTAAATTTGAACGCTCCAATCAAGACTCCTGCATCAACCAGAGAATCCTGGTCAAGGTGGGTCAAGTTATCAAGCGCGGCGACGTGCTCGCGGATGGTTCCAGCACTTCCAATGGAGAATTGGCGCTGGGCAAGAACATCCTAATCGGTTTCCTTCCCTGGAACGGCTACAACTACGAAGATGCCATTATCATCTCCGAGGAGCTTTCCAAGAAGGACACGTTTACTTCCATACATATTGAAGAATATGAATTGGAAGTGCGCGATACCAAGCGTGGTCCTGAAGAATTGACCCGGGAAATTCCAAATGTTTCCGAAGAATCGCTTCGGAACTTAGATGAAAACGGTATTATCCGCGTAGGCGCGGAAGTGGATGCCAGTGATATTTTGGTCGGCAAAGTAACGCCCAAGGGCGAAACAGAATTGTCTCCGGAAGAGCGCTTGCTGCGCGCCATCTTCGGCGAAAAAGCCGGCGATGTCCGCGACTCTTCTCTCAAGGCTCCTCCTGGTATGAAGGGCATTGTGGTAGAAAGCCGCACGTTCTCACGCAAGGAACGGGATAAGAAAACCAAAAAAAGCGATAAGGATCGGATTGATGAATTGCGCGCAACCATGAGCGCGCGTATTCAAGAAATCACATCGGCCCGGGACAAGAAACTGCTGGAACTTTTGGACGGCCAAGATTCGCAGGAAATTCGGGATGGTTCGACCAATGAGCTCATTGTCGGCAAAGGCAAAAAGTTCAACGATAAGATTCTGCAAAAGATCAATTTTTCTGATGTCAATGTCCCCGAGGGTTTGACGTCTGATGAAAAGGCGAATAAGACGGCAGAAAAAGTTTTGAATTCCGCCAACGAGATGATTTTCCGGCTCGAAGATGAGCTGGATAAGGAAATCGACAAGATCATTCGCGGTGACGAACTAAAGCCCGGTGTGTTGCAGCTGGTCAAGATTTATATCGCCAAGAAGCGCCGCATTGCGGTGGGTGATAAAATGGCCGGCCGTCATGGTAACAAGGGTGTTATTTCCAAAATCGTTCCCGTGGAAGATATGCCTTTCATGCCCAATGGTGAACCCGTCCAGATTCTTCTGAATCCGCTTGGCGTGCCTTCCCGTATGAACGTGGGTCAGGTGCTGGAAACGCATCTAGGCTGGGCTGCCGCAGCGCTCGGAATAAAAATCGCATCGCCGGTTTTTGACGGAGCCAGCTATGATGATATTCTTGCCGCACTCAAAGAAGCGAAGCTTCCGCAGTCCGGAAAAACGGTTCTCTTTGACGGACGCACCGGTGAGCGCCTCAATAATGAAGTAGGCGTCGGGTACATGTACATGCTCAAGCTCGGCCATTTGGTCGATGATAAGATTCATGCACGTTCCATTGGACCCTATTCTCTGGTCACTCAGCAGCCACTCGGCGGCAAGAGCCAGTTTGGCGGTCAGCGCTTTGGCGAAATGGAAGTTTGGGCACTGGAAGCCTACGGCGCTGCCTATACATTGCAGGAAATCCTCACGGTTAAATCCGATGATGTTATGGGTCGCTCGAAGATTTACGAGGCCATCGTCAAGGGTGAAAATGCACCCCGGCCTGGCGTACCGGAATCCTTCAATGTGCTCATTAAAGAAATGCAAGCCCTATGCCTGGACGTAAAGTTCTTGCAGAAGGAAGAAGAACTGGCCTAAAGAGGCAACGCGCGGTGTGCGGCCCTTTGGGGCTGGTCGCTCGGTGGAATTAGCAGGGATGTTGGGTCAATGAGGCCCACCTCCTTAGTAGAAGAGTAATAGGTTCAGCGGAAAATTAGCGGGAGATAATAATGAACGATTTTTTCGAGAACTCCACGGAAGTCCAGGATAAAGAAGCCATCAGTATTCAGCTGGCTTCCCCCGATGTCGTCCGGGGCTGGTCGTACGGTGAAGTTACCAAGCCGGAAACCATCAATTACCGCTCCTTCAAACCCGAAAAAGACGGGTTGTTTTGCGAACGCACTTTTGGCCCGGTAAAGAACTGGGAATGCTCGTGCGGAAAGTACAAGCGCATTCGCTATCGCGGTGTCGTTTGCGATCGCTGCGGCGTGGAAGTTACCCATTCCAAAGTGCGTCGGGAACGCATGGGACATATCGAATTGGCTGTGCCGGTGGTGCATATTTGGTTCTTCAAGAGCTTGCCATCTGTCATCGGATCCTTGCTCGGCATGTCGGTTACGAACCTAGAACGCGTCATCTACTATGAATCGTACATCGTTCTCGATCCAGGTGATACCGATCTCAAACTCGGCCAGCTCATTTCAGAAGATGAATATATCGACCTTGAAGACGAAGGCCGGCATTTTGATGCCAAGATGGGTGCCTCCGCAATCAAACAACTTCTGGCCGAACTGAATCCGGAAACTCTTTCCGTCGATATGCGCAAGCGCATCAAAGAAGAGACCTCCAGCCAGCGCAAGCAGGATCTTTTGAAGCGGCTCAAAGTTGTGGAAGCCTTCCGTAAATCACCCAACCGTCCAGAATGGATGGTTCTGGATGTGCTGCCCGTCATTCCTCCGGATTTGCGCCCCTTGGTGCCTTTGGAAGGTGGCCGTTTTGCTACGTCCGATTTGAACGATTTGTATCGCCGCGTCATCAATCGCAACAACCGTTTAAAGAAGCTCATTGATATCAAAGCCCCGGAAGTTATTCTGCGGAATGAAAAGCGCATGCTTCAAGAAGCCGTGGACGTATTGTTCGACAATGGCCGTCGCACCTTCTCGGTGAAGGGCGAAAATCGCCGTCCGCTCAAGTCCTTGTCCGAATTGCTCAAAGGTAAGCAGGGCCGCTTCCGTCAGAACTTGCTCGGCAAACGTGTGGACTATTCCGGCCGTTCTGTAATCGTGGTGGGTCCGGATCTTAAAATTCATCAATGCGGCTTGCCCAAGCCCATGGCCCTCGAACTTTACAAACCTTTTATTATCCAGAAACTGGAAGAGAAGGGTTTTGTACATACGGTCAAGTCTGCAAAGAAATTTGTGGAAAAAGAGCGCCCCGAAGTTTGGGATATTCTGGAAGAGATCATCGACGATCATCCCGTGCTCTTGAACCGCGCGCCTACCTTGCATCGTCTGGGTATTCAGGCTTTTTATCCCAAGCTTGTGGAAGGCAAAGCTATTCGCTTGCATCCGCTAGTGTGTACGGCTTTCAACGCCGACTTCGACGGCGATCAAATGGCCATTCACTTGCCGCTGTCCTTTGAGGCTCAGCTCGAGTGCCGTATCCTCATGATGTCTTCCAATAACATTCTGCACCCCGCATCCGGTCAGCCCATTGCTGTGCCGTCGCAGGATATTGTGCTCGGCTGCTATTACCTGACGGCCATGAAGACCAAGGGCAAAGGCGCAGGAAAAATGTTCACGGATTCCACTGAAGCCATCCAATGTTTGGAAGCCGGCGGCGTGGAATTGCACGTACCCATCAAGGTGAGAGTCGACGGAAAACTTATTGAAACGTCCGTGGGCCGCGTGATTTTGAACGATGTGATTCCCAATGATCTGGGCTTCATCAATAAAACCTTCGACAAGAAGACGATTTCTGCCACCATCGACAAGTATTTCCGTATCGCCGGGAATGAGCGCACCTGTTTGTTCCTGGATGCCATCAAAGAGCTCGGATTCAAGTGGGCTACCAAGGGCGGCATGAGCATCGCCATTGGGGACATGATTATCCCGCCTGAGAAGTATGAAATGATCAAGGGCACTAAGGTTAAGGTCGACAAGGTCGCCGAGCTCTATGAAAACGGCGTCATCACCGATGGCGAGCGTTACAATCAAATCATCGATCTCTGGTCGCATACCACCAATGATGTGGCCACACTTGTGTACGAAAAATTGGCCCAGGATCGCGACGGTTTCAATCCTGTTTATATGATGGCCGTATCCGGCGCTCGTGGTAGCCGCGAGCAGATCAAGCAGCTTTCCGGAATGCGTGGCCTTATGGCCAAGCCTCAGAAAAAAATCACGGGACATGAAATCATCGAGAACCCGATTCTTTCCTGCTTCCGGGAAGGTTTGAACGTACTCGAATACTTCATCTCCACTCACGGTGCTCGTAAGGGCTTGGCGGACACGGCTCTTAAAACCGCCGACGCCGGCTATTTGACCCGTCGCCTTGTAGACGTTGCGCAAGACGTGGTTGTGAATGAAGAAGATTGCGGCACGGTACTCGGACTGGACATGACGGACACCATGGAAGGTGACGATGTCGTGGTCTCGGTAGCCGACAAGATTCTGGGCCGCGTGGCTTGTGATGATATTTTCCATCCGGTTTCTGACCAGGTCATTTGCCATGCCGGAGAACTCATCGATGAAGTCATGGCTGACAAAATCGGCAAGGCAGGAATCGAAAGCGTCAAGGTGCGCTCCGTGCTCACCTGCGAAGCCCTCCGCGGCGTTTGCGGAAAGTGCTATGGCCGTAACCTCGCTAACGGTCGCATGATCGACATCGGTGAAGCTGTTGGTGTGATGGCTGCCCAGTCGATTGGCGAACCCGGTACGCAGCTTACCTTGCGTACATTCCATATCGGTGGCGCCGCTTCCCGCATGACGGCGGAGTCGGTCAAGAAAGCCAAGTGGGATTGCAAAATTTCCTTGCGCGACGTGGAACTTGTTGAAAATAAAAAAGGCGAATCCGTTGTGGTCAGCCGCTCTGGGGAAATGTCCCTGCTTGACGAACACGGCATTACCAAGGTGCGTTACGTTGTGCCTTACGGCGCCTTGCTTAAAGTCAAAGATGGCGCACAGATCAAAGCCGGAACCCTCATGTTCGAATGGGATCCTTACAACACGCTCATCATTACCCGCAACGCAGGCACCATTGAATTTGATGGACTCAAAGATGGTGTTACTTATGTCACCGAGTACGATGACACCACCGGAATGGAACGCCTTCGCGTCATTCGCGACAAACGCGCCAAACTCCATCCGCATGTCATCATCTTGGCCGAGGACGGCAAAACCAAGCTGGGACGTTATGCCGTACCGGAAAACGCCTACCTTCAGTACAAACATGGTGACACGGTTTTTGCCGGTGAGCCACTGGTTAAAATCGCCAGAGCCGCAGGAAAGACTCGTGATATCACCGGTGGTCTTCCGCGCGTGGCCGAACTCTTTGAAGCACGCCGACCGAAATCACCGGCCGTGGTTACCGCCATTGACGGCATTGTAACCTTCGGTGAAGTTGAGCGCGGTCAGCAGCGCATCGTGATCGAAGATGGCGACGTCAAAGAATCCTATTTGATCCCCCGTGGCAAGCATGTTACCGTACATCCGGGCGATCGCGTCCGCTCCGGCGACAAGCTTTGCGATGGCCCAATCGATCCTCATGACATTCTGCAAATCGCCGGCGATGCTGCAGTACAACGTTACTTGGTAGAAGAAATTCAAGCCGTGTACCGTTTGCAAGGCGTGACGATTTCCGATAAGCACATTGAAAGCATTGTGCGCCAGATGCTGCGCAAAGTAGCTGTCGTAAATCCTGGCGATACCGAACTTTTGGAAGGCGAGGAAATCTCGAAAGCCAGAATCCGCGAGTCCAATAACCGCGTGGTCGTTCAGGGCAAGCGCGCCGCTTCTTTCCGGCCGATGTTGCTCGGAATTACCAAGGCCTCTTTGGGTACGGATAGTTTCATCTCGGCGGCTTCTTTCCAGGAAACCACCAAGGTGTTGACCAATGCGGCCATTGCCGGAAAAATCGATACGCTGGTCGGTCTCAAGGAAAACGTTATCATGGGTCGCCTCATTCCTTCGGGAACTGGTAATTCCATGGTCAACGCTGTGCGAATTCGAGATTTGGACGCAGAAATCGAAGAAGAACAGTCCATGGCTGCGGTCGTTGAAGAAACGGCTTCGGTTGGGGACGCGAACAATATTACCGGCCAGTCTATGGTCTCCTCGGAATCGCCGTAAATACGGGCTTCCGAGGCCTTAACTCATTGACAGATATCGACTTATTTAACTAATTTTCACCACTCATCGGAAAAAACGGAGAACTTCATACCGTGCCTACAATCAGCCAGTTGATCCGCAAGGGCAGGAAAAAGCCAGTTGTCAAAAGCAAAGCTCCTGCCTTGATGGGTGCCCCGCAAAAGCGCGGCGTTTGCACTCGTGTTTATACCACCACGCCTAAAAAGCCAAACTCCGCCTTGCGCAAGATCGCCCGCGTGCGTCTTTCCAACAAGATGGAAGTGACGTGCTATATTCCAGGCGAGGGTCATAACCTACAGGAACATTCCATTGTCCTCATTCGTGGTGGTCGTGTTAAGGATGTTCCTGGTGTACGCTACCATATTATTCGGGGAACCTTGGACACCTCCGGTGTCGAAGGTAGAAAGCAAAGCCGATCCCTGTACGGCGTGAAGAAGCCAAAGGCTGGCGCCGCTGGTGCCAAAGGCGCAGCGCCTGCCAAAGGCAAGAAGTAACTCCGGACTTGATGCGAAAATAGAGGACTAAGATGTCGAGAAGAAAAAGAGCCGATAAGCGAAAAATCTACGGGGACCCCAAGTTCAATAGCACCTTGGTCACCCAGTTCATGAACGTCGTCGTCAGCCGCGGTAAGCGCAGCATTGCCGAAGATGTGGTGTATTCCGCCTTGATCGAATTCAAACGGAAAATCGGGGGCGAAGACGATGAGCTTACCCTTTTCAAGAATGCGCTGAACAATATCAAGCCTTCACTGGAAGTGAAGTCCCGCCGTGTTGGCGGTGCCAACTATCAGGTACCGGTTGAAGTGGGTCCAGCCCGCCGCACTGCTTTGGCATTGCGCTGGCTTAAAGAATCCGCTCAAGGACGCAATGAAAAAGACATGTCCCGACGGCTTTCTGCGGAACTTATCCAGGCCCTCAACAATGAAGGCAATGCAGTCAAAAAGAAACAAGATATCCATCGCATGGCCGAATCCAATAAGGCTTTTGCACACTTTAGGTGGTAGATAATCTGCGAAGGACCCCCTTCGCCCTATGCTTGCTAAAAAACCCCGGTTTTCCGGGGTTTTTTAGTTATTATCCCTTTTTGAGATCGAACCTTCCAAATCAGCATTTACCAGGATGCTCTTAACGGGCCTAGCAGCATGTCCTCCATCGCTAAAGAAACCCGTGCCATTGCCATCCTCGCTCATGTGGATGCTGGAAAAACCACGGTATCCGAAAGACTATTGTATTTCAGCGAAGCCATTCCCGGGCTCGGCGAGGTGGATGAAGGTCTCGCCACCATGGATTATCTGGAAGAGGAAAAAAAACGCGGCATCACCATTGAGGCAGGCATAGCGTCTTATCAGTGGAAAGGGACGCAGGTCACCTTTGTGGACACACCCGGCCATGTGGATTTTGGCGTCGAAGTGGATTTCGCATTGCAGGCCGTGGAGGGTGTCATTCTGGTTCTTTCCGGAATCAGCGGCATTGAATCGCAAAGTCTGGAGGCCTGGGAAAAAATCCGCGCCAACCGGAACCAATCCATCATTTTCATCAACAAGCTGGACATCTCTGGATCCGACTACCGCAAGGTGATGCAGCAGATTCAAGTTTTGTTCGGTGTGCATCCGGTGGCATTGACTATTCCCGTTTACATCGACGGAAAAATCGATGGAGTGGTCGATGTCTTAAATCAGCTGGCGCTTTATCGCTCGGTGGAAAACCCGCGGAAGCTTATCAAGGGCGAGGTTCCGGCCTTTTTGGCAGAGGAATACGCAATGGCGCGCAAGGATTTACTGGATGTCGCGAGCACATTCAATGACACCTTGGCCGCTGCCTATTTTTCTGGTGAAGAAATAAAAAATGAAGACATCGTCATCGGGTTGAAGTTGGCCATGGAAAGTGGTGGTAGCATTCCCGTTTACATGGGATCGGCTATCAAGAATGTCGGCATTAGGCAGCTTATGAACGGAGTCAATCTGCTCCTGCCTCCGCCAGCCATAAAACCGGAGTTCGCGCTCTCCCTTGGTTTTGTGATCAAAATACGACATTACCAGAACATCGGAAAAATATTTCTGGTAAAAATATTCAACACCCAAGCGCTAAGCGGATTGGAAAACGTACGCTTCTTCCGGGTTTTCGCAGAGAGTTTGGAGGAAGTTAAGAATATCACCGAGATTCGGGCTGGCGACATTCTCGCCCTTGAATCACCGCATCATTTTCGCATGGGTCAATATTTACTGACCGATGGCCGGCTCGATCTTGGATCTGCTCCGAGTGCATTGCTCAAGGTCTACCGGCCCTTGTTGCAATCACGCATTGAGCTCGTTCATGCCGATGATTTCGATTTCGTAGATAAGACTCTTAAACAGCTTGCCGAAACCGAGCCTTCCATTTCCATCCTACCAGATAATTCAACCGGTGGGTGGCTCATCAGCACGGTGGGTGAACTACAACTCGATGTGTTTTGCAAACGACTGAAAAAAGATCACAAATGTGACATTAAGATTGGCGCGCCCAGCGTCCGTTATCTGGAAAGGTTAAAAGCACCGCAGCTTGAAGTGGAAAATACCGTAATGGCCATGGGCATGGAGGTCCGCGTTGTAGCGGATTTCCAAAACAGTTCGGATGACGAAAAAAATTCCTTGGTATTCGTTCCAAAAGGTGAGCCTGGGGAATATCGAGAGGTATTTGAAGCCACATTCGACCTCTTCTGCAGTCAGGGCAGTTGTGGATTTGGTACGATTGCCGGACTCACCTGTAAAATTCAGCATATTTCCGGTAGCCAAGGGCCAATTCCACTGCCTTTGCTATCTCGGTGTTTTTCGGATTTGCTGAAATTACACTTAACATGCGCTCAATTTGAGATTTTAGAGCCCTTAATGCGTTTGGAGATCATCATTCCAGACGAATTTTGCGGAATGGTCTTGGCCGATTTGGCCTCACGAGGCGGGATTATTCGAAAAATGGACTCAGATGGATATAACTCGATAATTCTGCTGGAGATACCCTTGGCGAATACCTTCGGCTATACTACTTTACTGCGCTCCTTATCAAAAGGGTTGGGTGTTTACGTTCTTACCTATGAAAAACATGGGGTAAGCAGGTAAAACCCTCTTTTTGAACGAAACCCCTCAGATAATGAAGGGAAAACCGAACCGAGGTTCCTACGGGATAACGCGGTTCAGGACAGAGTCTCAATAGAGCAGGTGGAGTTGTATTATGGCCAAGGAAAAATTCAACCGCAATAAGCCGCATGTGAACGTGGGTACCATTGGTCACGTGGATCATGGCAAGACGTCCTTGACGGCTGCCATCAC
>JAYTHY010000030.1:0-14927 GCA_043732185.1 Fibrobacteria bacterium
CGTGATCACCATTCGTGATTTTGGACAAGGAATTCCGCCTGCGGAATTAGAAGCGATTTTTGAACCCTTTTACCGCGTCGACAAATCCAGGGGAAGATCCTCCGGCGGTTATGGGCTTGGGCTAAGCCTTTGTCGCAAGATTATGCACGCACATGGTGGTGAGATAGAAGCGTCCAGCGTGCTTGGAACTGGCACCACCATGCGATTGATATTCAACTTGAAAAATATTGGGTAGGATTCCGTTGGACCGATTTCAAACGGTTTTACAAATGGTTTACAATAAATTCGGATTGAATCCGTGCCCATTGGTAACAGCCCTAGTACACTGTTCACCATGTCGTTAGCCATGAACATTCAACCATTTTGCAGCCGGAAGGAGTAATGAAGGTGGAGCATTTGCTTGGCAAGAGAGCCACCATTAAAAAATGGGGTTCCTATAAATTCACTTTGAGAAGCATATTATCGGTTTCCATACTGATGGCCCTGATCGTTCCGGGCTGGTCCTCCGATTCCCTTACAGTAATCGCTTTGGATTCAGCCGCGAAACCGGAACCCCTGCTTCCTGAAATCTTAAGCCCGGGGGAGCACTTAATATGGGGTGAACACGGCATGATGCGGCGGACCGGCATCTATCCGCTAACATTGGAATCCCGCGAAAAGGAATTGGGCTTGCGACGCACCATGCTTACTGTGCATGAAGTGGGTGGCTTTGTAACCTTGGGAGCAATGCTGGCAACGGTCACTTATGGCCAGCTTGCTTTGAATGGTTACACCAGCCTGGGCAGTGTCCACAAAACCCTGGCCTCGGCCACCATCGCCAGTTATTTTCTTACCGCGGGCCTTTCCTTATTATGCCCGCCACCGCTGGTTAGAAGAAAAGAATGGAACACCGTTTCCATCCACAAGGGATTGGCAATCGTCCACTTTTCGGGAATGATCCTAACTCCATTGCTTGCCAACGGCATTGCTTCAAGAGATCGCGGGTCGGGAATGTCCAATGTGCAAATCAATCGTGATAAGGCGCGGGTCCATCAAATTTCCGGCTATATCACCACTGCCGCGTTTGCATCAGCGATGGCCGTAATAACCTTTTAGGAGAAGTTTTCAATGAAGCCGTTATTGATATCCCGAAAAATGAATCTGCTTATGATAATCCCGCTAGTACTCGCCTGTACCGCACCAGTTTGGTCCAGAACATTTCAAGCCATTAAGGGTGAGTCCAGTCTAAATTATCTACTGGTACATCCCATGCATAAAATTACCGGCGTAAGCCGCGATTTCACATGCACGGTGGAGCTTTCCTCGGATACGCTTTCCTCCAAAATAAAAGTCTCCGCTTCGATCAGAAGTTTTGACAGTAAGAATTCAAGCCGAGACTCCCATGCCTTGGAGGTTCTCGAAGGACTAAAGTACCCGAACGTGACTTTCGAAAGCCAAACCGTAAAAAAGGAAAGTGATGGCTATACGGTTTCCGGAAACCTTACCTTTCACGGTCGGACTCGTCCCATCAGTTTCCACATTACTCCCCGATACCTTGAGCACAAAATTGAAGTGGTCGGAAGCTTTGCCGTGAAGCTTTCCGATTTTGGGGTCGGCCGACCCAGCCTGCTTTTTGTCCCGGTAGAAGACAAATTGACGATCTCGATGGACCTTTTTTCCTCAACGGATGGGCCAAACCCATAATGCGCGCAAATCCACTTCTTTTATTCGTATCGCTTTGGGCAGCGGGCCTAGCCATGTCAGACCCCTTAGGCCCACTTCACCCTGTGGTTTTCAAAGGCCTGTCACCGGCCGGCGCAAAAATATCACTGGATACGGCAACTTCATGGGCCGATTCCCTTGGCCATTGGAGCCTCACCATTTCCATGGACAGTGTGACAAGGGCGACCGGCCAATTTGACCTCTGTCTTGAAAAGGACGGCAAAAAGGCCTGCTCTGTTGTCCAGTCCAAGGGATACGATACGTTGGAGCTGGCGCCATTGCGGTTTACCGAAAAGCTCGTAGTGGATACAGTGCGCACATTGGAAGACAGTCTGGCCTCAGATTCTTTGCCACCTCCCATTGCCACCAAGGCTAAATTACTCGACGAAGGCAAGGCGTCAGGAAGCCGCACGGTGGTGGTACGCGGGCGTCGCAAGGCCAAGGTTTTGGGTCAGGAGCGCGTAACCGCACAGCAGATCCGGCGCTTGCCCGGCCTGGCAGAACCGGATGTCATTCGCGCTGTACAGGCATTGCCTGGAGTTGTGGCCTCATCGGATTTTTCCACCAAGATGTATGTTCGCGGAAGCGCCAGTGATGAAAACCTGGTGCTATTCGACAATGCTGTGGTGTATTCCCCCGCCCATTTTGGTGGATTGTTCAGCACCTTTTTGGCCGATGCCGTGGGAGGATTGGATTTTGTCAAAAAGTGGCATGGGCGAAATCATAAAAGGTTTGAATGAAAAAGAATTCGGGCTCCAAATACAACAAATTTCCTTTCAATCGAATGACGCCCAATCAAAAAACCTTTTTTGGGATTCAGGTCATTCAAGGCCTTTCCTTCGTGATGATATTTATAATCACATGGGTTGACGAAGAAATGATCCTTCCAGACCTTAATCGCTGGATCCCATTCGCCTCGCCAAAAATCCTTACGGGAGCGTTGGAGACCATTTGGTTGTTCCTTCTCTTCGCTTTCACAATCAAATACCAAAGTATTATCTGGCGTCGGATAAAATTATTAGAAGGGATTCTTCCCATTTGCTCTTATTGCAAAAAAATACGGGATGAACAGGGCAAGTGGAATCAGATGGAGGTTTACGTAAACGAAAAAACCGGCGCAGATTTTTCCCATGGAATTTGTCCAAACTGCATGCAGGTTAATTTTGGAGATATCGTAGGCAAACCAGACAAGTTACCTGCCGACACCAAAAATGACCTAGAAACTACCTGAATTATTTCATCCAGCGCAAATTAGACGAGGTTGTTTATCTCTTTTAAAATACCACGTACTTTTTCCAAAAGTTCAGAAATCGAAAAAGGCTTGGCTAAAAAAGATGCCCTCCCTGCAGCCACTTCCTGCTGTACCATGGAGTTTACAGAGAAGCCGGAGATGTATAATACGCTGATTTCCGGCCGCAATAGACGAATACATTTTGCTAACTCACAACCGTCTAGGTAAGGATCCATCTTGAGATCTGTCAAAAGCAAATGCACCGCTTGGTGATAACCATCCAATTTTAGAAAAGCTTCATCACTGTGTTCAGCAACCAAAACGCCATAGCCTTCGCGCTCTAGGAGCTTGCCCACCAAATCGCGAACAGATTTTTCATCGTCTACAATGAGAATCGTAAAATCAGAATTTGGCATTACCATCGCCTTTGAAAAATACTGAATCCGTTGTGATATACAAAGTTACCCTTGATTTTTCTATGCACAAGTAAAACCCATTCACTTGATCTCTAGAATGACACGGTTGATTGGAATGGGGATTGCTCTATAGGAGATCGCGCATTGTGGAAATAATGCAGTGGAACCGACAAAATATAATTCACCATCAGGACTCGGAAAATGACCTCTGGCATTCGGCCAGACTTTCAGCATCCGAATATTCCGTTCACAAAGTCAGGAAGGCTAACCGGTATTATTAATACCTAATATCCCTGGTTTAATTGGGCGGTTTTTTAATGCCCATCCCCGTCATGATCCACATCTTTTGCCGCCGCTTCTTTTTTGAGTATTCTTTGGGCCTGTTGGTCTCCCCCTGCGGCCTCTTTGGCAGTTTGAGCGGCAGTTTCCGTCGCCTCTTGCATTAATTTTTTCCCAGCATTGCTGATCTGAACTGTAGCTGCTGGAGTGTTTTGAGTTTTTACTTGAGGAGCCGATTCAACTGCCGAAGCGACCTCTTTATCATTTTTCGGCGGGACAACTTGGACATTAGGGGCTACTGGAGTTGAACCGACATTGCTTACGCTCATATTTTCTCTTTTCGTTTAGTGATTTTCTTTGCTACCATGTACTTCATCGGCAAATTCAAGGTTTGCTTTAACATTATTTTTCACCTGGCTCCCAGCATCCGTTCCAATCGCCTAATTTTCAGCTAATTCTGACTTGGTACGATTAAAGGACCTCAACCTAAAGGAAACTCACATGAAGCATTTTTCAATCCAAAGTATTTCCAAGCTGCTATTTGCCTATGGTCTAGGCCTCGCCATGCCTAGCCTAGTCCATAGCCAAGCTCTTGAAACTGAAGAGTCAAAGCCTCTTAAGCAAGGTCAATTCGAGTTTGGTGGAGGATTAGAATTTCAGACTTCCAAGGAGGGAAGCGAAACGGCGTTACCCTTGGCCTTTGAGTATGGAATTGCGGAAAAGTTAACCGTACTCGTCGAGCCCGTCGTATTCACTTGGATTCGTCCTAACACTGGTACACATGCATTTGGAATCGGCGATTTAGAGGTTTCACTTTTTTATCAGCTCATGCAAGAAAAATCCATCGCACCCGCAATTTCCCTTGCCGCTGAAGTCAAGCTTCCAACTGCGCAAAATGCATTGATTGGTTCTGGAAAAGCCGACTATACGCCGTTTTTAGTACTGAGTAAAAGTACAGGTCTATTCTTCACTAGTGTAAACCTCGGGTACACGTTTGTTGGTAAACCAAAGGGTGTACAAGCTAATGATCAATTCAACTATGCCCTGGGCACAATTTTTTCGATAAGGCCAAGAAATTACCTATATGCAGAAGTATACGGGAATACGGCCGCAACCGAAACTAAGGAAGCAACATTGTCGACACCTACGGGAGCAAAAGAGCTTTCGGGTGGAGAAACGGTAGTCGCCTTGGCCTATGGCTACGAATTACGCAACGGAATGAACGTGTCTATGGGAGCGAGTATCGACAATAATCACGCATTCGTATTCCGTCCTGGACTAGAATGGAAATTTTGAGGTAACTTTATACTGTCGGCACTTTGAAAAATCTGAGGCATCCTTGAGAATTCTTTTAATCGAAGACGACGCCATGATTGGAGAGGCCATTCAAATGGCCTTGCAGGATGTCGCCTATTCCGTTGACTGGAATCGTTCTGGGTCCGTTCCAGATTCGAATTGTGACGAGTATGAAGCCATTGTCCTCGACCTTGGCCTTCCCAACCAAGACGGCTTGGAAATACTGGAAAAATTGAGAAAGCAAGGTTCAGAGGTGCCTATTCTTATCGTCACGGCGCGTGATGCCCTCCCCGATCGAGTAAAAGGCTTAAATCTGGGCGCCGATGATTATCTAGTCAAGCCATTTGAAATCGAAGAATTCCTGGCCCGTATTCGATCCATTTCTAGGCGAAAAAGGGGCTCCGTTGATCCCTTTTTGTCCAATGACAGCATTCGGCTTTCCATGGCCACACATGAAGTTTGGGCAAACGAAATTTCAATGGAATTGAGTCGAAGAGAATTTTCTGTACTGCATGCTTTACTAGTTCGACCTGGGGCAGTTTTATCCAGAAGTCAGTTGGAGGAAAAGGTGTATGGTTTGGATGAAACTCCGGAAGGCAATGCCATTGATTTTCTGATCCATGGAATCCGACAAAAGATGGGATCGGATGCCATACTAAATGTGCGTGGCATCGGATGGAGTGTTCGAGCAAAGTCTCGAACTTAACTTTAGGGAATTCGATTCGCCATGAACCAGTCCCTGCAAAGTCAAATTGTTCGCAAGCTTACCATTGCCTTACTCGCGACGAGTCTATTCGCTGGAGTCGCAACTTTTTATTTCGCATATTCTGATGCACAGGAGGTACAGGACGAAACTTTGGCTTTGATCGCCTCTTTTATCCCACACCAAAATACGGACACAATAATTCAAGGAGACATTCGGCAGGGAGAAGAAGCCTCAAGAGTCGAAGTGATTCATTCTGATCCACAAACAAATCCGACGTTTCGCTCCAAGCCTCTAGTTCAGGGATTCCAAACCGTAAACGTTGCCGGTGAAACTATGCGCATCCTTTTGAAAAAGGACGCCAACGGTCACCAGATCATTGTGGCACAAAATACGGAGGCGCGTGACGATCTCGTCATGGATGGATTATCCAACGAAATCGTTGCCATGGCTATATTACTGGCCTTACTTATTTGGCTAATTAGTCGCGTAGTTCGCAAATCTTTTTCGCCGATTCAAAGCCTCATTCAAGTGCTTGACGGCCCAACCTATAGCATTGCAGAACCCTTACCTGAAGAAAATATTCCAAAAGAACTGTTACCATTTGTATCTGCAATAAATCATCACATGCTGCGTGTTTCAAATCTCATGGGCGCGCAAAAACGGTTTATTGCTGATGCAGCCCATGAATTGCGCAATCCTTTGACGGCGCTCTCCCTACAGGCTGAGAATCTCAAAAATGCCACAACCCTGGAATCTATGCACGAGCGCATTGAACCCCTTAGAGCGGGAATAGACCGCGCCCGTCGGTTGACGTTACAATTATTGGACCTCGCGAGGAATCAGGACTCTCGATCAGAAAAAGAAGACATCGACATCGGAAAACTTTTCGAATTGATCCGAAAGGAGTTTTCCCGCCTTGCTGAAATGCGAAATATTCGATTTAAAGTGGTCGTGACTGCCAGTTCCACTATTCATGGAGACCCAACCGCGCTCTATTTGATCGTCAAAAACGCATTGGACAATGCGCTCCGTTATACACCAGCAAATGGCGAAGTGGAATTGGTTTTTCGAGTGGATGGAAATATCTCCATTATTGAAGTAATCGATTCCGGCCCTGGAATTCCTGAATCTGAAAGAGAGCGGGTTTTTGAGCCTTTCTTTCGGATTGACAAAGCGGGTGCTATGGGATGCGGCCTTGGCCTTGCCATTGCAAGGGATGCGGCAATGAAACTGGGAGGATCCATCGCTTTCCAGGATCGGCCGAATCAAATTGGTTTGGTTTTTAAATACAGTCAAAGCATTCTGTCGACACCACCTATTAAACGAACAAATTAATTGATCATGCGAAAAACCGGGTTTCGGAAGCTTCCAATGAAAATAATTCTCAGCGCAGCCACCGTTTTGCTCCATGTTAGCTTGCCGATATTGTCCGCGGCCACACTGGATTCTTTGACGCTGGACGAATGCTATCGCTTGGCCCAAGCCAACAACCCTCGGTCATTTCTATCCGCGAGCTCCGTGATGAGTGCCGACCTAGTGCTACAGGAACTTCGTGCGGCAAAACGGCCACAAGTTAAATTCAGGGGAATATTGGAATATGCACCCACCAGTAAGCATTTTGGATACGATCCCGGCATGACCAATGGCGGTCAACTGGGTAGCCAAGTGGTGGTAGAGCAAGCCATTTATGACGGTGGCGTGAGAAGCATAAAATCCCAACAGGCAGAAATACTTTTGAGACAGTCTAAGGAAGAACAGAAATTGGCCGCAAACGATTTAAAATTTGAAGTGGCGCAAACGTTTACGGAAGTGCTTCGGCTGCAAGCGGAGCAGGAACAGAAGGAAGCAAGTAGGATAAGACTTAAAGATTATCTGTCCTTGGTCGCGCGCATGCAAATGGGTGGGCAAGTTGGATATACGGATGTGCTTAAAACCCGCATGCAATTGTCCGAAGCGGAATCGGCCGTGAAACAAGGGGATGCGGATTTGAGGGGGGAAAAATTCACTCTCGCGGAATTACTTGGCCTAGTTTTGACCGCCCTTGCCGAATTAAAAGTCAAAGGCGACCTAGACTCAGCTGATGCTCCAACTGAATTGGATACCACGGAAAATTTAGATCGAAAAATAACCGCGCTCAAACTGCAAAGTATCACTAAGGATGTCGCCGCTGCGCGCAGTGAATGGAAGCCGACCATTTCCGTAGCCGGAGATTTGGGACTACTGACATCCATAGACAATTTAAAAGTGCCCAGTCAGGACCGGGCCAATATGCTGGGAGCTTCGGTGGGGCTACATGTGGACATGCCAATTTTCACTTGGGGACTCACGCAAACCCATCTTCGCCAGAGTTTACTTGCGCTTGAAAACGCGCAGTGGCAGGGACTGGCGCAAATCCGAGCGCTTCGCGCCGAACATCAAAAAACCAGTCTACAATGGGTGGCGGCCCGCGATCATCGGGATGCCCTACACAACAACCTCGCCACGGCCAAAGATAATTTTGTACTCACCAAATCTAAATATGCCGGAGGTACCGGGCTTGCCTCGGAAGTTTTGGAGGCCCACCGATTTTGGTTGGATACGCAAATGTCATTGATACAAGCTGAGGCCGACCTTCGCATATTAAGTGCGAAGCTCAAGCGACTCGATGCCCACTAAGGTATGCTAAAAATACTATCACTTGGAATGACGATCCTTAAGGAGCAGCGCGTGAACCCAATGCCAAAATTCATTTTCCTTGCCTGCCTGTGTGTTGTCTTATCGCTGGGCTGTGTGAAACGTGATAAAGCGGACGAAGAAAATGGATCAGGTGCCGGAGCGGCCCCCGTCGTCGATGTCAAATTGGACTCGCTTATCGTTGGCTCCATAGAGGATTGTATTATCGCCACCGGAAAAACCGATGTATTAAAACGCGAAAACATCGCCTCCCCGTTTGCAGGTAAGATTTTAAGCCTAAAGGCAACGGAAGGAATGTCCGTTAAGCCTGGTGAGGTCGTGGCCGTAATCCGTACCAAAGAGTCGGAATCAGCGATGGATGGCGCCGAGACATTGCTTCGCGAGGCCCATTCGGAAGCGGAAAAAAGTGATGCGCAGCGGGCCTTGGAGCTGGCCCGTTCGACCCAGAGTACCGTTTCCCTGCGAGCCAAACAAGGTGGCGTTGTTTCCAGTCGCTTGGTTCAGGAAGGGGAGCAGGTTTCGGAAAATGAAAATCTAATGAGCATCCTCGATCTCAGTACTTTGGACTTCCAGGCGGAGGTGCCGCTTACCAATGTTGGTGCCGTTCGTGTTGGACAAGCAGTTGTAGTCAGTTTACAAAGTCTTCCCGGCAAGGATTTCAATGCTCGCGTCGATGCCATTTTGCCGCAAATTCAAGCGCTGAGTCAAACCCTCTCCATCCGCTTAAAGTTTACCCCTACCAAAGGATCCGATATCGGTATACAAAATCTGCTCAAGACGGATATGTTCGGGGAAGCGCGAATCATACTTTCAACCCGTCCACGGGTACTTTTGGCCCCAAAGGCCGCGCTCTTAAGAAATGACGAGGATGGCTCCTATTCCTTACTGACGGTAGGTGCCGATACAGTAGCGCATAGTGTCACGGTGCAGGCAGGTGCGGTCCAAGGAACAAGAATTGAAGTTGTGGCAGATGGCTTAATGGCTGGTGTTAAAGTCGTCGTGCAGGGCCAACATGGAATGGCTGATTCCACCAAAGTTCATCCCGTCCCATGAACAACGGCTTCTCCCCGATAGATTTTTTGCGGCGGCACGCTAAGGCGTTTCTCTTTTTGATTGTGCTTTTTGCTTTGTCAGGCCTAGTCCTCTTTAAGCAAATGCCCGTCTCACTCTTTCCTGATATCACTTTTCCACGCATCACTATTCTAGCGGATAACGGGGAACAGCCGGTGGAACGCATGATGGTTGAGGTTACCAAACCCTTGGAGGAAGTAGCCAGTTCACTCCCGGGGGTTCGGGAAGTGCGTTCGATTACTGGGCGGGGATCGACCGAAATTTCTTTGTTTCTGGAATGGAACTCAAATATTTTACAATCGCTACAGACTTTACAAGGAAAGATTTCCGATATCCGGAATACCCTACCTTCTGCAGCATCCGTTAAGGCCGAACAAATGACGGTGTCGGTTTTTCCGGTGATGGGATATAGCCTTGCCTCTTCCCAGAGGAGCCTAGTGGAGCTCAGGGATATGGCCCTTTACCAGGTGCGCCCGGACTTGCTGCGAGTACCGGGAGTAGCGAAGGTGGAAATCACTGGGGGCAAAACCAGGGAATATCTGGTGGCGTGTCTGCCCGCCAAACTTCAGAGTTACGGGATTACGGCCAGTCAGGTTTCCGAAGCCATCGCCAAGTCCAATCAGGTCAGTGCTTCCGGGCTACTAGAAGACAACTATCAGATTTATCTAACCTTGGCTTCAGAGACACTAACCGATTTAGACGCAATTCTCAGTTCGACTGTCGCGATAAAAAACGGTGTCCCGATTCCAGTTTCTGCGGTGGCGGAGGTTAAGACTTCCATTCAAGATGAATTGATTCGCACAACGGCTCAGGGTGGAGAGGCAGTACTTATTACGGTAATGAAGCAGCCGAAAGGAAGCACGGTACGCATCGGAGCGGAAATAAAGGCGCGCTTCGAAAAATTAAAATTGCCGCCTGATGTGCATATTGAAAATTTCTACGATCAAGGCGATTTTATCCGCGGATCCATTTCCTCAACCAAGGACAGTATTCTCATAGGCATGGCGCTGGCCATGTTCGTCCTGTTCCTGTTCCTGCGCAGTTGGAGGGTCACCTTAGTAGTCGCTTTGGTGGTACCCTGTACCTTGGCCGCTACCTTGGCCATCCTACATGTTATGGGCCAGTCCGTAAATATCATGACCTTAGGTGGAATTGCGGCGGCGGTAGGCCTCCTAATCGACGATTCCATTGTAGTTCTGGAAAACATTTTTTTTCATATGGGCCACGGCACAACTTCAGAAGCGGTTTCGCACCAAGGCTTCCAAAAAGCTGCCGACCTTTCTCTAAAGGAAATGTTCGGAGCAATACTCGGTTCCACAGCCACGACGCTGGTTATTTATGTCCCATTGGCATTTCTGGGAGGCCTAACCGGTAGCTTTTTCGCGCCCCTCTCCATTACCATGGTCATAGCCTTGACTTTGTCTTTTCTTTTTTCCATTACCTTAACGCCGCTTCTGGCATCCAAATTCATTGGGAAACGGGATGTGGAACGAGAGCGGGAAAAGGAAGTGCGATATGCTGCCCTGGGAGCCCGGTATGAAAAATTATTGCACTGGCTTTTGCGGTTTCGCTGGCTGATTGCGCCTGCCGCATTAGTAATTCTGGGGTGCTCGTGGCTTATTTACAAAAATGTGGGTAGCGGTTTTCTCCCGGATATGGATGAAGGAACTTTTATAATGGATTATGAGTCTCCTCCAGGAACGTCTTTGGCTGAGACGGGCCGGGTGCTTGCGCAAGTGGACAAAATCATCATGGCCGTTCCAGAGGTAGAGTCCTATTCCTGCCGAACTGGAACTCAGTTGGGATTCTTCCTTACCGAGCCGAATTCCGGGGACTATACCATCAAACTCAATAAAAATCGAAACCGGAAAATTGAGGAAGTGATTTCGGAGGTAAGGAGTAAAATTGAAGGCAGCCTTCCTGCCCTGCGCGTAGACTTCGGCCAATTGATGGCGGACGTTATCGGAGATCTCGCCAATAACCCGCTCCCAATCGAGATTAAATTATTTGGTGAGGATCAAGCCTTGGTTCAGAACGTCGCCAAGCAAGTGAAGATAAAAATTGAAACCGTACACGGTGTGGTGGACGCATTCAGCGGCATCGTGATTTCCGGGCCGTCTTTTTTAATCCATATCGATGAAAGGAAAGCCGGCTTAGCGGGTTTTTCTCCCGGAGAGGTATCGGAAAATCTGCAACTCATACAATCGGGCCGGGCAGATTCGCATGTACAAATCGGAGAAAAGCTCATCCCCATTCGCGTGCGTTACCCCGATGCGTACCGGAAAAATATGGACAAACTTAAAAGCCTTGTTCTGCTGAATACGGCTGCCATACCTATACCCCTGAGCCGCATCGCTACCTTTGAAGTGGTTCCTGGGCAAGCGGAGCTGCGTAGAAATGGATTGCGACCTTTTGTCGCGGTAACGGCGCGTATCGAAGGGCGCGACCTCGGTAGTACGATTGCCGAAATCCAGGCATTGCTCAAGCGGGAATTACACTTGCCACCTGGCATGTCTATTGAATATGGTGGACTCTATGAGACCCAGCAGGAATCCTTCCTAGGTCTGATGTGGGTGGCCCTTGTCGCGGTCCTTTTGGTATTTGCTGTGCTCCTCATTGAGTTCCGGGAATTTGCCGTTCCCGTTTCCATTTTGATTATTAATGCGATGTCGCTCTTCGGTGTTGTCGCGGCATTGTGGATTACCGGGGTTAGCTTCAATGTTTCCAGCTTTGTGGGCCTTATCATGATTATCGGCATCGTAGCCGAAAATGCGGTATTCCTCATGCATTATGTGCATATCAATCAGCAAAGAGGCATGACCCTAGACGATGCATTAGTGCAAGCCGTTAAAGTGCGTACCCGTCCCATCCTCATGACCATGCTGGCCGCAGTATCCGCCTTGCTGCCTTTGTCCTTGGGTCTTGGTGCCGGTTCGCAAATGCAACAACCACTTGCCATCGCCGTAATCGGCGGATTTGCAACCTCAAGTTTTCTACTGCTCTTCGGCCTTCCTATGGTTTACAAAATCCTTAAGGGGAGTGGATCGAGCGTCATTCATTGATGTTAAAATGTTTTTTGGCCTTGCCATCTACGTCTGGCAAGCAAAGGCTGATACGGCTATTCTTCATCGACAAATGTGCCATCTTCATTGAAGGTGGCTTCATGCTTGGTGATCTTATCCTTGAAAGCCAGCTCGTATTGAACTCCCCCCTGCTCCTTAGTTTGCTTGAGGGCCCGGTTCACCTTCATAGTAGGATATTTTTCGGAAAAGCCCTTGAGCACAACTTTGGGTACCATCCTAACTCCAATCTGCACTTCGGTCTGGATTAGCGTTCCTTCGGGAGAAATGTCGAGCTCGGTTTTATTGAGGCGCTTGGTATTAAACCTTATTTCGTACTGCATTTTCCCATCTTCTTTTTCCAATTTGCAGGAGGAAATTTTAACCCCCGGGTACGCCTTTTCCGCGGTCGCTAGAACTTCGCTTGGACAGGAAGCTTTGGCCGATATTGGGCTAAGCATAACCATTACTCCAAAAGCGCTATATAAATATGATTTCCAAGTATTCACAATGGACCTCTTTTCAGTTTGTTCACTGTGAATATATATGAATGGAATACAGACGGCCAATAGTAAAAACATGGGGCAGACTAATCTCCGTTCCACAACATTAATTTTTCCACAGAAAAAAAATCTTGTTCTGGATACCGGATAAACCTAGGTTAGGCTCAAATGAAGATTGGTCATAACACCTCTGATATTTATGCAGGTTCAAAGCAAAATCAGAAAATAGGCTTTTGCCTCCATGTCAATTATTTGCCTTTATGTCAATTATCTGGCTGGTTGATACTTAGCGAATTCCCAAGTTTGGCCGAATTCACTTGATTATACCTAGTTGGGCTTTAACCACAGTTGGCACGTGAATCGCTTTTAGCAGGATTGCAATAAAAATTCTGGAGTGTCGCCCTTTGGCCTTCTTACACAACGAATTGAAAGGATTGATTATGATGAAAACCTCCGGACCGGGTTCCTACCCATTGGCCACTGTCCTATTGGCAGTTGCCATACTTTCAGCCGCGACTTCGGCCCAAACGGTGGTGAAAAAAGAGGAGAAACCTTGGAATGCTCCTTCGGGTGCATCGCGAAATCGCAACCCCTTACCCGCCGATGAGAAAACTATCACCGCAGGCAAACAACTTTTTACAACAAATTGCGTGGCTTGCCATGGCGCCTTGGGCAATGGAGACGGCCCTGCCGCTGGAGCCCTGGATCGCCATCCCGGAATCCTTTCCAACCCTAAGATGTGGAGCGAAAGCGATGGCGGCCTGTTTTGGAAAATCACCAATGGCAATACACCCATGCCGTACTTCCGTGATATTCTCACCACGGACCAAAGGTGGCAGGTGATCCATTATATTCGCACCTTGGCTCCCAAACCCACGGACAATGCGACCACCGCTAATGCTACCAACACACCATCCGGAAAAATGGTTGCTTTAGATAAAATGACCATAAAAGATGCGGATCATCTGAATCAGGAGGCGGATAATTCCAAAGCTCTGGGCCAGAACAATTCGGATTCGATGGCCAAGGAGCTTAAGGATATCAGAGAAGCTGTGAACGACCTTGATCAAGAACTTTTCAATGTCAAAAAAATGGCCAAGGAATCCAATCCCGGCACGACAAAAATGCTTATTGGCGGCTATGGGACCGCCAAATTTGAAGGCGACAAGGTGAGCGGTGGAAAACGCCAAAACGCTTTCGGTGCAGCCTTCAATCCGCTGCTGCTTTGGAAGATAAGCGATCGCATTCTCTTCGAAGGCGAGATTGAACTTCAATTGGAAGGCAGTGAATCCACCGTGAACCTGGAGGTCGCCCAAGTCTCCTACCTTTTGAATGACTATATGACATTGGGAGCGGGTCGCTTTCTCATTCCCATGAACTTCTTCGTAGAACGCCAGCACATGGGCTGGGTCAATCGCTTTGCGGACAAGCCACTTGCCGTATACGACGGTTTATTGCCGGAATCGCAATTGGGATTGCAACTGCGCGGCGGAATCCCCGCTGGTCCGGTAAAATTCGAATATTCACTTTACCTGGTGAATCCTCCCACGCTGAATATGGAGGACTCCTTGGCGTACGGTACGCTCGAGTTCGACGATTTAAGCAACAAGAACAATAATATGGCCACCGGTGGTCGCATTGGATTCATGCCTGTGCCCCATTTCGAAATCGGCTACGGATTGCAAAATTCAGACGTAGGCCCACAAGCGACAAATATCAAGGCTCTATTACAAAGTGTGGATGTAAACGCCATTTGTGAGTCGCGAAGCATTGAGGGTCAGCTCAATATCCGCGGCCAATGGGTATGGCAACATGTTGACAATGTAATGTACGATGCGGATTCCGCTTTTGGATTTGGACCAAAGACCTTTAATAATCGAAGAAACGGTGGCTACGCCTCTCTTTCCTATCGTCCCGAATATCTCAAAAACGAATACCTGCAAAAACTAGAGGCTGGTATACGCTTTGATATGCTCAACCAGAAAGAAACCT
>JAYTHY010000031.1:0-14871 GCA_043732185.1 Fibrobacteria bacterium
AAATTTTGATGACCCATAAAATCAACAAATCCCTTGCCTACATTGGCCTACAGGACATTTCGGTCGCTATTTCACCCACTCGATCGCCCGAAGAGCCAAGGTTTTAACTTGGCCGGAGATTTCAGTCTCAATGTGACCAATTCCTTGACCGCCGGTTACCTGTTTGGCAAGGGACTCGGTACTCTCTGCCCAGCGTATGATCTCAACCAGTCGCAGCTCTTGGATCTTATCGATGCCGTAGGTGGCACACGTTTCGAAATTACCGTGCACCAGTATTTACCAAGTTTCCATATGGAACATTGTGTTTTTGCGGCCTTGTTAAGCAAAGGAACCAGCTTCCGTGATTGTGGCAAGCCCTGCGAACAGCACCGTGTTGAACTCCGCGATCATACGGGAGCCTTGCATCCACTCAAGGCGGATCAAGAATGCCGCAATACCATGTTCAACGGCAAACCCCAAAGCGCGGCGAGGCTGGTTCCCGGCCTGCTTGCCAAAGGCGTACGGGCCTTTCGAGTGGAAGCTCTATACGAAGATGCGGAAACGCTGCGAACAAAAGTTACCGAATATGCAAGGCTCGTGGCAGGAGCTACCCTGCCGGATGAGGTTTTCGCTCGGATGCAAGTTGTGGAAAAATATGGCGTCACCGAAGGTCAAATGCGCAACACGGCGGCCTACCAAGACCGCAAAAAAACCTAACGCAATTCCAACTTTTAAGGGATTACAAATGATTGCACAAACCCTTGGTCATTCACTTTTATTTTTAGAAAATAAACACCGGCCCTAAGTGAAGTGATGTCCACTATGCCATTTGGTTCGATCGCAGCAAAATTTGGTTTTGCATAAACCTTTCCAGTCATATCAACTTATAATCGAGAGTTTTAGTGTTGGATGACCAGATTAATTCGGATTATAGATTAGAAAATGGCTTCGATTTACCTAGGCTAATTATTCCACCATTCGATACGACCGACAGCCAATAGTTACCGTTTGAAAATCAATCTGTATCGAACAATGCGAACTTTTTTTAAATCCCTAATTCATTTCAATTTTTATCAAGGATATCGCCTTAGCCCCTCCTCCAATGTTTGATAATCGGATACTTGTGCTGTTTCGCGTCAGGTTGACTTTTGCCACCTTTTTGCCCCCAAGATTGTAGACCAACAGGCTCGTGCCGTCCCGTCGCCATTCCGGACGAATAAAAATATCGCTTCCAAAGACCTTGAACACCTTCGGTGAACTGAGGAGATTTCCCGGCTGAACAATTTCTCTCGCACCGGTTATTTCCTTCACCAGCACAAGGCTAACCATGTCGACTAGAGCCATATTTTCGCCTCCATTTGAATCTAGCCCTGCAAATTCTATCCTGTGCTGGCCCAGCGCCACGTCGAACGTATCGGTCGAGAACGTGTTGTAGGTTGTTGTTTTAGGGTTGATCAGAGCCACCTTTTTTCCATCCACCAGTACCGCGAACGTCTGACCGCCGTTGTTACCACTTCCGCGTTGGGCCGATCTTAAACTGAGGCGGTAGGTCCCGCCATTCATGGTCACAAACTGCTGCGCCCTGCCGTACTTCTGCACGAACAGGACTTGAGAACTATCCGGGGCGACAGGATTCACCGTGTTAAAACCAGTGGTGCCATTGCCTACGATCCCTGCCCTCGAGATGAAATTCCAGCCTGCTCCCGCTGTTCTGTAACTGAACTTGCCGGCACCGAGAACCGGCGTTTCGAAACTCCCGTTGAAAATACTGGGCGTTCCGCTGGTATAGGTACCCATCATTACCTCGCTGCTTCCCGCTTCGAGAGCCTTAATGGTGGTTGTCGCGCTGATTAGGATAGGTCCTGAATATTGTGGAGAAGATGTCGTTGGACTGGTGCCGTCGGTCGTATAGTAAATTGCGCTTCCGGAAGAATTAGGAGTCAACACTACGGCAAGCTGCTTCGATGCCAAAATTGAGTACGTACCAGGTACCGGCGAAAAACTTACAGGTATCGGCTCAAAAGTTGCCACCCATGTCGCATAGCCATTCATGACGAGTTGGTTGCTACCGACTCCAGTGCGGGTTTTCACCGTATCCTGGTTGGTAGTCACATCCACGTACTTCACATCGATCACCTTTCGCGGAAAGGTCAGGGTGATCTGTCTGTTTTGTTTATTCAATACAAGCGCTTTAAGCGCTCCATCTGGTGCAATAAAACCCATTGCAAAAACAGAAGTATCCGATGTCGAAGCCGTTACCAGCGAATCACCCAGACCCGTATAGCGCGAACAAAGTTCAAGCACGCGGGCGCGCGCAACTGCTCTTCCGGTGTTCCAGTCCAGCATTGATACTTCGGGCCAGTTACCGGGCTGGGCCATCAGTTGTGACATTCCTGCTATGTTGGGCCCACCGGCAAGGGCCATCTGCGCGTACATGTAAGCAAATACCGCACCTGAATAACTCCAATACGGATCAGCGGCCGGATAGGCAAACCCGGCGTTCATGGTCCCCAATTCAGTAATGCCGGCCAGTGCCTTTGGCCGAAATTGGTCGCGAAGATAGTTGGCTTCGTAAATGCGATCAACGATCGCCTCAGTCTGGTTGAAATAATCGCCCATCGTTTTTTGACCATACCAATGGTGAACAAGCATATCGACCGGAATGCCTGGTTTATGGTTTTTCGGGTCTAAAAAATACCGATGATACGTCGGATCATAGTTCTGGAGTCCGGGACCGCCAAATTTCATGGTGGAGTCGACTCTGAGCATGGCCGACACCAGCGTGTCATACCGTTTGCAGTAATCCTGCATGGATACGCCACCTTCAGCATCCGGTTCATTAAATGCTTCCCAGTATCCGAATTTGAAGTGATGTCCAGAGGTATGATAGACGCCGAGTTCGTCAGTAAAGCCGCCTTTTACATACCAGCTCAACAGCCGAGTGAAGTAGTCGCCGAGCAGCTTATAAGTTTTATCAAGCAGCACCCAGTCGGGAACTGTGGAAAAGTCCATTACCACCGAACGTCCCTCCTGCGCGGCCATCAGGTCTATGACGAGTGAATCGATGGGCGCAAAATTCCAGTAGGTCTTGCCGCTTGAAGGCGGCTGTGGCTCGACAATTGGGGCGGGGTCAGGGATATAGGCCCAGGGACAAAACCGCACTAAGCCAGTCTTGATTCGCTTGAGCTCGGCCCAGGCAGAGTCGTGCGAAACCGCATTCCGCTTGAGAAGGGGATTCGACACCACCTGCAACGTCGGCGTGGTTTGCGACACCACCTGCGGCTTGCTCCAATCAATTGATACCGTTGCTGTTTGTGAAAATACCGCATCTATAAAAAGTACTGAAGTAAGTACTGCCTTTTGGTAAAACACGAAAACCTCCAAGATTAAAATTTATCCCCATCCACCTCAAGGTATCACAAAGGACTGTACCAATTCTTTACCATCGACTTTCATTTTTAGAAAGTAAACGCCGGTTCGAAGGGAAATGATGCCCACCTTACCCGTAGTTTCAAATTCCGCAAAGTTCAGTTGGAAATAGTTCTTACCGGTTATGTCGACGACTGCATATCCAGTAGACCTTCCTTCAGGTTTTTGCACAGCAAGGAAATCTCCATTAACGCTGAGTTTTAAACCGGGTTTTGAAATCCTCTCCCCCACAGGTGCTATACTGGTTGGAACGACATTGGAGAGGTGGTTGGTAGTGTAAAACAATTCAAAGGATTGCAGATTGTTGTTGACAGTCAGCTTGGTCAAAAATTCCAGTCCGAGCACCGACTGAGGTAATAATCCATTCATGTTGATCAATATTTCCCGATTGGATCTTTTTACTATGCTGGAAATAGTTAGGAGCGTGCTATCTTTCTTTGGTCCGCCATAGTAACCCCAAAGCGATTTCATATAAGTGAAAACATAGGCTTTATAGTTTGCTGGAGCAAGAAAGTCTGCCGAAATATCAGAGGTGAAGGAGAGCAAAAGACCGTTTTTAACCAGGGAGACAGTATACACGTCATTGTACGTAGTGCTGCCGATAAAATCGGGCTTAAAGGTCATTTTTTGAAATCCATCATACCGCGTGCACCAACTCCAATACGCGCCACTCGTACCTAATGCGCCCAAATAAAAGTTTCCTTTGTTGTCTTCGACTATTCTGTAAATGGGACCTTCCATGCCACCAGTCATTCTGATTACGGCACCCTGCATCTGTCCATCCACTTTTTCTACCATCATCCGATTAAGATGGCCAGTGCGGTTGTCTCCAATGAGAGCCTGACCTTTAAAGGGACCACTTTTCATGAAATGAATATCCGTGGCGGATTGGGACATTCCAGCATAAGGAATCCACACCATGTCGTTTTTATAAGGCATCGAGTCGGCTACGGGTCCCAGGGAAAATTGCATGTTCGCTGCACCCGAAGTCCAATTGGCAACGGGTAAAGGCAATCCTGTCGTGGCCGACGTCGGAATGCCGTAATATTTTCCAGGCTTCAATAGAAAAATAGGCGTGGCAGGCCGGTAGTTGCCCTGATTATCGGAAAACCATATTCGACCTGAATCATCCTTGCCCATGCCATTGCTGTTGCGCATGGCCATGGCATAGTCCATTTGCCAGGCTTGGGTTTTCCAATTGTACAGACTCACGGTTCCACGACTTCCAAAATTGCAATACAAATACGTACTGTCCATTTCCAGATCCGAATTCCATGCATAAAATCCGGCTCGAGTGGGGATTCGCAAAAGTTCTTTTTTCTGAGTCAAATTGGTACCATCAAAATCATACGACCAGACTGTGCTGGAGGTATTGATATACACTTCGCGGTTGTTCCTCACTAGCAGTCCCAGAGCCTCAGGCAGGCCGACGAGAGGTAAAGCCGTGCGTTTGACCGTACGCGCACTATCCAATCCTGTAACCAGGTACAGGGTGCCGTTGTAATCCAGTTCCAGCATATTGCCATTCGCTAGCATAGCCATGCCCCCCGTCTGGAATTTATCGGGAGAATTATGCCATACCTCTAAACTGACTCCCTTATTCACAGGCAGCGGTTTGGGATCGGCTGGTAGGTCGTGATCAGGGGGAATAACCTGTCGCGGGCCGTAAGGACTGGGACCTTTGATACCCGCTAACTTTGTCTCATCGCAGGCCACATTTGTCACCACCTGGGAAAAGCCGTTTCCAAGACACATGGCCATGGATAAAAGGAAGACTTTATTCATGGATTTTTCCTGTCATTAGATTTAAGAGTTTTGTTCTGCAGATTTACAAAATCATCTGGTTTGAATTGCGAGGTGGGTACGCGACGGCCTAGCATATTTGTAAAGCTTCCCCCATTTGACTTCGTGGGCCTTGATTTCCTTATAGCTTTTATTCCCACTGGTCCCTTACAAAGTGTGGAATCGGGATCATTGCCAATTCGAAAAGCCTGATCGTTAGGGATGGGGCAATAAGCAACCCGGGTAGGCAGTAATACTTCCACATCCTTGAAATAAATATCATTGTTACCTCCCGAATGCAGTTGCAAGGCGAGGATGCCGGTGGTGTCCATACCGGCCACCACATTACTCGACCAAATTAAATGTCCGTTGATAAAAGTCTTTAGACTGGTGCCTTGCATGTCCACTACCAGTACATTCCATTCCTTATCCTTAACATATCCGCTGTCAATGGCTGTGGTCAGGAGTTTATACCACGAGTAGTCGTGATCCTGTACAAGCATTGCAGAACCATCTTGCCTTGCTCCAAAATCAAAACCGAAATCCACTTGAATCCCTTTAACCCCAAAATCACTGCCTTGTGTGCCGCGCACATACAATCCGCTATTTCCCACCAGACTCTGGAACTTGAGGCGTACATATCCGTTCTTATAGATTTTATTGGTAACCAGATGGCCCCATTGCATAGTTGGATTAAGCGCATGAATTCGGCCTGCATCCACGGTCCAAAGTCCCGGCCCTTGCACATGCCAACCGGTGAGAGTTTTTCCATCAAAGAGCACTTCCCGAGTCTGGGCCCTTCCCAAATTAAGCAAACCGGACAATAACGATAGACTCAACAGCAAACGGAAATTCATTATTGCACCTGCTTTCTCTTAACCGCCTTCGGCATTTTACTTTGCGTCCACAGCACCTTGCCGCGAATATCAGTTGCTTTTTCACCCGCCTTGTTTCGATTGACAATCATCAACCGATCCCCGTCGAATTCTAATCGCTTGCCTTCCTTTTTATATCTAGCAGAGGATTCGGGTATGATGTGAACTGAATTCTTCAAAAGATTTTCAAAGAGCCAGGGGCCGCCATTCTTCCCCGTAACTACGAGATCCATATCTCCATCGCCGTCAAAATCAGCCAGTCCTAAGTCCGCTCCAGCACCAATATTCTCGTTGGACGAAATCACATGCTTGATCCAAGGGAAAGGTTTGCCCGGATTAAGTTCGTACCAGACCAATAACAAATCGCCATCAGGCATGGGATCATTGTCGCCCTCGCATTTAAAACATTTTCCGCTGATTAAATCGGGAATTCCATCGCTGTTCATGTCAGCGAAACCGAGTGCATGGGCCTGGGACCAAGACGCATCAATTACATGTTGATCGTAATTTCCATCGGCCAGTTGCTCCCACCACGATATTCCCACTCGATGGGCCGAACTGGTGATGATGTCCATACGTCCATCTTTGTTGACGTCATAAGTAAAGATGCGGGCTGTATGTCCGTAGGCACCTCGCTCATTTCGGCCTAACCAATCCGGACCTTTAGGCAAAAGGGTGGGAAACCCCATTACCGGTGTACCGAATGGACGGTCATCCAATGCGCCCATTGCTGTTACATGTTTAACCCAGGCACCGACAGGATCTACCGGAGCCTGATACCAGGCATTTGGCCGAATGAGATCAGGTCTTCCATCGCCATTTAGATCCCCCACGCCTGCACCCAAATCGCAAAGGTCAGTGGCAATAGTATGCGAAGTCCAGACGCCTGCTTTAACATCCCACCATCGCACCGAGGCCAGTTCACCCGAAGAAAGTATTTCACGGTTTTTTCCGTCTTTGTCGACATCCCAAAGTCCACCCGTTTCATAATTCCCGGCGCTATCTACAGTAGTCGCCACCCAATTTCCTGTCTCAACACTAGGATTTTTATACCAGATGAGTCCGGCTTGTCTACTTCCAGCTACCAAATCCATTCGTCCATCTTCATCCACATCCAAAGCGGACAACGCTCCGTCCTGTTTTTTGGACCCATAACCCTGTGCATCAATAACTCCATCCATGGTTCGAAACCTGTGTTTGGTCCAAAGCGGATTTTGGTACCAATAATCTCCCGCGGCAATATCCATCTTGCCATCATGGTTAAAGTCGCCGAACGTGGCGGCCTGGCTGGGTAAGGAGTCAATGTGCCATTTCCTCCAAGTGAGGGTGCTGCCCGCCCCGGGCCCTTCATCTACCTTTGTCAATTGTCCAAGCCTGTTGGTAAATAGCCATGGCCCGCCGCCTTGACCATCCGTATTTAGCCCAATCACTGCAATGTCGCTGTCTCCATCCTTATCATAATCCCCAATAGCTATTTGGGTACCCGCAGTGATACCTTCTCCGTGGGTGATAAAATGTCGCTTCCAATAGGGAGCGACGCCCTTAGTGAATTCGTACCAAACGACGTATAATGGAGTTTCCGTAAAAGGATCCTCATCTTTACCATGCCCGCGCCAGCGTTTTGCCGTAACCAAATCAAGGTCGCCGTCTCGATCCATGTCCGCTTGATGTAGGGTATGCATGATGCTGAGCTCCCCATCTATGACATGCTCTTTGAAGGTTATGATAGATCCCTTTCGAACTTGTTCATACCACATCAAGCCCATCCGATGGGCTGAGCTGGCAATGAGGTCGTTGAGGCCGTCCCCATTTACATCCTGAACAAAAATCTCCACAGTGTGTCCATGCTGCCCGATACTATTGCGGATTTCATGAATGCGCTCCACAAATGTCAAAGGTTGGACTTGCACGGTTGGTTGATTCTCAATCGCACCAATTGCGATGGGATGTTCGATCCATTTTCCATTACGGGGATCAGCAGGGGCTTCAATCCACGCATCGGGCCGAATAATGTCGGGACGGCCATCGCCGTTGACGTCACCGACACCAGCACCCCAGTTGTGTGGCACAGTAGACACAGTATGAGTTACCCACTTCCCACCCGTAAACTCTGCCCAAATAGATGGGCCGTCAACTAGGTCCGTAACCAATTCACGCGCTTTTCCATCGCCGTCGACATCCCAAAGTTGCCCGCTATGCGCACCTAATCCGCCCAAATCGGAAATAACCCACATACCTGTAGTCAAATGATTATTACGATACCAGACTCCGGGACCTTCATTGGCTTCAATCAGATCGGTCCAGCCATCCCCATCTACATCCATCGCCAAAAGCATGTCGTCATGACCATTTAATCGATAAACATGTTTTACCCAGTTAGGCGCCTCGTACCAGGTATCTGCACAAGCCAGATCTAAAACCCCATCCTTATTAAAGTCTCCGAATGTACAGGCATCATTGGAATTGTTATCAAGCTTCCGCTTATCCCAAGCCATGCTGGTTTGGGCTGTAATCGATGTCCACATGCACATCGAAATAGTTAGACTGATTAAAAATCGCATTCAACCTCCATGGCAGCGCAAAAGCGATGCCGCAATAAAGTAGTGTCCGTTAGTGCAAAGAAATAATTGTGGAATTTTCCTTCTGCGTGGCATACTCCATCCGAATCCAAGATTCCGGCAGCACACGATGGTAAAAACGCACTTCATCCAAAACACCCCGCAAGTTTGATTGGTTCTGAATTTCGCTGCCAAAATGAACCCCGCCAGCAGCCTGGATGTTCATGGGAGGCAACGAATTGACAACCACAAATTCACCATTGATATAACTGGAAAGCGTTTGTTTGGCGGCATCATATACTGTGGCCACGTGTACCCATTTGCCTACATAGGGCGCCAGATTGAAAGTGTTCTGGTGCATAGAGGCCACGTCAACACCGGAGACAGGAGAGAGGTCCCAAGGCCCGAACTGAGTCATAGTGTCCATTTTGACAAGAAAGTGAAAACCCAAATTTGTTTCTTGTTGACCAAAGTAAAGCACCCCTGTCCGCATGGGAGCCACTTGATAATTCATCCAAAAGGTAACTGTGAAGCTGGAATTTCCTGCCATGTCTGCGGCAAGGGGCGCGACCAGCTGTCCGCCCACATCGACAAATTGTTTGCCCATCCCAGCCACCGCCGGTACTTGACTTAACGTATTCGGTGCTGAAGCAGTTGCATGATTTGCATTGACTGTCGCGTCACGATAACCGCCTGCCAATAAGGTGGACTCTTCGGAAAAATGCCAGACAGACGAAAACCCTTGCGCCGTGTCGAATACCTGGCCACTTTTGGAAATGTCCACGGCGTCTATGCGGCCCCAATGCATGGTGACCGAGGTGTCCACCGTACGTCTTGGAAGGGTATCGACAAGCACCCAAATAGTGGCCGATTTTCCAGGCACGTCCCAGCGTTCTATTTGATGCGGCAAACGGGTTCCATCTTCCCGGGTAAATCGAATATCCTCACCGCTTCCACGTGTTTGGGAAAAATCAAAGTTCTGAGAATTTAATCGCACCAATAACGGATAATGATCCACGGCATCAACCAATGGCCCAACTATCCCCGAAGGATCCAATTTTATTCGTGTGGAATACTGCCAGTCTTGCAGAGGCGTTAATTTGGTTGCGACGCCAGCGCCAATATGGAAATTATTACTGATAGAAATTGGGCCGCCATTCGGAAGGTCCGGCGACATGACCAACATTTTTGTGTAGAGACCGGCGGATAGATTTTCCAAAACCAAGTTCCCTTGCATATTCACTTTGGAAGTGGTAAAGGTATGATAAGTAGTACCCGGGACATAGGCTTGTGCGTTTTCCGGTAAATAACGATCGGTAAAAGGAATCTCCAAGGAGCCGGAAATTTTGACAATCCCATCCGCGGATAGAGGTGGCAATCCGCTATCGATCGGAATACCTTGAATTAATAATTGCAGTTGGCGCACCGTGTCCCGGGCTTCCAAATTGTAAACCCCACCCGCAATGCCGCTAAAACGATAGTGCCCAAGCTTATCGGTTGTGGTGCGCTGAAGCGGCCGTGAATCCTTGCCAGGAATAGGATTGTAGGTTTCCGGTAATAAAATTACCGAGGCAGAAACCACCGGCCGGCCACCTTCATCCTTGATGTTACCTGCCAGGCCATTGGTTGTTTCCGAACCGCCAGTTGATCCTCCCACGAACTCACAGCCATTGCCAAACAGTGCCATGAGTAGTGTCACTAGGCCAAGCAGCAAACCTATGTTTCTGATTTTCATGGCTTCCCTTTTTCAATTTGAGTCAAAGGAAAAACCTGAATATTAACTTGGTAGACAGAATCCGGATCGTCTCCTTCAGAATGCAAATGCAAAAGCGATTGACGCAATTCCTTTATCCGCGCCCGAACTTCCTCAATATTTTTGGAAGAGAGCGTCATGGTGACGGTGGAAATATCCCGCAATTCCTTGGAATGGCGCGTCAAGGATTCTCGCGCTAAGTTTAAACATTCTTCCTGGAAGTTGCGAATGGCCACCGATTGCCATTTCTCACCCGTCGTGATGCGCGCGTCCTGCACCGCATATTTGCCATTTTCCTGCTTGAGGATAAAGCCCAAGTCTTCCAACAAATGTATAGACTCCTTGGCCTCTTTAACCGAAATCGGCGGACTCATTTTGGCAGCTAAAGCTTTAAAGTCTCCCTTGAATTCATGGAAAAGCAGCAGACTGTGGATAGCGGAATGGTACCATTTTTGATAAAAAGAATACTGGGCTATTTCCACCTTCCTGGGTTCGAGATCCCGGATGCCTATGAGGCGTTCGAAGTGGAGTTTGATATCCTTAGGTGTCTTGGCACGCCCATAAAGCACCAGTTCCCGAAAGTATTCGACTTCGCGACCTTCAAAACCACAAATCTTGATAAGCGGGCCAATGCATTTTTCGGGTAAGGCCAGCTTGCCTTGCATCACTTTTACCAAGAAACCAGCATCCAGGTTCAATGCTTTACCTAGATAGCGATAGGAAAAAAAGATGTTATGAATTTTCCGATGGTCGTAGAAATCCTTTAAAAACGTACTGTAATTTAGATACTCAAAAACATTCGGTGTCATGCTGTTCATGGCATGACACGATCTTGTGAATTTGAAGTAAATATCAACAGCATGAACCGGAGCCCCAATTTTTGTTCAATATAAACCCAATTATTTAACCGATGGGGTGCTAGGTTGAGAAAACTGTTGATTTTAAATGTCAACACGCTAAAGGTTCAAATTTGACCTCGATTTTTCGGAACGTACACTACTTGAACGGCTTATTTCGTGGGGGTTGGTTTTGATTGTTCCAGAATCAAGAAGGTGATTCCTCCTCCCACCACCGCCAGTCCTAAGCCCCAATACACCCAAGGGCGATAAGAAATATCAACACCCACCTGGCCTGCATTTGTGTATGTGACGGAGTCCCGGCCCAAATCGTTGGCAAGATCTAAATCCGGGGCGCGAATCGACGCAGGCACATATTTTGGTAAAGGAGTCGCTTCTGTCCAGCTTAAATTTGGCCAGAAAAGCAGTACGAGAAAAAAAGACAAAACTTTAGACGGAGTCATGGGCTCCTTTCACCCACCCGCATGGAAAGCGGAGCACCTTAGATTATAAGGGTTGGCAGGATAAAATTGCAAGCCTTCCCCCCTCATTAGAGGCACCCGACCGGGTTCTACCAGCTGATAAACTGCTTTACAGCCTTAAAGCCATTCATCTTTGCCTGGCTCTGAAACCAGTCGGAGGAATTTTCTGCATGGATTGAGGGATCGAATTTAAGATCATGGTTTTCATAGTCGATATAGTGCAATCCAAAAAGCGTTTGGGTTGTCATGATTTTCTTGATTCCATTGACTTTTCCCAAGAGTGCAAAAATATGCGTTCCGTGTCGTGTAGGTAGAACGGCAAAATTACCTTTCAAGAGTTTATGGCGAAATCGCAATTCAACCGCTTTGAAATCAACATGTTCATTCAATTTATCTAAACCGATTCCTGCCAAACTCATGTAAGTACCTCCTTTAATTTAAACCTTTTGAATACCGCTATCAAGCCGGATGGATGAGAACTGGAACGCAGCTTGGAATTCAGCAGCTAATGCTTATTCTCCGCCGCCTTTAAATTTGCCTTTGCTGGAACGCTTCCCGAATCTGCATCAACGGCCCGTTGAAATAGCGAAAGGGCTTCCGTGTGCTTGCCCTGATTTTCGCGGAGCTGACCCATGAGGTTCAGCGCTTCGGCATGATTCGGGTTAAGTTTGAGGCTTTGCTCCAGATATCTTTCCGCCTCCGGAAATTTATTCTGTTTCATTAGCGACGAAGCCATACCGAAAACGAGATCCGGACCAAGTGAATCCTCAGCAAGCGCGGATCGAAATTGATCTTCCGCTTGTAAGGGTTGCCCAGTGCGCAAATAGAGGTACCCCAGATTGTTCCTAGCCTCAAGATTGTCTGGCTCCAAATCCACCGTTTGCCGATACTGCTCCTTGGATTCCTCAATGCGACCATCGTTGAAAAGCAGGTCCGCCAAAAGCATGTGATTCATGGGAAATTCAGGTTTATTTTCAATGGCTTTTTGGTAATGGTAAATGGCCATGCCCCGCTTGCCGTCGATCTTGAAATAAGTTGCGGTAAAAAAGTGAGCCAGCCAACTGCCGGGTATGTTTTCAGTAATATTCAAGTACATAGCCTTGGCATCCGGGCCGCGGCCCATGTATTGGGAAACTCCGAGTGCGGTCAAGGGGATTACAAAGAGGCACCACAGCAAGGCGTGCCGCAGTCCGCTAGTGGGCCGAAATTCTAGCACCGGATTTTTGGACGCATCCTCCAACCCTAAGCCTTTACGGGTGTTGGAGTTCCTCATCCTCCAGATGAATCCATCATAATAGAAATGCAGGAAGGCGGACACGGCCAAGACACGAAGCATCCATTTCGAAGCACTTTCTCCGGTGGTCATTTTTTCCGGCAGGTTGAAATCCACATAAGAGGTAACCACGCCGATATACCCGTATGCCGCTATTATGGCCAGGTAAAACAAAATACGCCAGGTTCCACGTTGGAACAGAAATCGCTCCACCTTACTTGAACTGAACCCGTTTGCCACCCGCTGGTGTTGAAACATCCAGACGATGGTGTTGTACTGGATATCGTGGAAAAACTCGAACATGACAATGCCTAATATCAGATTGTTCAAACTCACCATGCAGTACCACCAAAATGAAAATGCCACTGCCATGCTGAGTAATTTAATTGGACTGGGAGGACAGCCATTCTTCCATTGCCAGGCTGCATTTACTAGAAACGCCAGGGTAATCAAGCCAGTTCCAATTTCCCACAGATGTTGGAAACCAACATATCCTGCCGACGGAATCAGCGGCCCCCCAGAGATATAGAAGTGCGAAAAAAAGGTGAAGGATTTTACCGGGGAATGCCAAACGCCCAAGCCGAACCAGGCGAGGCACATGAGCCAGTCCAAAGTGGATGTGGCCTTAGCAAATGACTTTACCTTGGCATCGTAAATCCTAAAGAAACCATTCACCTGCATGGCACCGTGCCAGGTTCCCCATGCCACCAATGCAAAATCAACGGCATCCAGTTTCAAATATGCAAATAGACCACAAAAAAGGGTCAAGAAGATTGGCGCAATTATAAAGCGGCTGCGAAATTGACGGAATAATTCTGGATCGGAATACGCCCGGATAAAACCAGGCAGATGGTGCCCAAAGCCGCCGATACCAAGTACCCAAATACTTAAATTATCCAGGCTGACCCAGTTCTTAAGGGCTAAGACCAATGGAATGATTAGAAGTTGGGGAAAGATGAATAAGCCCAGGTCCCGGCCCGGACCTAAGATCCACAAATTTTGACGGGGCTTGATGGAAATCGCGTTGGCCATTATGCCAATTTAGCACTTACCTGGAATTTTAAATGCCGTAATCGATGCGTAAAACGCCGCTTCCAATGAAGATGGATTTTTAGTCCATTGGATTGCCAATAATTTAGAACCTATCCTGCCTAGAAGGACAAGTAGAATGGCAATTTCACTTTCTCTAAGTTAGAGCAAGGCAAGCTTTTCTATGCGTTCCCCTACCACAATATGAGTCTTCTCCCATAACATAATGGGTTAGAAGCGATTTGAAAATTTATATAACTTAGCCAGGCTGCCGGATTCCTTATGCAGGATTCGACCAGATAGGTCGGTTACCGTAATCGAATGGTGGGAATTCTTTTTGAAATTGACTGTAATACCGAGTGGTGGAGGCCCAATCGCAAGTAAATCCAGTTCTTGAGATCAGCTTCCAGAAAACATTAAAGGGTTGCAAGAATATCTGCTGGCTACGGGCAATGTTGGGTGACGTGTTACTCCTAAAACCTGGGCCAAGATTGAGGACAAGGTGAGGAAGGGAACCAAGGTCCAAGCCACTAAACCACAAAGGAAAAGAACATGTCCTCGATAAGTCCGGCAGCCTGTCATCAAATTAACAAGACTTTTGCAAAACGAATATCAAAAAGGAGAAATCCAATGGGAAATCAGGAAATCATGAATTTCCGTAAGGCATTGATTTTAGTGTCACCCATAAAGGTATTTGACAGTGGAAAATTTTGTGTTTAGTATTAGGCGTATGATTATTGAATCGAACAATTGCAACTTCTCGGAATGTGGTTTAAACGCAATGCCTTTCGGAAACCCCCACTCAGTTACCCAATGGCGTCATTTTTCAAGAGCCCCATGTTGATAGTAGTCATTTCCTCGATGATTTCCAGCAG
>JAYTHY010000032.1:0-39154 GCA_043732185.1 Fibrobacteria bacterium
TGTATTCACAGTGGTCAAGGTAGGAGCAGAATAACATTATTCTTCTTGACGGGAAAGGGGTAAGGATACCTATTGGGAGCGGTATCCCCAATCCTGGGAACGGCCGTTTTGGATTTCGGTGAGGATTTTAAGCAATGAGTTTTCACATTTTTTTAAAAATTGCAATCGAGTCTCTTCCAGTGATACTTCCTTGCGCACGACAAAAACCTGTTTTTCATGCGCTACTAAGGAAAGGATATAATCATGTTCCAACCATTGGCTGAAATAGGCCACCAGCGCTTCCGTATTGAGGAAATTGTACTTGGTTTCCTCGCGAGACGCGACGTCTTGTCCAATCGACCAAGGCGCGTATTCCGGGTTGGGTGGATAGGGATAAAGCATGGTCATATGTGAAATTATTGGCGCGGCGAGGGGTGGCGTCAAGAACGGGACGCACGAAGGCGTAAATGTGACCGATTCTTGACCTCGAAAACCCCCAAGAGCCTTAATTACTATATTATTTCGGTTATTTTTGCCTTTATTAACACTTTCGACTGGACCCCAGCATGAATTTCGACATTAAAGACCTGCTCTTTTTTGGACCTATGATTTTGATAATTTATTTCATGATCTTTTTGCCCAAGAAAAAAGAACAGCAAGCCATGACTAAAATGCTTGGTTCACTCAAAAAGGGTGACCGGGTATTGACACATTCAGGCATGTATGGGGAAGTGGCCGCCATCAAAGAGAATCTCATTACGCTTAAGTTTTCCGATAATGTACGTATCGATTTCAACAAAAGCGCCATTCAAAAGGCTGTTGATGAACCGGTAGAAGCCAAAGAAAAAGCCTAACTCTAAACGACTGTCACAGCGAGCACTTTATGATATTGCCCATTTACAAATACGGCCAAAAGGTGCTCCGCAAACGTGCCGTGGATGTAGGCGCCATCACACCCGGACTGGTCAAACTAGCCGAAGATATGCTGGAAACCATGTACGATTCCGCCGGAGTCGGCTTGGCTGCGCCTCAGGTAGGCAAATCTCTGCGATTAATTGTGGTGGATATTACTTCGGAAGAAGAGGAGCGAAAGCCGTATTATCTCTTTAATCCCGTGGTGATAACCTCGAGCAATCCGGTAGGGGCAGAGGAAGGTTGCCTGTCGGTACCCGGCATTTGGGCGGAAGTGGAAAGACCGGAAACCATTACGGTAGAGGCGCGTGGGCAGGATGGGAAAAAGGTGGTCCTTAAAAACATTTCCGGGCTGCTGGCCCGCTGCATCCAACATGAAATCGATCACCTTAACGGAGTACTCTTCGTCGATAAGATTTCCGATGCGGATAGGACATTAAACGAGGTGAAACTCCAGAAACTCTCCAAGGAATCAAAATCGGCCCCAAGGTGATACTTTCTCTGCGCATTAGAAGACTAGGAATCGCGCAGCTTGGGTTAGGCCTCCTCAGCTTTATTTTTTCTTGTGCTACAGCCCCAGTCAAGCCAATTGAATTACCAAGCCGCAATTTGCCCATTTCCCTACCCTATCCTGAAGTTGAAGATACGCTGGCATGGGACCCCGATCCCATTCATGATTCTGACCGGACCGGTTCTGACACGGATTCCACCTATGCCACCCATTCACTAGGCACTGGTGGCTGGTCCAGTCCGCCTGTTTCATCCGACTCTTCTTCATTGGTAACTTCGCCGATACCCCTTCCCGACGGAATCCGAACTCAGCCTCGCCCCAAGGATTTACCCGATAAGATTCGAGTTTTGTTAAGCCGCGATGCCCGCACTCTTTCAGTGTATTCACTCGGAGAGTTGCAAATTCTGAGCGAAAGTGTCACCCTAGAACCTAACCCTGCCCTGCGCTCCTGGACTGCCACTAAGCTTGTGACTGTGCGTGGAGCGATGCTAATCCGTCGCCAAAACCTTGGTTTTGAACTTAGCCAAAATGGCAAAACCCTAGCAACCACCACATCCACACGACTCAGATTGATTTCCGTTAATCGGTTTAACCTCATCGATTTGAATGGCTCCGTTTACCGAGGTGGTATGCATTTGTTGGGACAAACCGATGGAGGTATTGTAGCCATCAATGTGTTGGGTGTGGAAGACTACCTTCGCGGCGTTTTGCCTTATGAACTCGGCACCGTAGACCGCGGATCCTTGGAAGCGCTAAAAGCTTTAGCAGTTGTCGCCCGCACCTATGCCTACAAACGCATGCTACACCCGGGCAACCGCGACTTTCACGTCTTTAGCGATGTCCAGGACCAAGTTTACAAAGGCGTAAAAGGCGAATACTTGCTGAGCGACCGTGCTGTTTGGGAGACCAGAAGCATGGCCGTTTTATACCGGGATAGCTTAGCCCAATGCTATTACTTTTCAACCTGCGGTGGCCACACGGCCAGTAAACATGAGGTGTGGGGAGGTGAGAGCGTTCCCTACCTGCTTTCGCGTTCAGACAGTGATGACAAGGGCCAAGCCTTTTGTCGCGCCTCCAAGTATTCTTCCTGGACGGAGAATTGGAATCAAATACAGCTCGCGGGAATACTCAAACGAAATCTAAAATCTGCAGGCGTAAATGATGTCCCTGGTTTTAGTCGCATCAAAAGCCTTGAGGTCACTACCCGAGCCACCTGTGGTCGTATTCGAGTTCTTAAAATCAACACGGATGGCGGGCCGATCCTGGTCAAAGGAGACAAGGTTCGCTGGGCTTTAAGACCCTCCGCGAACGAAAATAAAATTTTGCCTAGCGCCTCGTTTGACGTGAGAATGGTCGATGGCCAGGTAACGGCCGAGGGACGGGGATTCGGACATGGAGTGGGCCTGTGCCAAATGGGAGCCATCGCCCGCGCTAAAGCGAATCAAAGTTTTAAGCAAATCATCGACGCCTATTTTACTAATGTTCAACTGGTAGAATACCGGTAAAGTTGGAGAGGTAAATCGTGTTGGTTATTCGAGACATGCAAGTGCAAGCGCTTGGCGAGTCGATTAGGTCGCAATTCGAAGGGCGTCTGCAAAACCATTTAATCGAAGCCTTCCCACGCCAATGCGAATTCCTAGGTTCAACTCAGGTTCGGGAAATTATTAAGCTGGGGGTATTGCGCGCGAGTCGTTTTGGTTTTAATAGCGAAGCGGATGTCTTCTTATACCTCTGCTTAATGATGATGCTCGGCTCGTTTTTCGATGAAGATCCCCTGCTGCATTGGGTGCCACGCTATTTGGACGCGCCCCTTAGACCAGGAATTGCTGGAGACCGTGAAAAATTATTGCAACTCCATGCTGCCACCATGGATTACCTTGACCATATAGCAGGTGACGAGAATGAGAGCCTCATTCGTGCCCTAATACGTTTTCGTGATTTCGATGTCAATGCCTTCCGAAAACTATCCGACATCGGTCTCCCTCAGGCTCTTTGCGACATTTGTTCTTCGCTCTATCCACAGAAGGCAGCCTTTGCCGGAACCTCGTCCATCACAGCTTCATTTCAACGCGCAGTTGCTGACGGTCGAAGCCATGGACTACTTACCGCTTATGGCCTAGGTATATATACTGCAACGGCCTTTATGTTGGGCCTAGGATTTAGGAAAGATCCTCAATTTACTTGGGCGAACCATGCGCTCAATCATCCCGTCCAAGGCAACGGTGAAATGGCTGCGACGCAACTCAATACCGAGGCCAGGAAATACCTCGCATTCGGCCTCACTGGCGGATAGTTCATTATGTGCATACCCAAAAAAGAGAAACGCAAAAACCAAACCAAGCAAGTTGTTTCTAAGCAAGAACCGGTAGTCAGCTCAAAGTGCCATCGGGATTCAGTTGAAGAAATTTCAGAAAAAACAAGTTTGGAAATCTATGATCTAACCGCAATTACCTGTGATTTGCCTATCAAACTTACAGATCGCGATTTGCACTGGAAAACGTATTCCACCCCAGGTACTGCCAAGGTGACGGTGACCACCGATCCGAATCAAAAAGACGTGTGGGACCTTTTAAAATGGAGCGAAGGCGCTCCTGGTGCATCTGAAAACGAAAAGCTTATAGACTTAACAACCGCTCGCGATGCAAAAATAAGTGTAACCCTCGAACAAGATATTCCAAAAACGCTAGTTGCCGATCTTCATATCTGTCAATGGCCTGTACTTGAGGTGCAGCTTATTCAATTCAATGCGATTTCTGTCGTTGAGGATGGAACGCCCCGCATCGACAAGCTCTTATCGCGCCGTTGGGAAAAAGGAAGAGCGAAACAAAATCCAATATGTTACGCAGCCGGAAGTAAGATTAAAGTAGACGCCACGTTAAACGTCACGACAGTTTCCACCGATGATGAAGACGTAAAAATAAAAGCGGTATCCACATTGGGTGGCAAGGTTTTCACCTGGGAGGCTATTGCCAAGATACAAGCGGGAAAGAAAACAGTTGAGGTGAAGGCCATTAGTTGCGATGTCGCCTTAGCAATGGGTGTAGCCATTTACGATGCAATGACTCTCGACTGGTCCATGTTGGGCTCAGACGGCGTCACCTGGTCGGCAATTGGCAGTACGGTGCAAACACTGTATGTGACGTTAGGCGCGCCCGTAGTCGGCACGAAAGCCTATTGGACCCTGCTTGACGTTTCCTGTCGGGCCGCGGCGGGTCAATTAACAGAAAATACCTTTGTTCCAGCCGCCTTTACCGCATTTGCAAATAGTACTGGAGATGGCAGAGGCATGGTACGCAAAGGCGACGGAGTTCGTTTGTCCTACTACAAATTTGGTGTGAAGACTTCTGGAGATCAAACCGAGCCCTCCGTATACAGTACTCGCGGCATTCTCAGTCGACCTGACGGAACCGGGCGCTGCGGGGGATGGGCAAATCTCTTAATCCACCTTTTCAAAATCCACGGAATCTCGAGTGGTAAGCAACTCCTATTTTTCCGCCCCTACGATCTCAAACCGGATATTTACAATCGTTTTTTGGTTAAGAACTGTACATTCGCAGGTGCAGGCACGGCCAACGCAAAGGCGGGCTATACGCATAAGGGGGATACTGAGTGCATAAAGCAGAACGGCCTGGCAGGCCAGGGCAAAACGAACCCACAATTTGATTTTGGCGACCACGTTGTAGTAGAGCATGACGGAAAAATTTACGACCCATCGTATGGCGCTGGTCCAATCCTCTCACAGCGAGCCTATGAAGATGGCGCCATTGCTGGAATCGGCAGAATTACCACTGGAATCCAATTCACCCAATTGGATGGAACAAAACAATTTATTTCTGAAGAGTGCGCGGAAGGATTTATTGCCCATACAGTTACGGCCGGTGAGACTATCGCAGATATTGCTTTGGCATATACGGTTGCTTCGGTCGTACAACTTTTCGATCATCCCTATAATCATCATTTAAAGACTACACGAGTTACTGCGGACAAAATTATGGTGGGAGATACAGTGAATATTCCACGTGATAGGACTACAAAACCTATACTTTACACCCGCTATGCATGAACTACCTAAACCAAACGTTCTTCAGTTAAGCTGCAGAGGATTACATGCTCAGATTCAGGAACTCACCTGCGGCAATTTTAGTCCTATTTTTGCTGATGGCAATAGGCTGTACTATGCCTCGATTCGCGGCGAGGAACAAGACTATGGAATTTAAACTTAAACCCATCGCTCAAGGAAGTATTCCCGGGCTTGGGGATACCTCATTGACGGCCATAAGACTGACCAGTGTGGATGGACCGCAAATAATTGCTGCTCATGATAACGAGGGTAAACTGGTTCTTTCGCTTTCAAACTTGATCCAAGACACCTCAACAAGCGAATTTAAATCGGTTCTTTCCACAGCCCATCCCTTGCCAGAGTTGGCAGGTATTCCCGGCCCGTTACCTGATTGGGATGCGACCATTCTTGCCGACGGATCTGCTTCGGCCGTATGGACATTGGCGGGAAGTGCAGTTTCTTATTTGTCCTTTCGCAACTCGAAGCATGCTGAAATTGGAACTGTAAACGAGCAAACACCCTTTGGTGTCTTTGGCGCGCCCCATTTCCTTAAGGCCGATACTGTTTCCAACTTACCCATCGCAGCCATCGCATTACTTGATGGTGAAGCTCAAGTTGTGGTATTTAAACCCAATTCAGCACAGTCCTTTGCCAAACACAAAACTATTGAAGCCGAATGGCGAGGCGTCCCCGTCGATGCCAGGCTGGTGCGTAACAGATCGGGTTATTTACTTTTCGTGAAGGTACTGGCAGCGGGTGCCGAGCCTATTCATGCTGAGCGTAGAACGGGATCTGGAAAGTTACTCATGCCGGGTTATGTGGATATGATCCACCTGGATGCTGAATTCAATAAGGTCGCAATGGGAAACGCACCGTTCGGCGACCTGTTAGTATTTGAATTTGATGCTGTTTCAACAGATCCGTTTTTGGCCGTATTTGCCACAACCGTCACGGGAGCCCATGTCGTAGTATTTGAGGAGCGAGAAGATGCTCGTGGATTGCAGGTAACATTAAGGCGAATGTCGTCCGAATGTATTTCCGCTGAACCCTTCGCTTCGCCTTCATTGATAGCCTCAAACCACATTCTCTATGCGGCGGCTATCCGCTCCGTGAATACCAAGGACGCTCAAATTGTCATTGACAAATTGGATTTGGACCTGATCCCTTCAGATGGAAATTAAAATTGAAAATGGGCGGCGCGTGGGTGATTTAACCACCGCCCAAAAATTTCACGATTTCGACTTCGTCGCCATCCTTTAGAATAATACTGGCATACTCGGCTTTACTGGGTACGAGGCGGTTGAGTTCCACAACTACCATTTCCATTTTCAATTTATAGTGCTGGAGCAGCTGCAACAAATTGAGACCGGATTCCAGGTCGGCTTTTTCGCCGTTGACTTTGACTTGCATTGGGTTCATAAAAATTTTAGTAAAAAGTATTCAGGCAAGACCGAACCCTTGAGCAATCGGCTTCTGCCCCAAGGTCATATTGAAAACCATATCCGTAACATACCTGCGGAAAGAATCGTTTTGCACAAATTGTTTGTAGACCTCGGTGTCATCCTTCAGAAATCCCAACATCACGTTTTGCAGGGCTTTATCGTGTTCGAGTCTAGCAGTATTTGGCGTGTTCTTCTGAGCATTGAGATAGGCTTGATCGGCAGCCACTTTAGGGGCAATTTCCTCACGGATACGTTTTCCAACACGATCGGCATCGGAAAATAGAGTTGAAAAATTATCGTTAAAGGTTTTCAGGATGCTGCTCAGTCGGTCCATTTCCGGCTCGGATTTTCGACCGCCGCCTTCGGTCGGAATGGGTGCTATTTCTGCATTTTGGTCCGGTAATTGGATGCGCATAGCCGCCTGTTTTTCCGTGCGATAGCTATCCATGTCGATGGCTTCGAGAATCCCCTTAGACAAATCTTCCTCAATCGGTGCTGGCAATTTGGAGATGAGGAAATTGAGGAAAATGGACAGTTTTTCCCAATCGGCATTGGTATAAGGTAGCACCGAGGCAAGAAAATCATAGGTGCGGGTGAAGGTTTTGGCCTTGCCTTTGAAATCCACTTGGCCGTCTTCATCCAGATGATCCTTATAGGCATCAACGCAACTATCGAGAAGGGGATCCAAATTTTCCCGCAACGCTCCAGATAGATAAAGGGTGACGAATTGGTCGATTTTTTCATGATCATAAACCTGATGGTTGTCCAGAGCAGCCTTAAGGTCATGCAGCTTGTTGGGATCGGTTTCTTCGCTCAGTACCGTGGTCCGGTAATAATCGGCAAAGGCCAAGGTAATGGTTTCGGTATCATTCATGAAATCGAGCACGAAGACATCATGCTTTTGCGGATGTGCGCGGTTGAGCCGCGACAGGGTTTGCACGGCCTTAATGCCGGATAAGGGCTTGTCCACATACATGGTATGCAGTAAAGGTTCGTCGTAACCGGTTTGGAACTTATCCGCGCAGATTAAAAACCGATAGGGGTCTTCCTTGACCTTGTCGGCGATATCATTGCTTGGGAACCCATTCAAAGTGGATTCCGTCATTTTAAGACCGCCATATTCCACCTCACCGGAAAAGGCGACGATGGCCTGATGCGGGCTTTTGCGCTCCTTCAAATACTCGCGGAAGGCATGGAAATATTGGATGGCCCTTTCGATGCCGGCGCAGACGACCATGGCCCGGGCTTGGCCGCCGATTTTATTCAGCGCCATCACCTGCTCATGAAAATGATCCACCATGATTTCCGCCTTGAGTTTGATGGCATGATCATGGCTCTCCACATACTTGCGGAGTTTTTTCTTGGCGCGCTTGGTGTCGAACTCGGGATCGCTGTCCACGGTTTTCACCAGCTTATAATAGCTGTTCACGGGGGTATAGCATTTGAGCACGTCCAGGATGAAGCCTTCCTGAATAGCCTGCTTCATGGTATAGGTATGGAAGGGCTTATGCTTGACCTTGCCTTCCGCATCCGCAGGCTGCGGTTCCCCAAACATTTCCAAGGTTTTGTTTTTAGGCGTCGCGGTAAAGGCAAAATAACTGGCATTGGTCAGTAACTTGCGCGATTCCATCACCCGGTTAATTTTGTCTTCCGGAGTTTCGTCCTCGTCCTTCTCAGGCCTCTCCCCCGCCTCACCCAGAGCGCCACTGATGGCGGCGGAGGTTTTCCCACCTTGACTGGAATGGGCTTCATCAATGAGTAACGCGAAGTTGCGGGTGCGCTGATCCGATCCGATTTCATCAAGGATATAAGGAAATTTTTGCACCGTGGAGATGATGATTTTCTTGCCGCTCTCGATGAACTCGCGCAGCTGTTGGGATCCTTCGGTCACCGCGCCCACGGTAGCGCCCACCTGAGCGAATTGCCGGATGGTATCACGAATCTGTTTGTCCAGAATACGCCGATCGGTGATGACGACGATGGAATCGAAAACCGCTTTGCCGTCCTTATGGACACCAATCAGTTGATGGGCCAGCCAAGCGATGGAATTGCTTTTTCCGCTACCCGCCGAATGTTGGATCAAGTATTTACGTCCCGCCCCTTGGGCGGCGGCATCAGTCAAAAGCGCCCGTACCACGCCCAGCTGATGAAAGCGGGGAAAGATTTGGACAAACTTTTTCTTGCCGGTCTTTTCGTTTTTCAGCTCCACCACTTGGGCATAGTTCTCGATAATATCGGTCAAGCCCAGTGGCGTCAGGATGCGCTTCCAGAGAAAATCGGCCTTGAGCCCATTAGGATTGGGCGGATTGCCCGCGCCGTCATTCCAGCCTTGATTAAAGGGTAGGAACCAAGAGGCTTTGCCCTTGAGCTCGGTGCAAAACATGACCTCGTTTTCATCCACAGCAAAGTGAACCATACAGCGGCCAAAGGCAAAAAGACGTTCGCGCGGGTCACGGTCGCGCTTGTACTGCTCCACGGCATCTTCTACGGTTTGCTTGGTAAGGCTGTTCTTGAGTTCGAAGGTGGATACGGGCAGGCCATTGATAAAAAGGCCCAGGTCGAGGGCACGGTTGGTTTCATCGCGGCTATACCGGAGTTGGCGGGAAACGCTGAAGCGGTTGGCGGCATTGAGTAAGGTGGCCTTTTCGTTTCCGGGCGAAGGCGTGCCGTAGAAGAGTTCCACGGTATACTTTTCATGCTTGAGCCCATGACGAAGGACCTGGATGATGCCTACCTTGGTTATCTCAGCCTGAAGCCGAGCCAGGAATTTGCGGCGAACGGGAGTATCGCTGGAGAGCTCCAGGGCAGCGGCGATTTTGGGTTGGGTGGCTTCCAAAAAGGCGCGGAGGTGAACGAGGTCTACGTAGGCTTCTCTATCGTAGTCGCCAGCATCGCCTAGAAGCCAACCGGTGCCACCATAAGGCTCGGCGGATTTTTGGAACATGTCGGGTGGCGGCGTTTCCAGCTTGGCCCGGCCGGTCATGGCGATGAGGATGAGGTCTTCGAGTCCGCGTTCGGTAGTATCCGTTTTCATGCGGCGGCTTCCGTGGGTTCGGGTTCCAGTTCGGATTCTTCGTCTAGATCTTCCGTATCGGGTTCTAGGGGGATTTCTTCGGAGGTGGCTGGGAGGTTACGGGCGGCCTCGCGCACGTCAACTTTTCCGGTGACGACGTCGGCGATTAGGCGGGTGCGGTATTCACGTATGAGGTCGATTTCGCGTTCGGTACGTTGTAAAAGTGAATTTTGTCCAATAAGTTGTCTTTTCAAGAAATCAATGATTTCTGATTGTTCGCCAACAGGGGGCAGTGGAATTTCAAAAGCGTTCCATGAGTCCGTTCTAAGACAACAAGTTCCATGGCCAGCCAATTCCACTAATCCCAGAATCTCCTTTTTGACTCCTGTAAGTAAGGAGACAAAAAATTCTGGGTTCAATTTCGACTTCATTAATATTGCCTTCATATCTTGGTTTATTGTAATGACAACCATTGATATTGCCGTCGGAAATGTTCGAGCCAAAATCATTCCTCGGACTACAATTAAAACTGCCGGTGGATTAATAAGAGAAATCCCAGTCTGATGAAGAGCCGATTCTGAAATATGGTCTTTTGAGTCAAAAATTTCGCGAACCTTCATGTCTTTGGGGCTAACCCAAGGAATATTTCCATTCCAATACTTTTCTTGGCTTTTATTAGGCGTCATTCCACCAATAGTTTCCGTCAGATGTTTAATCTTTCGCACTTCCCAATGCTCCGGTATCTCCCCAAGCCAAGGAATCCCAGAGTCCTTCAGTTTTACATCCGGATCAATCCCCCGCGTCACAGCCCGGTGAATAATGGCTTGCTTCTGCTCGTTCAACAGCGCAATGACTTTTTTCTTGGTCCGGATGAATCGATCGATCCGCTGGTTTGCATGGTCGAGAAAGCGCACGATGGCCGCTTGCTCGTCGGGCGGGGGAAGTGGGGAATAAATCATTTTGAAATGTTCTGGTCTTAGGCTCCACATATCTGATGTGATTCCGTATGACCATCTCTCAGCTTCCTTGGCAAAAGCAGGCGTGCGAAATATATGATGGAAATATCGTGGATTATTTTCTTTTCGGAGTCGAATGACAACATAGGCAGGACTGATGATACCGCGAAGATCTGAGACGCCAATGGAACCTTGCCAAGCCCGCATTTTGTTGTAGGCGATATCTCCTGGGCATACCAACTTATATGCAGACTTATCTTTGCGTGAACTATCCTTCTTAGAACTATTGGCGAGTAATGCGCGTTGCTGAATAACACCGCGAGTGATTGTAACGGAGAGCATTTGTTCATCCGAGCAATTTCGCTGTTTTATTTCTTCAAAAACGGCTCGGTTTGGCAAAAGGGTCCAGTGTTTTGGAATTCTTCCGAGCCAAACTTGGTCGGACTCACTATACTCCCCGTACGGCTTCAACCCATCGATCATCGTCTCTCCTTCAGGATTGAACCCAGTTCCCAAGGCAATCGCTTAAATAAGCAAGTCTTTGAAATATAAGGGGTTATAGTGATTACTCGCTTTGGCATAGGGGTCACGCTTAAATAAGCCTTAAGCCCAAAAGGGCAGATAGCGGGCGAATTTCCGGGATGACCCGACCTTTTCATCCGGCTTGATTTTTCCTGCCTCAATGGCTTGAGTAATAATTTGGGATGTGATGGCACTTTTGCTTTCGGGTAGCCGAAACCTTTCCCGCAAACTTTGGTTCGTCATCCTTTCGGACATGACCCATTTGAGGGCGCAATGTTGGTAGCAAGCTCGCACCCGATCGTCCCTATCCATTGCTTCCAGCTCCTTGGGGCCATATAAGGTCACCATGGTGCGTTTGGGAGCTACCCGAAAATCCGGGGCGGGTAATTGGAAAACCTCCACTGCATTAATCACCTTATCCACCCCGCTGCCTTTCTCCTCACAAATCCCAAATCGCCGCATCATATCGGCCAGGCGTTCATTTCGGCTTTGGTATCCGTCTACGAATCGTTCCACCGATACCACGGGTTCACCCGGATTGGAAATCTCGATGCGATTGCTGTAGATTTCGATCATCACCGAAGCGCCTGTAATACTGAAGTCTTGGTGGATGAGGGCATTGGCCACCAATTCGCGGATGGTGATTTCCGGAACCAGTTTTACTTCCTTACGCAGTGCATTTTCGATGATTTCATTTTGCGGCAATTGCCCCATGATGAAGCGAACCAGTCCTTGGAACCCGACGGCATAGCCTTTGGCTCCTACCTGATCTAGTTTGGTTTCCAGTTTCGAGATATCCGAATAAACCACCACTCGAGGTGCTTTTCGGACCAGATCGGAAAAGTCTTCCAACTTTTTCGCCAGCAGGAGCGCGCCTAAGCGGCGAATGGAATACATATCGCCATGGGCATCGATAAGCCTTTCCTGTAAAAGCCTTTCAATCACCCCCGTTTGTGTGGTGGGATACGGGAGTTTCAATAATTCAAAATAGGCCTGTGTATCTAGAAGATCAATAACCTTTTGAGCATCTAGGTCCGATTTGGAGGCTTCTTCCAACCAATTAGGCATGCCTTCGGCATGAATCCTACGGAGGACATCATCGCTCATGAATACCAGTTCCTCGCCGGAACGCATGAAATACGCGCCGTCCAAGCTAAAAGCTGTGCCTTGTGGACGAGAAGGAATATGAAAAACCAGCACCCGCCCCTGGGGATGGATTACCACATCAATATCCACACGAAAGCCTAAGGCATGAAATATTTTTTCGGTCATTTTAACAGGATTATTGAAGGCGGCCGTTCCCACTACAGATCGCGGGGGTTTGTCCGCCACCCCCAGCAAAAGATGACCTCCACCTTCATTGGCGATGGCCACGCAATATTGATAAAGTTTAGTGTTGTCGAATTGGCTTTTAGCCTCTTTAAACTCGAGCCTTTGATGCTCAGTGGACGTACTCCGCCAAAGATCAATTTGTTCGACGGTGGTGCTCAATGCACGGCCCCGACGATTTCCGAAAGCAGGCCTTCAGTCTCTGCTTCCAAGGCCAGAATGTCGGCGCGGATTTCCGCCAAGGTGCGCAGGGGCTGGGGTTTGTAGAAGTGGCGGGTGAAGGACACTTCATAGCCAATCTTGGTGGCATCGGCATTGATCCAAGCATCGGAAGTATAGGGCAGAACCTCTCTTTGAATAAACGCTTCAATACCGCCTTGTTCCAGTAAGGGCACCTGCTCCGTATCCCGCAAATCGGAATCGGTATCATATTCCACCAGGCAGGTTTTACCATTCAGCTTGGCTTCGAAAAGACCGTAAAGGGAATTGGGCACGGATTTAGTTTTGCCGGGCTTGTGAATTTTAGCGATGACGGGCGCGGCTGTTTCCACCCGCCAACTTACGGCGCGTAGAATGGCTTTGAGATCCGATGCTCCCACTTTTAGATCGCGCTTGGTCAAGACGGCATCGACTTGATCGCGAAAGAGATTATGGTCTGCAAAAACTTCGCCGCCCAAATCTTTTCTCAGCGTATTAGCGATTTCAAGCAGGCGCGCGTCCCGCTCCCAGGATTTGGCATCGAGAAGCTTTTTCTTTTTCTTTTCCGGAAGCCCTTTTTTGGTTGCACCTTCTTCGCCTTCACCCTCTTCTTCCCCATCATTCCATTCCGCCAATTTTTTTTCCAATGCCTCGCGAATTCCGGCAAAGTCATTGAAAAGAGATTCGCCCATTTCTTCATAAAGTTGGGAACGGATATCTTCATCGCCCGATAAAAATCGCAGAGATTCGATGGCCTTCACGGAAAGCTGGCTATGCAGGCGCAGGGGCCTTTCGACCGTGACCTTCCAATAACCAAAGGCAGCATTGGGGAAAATCTTGGACTGTTCATTTTCCTTAAAACCTTGATGGGTTTCACAAATGCGGCGGATATCTTCCTCGGAGAGTTCGCAATTTTTCTTACCTAGGTTCTTGCGCAGGGGTTTGTACCATTGCGAGGCATCGATGAGCTGCACCTTGCCTTTCCGATGGGCGGGCTTACGGTTGGTGAGCACCCAGATATAGGTGGCGATGCCGGTATTGTAAAAGAGGTTCAGAGGCAATGCAATAATCGCTTCCAACCAATCACTTTCGATGAGCCAACGACGGATATTGCTCTCACCTTGCCCGGCGTCACCGGTGAACAGGGAGGAGCCATTATGCACTTCGGCGATACGGCTGCCGAGCAAGGTTTTATGGTTCATTTTGGAAGCCATATTAGCTAGGAAAAGCATCTGACCATCGCTGGAGCGCGTGACTAGGGAATAGTCCTCCTCGGTTCCGTGGCTGAACTTGAAGCGCGGATCGCGCATACCCTCCTTGCCGCCCATGGAATCAAGATCCTTTTTCCAGCTTTTGCCATAAGGAGGATTGGCCAGCATGAAGTCGAATTCCTTGGCGGGAAAAGCATCATGCGATAAGGTGGAATGTTCCGCGCCCCCGATAATATGGTCGGCACTGTCCCCTTCGCCTTTGAGGAGCATATCGGCTTTGCAAATGGCATAGGTTTCCGGATTTATCTCCTGGCCGTAAAGGTGCGTGACCACCTGCTTCCCGCGTGCTTCGGTCAATCCCTTCAGACGCTCTTCAGCCACGGTGAGCATGCCTCCCGTACCGCAGGCGCAATCATAGAGCAGGTAAGATCCGGATTGCACCGCATCGGCGATAGCAGGAAGATTAGGTCCGCCATCAGGCGCACGGCGTCGCGCGGAGTCCAATGTTCGCCCGCTTCTTCATTGTTTTCTTCGTTGAATTTACGGACCAGCTCTTCGAATACGGTGCCCATGGCATGGTTGTCCATGGCAGGATGCTTAACCGAACCATCGCCGTTGAGAACCGGATTGGGACTGAGGTTGATATCGGGATTGAGGAATTTTTCGATCAAGGTGCCAATGGCATCGGCTTTGGACAGGGTCGAGATCTGGTTCCGGAATTTGAAATTTTCCAGAATATCCTGCACGTTTTCGGAAAAGCCGTCGAGGTAGTCGTTGAAGTCCGCCAGCAATTGTTGTTGGCTGGAGCGGGCCTTGAGATCGCGTAGGGTGAACTTGGAGGTATTGTAGAAGGCTTGACCGGCGGCTTTGCATAGGGCAGCCCGCTGTTCCGTGATCGAAGCGGCATCGAGCATCGTTTTGGTTTCCAGAACCGCATTTTTAGTCGGTTCCAGAACCGCATCCAAGCGGCGCAAAACGCACATGGGTAGGATGACATCAGGATATTTACCACGTCTGAAAAGATCCCGGAGCACATCGTCTGCAATACCCCAGATAAACGAGACTATTTTATTGTGCGCAGCCTGATCCATGGTCAAATTCCGATCAATTTATTGATAATAATGATATGGGAATCGGCCAATTCCAGGGCTTATTCCAATCCCTAAAAGTTAGTTATTGCGCCAGCTTGTCTGAGCCCACATAGATGCGGCGCCGAATGCCCTGCCAGATGATGAAGCCGCCCGGCTTTTTCCTATATTCCTTAAAAACCTACCCTGGAAATATTGCATGGAAAGTCGTTACACCCCGCAGGACATTGAAGAAAAATGGTATCGCACTTGGCGGGAGGCAGGAGCCTTTGAGCCCAAAAGCCGACCTGGACCTGGCGAGGGCAAGCCCTTTACGATTGTGATTCCCCCTCCCAATGTAACGGGCGCGCTGCATATGGGTCATGCGCTGAATAATACGTTGCAGGATGTGCTTATTCGCTTCAAGCGGCTGCAGGGGTATCGAACTTTGTGGCAGCCGGGAACCGATCATGCCGGGATTGCAACGCAAAGCGTGGTGGAAAAACAATTGGCCAAGGAGGGCGTCAAGCGCCAGAATTTGGGCCGGGAAAAATTTGTCGCGAAAGTTTGGGAATGGAAAAACGAATACGGGGATAGGATTGTCAATCAGTTGATGCGCCTCGGCAGTTCCTGCGATTGGTCGCGGCTGCGCTTTACCATGGACGAAGGGTTATCCAAAGCGGTGCGGGAAGTTTTTGTGCGGCTACATGAGGATGGCCTGATTTATCGTGGGACGCGCCTTATCAATTGGTGCCCTAAATTGCAAACAGCCTTGGCCGATGAAGAGGTGGAAAGCAAAGAGGTGAAAGGACATTTCTGGTCCATTCATTATCGGCTGGTGGAAGATACCACTCAGTTCATTACCGTTTCCACGACGCGGCCGGAAACGCTTTTTGGCGATGTGGCCATTGCCGTAAATGCCGACGACATGCGTTATAAACATTTGATTGGCAAGTATGTTTTTATTCCCACGACAAATCGGCAGATTCCGATTGTGGCGGATGAACATGCGGATCCGGAAAAAGGTACGGGCGCGGTTAAGATCACTCCTGCGCATGATTTCAACGATTATGAAGTGGGCAAACGCCATAATCTGACACCGGTAATCGTGATGAATCTCGATGCCACCATGAATCATTTGGCGGGCGTGTATCAAGGCTTGGACAGGTTCGAGGCGCGCAAGCGTCTGGTGGCCGACCTGGCTGCGGATGGCCAACTGGGTGTGGTGGAAGACAGGTTTATTGCCTTGCCGCTTTGCTATCGCTCCGGCGATGTAGTGGAACCATATTTGCTCGATCAATGGTTTGTGAATATGAAGCCCTTGGCCGAACCTGCCCTTGAAGTGGTTGCAAAAGGGGAAACCCGTTTTGTACCGGAGCGGTATACCAAAACCTACCGGGCTTGGTTGGAGCCCTTTAAAGATTGGTGCATATCGCGGCAGCTGTGGTGGGGACATCAAATCCCGGCCTGGTATGTGATTTCCGAAACGGATGGCAAACGCCGCCAGGATACACCCATTGTGGTGGCCCGAACGGTAGCGGAAGCCCAAGCGCAGGCTCAGCTAAAGTATGGCGATAAAGCGGTGTTGGTGCAAGAAGAGGATGTGCTCGACACCTGGTTCTCCAGCGCGTTGTGGCCCTTCAGCACTTTGGGATGGCCGGACAAAACGCCGGAACTGGAAACCCATTATCCCACCGATGTGCTGATTACGGATCGCGGCATTATTTATTTCTGGGTAGCGCGCATGATTTTTTCAGGCCTGAAATTTTTAGGTCGGACGCCGTTCCATACCGTGTACATACACGGCACCATTCTGGATGAAAAAGGCCAGCGTATGTCCAAGTCCAAGGGCAACGGCATTGACCCTATCGAGATGATCGGCAAGTACGGCGCGGATGCGGTGCGATTTGCCCTCATGACCTTGACCACGGAAGGCCAGGACATCAAGCTCTCGCCGGTCAAATTTGAATCCGGGCGCAACTTCGCCAACAAGCTTTGGAACGCCGTGCGCTTTGTGCATCCTCACCTGGCGCAAAATAGGGAAACGCTTCAACACTCCGAACTGCATCTGGAAGGTCTCCATCTGGCCGATCGCTGGATATTGGGACGGCTGGATGAAACCATTCGCGTTGTTACGGAAAATCTGGAGCCAGCCACTTTGCGTTTTTCGGAAGCCGCACAGGCTATCTATCGTTTTACCTGGGATGATTTCTGTTCCAACTATTTGGAGATTCGCAAAAAGGTTATCACTGCAGATACGACTTCGGATTCGGCTTCGGCTTCTGGGGCGGGGTCAGAGGAAGCCAAGGCTCAAAAGCGACAGGCCGTTTCCGTTTTTGCCACTGTGTTGGAAAAGCTGATCGTTATTTTGCATCCCTTCATGCCGTTTATCACGGAAGAAATACGTTCCCATCTCGGCACCACCGATTTGCTCATCACGTCCAAGTGGCCTACAGCGGGTGTTGGCGGGGATCCGGAAGCGGAGCAAACGATGGCTTTGCTGCTCAAAATTGTCGATGAGGTACGATCCATTCGCGGTGAATATTCCCTGCCGCCCACGCATGCCATGGAACTGCGCATCAGCTGTGAAACGGCCACAATGCAATCCATGGTATACACGCATCAAGATGTCATTTCCAGTTTGGAGAAAATATCCTCTTTAAGCGTGGAGCTGAAATCCAGTAAACCGGCTTTCTCCGCTTCCGGCATGTTTCCCGGTGGACGCATCTTTATGCCCTTGGAAGGTATTTTGGACCCGGCCGCAGAAAAAACGCGGCTGACCAAAGAACTGGGCAAGGCAGAGGGATTTGCCGCTTCGCAGGAGAAAAAACTGGCCAATGAAAGTTTTGTGAAGAGCGCACCAGTGGAAGTGGTGGAAGTGGAAAGAGAAAAGCTTCGATCCCAGAAGGACAAGATTGAAAAACTGAAAGCGGCGTTGACGGACCTGGGTTGAGTCTATTCACTCGTTTTGAGTTGAACGCATTGCAATTCTCTAGCGTGTGCGCAGCAAGTACACACCGGTGCGTAAATCCTGGCGGGGCTGAATCAGCAGCGTGGACCCAAAAATCCGCACCGTAACGGGGATGCGACTGCCGGTAATTTCAAACAACTCAAATTCGGGAACCGGATTAAGAAAATCCCATGGCAGAAATAGGGGATCCATTCCGCCCGGATGGTAAATTCGGAAACTTTCTGATTGCGATATCCGCGCCCGAGCGCCAATGTCAATGCTTTCCAAGGCAGCCCAGGCGTCTACCACTCCATACCCCATGGCTGAATCCGGATGCAGGAACCGGTCGGCGGTAGTGATCAAGGCTTGGCGAATGCTTTCGGCGCTGAGTTCCGGGTGCACCTGCCGCAAGAGCCCGGCAATGCCCGCCACCACTGGAGCGGCAAAACTGGTGCCGCCGAAAAGATTCACCGCGCCTGCGCCATCCCCGGAATTTCCCACCGCCACCGTGCATCCACTGAACAATCCTAAGGAAGCTACGTCCGGCTTGACCCGCCCATCGGCGCTTGGACCCGTGCAGGAGTAACCGCAATGTTCCCGGTGCAAATCTGCAATGCCAACGGCCAGAATGCTATCCGCATCGGCGGGGGCGGACAAGGTGGGCGTGGTGGGAAAATGATCGGGACCGGGAATATTGCCTACGGATACAGAAACCACTACATTGCGCCGGGCCGCGCCTGTGGCTGCCAGGGAAGACGGGCGCGTTTTTCCATCCAAGACCGAATACGGGAGATCGGCATTACCGTCGTCATACTCATAGCGATAGCCCAAACTGATATTGATAACCTGCGCGCCGGAATCCACGGCACGCTCAATGGCAGCGGCAACATAATCTTCCTCTACGAATCCTTCATGAGCATTTTCTTCGGATCGGTATAGGAGAAATTCCGCATCCGGAGCCACGCCCACCAAAGTCCCAGGCAGGTTTCCACCAATCAGGGAAAGGCATTCCGCCCCATGGCTTTCCGGAGACAAATCCTGATAAACGGCCACGGGCTGTTTGGAGACGAAGTCCCATTGATCGCGGATTTTATTTTGCTTGAACAAGTCCTGGAAAACGGGGCTTCCCAAATGGAATTCCGCGTCGATGATGGCGATGCGCAATCCATGGCCGGGCTTCCTTCCTGAATGAACGATCCAAGCATGTAGCTTATCGACCTGCAGGCTTTCCATCAATGCCTTTGCCGCTCCATAGTCGATGGACAAGGCAGCAGATTTTTTTAAACCTATGCCGTTATCCAAACCTATTCCTATACCTTTACCTTTACCCAAACCAACAGGCGGCCAAAGCTCTCCGGATTTAGGCAATGGCAGCCCGGGTTTGGCCTTACGAGGCAGGAGGGAAACTTCGAGCACAAAAGGCAATGCACGAAGTTGCGGAAACGCTTCGGCCACGGTCCAGCCGGAAACCCGGTTCTGCCATTTAAGGCGCGTATCGCATTGGAACCCGTGTGCCTCAAGGGAATCGATATACGGATCGAACACCGGTAGGTCTTCATAGCCGCGTGCCGTATGCGGAATTGCTGCGGAGCGTGGACCCTTGTCTGCCAAGCGAACCCATACCTTGACGGGTTCGGAGGCCAGGGCAGGCGGTGCCATACCCAGGTCCAGCAAAGAGGAAAACCCCAAGCCCAGTACTGTCCATCTCAGGGAGGGCCGCATATTAAATGTTATATTAGCAACTTGCACCCATTGGAGACCAGCGGATAAAAACCGTCGCCATTTTATGAAGACCTTGGAAGACATCCGGCCACTCGCTCTCAAGGGCAATGTAATCCCGCTCCATAAGGATTTCCTGCCGGATTTGGATACGCCCATTTCCGCCTTGCTCAAGTTGAAACGGCCCGGTCATCGCGTTTTTCTATTGGAAAGCGTGGAGGTCGGTGAAAAGGTGGCCCGCTTTTCTTTCATCGGCAAAGACCCCCTGTACACGTTTACGGCCAAGGGCAGCCATGTCGAAATTCGCGGCAAAGAGCGCCAAGATATCGAAGGCGATGCGTTGGCGGAATTGCAAAAGTTTTTGGCCCGATTCAAAGGTGTGGACGATCCGGACTTGCCGCCTTTTTCGGGGGGCGCGGTAGGCTTTGTCTGCTACGATGCCATCCGACTGGTCGAGGATATTCCCGCCAGCGGCAAGGATGATTTCCATTTGCCGGATTTGCATTTCGGCATATTCGAATCTTTCCTGGTCTTCGATCATTTGAAACATAAACTGAGCATTGTCTCCAATGTGCTGGTGGATGAATTCCCTTCCCTGGATTTGGCCTATCAAGCCGCCGTCGCAAAAATCACTGCACTGGAAGCGGATCTGGCACGGCCTGCGGTGCTGCCCGTGCCCTTAAGTTCAGAGCCCGCGCCGCCGGTGTGGGAGTCTAATTTTACAGAAGCGGGTTTCAAATCCGGTGTGCTCAAATGCAAAGAGTATATCCAAGCCGGTGACGCCTTTCAGATTGTATTGTCCCAGCGTTTCACCACCAGACCTGCAGCCGATGCCTTGACCATCTATCGGGCTCTCAGGACCATCAATCCTTCCCCCTATATGTATTACCTGGATTATGGCGATTTTGAAATTGTGGGTGCATCACCAGAAACTCTGGTCAAAGTGCAGAACGGAATTGCCGAGACCAAACCCATTGCCGGTACTCGTCCGCGTGGCCGGAACGATCTTGAAGATGTTGCCTTGGAAAAAGAACTGCTCGCAGATGCCAAGGAACGCGCCGAACATGTGATGCTCGTGGATCTCGGCCGCAATGATTTGGGCCGGGTATCCCAGTTTGGTACGGTGCGGGTTAAAAAATTCATGGCCGTGGAACGCTTTAGCAATGTCATGCATATCGTCTCGGAAGTGGAAAGCCGACTCAAACCGGAAATCCATCCCTTGCGCGCGTTGATGTCCTGCCTGCCTGCCGGTACGCTTTCCGGTGCACCCAAAATCCGGGCCATGGAAATCATCGATGGGTTGGAGCCGCATCGCCGGGGCCTGTATGGTGGAGCCATTTGTTATATGGACTTCCGCGGAAATCTGGACTCGTGCATCGCCATCCGCACCATGGTGCTCAAGGACGGCACCGCCTACGTGCAAGCCGGTGGTGGTATTGTGGCCGATTCCGATCCTGATGCCGAGTATGCGGAAACCTACCACAAGGCCATGGCGCTGATGCGCGCGGTAGAGTTGTCCGGAAAGTTGCAAGTATGATTCTGGTTGTAGACAATTACGATTCCTTCACTTTCAATCTGGTGCAGTATATCGGTGAAATAAATCCCGATCTGCGCGTCATCCGCAATGATGCCTTCAGCATAGAAGAAGTTCTGGCGCTTAAACCATCGCATATCGTGGTCTCGCCTGGTCCGTGTACGCCGGTAGAAGCCGGTATTTCCGTGGCGCTGATTCAAAAGGTGCCCACTTCCATTCCTCTCCTCGGCGTTTGCCTTGGTCACCAAGCCATCGGCGCGGCCTTTGGTGGCCAAGTAATCCGCGCGCCAGCCCCCATGCATGGAAAAACCGCCACCATTGAACATGGTGGCACCGATTTGTTTCATGGGCTGCCACCGACATTTACAGCCACCCGGTACCATTCCCTGATCGTTTCCGAAATCGGTTTTCCGGATGAACTCACTGTAACGGCAACTTGCCGGGATACGACTGGTCCTCTCATCATGGCCCTGCGCCATAAGCATCGACCCATTTTCGGATTGCAATTCCATCCCGAGTCCATCTTGACTGAAAACGGCAAGCGGATGATCCAAAACTTCTTGGAGATGAAAGGGTTATTCTTGGAGAAAGGCATTTAAAATGGCTGCCGCGCTACTTGGAAAATTGATACAAGGGGTTGATTTGAGCTTTGCAGAAATGCAAGGTGCCATGGCCGGCATTGTAGAAGGGCAATGGACTCCGGCCCAGATCGGCGGATTCCTGATAGCGCTTAGAATCAAGGGAGAGACCGCGCAGGAAATCGCAGCAGCGGTATCCATCCTTAGAGAAAAAGCCACGGTAGTGCCCACCTCTGCCAAACCGATTGTCGACACCTGCGGGACGGGCGGCGATCACAGCGGCTCGTTCAATATTTCCACGGCCGCTGCCATTGTGGCTGCCGGTGGCGGAGTAGCAGTAGCCAAGCATGGCAACAAGGCCGTCAGCAGCGCGTGCGGCAGTGCGAATGTGTTGCAAGAATTGGGCGTCAACTTGGAACTGACCGCCGAGCAAGTGGGCGAATGCGTGGACAAATGCCGCATCGGCTTTCTGTTCGCACCCAAACTGCATGCATCCTTCAAACACGTGGTGGGCCCCCGCCAGGAGCTGGGTCAAAGAACACTGTTCAACGTACTCGGTCCCATGCTCAATCCCGCCCGGGCCAAACGCCAACTCATAGGCGTATACGACATGAAATTGACCCGCATCTTGGCTGAAGTGCTGTCGGAATTGCGCTCCGAACACGTCATGGTGGTGGCCGGTACGGATGGGATGGATGAAATCAGTCTGACCGCGCCGACCAAAGTCGCGGAACTGAAATCAGGTACGGTAACCGAATATATTTTAAACCCGCAGGATTTGGGATTCAACCTCTGCACGGCCGCGGACCTTCAAGGTGGCGATGCCGGCGTCAATGCTGCTATCATTCGTGGTGTTTTGGCGGGTAAAGCCGGAGCCCCTCTGGACATTGTGCTGCTCAACGCCGGTGCGGCCCTTTATGTGGGGGGTATTGCAGCGGATCTCAAGGCCGGCGTGGCCCTAGCTCGGAAATCCGTGATCTCGGGTGCGGCTCAAAACACATTGGCCCAATGGATTTCCGTCTCGAAATCCTTCGCGTCAGTGTGATATAATTACCGATATCGACATGTCTGCCACCATCCTCGATAAAATTATCAAGGCCAAGGCCATCCGGTTATTGGACCTCAAACAATCCGTATCCAGTGAAGATATAGAGGCGAAAGCCCGTAGACTCCCGCCATCCGATCACAATTTTCTTTCCGCTTTGACTGCGCCCAAACTTGCGTCCTCTGGAGGCCCCGGCATCCATGTCATTGCGGAAGTGAAAAAAGCCTCGCCATCACGCGGTATCATCCGAGACAACTTCAAGCCTTTGGAGATAGCGGCCGCTTACCTCGCCGGAGGCGCCTCAGCCATTTCCGTCTTGACGGAAGAAGATCCCTTTATGGGGCATGACAAATACCTACGGGACATTTCCCGGTCCGTGCCATTGCCCACCTTGCGTAAGGATTTCATCATCGATCCCTACCAGGTTTTTGAAGCCAAATGCCTTGGAGCCAGCGCCTATCTGCTCATTGTGGCATGCCTTAAACCCAAGGATCTGACCAGCCTGATTGCTCTAGGATCGGAACTCGGCATGACGCCTTTGGTGGAAGCGCATACCGAAAGTGAAGTGCAAACCGCATTGGATGCCGGGGCGCGGCTAATCGGAATCAACAACCGCGACCTCAAAACCTTTACCATCGATTTGCAAACCAGCTACAAGCTCCGGAAGCTCATCCCATCGGAAATTCCCATGGTGGCCGAGTCCGGCATTCTCTCTTCAACCGACCTTAAAAACCTGGCGGAAGCAGGAATACAGGCGGCCTTGATTGGTGAAACCCTGATGCGGCAAAAAGATATCACGGCCAAGCTCAAAGAACTGCTCTCCTTCTAATCGTCCAGACGCTCCAAGCCACAATGCCTCAAAAAATCCTTTTCGTCTGTCTTGGCAATATCTGCCGTTCTCCCCTGGCTGAAGGGATCTTCCTGCATTTGTGTGCAGAACAAAGTTTAAGCAGCGTGTATAGCGTGGATTCAGCTGGAACCGGAGACTGGCATGCCGGGCAGCAACCCGATAAACGCTCCATCGCAGCGGCCCAGCGGCAGGGCATCAAGCTAACGCATGTCTGCCGGCAAATAAGGCTCGATGATTTTTTGAAATTCGACCAAATCCTGGTCATGGACAAGAGTAATTTGCAGGACTTGACTGCACAATGTCCGCCGCAATACCGAACCAAAATTAAACTCATCCGCGACTTCGATTCCGACGGGGAAAAGGGTCTTGACGTTCCGGACCCCTATTACGGTGGACCATCGGATTTTGATGCCGTTTACAGCATGCTGTATCGATGTTGCACTTGCCTGCTAAACGATTTGGAAAACCTGCGTTAAGTTGCCCCGGCTGCCCACTAATCTTACATTGACTTACTATGCAAAAAACCATATTCCACTTGGCTTATGTCCTATTTGTAGCCGCAATTACTTTTGGTTATTCCACTTCCCAAGCGGAAGCGTTGCACACATTGGAAACAGCCCACTATCGCATTGCTTTTCCAAAAAAATATGAGCAAATGGGCGGTGAGATTTTAGAAATTGCGGAAAAAGTTTGGCCGACTTTGGCAAAAGCCTACGACAGCTACGAACATTATGAAACCATCGACATCCTTATCACCGATGACGGAGATGATGCGAATGGGTTCGCCATTTACAATTTTTCCAGAGTGGCCATTTTCGCCCCGCATATGGATTGGGTGATGCGCAATCGCCACACTTGGCTTCGCAATGTAGTGACGCATGAGTTGGCGCATATTTTCACATTACGCCGGGCAGCATGGCTTTCTCCCGTCGACCAGGTTGATATCTATGGCGGCACTTACAATTACAGCGATCGGATCAATTACTCGTTTCACCTGCCTTGGATTCCTTTGGTTGCGCCCACCTGGTACATTGAAGGCATTGCCCAATTTGAAGCCGCACAAAACGGCAACGACTCGTGGGATTCGCAGCGGGATATGGTGCTGCGCGATGCCTACTTGACAGGCACCTTACCGACTCTTGATTTTATCGAAACATTTCAAAGCGATGAGGACTGGACGCAAAGCGAACGCTGCTATAATACCGGCTTCGGATTCCTACTGTATCTGAAAAATCGCTTTGGGGTGGACAAGGTGCGTGAACTTGCAAAACCCAAGCCCATTTTCAACTTCTCCTATTCAGTCCGCAAAGCTTTCGGAAAAGAACTTCCAGATCTATTTGAAGACTTCCGCCGTTCTCTAGTGGAACGCTACGCGGACTTCAAAGACTTTTCCGTCGACTCTCTAGCCGATAGTGAAATGAAGGGTGGATACCAACAAAACCTGGCCCTCTCATCGGATGGGAGATTTATGGCCTGGCTCGGCAATGGCGAGAATCGCCGCGCCCCATTAAATTGGATTTTCTGGAAAGAAATAGGATCCGGAAAAATCAATAAATCGGCAAGCACGGTTGATAAGCCTCAAGGACTTACCGCTCCCGTGAACACTGGTCTTAATCAAACTCAGCAATATCATTTAAAAGCAGCGCCGACTCTAGCATCGGGTTTAAATGGGGACTACGGTTCCATGTCCGTATTTTCTGGTCAACGGATGGGAAATCCTTTGTTGGGACTGGCGAGAAATATTATCCCGAACATTCAACGGCGCGCCATATCTAGAACGAATAGCCCAACCAAAGCAGTTTTGCCATCTGATGTAGAGCGGAGCGATGAAGCCGGCTCATCAGGACTCGAATTCAACCATGACAATTCAAAACTGCTCACCACTCGCCGGGATAAATACGCGGCTTATACGGATATTTGGGAATATGACTTTCGTTCCAAAGAAGATGAAGAAGACAAATGGCATCGCCTTACTTGGGAAATCCGAGCAGCATACCCCAGTTATCATCCCACTAAAAACCTGATTGTTTATACTTCAAAGTCGTATGGAACCAGCAATCTTAGGTTATTGGATTCGACTGGCCAGGGGTTTATACTCACAAATTTTACCGACGGGGAGCAGATTTACAATCCCCGCTTTAATGGAAAAGGCGATTCAATTTATTTCACACTTGGCATTGAAGACAAAGAAGCCATCGTGTCCATCAATGCCGGAACCCCTGCCTTTGATCCCTTCTTAGCCCTTAGAGATTCCGCCGTTTTTCCAGATTCAAGTTACCTGGCCAAATCTCAACGACTCACCTTTATCACTCCAATGAAGCACGGGTCCATTCGCAACATTCGATTTTCCAATGACACTCTTTTTTGGTCCTCTAACTCGGAAGACAGCTTGAATAGTGTGTACGATATCTATGCCAAACTCCCCCAGGATTCAGCCGTTTACCGTGCCACACAGGTTGCGGGTCAAGCCTTGGAAGCACTTCCCCACAATGGAACGCTGTATTATCAGGGATATCATAGACAGAAATTTCAAATTTTTAAACAGACTTTAGCCCTCACGAGAACCAAGAATATTCTGTATTCAGTGACTGACTCGCTCCCAACTTTTAAGCCAAAGCCTCTTGAGTATTCCAAGGCTTTTGATACCAGCACCTACTACGGGACCAAGGTCGCCACAGAAATAATTCCCTACCTCGCCGTGCAGCCGCAGTTTTTAAGTGGGGATCGCTCCTTTACGGATCTCGCATTAGGCGTCAACGTGACCATGGGAGAAGCTTACGGAGGCTGGATGCAAAGTGTGGGTGGTGCAATAACCAAACGAGCCAATTTGAAAGATCCGATGAATTACCAATTGTCCTATTCGGGATTTCTCACTTCCACCTCTATTCGACATACCACTTTTGACTGGTCTCCGGCATTGTATTATGGCCTTTTTCATGATGTGCTTCAATTTAATGATCGTAGAGATGTCAATGATGGGTTCGTGATTGGTTCCGACTCCATTTCAGTCAAAGGAAATCAAAGCGCACGCAGCCAATTCAGCCGTTATGCCGCTTCCGTTGCCTCTCCACTCCCCTATGGACTTCTCATTGACGCAAGCTTTTGGACTCAATCCATCACTGAAATCGACAATCAAGCCATTGTCTTTCATAATTTCACCACCAATGAAAACTTTACGCAGAAGCAAGAAGCCACAAGCCTATCCGACGCCCTGCAACATCGACATTTCAACACGGGTTTAAACTGGTCTTGGTCCAAAGGAATGTGGGGCACCTACTTGCCTACAGGCGGATGGATAAGCACCGGGATTCACAAATGGTGGGCAACCTATGAAACTGGTGCTTTTACAACTTTAGACTCAGCGACCAGTAACCAGCTCATCATGGAGGGGAATATCGCTCCCAGGGGCATTTTACCATTGGCGAAATTTGAGCCCTGGAATTTTGATATTGCCGGCGGAGGCCTGTTTTCATTAGGCAAAACCTTTACCCTCTTTGCAAATGTCGAGGCTTCCGCCTTTTTAAATAAAGAACCTATGTCAACGGATTCGGTGCAAGTCACACCCAATAATTTTACCACAGTTGAAAATCTGGACGATGGATTATGGGTCATGGCCAATCGAATTGGTTATTTCAGATTGCACGGTTATCCCTATAACTTCAAGTATCGCGGACGACAAATCATGGAAGGCTCTTCCATGGTCTACGGACAATTTGGGATTCAAATCCCAATTAAAGTTGGATTATTTATTCCTGATTTACCCACAAGCTCGCTTAAACAATTCCTTATTTCAGGCATTGGAGAATGGGGTACGACCTTAAACTCCGCGCCGGATAAAATCTATCGCAGCCTTGAGGAAGGGCAACATCATCTGCTCTTGGACTTTGGGCTTAAAGCCTCCATGAATTTTAACCTGTATCACCAGATTCCATTCACTCTGTATGCCCAAGCCTTTGTTCCCTTTAATGAACTCAAAGCCGAAAATTTATACTGGGATGACTTTTCCCATACAGGGAGACCCAATCCGGATGGTTCAGCGAGTCCGGAACAAATCAGGAATGCCGGTCAAGATCGGGCCACATATATCAATCAAGTCAAAGACCCACGTTACTTCGTTGGTTTCAATCTCGGCATTTTCTAGACGATGGCACAGTCCAGCAGCACAAGGTAGACAGGCTTAAAGGTTCGCTTATGAAAAATCCAGGTTTCACAACAGGCATTATCCACTCGGACCGACTCGGGCAACCCGAACACGGATCCCTGCATAAGCCCGTGCATACATCCATCGCCTACGGCTATACAAAGGCCGAAGATTTGGCCGCCGTTTTCCAAGGGACTGCCAAAGGGTATGCCTATTCACGCCAAGCCAATCCTACTGTTGCCGCGTTGGAGAAAAAAGTAACCTTGATGGAACAGGGCGTCGGCTCCTTGTGTTTTGCCACGGGCATGGCTGCTTTGGCCGTGGTCTTAACGACCTTATTGAAAAAAGGCGACCACCTAGTTTCCAGCTCATACTTGTTCGGCAACACCAATAGCCTCTTGAATACTTTAATGGGGCTCGGCATTGAAGTCAGCTTTGTGGATGCCACGGAGGTGGACAATGTGGCCGCGGCGATTAAAACCAATACCCGCATGGTCCTGGTAGAAACCATCGCCAACCCAGTTACCCAGGTGGCCGACCTCGCCCGCATCGGTCAACTATGTGAAACTAAAAACTTGATCTACATCGTCGACAATACCGTAACCTCCCCTTATCTTTTTTTAGCGCGTACCGTCAAAGCCACCTTCTCCGTAAATTCCCTTTCCAAATACATCGGCGGACATGGAAACGCCTTAGGGGGTAGCGTTACTGATACGGGCCTTTTCGATTGGACCCCCTATCCCCATATCTTGCCCATTTATAAAACAGCGGGCTCGGATCCGTTGCAATGGGCCCTTCTGCAAATGCGTAAAAAGGGATTGCGGGATTTTGGCGGGACCATGGCTCCCGAGTCCGCCCATATCATATCGGTCGGCGCCGAAACTTTGGCTCTGCGCATGGATCGCGCTTGCAGCAATGCTTCACGGCTTGCCATGTATCTGGAGACACATCCCAAAATAAAAAGCGTGCACTATCCTGGGCTTTCCTCGCACCCCCAGCATGCCTTGGCCCGGGAATTGTTCAAGCGAACCGGAGCGCTGCTCAGTTTTGTACCAGCCGATGGCGTCCATCCCTTCGCTTTGCTCAACCGGTTGCAGGTCGCCATTTGCTCCAGCAATCTCGGCGACAATCGCACGCTGGTCATACCAGTGGCCCAAACTATTTTCTTTGAAATGGGGCCCGAGCGCCGGGCCAGTATGGGTATTGATGAAGGCTTGATCCGAACCTCAGTGGGCATTGAGGATTCGGAGGATTTGCTCGAAGACTTTGGGCAGGCACTGGGTTGATTATTTTGTTCCCGTTGGAGGTTTGATGCATTTTCAGGATTTGATTCTCACCCTGCAAAACTATTGGAGCGTGCGCGGCTGTTTGCTGACCCAGCCGTATGATGCTGAAAAGGGCGCGGCTACGTTCAATCCCTCCACTTTCTTGCGCTCTCTCGGGCCCGAGCCCTTTGCGGCCGCTTTTATCGAGCCTTGCCGCCGACCCAAAGATGGCCGGTACGGTGAAAATCCTAACCGTATGCAACACTATTATCAATTCCAAGTGGTGCTGAAACCCAGCCCTCTGGATATTGTGGATCTGTACATTGGATCGCTCAAAGAAATCGGCATCAAACCGGAAGATCACGATATCCGCTTTGTCCATGACGATTGGGAATCCCCTACCCTGGGCGCTTGGGGCCTCGGCTGGGAAGTCTGGCTGGATGGCATGGAAATCACTCAGTTCACGTATTTTCAACAAGTGGGCGGATTGCCGCTGCTGCCGATCATGGGTGAAATCACTTATGGTTTGGAGCGCCTGTGCATGTATTTGCAAAAGGTGGACAACGTTTTCGATCTCAAATACAACGATCGCTTTACCTACGGCGATATTTTTCATCAGAACGAAGTCCAGTTTTCCAAGCACAATTTTGAATTGGCCGATGTCGACATGCATTTGAAATTGTTCACGAGCTTTGAAGGCGAATGTCGTAGGCTTTGTGAAGCGGGTGTGCCAGCTCCAGCCCTGGATTATTGCCTTAAGGCCAGCCACTCTTTCAATCTTTTGGATGCCCGAGGCGCCATCTCCGTCAATGAACGCCAAGGTTACATCTTGCGCGTTCGCACCTTGGCCAAATCAGTGGCTGAAGCCTGGCTGAAAAACCGCCAAGATTTGGGCTTTCCATTGCTCGCACGCGCGCAGGCCACACCTTTCGCTGCAATTGCAATCCCTTCCGAAATTGCCGCCCCGACTCAAGTCAAACAGGTTCCGCTTTTGGTTGAACTTGGCGTGGAAGAAATGCCTGCCCGCGTTTTCGGGCCGCTGCTGCGCGATTTGCCCGCCCTGCTTAAAAAGCATCTAGATACCACCCAGCTCCAGCCGCAGGATATCAAGATTTTCGTCACACCAAGGCGCATCGCCATTTCCATCGGTTCGATACTGACCGGCACTCCGGATGTGAAACTGGAAATGAAAGGCCCACCGGCCCAAATGGCCAAAGATGCGGAGGGAAACTGGACCAAGGCGGCCCTAGCCTTTGCCCAGAAAAACGACATCGACGCCAGTCAGTTGGAAATTAAAAATATCGGTGGGGGTGAATACCTTTTTGCACTGGCCGAAAAAAAAGGGCGAAACGCATTGTCTCTGCTCGGCGATATTTTCCCCAAGATTTTTTCGGAAATCCATTGGTACAAAACCATGGTTTGGGGCGATGGCACCGGATCCGCTTTTGTCCGGCCCGTCACCTGGCTTGTGGCCTTGCTTGGCGACCAGATTATTCCCATGACTTTTGCTGGTATTAAGTCCGGATCGGAAAGCCGCGGTCATCGCTTCTTGCACAATCGTAGCATTCCCGTTACTGCGCCTCGTGAAGCCTATTTGGCGGCCTTGCGCGCGGTCAAGGTAGTGGCGGATCAGGAAGAGCGCAAAGCACTGGTGCGCAAACTCACGGAAGAAACAGCCCTTAAGGCCAACTGCCAGTGGCGAAAAGACGAAGACTTGCTTGACACCGTAACCTATCTGCTGGAATTCGCCGTACCCGTATTGGGCAGCTTTGCGGAACGGCTACTGGAAGTGCCGGAAGAAGTGCTTGTATCGGAAATGCGCGAGCATCAAAAATATTTCGCGCTGGAAAAATCCGACGGCAAACTCACCAATGCCTTTATCGCCATTTCCAATATGGAATGCCGGGACTACGCCTTGGTGCGCTCCGGTAACGAAAAAGTGTTGCGGGCCCGATTTGCCGATGCGGAATTTTTCCTCAAAGAAGACCGCCTACGCACGCTTGCATCCAGAGGCAAGGATTTGAAAAAGGTCACATTTCTGGCCGACCTTGGCGCGGATGGTACACTCGCAAGCAAAGTCGTGCGAGCAGAAAAAATCGCCCTGCATATCGCTGGCTTGGTTTTTCCAATGCCCCAGGGCGGTAAAGCGGATACTGGAGATGCGACGCAAAGTCGACTTGAAAGAGTGCAACAAATAGTACGCCTAGCCAAATGCGACCTGACCTGTAATATGGTCGGCGAATTTCCGGAGCTTCAAGGCATTATGGGACGTTATTATGCCATCGCCGAAGGTCTCGATCCCATCGTAGCAGACGGCATTCGCGATCAATATCACCCCCGCAATGGCGACGACACCTTTCCCGGCAGCGACGAAGCAGCCATAGCCGGTTTAGCCGACCGCTTGGACACACTCATCATCATGTTCGCCAAAGGCAAGTCGCCAACAGGTTCCTCCGACCCTTACGCGCTGCGCCGGGCTTGTTGGTCCTCCGTGGCCTTGATTGTAAACCGCGGCTTCCATATCGATATCGCCGCGGTGCTAAAATTTGCCTTAGCGGAAATCTATCCCGCGTTCCTGAAACCACCAGAAATGGTGGGGCTCCAAGCCAAGCTCCTGGAGTTTTTCCTAGGACGGACTAAAAATCTGTTTCAAGAAGCCGCCCGCCCCGGACTTCCTGGCGGGTTCGCGCGCGAGACGATTGATGCGGCCGTGCAAAGCCGAACCGGCTGGTACGATTTCACGGACCTCATTTCCCGCCTGGACGCCCTGCAAACATTCCGAAACCGTCCCAACTTTTCCCAAGCTGCGGAAACGTTTAAACGCGTGTCCAATATCCTGGACAAGGACACAACCGGAGAGCCAAACGCAGCAGCCTTCCAAGTTCCTGCTGAGCAAAAACTGATGAAAACTGTCCAACGGTCAGAGCAGGAAGTGCGCCACGCTTTCGCTATCCGTGACTACGCGGCAGTATTGAATACCGTCGGAGCCTTACACGGCGATGTCGCCGCATTTTTTGAAGCGGTAATGGTCAACGACCCTGATACATTCCTGAGAACCCAGCGGCATCAACTGCTGCGCAAGGTCCGCGACTTGGTGGGTGAAATCGCTGATTTCTCTGCCTTCCAGGGAGGATGAACTTTCCAGGACGGTTAAGGATTAATGAGAAAAAGACTCCAGACGCTTTACAGCCTCTGCCACCGGTAAGACCGTAACGCCACGGGCCAAGGAAATAGGTTCCTTCCCGCTAAACAGAATCCATTTCTCCTTCGGCTGCAGATCGTCGCACCCTTGATAAAAACCACGGCTCAATTTGGGAAGCGAAGTTGCTTTGATTTCTGCGACTATTTGAACTTGGCCACCTTGGGATAAGACCAAATCAATTTCCGCACCGGCTGCCGTTCTCCAGAAGCCCATGTCCCAACCCAACGGCAGTGCTGCCCGAACCTGTTCCATCACGAAACTTTCCCAGGAATGCCCATAAATAGGATGCACATGCAATTGCTCCCAATGGGTGAGACCATGCAATGCATGTAACATGCCCGTGTCCCGCAGGTAGACCTTGGGTGACTTGGTCAATCTCTTTCCCAGGTTGGCATGAAACGGCTGAAGTCTGCGGACCAGAAAAACCTGCTCCAACATATCCAGGTAGCGGTTACAGGTTGGAACCGAAACCTCCAGACTTTTGGCAAGGTTGCTCGCATTCCACAACTGGGAATGCACATGCGCCAGCATGTGGAGAAACCGGTTGATCCGAGGTGGTGCCACATTGAAGCCTAGAATGCGGATATCCCTTTCAAGCAAATCATCCAGGTAATTGAGCCGCCACCGGAGGCTGGCTTCGTCTCCCGTCGCCATGAGAGATGGCGGGTATCCCCCTCGCAACCAAAGGGTTTCCCGGGATATCAAATCCGCGTTTACTTCCTTTTCCAGAAAGGGTGTGAGTTCCAGGGTGATATTGCGACCTGCGAGACTTTCGGCGCTTTGTCGACGGAGGTCCGGTGCGGCAGAGCCGAGTAACAAGTAACGGCCCGGTTTCCGATTTTCATCGACCAAGACTCGCAGTGCTGGAAAAAGATCCGGCATACGTTGGGCTTCATCGATGATAACCAGACACTCTTGATAGGGCCTTAGAGCGTCCAAAGGATCTTCCAATATCAGTCGATGTTGCGGATTTTCCAGATCGAAATATTTTGAGTCCCTGCCTACATGGAGTGTTTTTGCCAAAGTTGTTTTTCCAGTTTGCCTTGGGCCAACTAGCGTTACGATTGGGCTTTCAGCCAGGCATTGTAGCAAGCGCGACTGTAATGAGCGATTAATCATCATTGTAATTTTAATATTATTTATTAATTATACAAGGATATAAATTCAATATCGGCTCAATTTTGAAATTTTAGCCATAAAAAAAGGGCAGGTCCTAAGACCTGCCCCTTCCACTTAAGTAGTGTTTGAGCTAAGCGATTAAGCCTTGTTCTTGCGACGACGGGCAGCGAAGCCTGCCATTGCCAAGCCCAAGCCCATCAGGCCAAGGGTCGAGGGTTCTGGTACGGCTGGGGGTACGATAACGCCGCCCACTCCGGAGAAGCCGAAGATGAAGGTTGGGGTATCGCTGACAGTGCCGCCAGGACCGGCTGAGCTCTGACCGAAGGAGTAGATTTCTGCGCCAACATTGTTGAGGGCGTTGAAAGCGTCAGCTTCTGTCGGGGTTGCGCCGTAGAAGATTTTGAAGGTGATGGACTCACCGGCAGCCAAGGAGCCAAAGCCGAAGTCAAACACGGCGCCATGGTCGCGAGGACCGGCGTCGACGAAGTTGACATTGGCCAAGCCATAGGAAGACCGAGGAGCCAAAGGATTGGGGGTTTCAAAGCCATTGTTGTCGGAATAAAGAACATTGTCGCCAGCAACTAAGCCGCCAATGGTCACGTATTCACTGAATTCGGTGGGGGGAATATCCCAATCCATAGCGCGGGTATAGCGGACATCGGTAAGAGCCGTTGCGCCGGTGTTGGTCAAGGTGACCATATCCTGGAACAGGGCAGAATTGATGGAAGGGGAGTATGCCTGGGTGATCATCAAAGCAGGCAAGTCTGTTAGCAAAGTGGTTGATGTGGCTGTGGAGCCAGTTACACCGGTCAGTCCGCCACCCACTAGGGTGAGATTCTGAACGCCGCCACGGGAAATGTCGGAAGAGCCACCAATGCTACCGGTAGCGGAAGCGCCCCAGCCTTCGCAAACGCAGCCAGGATAGGTGCCGTCACCGATACCGGTGTAGCTGGCGCCAGCTCCAGGAGGCGTATAGGATACGCCGACTCCTAGTGCACGGCCAACGCCGGTGTAGATACCGAGATTGCCGTAGTCGGTTACGCCGAGCGCAACATCGCCGGAAGTGATAATCGCATCGCCAAAGCTCATAGAAGCGGCGGCTGCCAGGGTTAATCCAATTTTTAACGCGTTCAAATTCATCTGTCCCTCAGTTGGGTTAAAGGTTCTGGTGAGCAATAAAGCAAGTGGTGTGCCAAGGCTCAAAAAACCAAATCGACATGCATTTCGATGTCCTGCGGTTCCGGCAAACCCTCATTTTTTACAAATTTCAATGATTTTGAATGACTGAAGGCGCAAGCGCCCAGAATTTCTATGTCGGCACCGGATTTGTCTCCGGATTTTAGAACGAAAAGAGTGGAAAGAAAAATGGGTAAGTGCCGGAATTCTTTACGCTTGAAAAGAATCCGATTTATGATTTATTTGGAATTGGCCAGGAGATTTACAGCATCCGGTTTCTCTGCAAAACCAGCGGAAGATTTTAAGGCTTCATCCAAATGTAATTTTCCTTGATCGGCTTTTCCATTTTTGAAATCGACCCATGCCAAGTGATAATTGACCGCTGGATTTCCAGGAGAAAGGTTTCGCGCCTTGTTCAAATAGGATTCCGCTTCCGCATATTCGCCCAGCTTGGCTAAGACCCAGCCGATGGTATCGAAATAACGCGGATCCATGGAAAAGTTTTTGGCTTTGAGTTTGTTCACATACATCCGTCCCTTAGTCGTATCGCCTTGTTTAATACCGAGTTCCCAAGCGAGATTGTTAAGGCACACCGCATTGTTGGAATCAACCGAAAGTTCAGTTTCAAAAGCAGCGATTGCCTTGGCAGGCAACTGCTTACGCATGTAAATGTCTCCAATAAGTGAACTAAATCCTGGCATTTTCGGATATTCTTTTTGGATGCCAATTGCCAGGGCTAGTGCCTTATCCAAATTTCCCGCGTTCATTTCCCATTCCATAATTGTCGCACGCTGCTTTAATGTGGGCTTGGGTATTTTCGACTGGATGGCCGCCGCCGTCGCAAATTGCCTGATGCTGGCCAAACGCTGGGCATAAATACTCGCAGCTAAGGAATTTTTTGGGTACGCCTTATACAGGGAATCTGCTTCGACCAAGGCCCAATAATTTTGTTCGTTCATCTGGAAATAATTGACTCTCGCCCATCTCGATAAAAAAGTCTTGTCAACGGGGAATTGGTTTTGGAATTCCTTGAGCAGCGGCTGCATTTGCGCCGGTACTTTGGGAATAACAGAGTCGGCGCGCGCGCCCATATCCAGGGCTTTGTAGCAGGCAGAAACATAGAAGGCCAGGCTTTGCGTCTTGTCGCCAACCTGCAAGCGACGCAAAATCTCCAAGGCTTGGGCCGGCTGCTGGTTAGCCATCAATATCAATGTCGCGAACATAAAGGGAGTTTTGGCTTCTGCGGGTTTAGCTTCGGCAATCGCTTGGTATAATTTATAAGCAGAATCGTATTTCCCCTGTTTGGCGCGTAGTAATGCCAATTCGGTGAGCGCGGAAATATTCAACTCACGAGCCTTTTGAAAAGGTGAGAGCAATTCGCCCGCCTCTTCGAGCTTGTTCTGCATCGACAACAAATGTGCTTTTCGGATTGTGATAGGATCTTGCAGGGACTTATCATCGCTTGCCCATTGGTTCAATACCCATTGAGCCGAATCCAGTTTGTGTTCCATCAAATAGGTGTCCATCAAATACATGCGAGCCAAGGCCAACTTGGGCCTGCTCTTAAGCACCTGGTTCAGTAGTTCTCGGCTCTTGGCGATATTGCCTCTTTTAAGCAGCACCTCGGCCAAGGGTAGGATGGAGACGATGGAATCCGGATGGGCTTCGTACAAGTAGGTGAGTTCAGACTCGGCTAAATCCAACCGGTTTTGGCGCATGCGCACTTGGGCCAAAAAGTAGCGGGTTGGAAAATCGGCGGGGTTGGTGGTCAAAATTTCTTGAACCACGGAGAAGAAACCATCCAGATCACCGGCTGTGAAATTCAGTTTTGACAGCAGGCGCTTGGCTTCCAAATCTTTTGGGTTTGCTTTGACGTAGGTCTTGGTGTATTCAAGAGCCGTATCCATTTTCTTTTCCTTGAGGGCCCACTCCACCTCCAAGTTCAGCACTTCCATCGAAACCCAGGCGGTATATCCACCATGCAGCGCATACGCTTCCTCGTATTCCTTATGTGCAAGTACATAATTCTTTTCGCGTGCAAACAGGCGTGCCTTGGTCACATGATTCGCAAAACGCTTGGAGGGACGGTATTGGAAGGTGAAAAAAGCAACGGCTGCCAAAATGACGGCAGCCGCAATGGCGATAAACTTCTTACTCATGGTATTCCTCTGGGCGTATTGCCTTTATTCTTTCTGCATTTCCTGGGCCCGTTGGGCCTCATTACTGCCGGGGCATTCGGAAATGAGTTTGGTCCATTCTTCATCCCGCTTGGCATTCTCTTTTTTCTGATGGTGGATTAGTCCGGACTTAAAACGAGCGGAACAATTTTTATTGCCGCGCGGAAACTCCTTGATGACACGCTGATAAGCCTCAAGTGCTTTGTCGGGCCTGTCCTGCTTAAGCATGGTTTCACCCAACCAGAACATGGCGAGCTCCCGCCAGGTGCCACCGGTATCCTTTTCATATACGCTTTTAAAACCGGAAAGGGCTAGGTCGTATTTGCCTCTGATATAATCATCGCGGGCTTGATTGAATAGGTTTTCCAGATCTAAGCCTTCCACTACGCGCACGGTTTCACCTGTAGGCGTTCCGCCTGGGGTAGCAGGCGTGACAGTTCCGGAAGGCACGGCGACTGCATTCGGCGCTCCTGGTGTGGAGGTAGATCCTGTTTGGCCAGCTACGCCGCCCATTATAAACTTTTTCTGATCCAGTTTTTCAATTTTGGTGCTAAGCGTGGTCAGCTTGTATTGGGTTTCATCTATCTGGGATTGCAAACGGATGATCTGGGTCTGTAATTCCTTGAGCATCAAGGTCAAGTCAGCCTTCATTTTGCTTGAAGTGCCGCCCTGCGCCAGATTTAGGTCATCAATGGATTTTTGCAAATCGACCACTTGGGTCCGCACCGCTTTGACCTCGTCCTGAACTTTGCGCAGTTCTTCCGTTCGCAGCAACGTTATTGAAGCACAGCCGCTTAAAAAAAGGACAGCGCAAGCCAAGCAAGCGCTAACCCTGGACAAAAGAGCCTTGGACATGGACTAGCCTAGAAAGTGGTCGTAAATTCAACGCGACGATTTTTGGCATACGCGCCTTCGTCATGGCCTTCCATTGCCGGCTTCTCTTCACCATAACTGATGGTGGTGAGGCGCGTGCCTGGAACGCCGTAGCTGGTTAGGTAATCATTGACGGTTTTTGCACGCCGCTCGCCAAGGGCAAGGTTATAATCGTTGCTGCCCTTCTCATCTGCATGGCCTTCCACACGCGCCGTAATTTCCTTAACTTCCTTCATCAGCTTGCCGATTTCCTGCAAGGTTGCCTGACCTTCCGGGGACAAAGTGCTCTGATCATATCCGAAATAAACCGGCTTGAACACCTCTGCAATACGGGCTTGAATGCGTTGACGGCGCAAGGCTTCTTCGTCCACTTTGGGAGGCTCTTGTTTTACGACGGGAGGGGTCGGTTCCGCCATTTTAGGAGGAAGAGGCTCGGGAGGAGTTGGAATTGGTTTTTTAGCGCAGCCAATGACGGACAAAACACCGAGACCTACCAGGGTCCATTGTTTGATATTCATAATTCAATCTCCTTATTAACCGTAAAAATAGTCAAAGTTTGAATGTAATTTAGTTAATCACCCGATTTATGGGGCCGAGAGGCTAATAATCCGACCATTTTGGCATAAAATTGCCCCCAGAAAAGCTAATTCGTTTTTGCGCGGTCCCATCTGCATTCATCATGAAAATTTCGGAACCACCCGTTCTGGTGGACATGAAGACAATGTGGCGTCCATCCGGGCTCCAACTGGGGTTTTCATTGCTACCTGCGCCGGTAGTCAATTTTACCGGGTCCTTGCCATCGGGTGAAAGCGTCATAATATTCATATTGTTGCCTTCATCCATGGCCGCAAAGGCAATTCGATCCCCCTTCGGCGACCAAGCTGGCGAAGCGAAATAATCCCCTTCATGCGTAATAGCCCGTAAGTTGGACCCATCCCTGTCCATGATATACACCTGGGGCTTGCCGCTGCGATCGGAGATGAACACTATTTCATACCCATTGGGAGACCAACTCGGTGACGTTTCAATGGAACCGGAAAAAGTAAGGCGCTGGGATTTTCCTTCCGGAAAAGTACGGCGATAGATTTCGGTATTGCCATCCGTAGTGGAAGCGAAAACAATTTCCTTATCCATCTTATTGTATCCCGGCGAAGTATTCATGCCCTTTGAAGTGAAGTAAACGCCGTTCTTGCCACTTTCGAAATCCTTCAAATAAAACTGCGGCTGACCACCGGCATAACTGGTATAGAGGATTTTGTTTTTTCCTTCCACCCAACAGGGCATGAGATTGATGGATTTATTCTTGGTCACATCCACCACATTGG
>JAYTHY010000033.1:0-5654 GCA_043732185.1 Fibrobacteria bacterium
GTGCTGCCTATCTATCAGGCCCTGAGGCCGAACGAGGCTGAATCGAAGCTCAAGTCCATGCGATGAATAAACGCACCTGGACAAGAGGAATCAAGTAAAAATTTCGGAATGGAAAGAATTAAATCTCGTTTTTATCGGACTGCCCAAAATTAACCCTGATGGAATATCTTGGCCATTGGCCCCCGTATCAGTCTTACCTTGTTGGGGATTTTCATATCCTGTGGTTTCATTTCTATTTGGAATCAAAATATGCCACTATTTTCTCATTATTTTACTGATTGTAACAACTAGAAGGACAATCAGTAACACCCCGATTACCGGCCACATCCAATTTGTATTGTTCATTCCGCCATTCATCCAACCATTGAAATGATTCATCATTAAATTCCCTTGTTTTGAGTCCAATGTGAATAAAGATTTAAAAGGGTTTTGATGCAATAGATATGATTTTGTTCTCGCCGTCGCGCGCATCAACAGCGATACGTCCCTCGACTTTGTGGTGCTCGCTGGTGATTTCACCAAATACGGCTATGCGCATGAGTACAATTGGTTCACGGATATCTTTTCCAAGGTAATCGCTCCCAGCCTAGTGGGAATAGGCAATCACGACCTACAGGCCGACGGGAAGAATCTCTATGTGCACATGTTCGGCCAATTGAACTTTTCCTTCGCCTACCGGGGAGTCAAATTCATATTCTTCGACGACAATGCTCGCGGAATCAAATGCTGCGTTCCCGATTTCGATTGGCTGGAAGCGGAATTGGCTGGAGCGGGCGATTCGCTTCAGATATTCACCGTATCCCATGCGCCTCCGTATACCGATCAATTAGACAGCGCCCAAAGCCTTCACATGGTGAAATTGTTCTCGAAATACCGCGTAAAGCTATCCATACATGGGCATACCCACAGCTATGACTATGGGGAGCCGTACTCGGATGGCGTGCCTTACCTGGTTGCAGATGATATCGGCGACCGCAACTATGTCACCGTAACTTTGTCCGCTGCGACAATGTTGGTGGAACGGATTTTTTTCTGATGCCGATATATGGGAGAAAAAGTCTTGGCATGTTTCTTCCGGCACTGATCTGGATTGGGCTTGCCGGATCCGCCCAAGCCGAAGATAGTCGATCCCCTTTCCTTCCGGATTATGTGCGTCTTCAATATGCCGGACAAGCGGGACTCTTTTCCGCAGGACCCGGCTATTCCTGGTGGGACCGAAGGATTGAGACAGGCTTGAGTTATGGCTTTGTGCCGGCATTCGTCGCCGGTCGTAACATCCACATTTTTTCGCAGAAGAATTCACTTTCTCTGGTGCGGTTCCACCTGGATTCGACGATTTTCCTGGAGCCGGTCATGTTGGGCCTCGCGACCCATATCTCCGCAGGCAGCAAGTACGAAGTCCTCCTGCCCAAATCCCAGCGGAACTATTATTGGCCCGATGGCCGCGGGGCTACTGGCCATGAAATACAATTCCGGCACACTGCTCGCAGAAACCCGCGAGAACGCCCTGAACCCATCGGCCCTGAACCGGAATGATATTCCCGCCATCGACCGGTGGGCGATCGGCTTCTACTCCCCGCAACTTTCTTCGCTGAGCAGCGTCGTCGCGGGTGTGGAATTCCTAATGCCGGCGGCCGTCAATTTGTGGGACACCTATCACGGCAGACAACCCTGGCAAGGAATTCTGGTCGATGCGGTGATTCTCCAGGAGGCATTGATGCTTTCATCTTCCTTGAGCAGCTATTCCAAAAGCATTCCCATGCACGCCACACCATTGTCTTATGATTCCCATGTGCCGGAGTCCGTCAAAAGCGTGCCTCAAAACGCCAGTAGCTTTTTTTCCAACCATACCACCTCTGCATTCACCACTGCGGTTTTTTCTGCATACACGTTCCAGCTCCGTTATCCCGATAAGAAGTTGGTGCCTTGGATGTGGAGCGGCAGCCTGGCCTTGGCGACGGGAGTAGGCTCGATGCGCGTCCTGGCCGGTAAGCATTTTCCCTCTGATGTGGTGGCAGGTGCCGCCGTAGGAGCTCTCTGCGGCTACGTGGTGCCGAAGCTACATAGTCGCCGTTCCTCAATTGCGGAAGGCAAGGATCATCCGGACGGGAATTCGAAGCCATGGAATTGGGATTTTGGGTTGACGGTGCCTGAGGGGACCTCTGCTCCGGGGCCTTTGCTAATGGTCCATTTCTAGGCGCCCGGGAACCCGTAACCCGTCATTCGTGTTCGCCGAGATGCATTTGAAATTGAGGGGGACTAAGCCCCCAAGCCTTTAAAGAACTTTTCGACGACCCATCAGGAAGGTCACCAACCACACTACCAGAAATACGAAAAAGAGAATTTTCGCGATGCCTGCAGAAGTTCCGGCGATACCGCCGAATCCGAGGACGGCGGCGATTATGGCGACAACTAGGAAAACCAGGGAATAATGCAACATGTTAAACTCCAATCATTAATAGAGGTTTTAGAAAGTCCGGATTGAATCCGTTATTCCGGATATAGGTTTATTTAATCCCGGCGCAAAATCTTTTCCATCGTTTTTTTCTCAAAGATCAGGCCTCAGCGAAAGGAAAAGAAGATGGCGCTTACAGGCCACCGATATTCTGTTGATAGCGATTCTGATAGTTGGTAGTAACGCTGTCCGCGGCGAGCTGACGGAACTGGGGATTGGCAGCCACCAACTTAGCCACGGCCTTGACCCGGTTCCCGTTACCAGGATGATCGGAAAGCCACTCCGGGACGCCTTGGCTCTTGGCTCGCGTGAAGTACTTGGCGATACCCATCGGATTGCGGCCCAAACGACCCGTGATCAAAGTACCACCTTGATCGGCTTCGCTTTCATCGGAACGTGAGAACTTGAGGGCGGCCAATTGAAAGAAAGTTCCGGCCGCGATCTGCGGCGCCTGGCCTGCATTCGTCGCGACCAGCACCCCCTGCAGGGCCAAGCTCAAGGTCGTGCTCTTAGCGAGTTGGCGGCGATAATGGTGATGACTGACGTGGGTGATTTCATGGCCGAGCACGCCGGCCAGCTCGCTTTCGTCCTGCATCTTTTTGAGAATGCCCGTATAGATATATACGTAGCCGCCCGGCACGGCGAAGGCGTTCTCCACGTTCTTGTCGATCAAGGTGCAGGTGAAGGGATAAGCGGGTTTCTCGTTGGCAGGTATCGCGGCTACAATGTCCCGGCACAGGCCGAGCACGTAATTCTGCGCGTCCGTCTGGACCTGGCTATGGGGCACGTAGATGGGCATTTCCTGCTTGGCCGTGTCATTGGTGGTCAGCGTCTTGTTGAATTCGGCGCCCAGTTTAACCTCGTCGGCGTCGGATACGAGTAGCTTACCCGCATCGCCGAAGAAGCCGGCGCAATGCATCAACATGGTCACGGAAAACACGCCGGCCAGTGCCCGGGTAAATGCGAATATACGTGCGGTCATGCTTTTTCCTTTCCCGTGAATCCGGGGTAGAGGGTTCAAGGGAATGGCTACGCTCAATCTTTGACCAATCTAACTGAGAATCCGCTACTTTTATAGTTGCTATTCCAGGCAAGATTGTCGTAATTATAGTACAGGTTGCGGGCGACCCCTCCCGACGCATTGAATTCCGTTGCGCTCCACCAGTTGCCACTGCCGCCAAAGTCAAATGCACCATTGGTACTGCGGGAACCAGCCGGAATTGCCAAAAAACCACTCTTATTATTCTTTGACAGGTCGTTACCGATAGACCCATCTTTTAATCCTGTTTCTGTATACCAATTTGTCTTCGCCGATAGCGCTTTCGCTATCTTGTTGTCCTTAGTTGTCCCATCCCAATTATATCCACTCGCAATCAAGAAATTCTCCAGGGTAACCCACTCTGCATCCGTCGGTACATGCCAGCCTACAGGGGCAAGTTTTTTATTATCTATGGCATACCAATTATAGAGCACACCAAATTTTCTGATACTATCCGTATTGACCATATTGTTGAAATAACTGTAGCCGGGGGTTGTCAGATTCACCCAGTCACTATCACTCTTTACATATGGAATAGAGGATCCATCATTATACTTGGTGGTCCGTAAATTCTCCACGGTCCATACTTGGTTACCTATCTTCACCGCCCAATAGTCATTTCCATCAATGTCAGTCACTGTTCCGGCGCTTATGGTATTACCCGTATAACTCAGATCTTTTACCGTAACGATAAACTCTTTTACCTTTTTGGTTTTTCCCTTGGAAATGGTTGCGGATAATGTGACTAATACATCTCCACTACCGGAGTCAGGACGAGTTACAGTACCTTGGGAGGTGATTTGGCTGTTATGATTCGTCACCCAACTGACAGTACTCCCGCTCAATCCGGTGGCAGGTAGCACCACGTTTTCAGTTACTGAATCCGCGTTATCTCCCGGTGCATACGTGATAACCAGGTCATTTCTATCCGTAACCACAGATTGGGCATCTGCATCCGGGCCCACGGGATTACTGCAGTTTAATGCTATCAAAGAGAGTGCGGCAAGTCCTCTCAAGAATGGTTTTGGAAAATGCATAACACATCCTTCTTATTGTTAGATGCTGTTCCCGGTTACTGGATCTCAGAATGCAAGGCCAGCTGCAAACCTATGGTTGAGCAATTTCTAGGCCATTATGTTACAGCGTTGCCTAACAGATGTATAAAAGTTGCAACAGGGCCTTTATTCGCTGGTTCTCAGAACACCAATACTGCTGAAACACAAAGTTCGCATTGGTCCATGCTGTTAATCATTATGAAAAGTGAGAAAAATTTCTCACTATTGCGAAACGCTGCTAGAGGAATAATCCACTTCGCCATACTCTGAAAAATTATGTCCTTAAACTCGAGGAGGCCCTGGGACTTCGGCCTAATCAATAAATGGATTTTGAGAGATTTTAAAATTGGAAATGGGTTTCGATTAACCTATGTCCCTGAGGACGACATGGAAGAAAAAGGAATCGAATGCCGCAATCGCCGTCCCTTGAAGAGTACCGCATCGAAGCGCTGGTAGGCTCAAAATCCTTGGAGTCCATCCGCGATCTGTGGCAACAATGGCAAATCCACCCCAACGCGGACGTGGATTTTTTTGCGAGTGTCGTGGAAAGTCGGCCATCGGTGGTGAATCCCATGGCGATGGTGCTTTTTTTCAAAGAGGCCCCGGTGGCGCTCGCAGTGGGACGCTTGGAAAAATTTATTTTGCCCGCCACGTTCGGCTATCTGAGGATTTTCAATTCCGCACTTCTGCAATTCTCGATAGTGTACGGCGGATTGATGGGCGCATGGGACGAGAAGGGCGCTGCGGCATTCGTAAACTACCTGCGAAAGTGGATGAAACAGGATCGAGTCGACGCCATTTACCTTGCCGCCATGCACTGCGAACACCCGGTTTATCGGGCCGCGGTGCGCGGTGCGCCGTTTTTTTTAAGGCACACCCCTTTAAAGGACAATTTTCACTGGTGGGCGGAATTGGCTGAAACCCCTGAATTGTTCAAAAGCAAAATCAATAAGGCGGATCGCAAAAAAGAACGGAAGCTCGCGCAACATTCTGGTGGAGAGATCGGGTGTTTCCTCTCGCACTCTACTACCATAATTAGCCTCGAAAATCCCACGCTCTTATCCCTTTCCTGATTCGGTCAGGTATAGCAACGTGCGAATTTTCT
>JAYTHY010000034.1:0-38339 GCA_043732185.1 Fibrobacteria bacterium
TTTAAGTTAGTATTTAAATACTATTTATATTCGAATTGGACCACTCCGGGTTGAAGATTTTTGAATTAATGTTGTGAAAAATATTTCCTCCCGGGTTTATTAAAGAAAACAAAACAAAGTAGGATTTCGGATGAGAATTTCGGCTAAACCACCAAACGGCTTATCTTTAGTAGTGAGACATCGCGTAGATTAGAAGGATATCAGACCCGAAATCACCTTGCCAGTCCGTTAACATCGAAACAGGGTACCCGTTTAGCCAAAAAGCACAGAATTCCTCACCTCGAAATTAACCGTTGGCTCTAGACTAGGTTTTTAGCCTACCATTTGACCTACTATCGAGGACAAAAAATCCTTTAGGAAACGCGCCCTTGTCTCATCGGTTTTGGATTCCCTGTGTCAGGGCTCCAGGTTTGGATTCAGTACCTCTATTCATAGCTAATGCCAATCGCACTACTTAACAACCACCGACTTTAGTCGGTGGTTGTTAAGTGCCAAACTCGAAGGGATGCCGGGCGAAAGAGGCGATTAAAAGCCTCCAAATGGAAAAATGAGTTGTTCGCTTGCGCCCTAGCCTCGTCATTATGTATCTTAGCACCAGGACTCTCACCCGCACAATACATGGCCTGCGTCCGGAAAGCAGCCCACCATCTTGAAGCGTACCCTATTCGTACTTCACACTAAAATAACCAAAGATTTTTCCCAGGGTGAATTCGAAGCGAAGCTTGCCGAAATTCCCGAGTCGATGCAGGCAGCATGCCTGAAATACAAATCCAACAAAGATAGGCAGGCCGGACTGGTTGGAAAATTGCTTCTAATGGTAGGTTTGCGGCGTTTAGGCCTTGGCGAAACCGCATTGGCGGACCTCAGTTATAACCGATTTGGAAGACCTTACCTACCTGGAAAAATCGATTTCAACATTTCCCACTCCGGAAATTGTGTTTTGATCGGTATCGGAACAGAGATGAAAATAGGCGTCGATGTGGAAAAAATCCGACCAGTGGAAATCCTGAACTTTGGAAATGCGATACCTGAAAAGCAATTGAGGCTTATCCTCTCCGCTTCCGATCCCCTGAATTCTTTCTTTGATTATTGGACAAAAGTGGAATGCGTCCTAAAAGCTGAAGGAGGAGGCTTTTCCATTCCTCCAAAATCCATCACTTTTCTGGGAGCAATGGGTTTTTGCGGTGATTCGGTATGGCATCTAAAACCGCTCCAGCTTGGCACGGATCTCTGCGCCCATGTGGCTACGGACGCAAATAATTTTGGGATCGAAGGTGAATTCGTGCCGCTCTAGCCCAAGTCCACGTTCATATTTCGGAATAGATGGAATCCTTTTGGTTGATCATCAGATTCCCATGTGTTATTTTTCGCAAGTGCCCGCACCGCAAAATTCTGCCACCAATATCCAGTCGAATGATTTCGACGTTGCCATCATTGGCGCCGGTCCAGCGGGACTCATGGCCGCGCTGACCTTGGCACAATCTCGCCAGGATTGTAAAGTGATTCTTTTAGATAAGAAGGATCCCTGGCGGGAACCGGTCGCATGTGGGGAAGGCGTCAGCAAAAGGGGACTGGGAATATTTTTCAATTCGATTCCGGAAACCTGGATCCGTGGTTCAGTCGATGGAGTACTTTTCGTATCGCCGGACGGTACGAAAGTCAGATTCAGCAAACCTGGAATCGGTCTGATAATCAATCGAGCCGCAATGCAAGACGAGCTGGCAAAGAAATGCGCCACGCTTGGAGTCGCCTGCGATTTCCGGGCTCGCGTACATTCCGTAGAGTCGAGTGGCCTTTCCGGTCACACAGTGCGCATGGAAGGGGCTACCCCAAGGGTATTTCGGGCAAGAATTGTAATCGACGCCAGTGGGCCGGGGAGCAGGTTTGGAAATGCACTTTCCAATCCCGATTCCGTCGATCTGGAGCCGTCCACCTTCGCCCTCGTTCGCGGTATACGATTCCCAAGCAATTACATCCAGCTTTTTTTCGGCCAATCCATCGCTCCCGGGGGGTACGGTTGGCTTTTTCCGCGCGACAGCGAGGTCGCCAATGTTGGAGTGGTTGTTGGGCGGACCTTGTTCAAGAACGTATCTTCACGGAAAACCTTGATAGACTTCATCAACCGGTTCTTCCCTGGTTCGCAAATCGACTTGATGCACGGAGGTGCCATCCCATGCTCTGGCTCTGATATCCCTCCCATGGCAGTTGGCGGATTGTTCAAAGCCGGTGACGCGGCTTCAACGGTGCACCCCATCAGCAGGGCGGGAATCCTGGAAGCAATGAAAAGCGGTTCGTTGGCAGCAAAAGGGGCCCTCCAAGCACTTGTTGCCCAGACTGAAGCTGAGAGGGAAGAAATTTACCGAGCGTATCGCGAAGGGTGGCTTGCATGTTATGGACGTTCGCATATGAGAAATAGGAAAGCCAAGCCGGGGTTTTCCACCCTGCCGGATAAGCTCCTCAACCGCGCTGCGCATAGACTTGCGAAGTCATCGGACGAAGATATGCCATTGTCCAGAATATTCCTGACTACCCTTTGGTCATCACCAGGCCTGCTCTGGAGGATGAAGAGCCTTTTCTCTGGTTAACTCCGTTTCAGGCTGGCGGTAGATTATACCGGGTTACCAGAGACCTGACTCTTGCCTCGTAATTCTTAAGGTCAAGACCGTCTGCATTCAGGCGCATCCTTCCTAAAAAATGCATCAATTCGTTCGAGTGTGGGGTTGATTTCCCTGTGCTAAGAGAAATATATCTGAATTCCGTCCAGATCACCGACTTCAGGTTCCGTCCGTCCGTCCGCAACATAACCCCCTCCATCATCAGTGAGTTCTCCGAAAAATGGAGTAAACTGGTCCGGATGCGAACCTCTTCCCGAAATGCGACAGGCGCGAAATAGGAAATCTGATGCTGAGTAATAACCCAGTTGCATCGGGTTTCCTTGCCCATTTTATAAATATCAAAATCGTAATGCTGAACTAATTGGTCCTCGCGCGCATTTATGAAGTAGTCGATAAAGCGGGCATTATTCAAGTGTCCAAAAGGATCGCAATCCTGAAAACGGATAGTTACGATGCTTTCTGTTTCCTTGTCTGTATCATTTACCATTTGTTAACCATCCTTTTCAATTCTCATATCCAATCGCCTTGACTGCCATGCCGGACTATATTACCTGCTAAACAGGCCGCTAGCTAAATCCAAGTTGAATGTCAATATCCAATGATCACCATTTTTAGTGGTGCTTGAAATCCCACGGATTTTATTAAATATACAATCTCACAGTCAATCCTTCAAAATTTTACAGCAGGAATAGTAATGAAGATTCTGCTTTTCCCAGGACAAGGCAGCCAAAAAAAGGGGATGGGCGGGGCCCTATTCAATGATTATAAGTTCGTAACCGAAGAGGCTGACGCGATTCTGGGTTACTCAATCGCGCAACTCTGTCTGGTGGATCCCGACGGGCGCCTGAACCTGACCGAGTTTACGCAACCTGCGCTCTTTGTCACCAACGCGCTTTCCTATTACCGTTACCTGGATAATGGCAATCCGGTTCCGGATTTGGCAGCGGGGCACAGCCTAGGCGAATACAATGCCTTGTTGGCGGCAGGCGTTCTAAGCTTTGGGTCTGCTTTGAAACTCGTCCAGGCGAGAGGGCGGATCATGGCGGAAGCTAAAGGTGGATCGATGGCCGCGGTGGTCGGAATACCCGCAGGCGAAATTGAGGCTTCGCTCCTAAAAGCAGGTTTGACTGGAGTAGACATCGCAGCCTACAACGCTCCTTCCCAAATCGTCCTTTCGGGCCTGGAAGCGGACCTGCGGAAATGCCGCACCCTTTTCGAGACCGGATTCCCCAGGGCATTCCTGCCTCTCGCCGTTAGCGGAGCGTTCCATTCCAGGTATATGGAATCGGCACGGACTCTTTTAACGCCCATCCTCGACGCCTGCGAATTCATGGCTCCCCGCTTTCCCATAGTATCAAACGTACTTGCCAAACCGCATTGGGTGGGTGAATCCCGCCGACTCCTGTTGGACCAATTGACCCATCCAGTTCGCTGGACGGAGAGTATGCAATACGCATTTTCCAAGGGAATCGAGAACGCCATCGAAATCGGTCCGGGCCGGGTCCTCTCGAATCTGTTCCAAAAGAGCAAAGCCTCATTTGATACGGCGTTGCGACCGATTCCCGTTTGTACCTCCGAACCAATGCAATCGGCCAATTTACAGGATGGGTTGTCACTGGATTCGACTGCGCTTGGGGATCAAGAGTTCAAACTTGATTACGGACTAAGGTTCGCTTATGTGGCCGGCCCGATGTACCGTGGAATCTCATCGGAAGAGATGGTGATAAGGCTCGGCCAAGCCGGACTGATGGGATATTTTGGCACAGCCGGCTTGGAGATGGACCGCGTTCACAAGGCTATTATGGCAATCCAAGCCGGACTCCGTCCGGGTATGGCCTTTGGGATGAATCTTCTATGCAATTTGGCGGAGCCATGGATTGAGGAAGAGACTGTGGAGGCCTTCCTATCGCATGGAATCCGGAACATTCAAGTTTCTGCCTATATGAGCATGACACCTTACCTGGTATTACTCCGCATTAAGGGGATAACCAAGGATTCAAACGGCATGGTACGCACGAGGACGCGCATCCAGGCGAAACTGTCCCGGCCGGAAGTCGCCGCCGCCTTTCTGGCTCCGGCTCCTGCCTCGATGATCGCAGCCCTTGTCTCCAAGGGGAAGCTTTCCGTCGTAGAAGGCGAGTTGGCCATGGAAATTTCCATGGCGGACGACATCGTGGTGGAAGCTGATTCAGGCGGCCACACAGACAGACGCAACCCCCTGACGCTGTTCACCTCCATCAGAGAGTTGCGAGACGAAATGCAGCGGAAATACGGCTATCCTAAAAAAGTCAGGCTGGGGGCTGGCGGCGGCATTGGAACCCCGGAAGCGGCGGCCGCATCTTTCATCATGGGGGCCGATTTCATTTTAACCGGTTCCATCAATCAGTGTTCCGTAGAAGCGGGAACCAGCGATCTCGTAAAGGACATGCTTTCCGGAATGAATATCCATGATACGGAGTATGCTCCGGCCGGGGATCTTTTCGAATTGGGATCCAAGGTCCAGGTTTTCCGCAAAGGGGTGCTATTTCCGGCCCGAGCGAACAAATTGTACGACATTTACCGAACCCACCAATCCCTTGAGTCGATCGACGAACACACCCGAAACCAAATCGAGAATCGCTATTTCGGCCGCAGCTTTAAGAAGGTATATGAAGACATCCGGCAATATTACCTGGTAAAGCGACCGAAAGAAATCGAAAAAGCCGAAGCTAATCCGAAGCACAAAATGGCGTTGGTCTTCAAATGGTATTTCGCCCATTCCTCCCGAATCGCTATGGCTGGGGACCCCGATCGGGTGGCCGACTTCCAAATCCATTGCGGTCCGGCACTGGGGGCCTTCAACCAGATGGTAAAGGGCTCTCCCCTGGAAAATTGGAAAAATCGGCACGTTGACGGGATAGCGGAAAAGATCATGTTCGGTGCGGCTGAAATCCTTTCGCAGAGGTTTGCCACCTGGTGGCCCAAGGCGAGCGCAGTCAAGAATTCCAATGTTTTAAACAATGGTCCGGAATCGCGGAAACCACAGCCCGAGGCAATTTCATGAAATCAGAATTCAATCTCCATATTTCGGAAACAGACTTCGATACGGCCGGACATGTCGTGCAAAACTGTGTCCTGTATCCGGCAGTCGCCTATCTGGGGTTGGTGTGGAATTGTGAAAAGGATCTCCGCCGATCCTGGCGCGAAAAGGGAACGTGCCTGACTTGGTCGGAAGCCTATTGGTGGGCGCCCATGGAGCCTGGAGAAAGGGGAACGGGAATACGGATCGAAACGGAACGGATTGCGAATGGGACCGCATATCGCGTCTGGTCCGAAAAACCGAATGCTGCGGGTCCGTTGGCCACTGGAGTGATCGGCATATCCGAATTGGAGCCTAAGCGGTTTCCGTTCCTGGATATTGCATCGATTCGAAATAGCGCTGTATCCCGGCTGGATAAAGAGGAAATTTACTCCGCGTTTTCCCGGCACGGAATCCGGTATGCGGGACGGTTCAAATGCATCGAGGAAATCCATTTCGGCGAAGGCGGTACGTTGGCCAGGTTGAAAACCAACAGAGGCGACGGCGGCTCTCCCTGGGACGTTTGCGCGCTGGATGGAGTCATGCAAACTTTCCTGATGACGCTCCTGGAACACCAAGGGGAAAGGGAAATGTACGTACCCTTCTCCCTCGGCACGTGGATTTTCCACGGGCCCATGCCCGGCGATGCCTTCATCTATACGATCCGCTCTTCCACACACCCCCAGGATGGGGAATTCCGCTTCGACGCGATCATCACCGATACCGACGGAAAAAGTGTAGCGACACTCGATGGCCTGTGCGTGCGAAGCCGCAGCGTCACCGATTCCGCACTGCCTGCAGGAGACGCGAAGCGGATATGCATCGCATCCTCTTTCACTTCGGAGCCAGTCCGGGAACCACTGTCGTTCTGGATGGCAAAAATGAACGGCACGATTCCGGAAATCGTATTCGCCCCCTACAACCAGGTTTTCCAGACCCTACTCGATCCCTCCGGTCCCTTCGCCAACGGCAGCTCAGGACTCAACCAGGTTTTCATCCGGTCAGAGGATTTGCTGGGACCGGAGGGGCTCCGGGACACCGAGCTTATGGGAAAGGAAAAGGACGCCCTGCTCGACGGTAAGGAACGGCACACCCTTCCAAACGGCCTTGAGATCGCCCATTCCAATCTTTATGAAACAAGGTATCTCTATGAAGAGATTTTCGTGGAAAAAACTTATCTGAAGCATGGAGTAAACCTAGGCGACGGGGACGTCGTCATCGACATCGGTGCCAATATCGGAATGTTTTCCCTGTTCGTTGCGCGGGAGTATCCAGGCTGCACCGTGTTCGCCTTCGAGCCTTCTCCCGCCACCTTCGAGCTTCTCTCGGCCAACGCACGGATTCATGCGCCCGGCGTTCGTCCCTGCCCGTGGGGGATTTCCGGTGAAGATGGGGATGCCGAGTTCACCTTTTACGAGCGCTCTTCGGTGTTTTCCGGTTTCCATTCCGACATTGCCAAAGATACCGAGGCGATTCGGAGTGTGGTGGAAAACGCTATCCGGTCGAGAACGGCTCTTTCCGAGGAATCCATGACCGAGCATGTGGATCAACTCATGGAAGGACGGCTCGCAAGCAAATCCATCCGGTGTCCCATCAAAAAGCTATCCACGGTTTTCAGGGAACTGGGCATAACGCGAGTGGACCTGCTCAAGGTGGATGCGGAAAAGTCGGAATGGGGAGTGCTGGTGGGCATCGACCCCGCCGACTGGGACATGATCCGTCAGGTCGTCATCGAGGTGCACGGCGAGGATGCCGGACTGGCGGAAAAAGTGATTGGCTTTCTCTCGCAAAAAGGATTTGAGGTTATACACGGAGAAGAAGGAGCCTTGTCAGGAAGCGGCTTAAGCAATCTCTACGCACGTAGAAAATCGGAACTTTCCGCTGATCGGCCATCGATTCTGCGCGACAGAGTAAGCAGGAATCTCGCAGAGCTTGAATCAGCGCTCCACGTCTCTGCTGCGCGGGATAAAGCTCCCCTGTTCCTCTGCGTATGTCCTCCCTCTCCCGCCTTCCGTGATTCCGTCCATGCGGAATTTATCGATCGGCTCGAGACCCGCTTGGTCGGGAGGCTGAATTCCTCAGGTACGATCCATGCCATCAAGGCTTCAGATTTCGCGGATCGGTATCCCTTCCGCAGCTACCACGACTCGCTTCGGGACGCGATGGGCCACATCCCGTATACCCCCAGGTTTTTCAGTATATTGGCCACGCTAGCCGCCAGAAGGGTTTATGGAGTTTCCGGCAGGGCCTTCAAAGCGATAGCTTTGGATTGCGACCAGACCCTTTGGAAAGGTATCTGCGGTGAGGAAGGGGCGAAAGGAGTGAAGATCGAATCCGCCCAAGCACTCCTGCAACGGTTGATGGCAGATTTACAAGCGCAGGGTATTCTGCTATGCCTGCTGAGCAAAAATAATCCCGATGACGTATTCCAGGTATTCGGACACAACGAGGATATGATCCTCAAGCTCGATCAATTCGCGGCCCACCGGATCGGATGGTCTCCGAAAGATGAGGGCATCCGCAGAATGGCGGAGCAATTGAACATCGGCCTGGAAAGTTTCATATTCCTGGACGACAGCCCGCTGGAATGTGCCGCGATGAAAGCCAAATGTCCCGAAGTCCTTACCCTCCGACTGCCCGATAGGGATTCCGACATCCCCGGATTCCTTCGGAACGTCTGGCCCTTCGATTTATGGACCGTATCCGAGGAAGACCGGTCAAGAAACCGGAAGTACCGGGAGGAATCCATGCGAAACTCCCTGCGAGAAAGCACGACGAGCTTGCAAGAATTCTTGGACAGTCTGGAAGTCCAGGTCAGGTTCCAAACCGCGGCGGATAGCCATATCGCCAGAATCTCGCAACTTACCGCCAAGACCAATCAATTCAATTTCACAACCCTCAGGCGCAATGCCTCGCAAATCGATGCTCTGCTGAAGGATCCGGCGTTCGGAGTCCGTATCGTGCACGTTACCGATAGGTTCGGGGACTACGGAATCGTGGGCCTAATCATCTGGCGGGAAGAGGGGAAACGCCTGATCGCGGACACGGTACTGCTGAGCTGCCGGTCGCTGGGCCGGGGAGTCGAGCATCGCATGATCGCGGAACTGGGACGCTTGGCGATGGAAAAAGGGATGGTTGAGTCCTTGCTTCCGTTCTCCTCTACGGCCAAAAACGAACCTGCCCGTGCGTTCCTTGCCTCCATCGGAAAGGGCGCAATCACCGGCTCCCCGGACGACCCGCCACTGGTTTTCCCATCGGCTTATCTAGCGTCTCTGACGTATTCACCCGAGGAAGCACCGGCCGCCGGGAAGAGTGCGGATCGCCATGGCCCGGATCAGGCCGGTTTGGCCGGATACTCCGCGTCCCTGCCCGCGCTAGGCACCTCATTCCATGAAGTTGTATTGGATTTGCGAGATCCGGATGTCATGCTGCTCACCATGAATGCCGGCTTGCTTGACGCTTTTGGGGGGAATGCCAGCTCCGGGCATGCGGAACCGTCGGAGTTTTCGGACAATCCCGCCATTTGCTACCTCAACCGAATTTTTACGGAAATTCTTCGTCCACAACACCCCTTGCCGGCAGAGGGAGCCGGTTTCGATCGACTGGGCCTCGATTCCATGCGGATCATTGAAGTGCTCGGAAGAATGGAAAATGACTTCGGCAAGCTTCCTAAAACCCTGCTTTTCGAATACCAGGACGTGCAATCCCTTGCCGGTTACCTTCTGGAAAAGTATCCGGATACCTTTAAGCGTTTAAGCCAGGATGACGCAAATGCGGCAGGTACGCCAAGGCTCAATATCGAGGCAATGGGCCCGGAGGAGTTGTCCGCATCCGGGGCGGCGGAGTTTGTCACTGGTAGGCAGGACATTGCCATTGTAGGCATGTCAGGCCGATATCCCCTGGCGCCTGATCTTGAAAGATTTTGGAAAAATCTTTTGGAGGGAAAGGATTGCGTACGCGGTCCGGGAGACCGCCGCGGCTTCCATCGGTTTCAGGATCCGCGGGAACCACTCCAACCGGTTGGGTATACTGATCAGGGCGGATTCCTGGACGATGTGGAATATTTCGATCCCCTATTCTTTAACATCTCGCCCGCGGAGGCGGAGAGGCTGGATCCGCAGCAAAGGCTTTTTCTGGAAGAGGCTTGGCATACCCTGGAAGACGCCGGATATGTCTGGAGCGAAAGAGAATCAGATGTCGGTGTTTTCGTCGGAGTCATGACCAGCACCTACGGCCTGGTGGGATTGGAAGCGTCCTTGCGCGGCAGCTCCTCCCTTCCCGATTACGATCATTACGAGATCCCAAACCGCGTTTCCTACTTCTTCAACTTCAACGGACCCAGCATGGCCGTTGACACGGCTTGCTCCTCCTCCCTCACCGCCTTGCACCTGGCTTGCGAAAGCATTCGGCGTGGTGAATGCGGATCGGCCTTGGCCGGCGGGGTGAGCCTCATCTTGCATCCTAGCCGGTATGCCCAGTACTGCGCCAAGAACATGCTCTCTCGGGACGGCCGGTCCAAAGCTTTCGGCGCGGAAGCCAACGGCTTTGCCGACGGCGAAGGCGTCGGTTGCGTTTATCTCAAGTCCCTCCAAAAGGCCCTTGAAGACGGGGATCGAATTCACGGGGTCATCCGAGGCAGCGCTATCAATTCCGGCGGCAGGACCAGTGGATTTACCGTTCCCAATCCCAAAGCCCAGGAAAAAATGATCCGCCGAGCCATCGAGAATGCGGGCCTGGACCCAAGGACCATCACATACCTTGAGGCTCACGGTACGGGGACGATTCTCGGCGATCCAATAGAAATAAAGGGATTGGCGAACGCGTTCTCTCACTTCACCGGGGAAAAGGGCTTCTGCGCAATGGGTTCCGTCAAATCCAATATCGGCCATTTGGAAGCCGCAGCGGGCATCGCCGGTTTGACCAAGGTGCTTTTGCAGATGCGCCATCGAACGCTCGCTCCTTCGCTCCATTGCGCGGTCCCCAACCCCGCCATTGAATTCGGAGAGACGCCTTTCCGCCTGCAACTGCAAGCGGAGGCTTGGTCACGGTCCCGGGCTTCGTCCATTGAATCATTTAAGGAAATCCCCCTGCGAGCTGGAATCAGTTCCTTCGGCGCCGGAGGCTCCAATGCGCACGTGATCGTCGAAGAGCCGCCGTTCCCCAAGGCCGGGAAGAACACTCCCGCCGGAATCAGCCGCATATTCGTTTTGTCCGCCAAAACGGAAAGCGCCCTCAAACGCAAGCGGATAGATCTGGCAAACCACCTACGAAATGGGACTACCATCGATTTGGCCGACCTTTCCTTTACACTCAATTGCGCCAGGGCACATTTCGATCGCCGCATTGCATTCATCGCCAAGGATGCCGAAGGATTGCTTATGGCTTTGGACGCAACGGATCAAGTCTCCGGACCGACCGTATACCGCAAAACGGATTCCGGAAATGCTCCCGTTAACGGATTTCCCACGGAACCATTGAACGATGAATCCAATCTGCGGAAGCTCGCGGAATTTTTCGTTTCCGGCGGAAACCCGGATTGGAGGTTTTTGTATAAAGACTCGGAAGGCCGAATAATTTCCCTGCCCCCTTATCCGTTCGAAATGATCCGATGCTGGATCAACGTCGCGTCTCCCGTACCAGACGCGGCCGCCGTAAGTGAATGGCCGGATAGAGTCGATATCGAAACCGGTACCACCCCGGCCCGCGAGGCACTGGTGGGCGCTCCGGAGGTGCATAGCGACGCACCGGACCCAGATAGGCAAATCGCGATAATCGGAATTGCCGGCGTTTTTCCCGGCGCAGCCGACGTACGCGAGTTCTGGGCTAACCTGGCGGAGGGCCGCGACATGATCCGGGAGGTTCCGCCGGACCGCTGGAATTGGAAGGATTATCCGGACTCCGCTCCCAAGGAGGCCGACAAGACAGGTATCCGCTGGGGAGGGTTCCTGGATGACCTGGACAAATTCGATCCCTTGTTTTTCGGAATTTCGCCCAGGGAAGCCGAACTGATGGATCCGCAGCAGAGGATTTTCCTCGAGACGGTTTGGAACGCCATCGAGGACGCCGGATATAAGGCGTCCGATCTCTCCGGAACCGATACGGGCCTCTTCGTCGGCGTCGCCGGAATCGATTATTTCGAAATGATGGCAAGGCAGGGGACCGAAATTTCCGCGCACACGTCCACAGGCATGGCCCATTCCATACTTGCCAATCGCATTTCCTATCTCCTCAATTTCAGTGGACCGAGCGTGCCGATCGATACCGCCTGTTCCAGCTCCCTGATTGCCATCCACCGCGCCGTGGAATCAATCCGAAAAGGCCGGTGCGGCCTCGCCATTGCCGGAGGTGTGAATGCGCTTATTAGCCCCACCATGTCCGTTTCCTTCGGCAAAGCCGGCATGCTGAGTCCGGAGGGCCGATGCCGGACCTTCGACAGCCAGGCCGACGGATACGTCAGGGGTGAAGGGGCCGGAGCCCTGCTCCTCAAGCCTTTGGACCAGGCCATCGCTGACGGCGATTCCATCTACGCGGTGATCAAAGGAAGCGCGGAAAACCACGGTGGCCGGGCCAATTCGCTTACGGCCCCCAATCCTTCCGCGCAAGCCGACCTGTTAGTCGAGGCCTATATCGCCGCTAAGGTCGACCCGCGTACGGTCGGTTATATCGAAGCGCATGGTACCGCTACCCGGTTGGGGGATCCCGTGGAAATTAACGGTATGAAAAAGGCGTTCGAGCGCCTCTACGCATTGCGGGGACTGGACGCGCCTGCTTTTCCACATTGCGGTATCGGCTCGGTGAAGACCCACATTGGGCATCTTGAAACCGCGGCCGGCGTCGCCGGAGTGATCAAGGTGCTCATGTCCATGAAACACGCTACGCTGCCGGCCAACCTGAATTTCAGGAATCTGAATCCTTTCATCAAGCTCGAAGGCAGCCCTTTTCGCGTGGTGGACCGAACCCGGCCTTGGGAACGGTTGCTGGACGATGTTGGAGAGCCTTGCCCCAGGAGGGCGGGAATCAGCTCTTTTGGTTTCGGCGGCGCCAACGCGCATCTGGTCCTGGAAGAATATATCCCGAAAAAAACCGAACTGAACCCGGTTCTACTCGACCTTCCGCAAGCGTTCAATCTCTCCGCGAAGAAACCGGATCAATTGCTTGCGCAAGCGCAGGGTTTACTCGAATTCTGCCAATCATGGAGGGCTTCAGGGGAATCCTCAGGCGAGGCTGACTTTATGCGGGAGATGGCTTATACATTGCAGGTTGGCCGCGAGGAAATGGAGGAGAGGGTTTCCATTCTGGCGGAAGACTTGGAAAGCCTCATGTCGACCTTGGGGAGGTTCTCCCGAGGAGAAAAAAATCTGGAGGGCGTTTTTCTCTCTAAGGGCAAATTTACCCGCAAGGAATGGGCCGTCCTTTTAGAAGGACGCGCAGGGGCGGAATTCCTTCGAGCCTTGGCGGCGGATCGGGAAATCGGACGCATCGCGAGGCTTTGGGCAGAAGGCGTCAATATCCCTTGGAAAGAAATGTACGGAGCGTCGCGTCCAAGGCGCATATCGCTCCCGACTTATGCCTTCGCAAGGGAAAGGTATTGGATCCTTCACCCGGCGGGAAAACCGGTAAAGACCGGAAACGGAACCGAAGTGGGAATTGTCGGCCTCCATCCCTTGCTGGATTCCAACGAATCCGGATTGGATAAAGTTCTATTCCGCAAGCGGTTCCTTGGGAAGGAATTCTTCCTCCGTGATCATATCGTATGTGGCAAGATGTTCCTCCCCGGAGTGGTGTACCTAGAAATGGCGCGCGCCGCATGCTCGCTCGCCAATCGATCGGAAGAACCGGTACGCCTGTCGAACATAATCTGGCAAAGGCCATTCGTGGCCTCCGAAAATGGAAAGGATGTGCTTGTCAGCTTGGTCCGCCACGGTCAGAAGGTGAAATTCAAAATCGTTGACGGGGAAGACCCTGAACACGTATTCTGTTTTGGTGAGACGGAAACTATTCCCGCGCCTACCGCTATCACCGCCATCGATCTCGACGCCATCCGTAATCGCTGCACCCTTCGCCGCAGAGGCGAGGAATGTTACGGAAACTTCGGAAAAATCGAGTTGGAATACGGACCTGCGTTTCGTTCCATCATGAACCTGGACGGTAACGAACGGGAATGCCTGTCCGAATTGGAATTTCCGACTTCGGTGAAATCGGAATCAAAAGGTTTCCTTCTTCCCCCTTCCCTGCTTGATGGCGCCTTGCAATCGGTTATGGGCCTGCTCTGGAATTCCTCGGAAGAGAATGTCGGCCTGCATCTGCCCTACGGACTCACGGAGATCGAAATCCTGTCACCGATTCCGGAACGATGCTTCGCCTATGCCACTTGGGCCGGGCCGAACCGGCCCGGGAACGGAAACACACTGGGCTTCGATATACTCCTTGCCGATGCGCGCGGAGCGATCCTGGCAAGCCTGAAGAATTTTACGGTGAGGCCGCTCAATCCGCAAGCCACGGTCATACCGTCCTCAGCGATTGCCGGGGGCGCACCGGGGGCGGAACTCTCTGTGCTCTTTTTGCGGAAAACCTGGGTGCTGGAAGCTCTTCCATCTCCTGCAAGGGATCCTGGCTCCGTTTTGGTATTCGCGCCAGCAACAGCGCGCGCGGTTGGCGGCGGATGGGAATCGACTTTTCAAAAATCGTCCGGCACTGGTCGGGTCATTGTGGTCTACCCCGGAACAGGATTCCGCGAGATCGGGCCCGGCACCTATGAGATCCATCCCGCCGAGGCAGTGGACTACAGCAGTCTATTGGATCGATTGGCCCTGGATAATGAATTCCCCGCAACCATAGTCGATGCGCGCGCCGTTTCCGAGATGCCGGGAATCGGAAATGCTGAAAATTCCTTCGATCCCCTGATCGACCACGGTTTTCAGCCCCTGTTCCTCCTTTGCCAGGCGCTGCTTAGAAAAAGCACGAGCATTCCGTTGCAGGTCATCCACGTGCATTCGCCACGGGGAGACGCAGCAGGACTCCAAAACAAAGCCTTGATGGGATTCTCCAAGACCGTGTCGAAGGAGAACCCCCGGATTTCCTTGAAAATCCTGGAAACAGGTTTCGTATCCATTCCCGAAGGATTGGCGAGCGCATGCCTGGAGGAAGCCCGCAGCATCGGGTCCGGAGAAATCCGCCTTCATGAAGGAAGACGCTGGATCCGGAAATTGACCGAGCTGGGGGACTGTCCCGCCCACGGTGGTTTTCCGGCCACGATCCGCGAGCGCGGAGTATATCTCGTCACCGGCGGACAGGGAGGATTGGGCCGCTTGTTCGCGGAGCATTTCGCAACCGAAGCCCGGGCGCGATTGGTGCTCACGGGCCGGTCGCCAGAAACCCAGGAAACCCGCTGGCTGCTCAATAGGCTGCGCTCCCTTGGAGGAGAAGGCATCTATATTCCTTGCGATGTGGCCGACCTGGGGGAGACCCTGAAACTGGCGGAAACGTGCAGAAACAGATTCGGAGGGGTGGATGGAATCGTCCATGCCGCGGGAATCATCCGCGACGCCTATATCATCAAAAAGGACGTTTCCGATCTCAAGCGGGTTCTCGCCCCCAAGGTGCAAGGCACGATAAACCTGGACCAGGCCTTTGCCGGTGATAATCTGGCTTTCTTTTCGCTTTTTTCCTCCATCACTGGTGTCATGGGGAATGCGGGCCAAGCCGACTATTGCTTCGCCAACGGTTTCATGGACGCTTTCGCTGAATGGCGAGAACACTTGCGGAAACGGGGCGCGCGTAGCGGCAGAACCCTGTCCATTGGATGGCCGCTTTGGAAAGAAGGCGGTATGCGCGTCGTTCCTGCCATTGAAAAAATGCTGGCCTCCACCACCGGGATGTCGCCTTTGCCGACCCCGCAAGGAATCGCGGCGTTCTTCAAATGCCTGGCATCGGAGGAGTCCTCCATTACCGTCGCGGCGGGCCTAGGACCCAAGCTAAAGGGAAGCCTGGGCGCTGATTGGGAACCCTTTGCGTCCCCGGAGCCTTTCCATCCTTCCCCGCCGCCACCCTCCGGCCCGGCCATGGTTCCCCATGAACATCAAGGTCTTGACCGGGAAGTCCGATTCATGGCGGCATCCATTCTCAAACTCGATCCGGACCAATTGGAAGTGGATATGCCTCTGGGTGATTTCGGATTCGATTCCATCAGTCTTACCGAACTGGCCAATCGGGTCAACGACCGGTTCAAAACGGATCTGACTCCCGCCGTCTTCTTTGAACACGGTACCCTGGCGTCTTTCCAAGACCACCTTCGAAAGACACTAAGCACTACTCGCGATTCCCCACCCCTGTCAAATACTCCGACCCAACCGCCAGTGTCGGTGGCTCCCAAAGAGGACACAGGACGAGAAGTACTACTCATCGCATGCGACATCCTTAAGATCCATGCAGAACAGATCGATTGGGAATCTCCCCTGAGCGATTATGGCTTCGACTCGATCAGCCTTACAGAACTGGCTAACCGGGTAAATGACAGGTTCGGCCTCGATTTGACTCCCGTCGTCTTCTTCGAACACGCTACTTTGGATTCGTTCGTCCGGTTCCTGGACCGTGAATTCGGTCCCGGCTTAGCCGGAGCCGGGAAACCGGGTAAAGTAATTTTCCATGAAGGTATTTAGTCGTGGCTACCAGTTACCGGACGGACAGAGTCAGAGGTGCCGCCCCCGATTATATCCCTTTAAGAAACCGTTTCACCCTGCGAACGATGAAACCAAGGATCGGAAGATTCTCATAGGCTAGCTCACCCAAATCGAAGTATTCGCTGAACCGGATGACCTTGTCCTCCGCACCTCCAAACTCGAGCCATGTGGAACCCCTCAAGGGTATTTCCTGCTGCATATTAAGCTTGGAATGGCGGATTAAAGCGGTCCACTGCACAGACACCTGACTGCCTTCCACAATTATTGGGCCAAATTCATATTGAATCTTCGAGATATGTTTGAAAAATCGCACATAATGGTGACCCAAGCTTACCCGCCCAGAGCCTTGGCCCAGAGGATCAGCGAACTCTACCTCTGGATCATAGAATGAGTCGATAAGAGAGAGGGTATCCTTATTCAGCGCGGAAAAAAAAGCCGTTGCCCTCCGGCCGTACTCATGCATTTATCCACCTCCATGGAACCAAATTGGGAACGTATCCAAGTGGAAAGATAATGCCAAAATGCTTCAATTGGCTCACTAGTGCCATTTCTTAATCCTGAGATGGTGAGTTCTCTAGCAGCCGTTGTTGAAATAATTGCCATGGTGAATATTCAACTTTGGCTAAAATTCCTAAGGGTACATGATTTGGTCGGAATCCAGTTTCTTTCCCTCCTTAAACATCGGCACAATCCGGAAACCAGTTGCAAGGGCCTTGCTACTAGCAACCCTATCTCCTTTTTTAAATTCGGTTCAACAGTCATTACCGCTGGATCGTAAAAGATTGCATCAGCCCTTCGAAGTTAAAAGCGTAGTCCCGAACTCAAAAAAAATACATTCTAGGAGGTTATTTGTGTTGGTATTATCCCTTTGCCGTTTTATCGTTAACAGGTTTGAACCTTTTGCTCAGGATGTATAACGTCTATTCCCCCAACGCCCGCCCCAAATTCTCCGCCTCAAAATCAACATTGCTCCTCAGGTTCCTCCTGGCCTCAACCTGATAAGCCCCCACCCCCAGTAACGCCGCCTTAGACTGGGCCAAGTTCATCTCCATAATCAACTCACTTTCCATCATCTCCAGCCGCTTCAATTCCACCTTATTCTGCAAAGCCAACAAATCCGCCAGCGAAGTTGGTGATGAGGTTTCAGATGTATTCTGTTTCGACGGCTTACCTCCATTCATCACCGGAACCGGTACTTTGTCCGCATCGGTTGGGCTATACAGGTCACGGGATATCGCTACACTGGGACTTTTAACCGAGCGATCTTTTGATTTCGGCAGCTTATCCTTTGATGCCAATACCCATTCCTGATTTAATCCTGCCAAATCCTTTTGGTGCCGGTCCATCTGGCCTGAAACCGCGGTAATCTCCCCGCCCAAGTTTTGAGCCATATCCATCAAGAAGGCGATTTGCTTGTCCACTGTAGTTCCTCCCACATCCGGACTCAGCATTTCCTCTTCCAACGCAGCAATTTCCTTTTCCAAAGCTGACGCCTTCGCCTCCATGACTCGCCGCGTGTCCGAATCTACGGTAGTCCTAAGCCCGGCTTGAACCGCCGACAATTCCCCCTGCTTGCCAAGCAAGCTTACCCTCTTCGCATTCAGTGCCACAAGCCTTATCTTCTCTCGATTATCCTGATAGTCCCTCCCCAAGTAATAGGCATTTAAAACCGCCCGCAACTGCCCTTGCGAAACGTCAAATGACAACCCTCGATTCACCTGGCTATAGAACCCGACCGTCATCCGGTCATCGACCGTCTTCAAAACGCTATTGAAGAGGATATCCACAAAATCATTCGTTTCCTCGGACACCAATCCATTGGCCCGGTCCAACCAAGCGGCACAGGAATTCATATCATAGGGATTGATATTTGACAGGGAACCGAACTGCCCCAGCATTTGCTCGGTTTCCGATTTCAGATCATCGAGCCGACTGGACATGCTTTTTGCCAGAGCTATTTCCTTATTCACCGCCCTGACCAAGGTCGCCGTTTGCACATAGCAATTGATGGCTCCGGTGACGAAACCGATTTCTGTCAAGGAGGGTAAATATTTAGTTGCTTTTTTCAGGAGTTTCGAATTCTGGGCCGAAGCGGGAGAAACCCAAACGTAGATCATTAAAATGGCTGTCAGCCGAAATAAGTTCATGGCTTGGCCTCCCCTTTTAACTGATCCTCCACCCAGGTATTTCGGAAAATGGGCTGCACGTCAAATTGCCTGCCAATGGCTTCCGGACTTCGGTCCTGATAGGCTTTACTAAAGGCATCAGGGCTTCCGGCCAGGTTATGGGTCACATAGTCCTTCATGGTCAACCAATCCCGAGAATCCGATTGAACCGCCATCAGCACATTCCTAAGTCCCGAAGTAGACGCTTCTAAGGATTTCACCTGCGTATTGCGAGTTTTCTGAATAGCCAAGCGGGTCAGTGCCGAAAGCCGGATATAGTTGGAGGTATTGTCACCTCCCCTACCAAGTGCCGCTTGCGCATCCTTTAGCGCCTGATGGGTTCCCGCCCGGTCGCGGTCATTTTCCGTTTCCACTTGGGCCAAGGAACCGGCGGTTTCCCGATACAGATAGGCCAGAGTCCTTTTTCCCGGTCCATCCATAAACCGGTCCAGGTCGAGGTTTAAGGCATGCAGTGAGGTTTCAAAATGGAGGAGCTCGTTCCTGAACTCATTCGTGGACCAGTCAAAATAGCGCATGGCCCTCGTGGGATAAACCATGCTGATATTGGTCGGCCTGATTTTGGCATAATCCAGATTCACGAAAAAATCCACCAGCAAGCCCCCGGACCTTTTAAACCGGGAGTAAGCCCGTTCCAGGGCCCGCCTGGAGTCCCGGATCTCGGCCAGAATATCCATGAGCCGCCGCCACTCCACATAGCCCTTATAGAAGGCATAAGCCACTTTCGCGCTTTGCTTCACGGCCACCATGTTTTCTAGTCGCTTGGCGGATTCGTAAATGTAAGGCTTATCCTTTTGGCTGAAGATCCATTTCATGGCCATGTCCAAACCCTCTGAAACCGCGATATAGTAGGCTATCCGCGCCATAGCTTCCGACTTATCCTCAAAGGTCGCCGGGTCCCGCTCGTGCAAGGACTTCAGGTCCGTATGGGCTTCTCTGGAACTTAAGTCATAGGTATCCGAAGTGGAAAGCAGTTTACCGCCTTCCATATGGATTTGATCCACCCACTTCCCGACCAGCTTCTGGCCCCCATCCTCAGAATTTTTCCAGAAAATATTCGAGATCCTAAGCGTCCCAACTTGTGCCGGATCGCCATGCGAGTTATAAACAAAAAGCCCATAATCCCAATACACCCGGAACTTGAGGTCATCGAGATCGCTTCCCAGAATGAAATCATCCCATTCCTTGCCATCCGCCCACTTCTGCACCTTCAAGGGCATACCCGTTTGGGATTGGGTGATAAAGGTGCGGGCACTTTTGTATTCCAAATATTTATCGGAGGTGTTTAGAATCCGAATGGGTTTATTTAGGTCATCGGGATTCCCAATTGCCAAATCCAAATCCAGCTTGCCAAAAGCCGCGAAGGCTTGGATGGAGCTCGTTCTTCCACCGGGCGATAAAGGTACCGTAACACCACCGCCCCCATTAAACCGTATCTGAAATAATTCCAATAACGGTTCTTTACCCTTGGATACCACGGTCTCAAAAAGGGATTGCATATCTCCCATCAAGGCATGAATGCGGGGATTGATCCGGTACTGCTTTTCCTTCGACCCCTCCCAATCATCCCAAGCCTTGGGACCATAGCGATAGGCATAGAAAACGGTATTGGCATCAAGCGGATCCATCAAGTCCTCGTGATTGGGATTCAGCCTGGCCCCGGTTTTATCATAATAGGCAGGCGTTTCCGGCATGATGTCCACGGACAAATCCTCATGGTCAATCGAACCATCTGGATTCATGGATTTATAAACCGGACTCTCCCCCAGCTTGGACGCCAAATAATCCCCATAGTCCACCCGCCCCCGTAAATCCGGGCTCTGGCGCTCCTCTTTAAGATCCTTTTCCACGCAAATTTTATACAGCGAAAAATAAGTTCGCTGGTCAGGACAATCCTTGAACAAAGCAGGATTAGAATTCTCGGCGTTATCCGGGGCGATGGGAGTCCAATTGCCCTTTTTATCAACCACGGCCACATTGCGATCATCGCCTTCAAAATGAAGGTCCGAGCACCGACACTCAGAATGCCATTCCAAAAGCCTACGATTCGTTATAACCTCCTCAGGGCGGAATATCCTTGCTCCATAGCGGAGATCCGGCTGAAATACTTCCGTTTCCTCCGCAGGCACTAGCGACCGCGCCGAAAAGTATAAGGGGTCCGAGGTTGTATATCCAAATCGTTTAGCCTCCTCCGCACTGGTAAAGCGCCCATAATAGGCATATACCTTTCCCGGGTTCCCGAACAATTTCAATATGGCCGGCACCCACTTCCCCGCCACCACCACTAAACCTGGCTCAAATTGGGTCCAGCCATTGGCCTGCAGTGTCTTGCGAATATCACTCAGCAAGTTTTTGGTCAATACCGAACCCAGCACTGCTCCGCGCGCACCCCCTGAAGGCGTTGGCACATATTCCAATCGGACCCCAGGCAGAAAGTCAAACTGTTTCGGATAGGATGCAAACTGGACCCGATCCAATTTCGGTAGGACACCCTTACCTTGCGCCTGGAAAAAGGCCTTAACCTGCATGGCATCCACTTCCTCCATGGGAAATAGGATGGGACCGGGAATCGTAGACAATATATTTTGGTCCAGTCGTTTGACCGCAGTCATCGAACCTAAAGCCAGCGCATACCAATGAGTAAGTAACACAATATTCCAACCATTCAGAGCTTGGTCACCGGAGCGAATCATTTGTTGGCAGTCTTGTTTCTGACCCTTAATAATGGCCGCCACGGTTTTGACTGACCCATCGGCATAGGGGATCAATTTCTGACTCAAGAACAGTTGCCCTTGGTAAGCGGGCAAAGGGTCTTCCAACAATAACCCGCGCGCGCCCAAACGCGGAAAGCTCGCTGGCCAATCTGGGCAGGCCGTCACCAGGGACGCCAGGGGAAGGGCTTCCGAGGAATAATAGTCCGTGCCAATACATTCACAGGGAGGTATGGCAAGACTTTCGGAAATAATTACCAGAGAGCCTAGTCCAATCCTTCGTATCAAATTCTTTGGGTTAAAAGCGTCCATGGATAAGCTCCTCCAAGACCTCGGGAGTCACGAAGGTGACGCCGAGCCGCCGTTTCACCTTTTCGATTTTCTCCTTGTCCTTGGCATTGGTAGTGGAAAACCAGTAATCATAAGGCGAAGGCCTAAGCCGTAGCGAACCCTTATAAATCGGCGTCATCATATAGTAGTCGGCATATTCGGGAGGATTGAATTTCAGATCCTGAATACAGGCATAGTCATGCTCATTCATGGTATGGGTATGCGAGCCCGTCGCCTTGAGATGCGATAGCGCTTCCATGGAATGGGAGGCACCGCACATAAAGAAATGAGTGGTATTGGCCAGGAGGGCCGGACCCACGGTCGAACGCAAAATGTCTTCATAAGATTGGGTGACGCAATAAATGAAACCACCATGCTTGCGGATGGTCCTCCAAATCCCCTCCACGGTAGCCGTGAGGCCACCGCCCGTAAGCTGGGCCCAAGCCTCGTCCAGAATCACCATTTTACGGACGCCACGGCTCCGTACACACATATCATAGGTGAAGCGAGTGATGATCAAGGTGAGGATGGTTTCCAAATCCGGATGCTCACTCAAGCCCTCCAAATCGAAACAGAAGACATCCACTTCCTGCACCGAGGTCGTGGCCCGGAAAAACCGGGCGTAAATGCCGGTGCCAATATATTTGCTCATCTGCTCATAAAGCTGATGAAAACGCTCCTGCATATAGGTTTCTGCGAAACCCTCCAGGTTCAGCACATTGCCTTCATTATTATGAGTTTCCAGATAAGCCTGCCGAAGCGACTCCGAAAGCTTGCCCTCCTCCGTCTTGGAAAACCGGCCATGCGGATCGTCTAGACACATCAAAGTGATGACTTGAATAAGAAAACTTTCCTTATAGGCATCCACGGTTCCATTCAAGTCCGCCAGCACACCCCCTTCAGCGGATTCACGAACGAACAAAGGCCCGTCAAAGAAGTTCACCGTAAAGCCTGCCTCCCCAACAAACTTGAGTTCGATATAGCGCCCCGTAGGCAAGTTCATCACCAGATTGCGAAAGCTGCCCTGCCCCGGACCACCCTTATCAATCAGAAAAACCTTACCGTTTCCTTTGAGGTGATTCATGATCAGATAATTGGTCAGAAACGATTTTCCGCTGCCCGAACCCCCACAAATAATTCCGTTCCAAGACGGATCACGCGGGTCCATTAGGTCAAAGGACATTAAGACATCATGGGTATTATGGAAGTAAACGGGAACCTCCGGTGGCTTGCCTTCCGGGTTCCGGTAGAAAGGTGGATAGAGTAGCGGCAAAAACGGTTCCGCATTCATGGAGATAAGTCGAGACGCGATTTGATTGAGGTGGACGGCAAAAGGCGGCAAGGCATGGAAGGTCGCCTTGTGGTTATGGGTATCCCGTTTTAGAATCATTTCCTTCCCACGAAAGACATTGGTCAGGATTTTCATCTGGCCATTCAGAATCGTTTCACTCGGCCCCCAGGAATGAACCACATAACTTAAATCCAAGAGCCGACCTCCCTCTTCTTCAATAGCGAGTAAAGCCTGGTCGAGCCTTTCTTTCTGCACCATCAAATCCTTGACCAGTTTCTGAAATAACCCCGAGTACACGCTGATCCGGGACACCATGGCATTGGCCTTCTTTTTCGCCTCCGCCGGATCCGGAAACCGCAAAGTCGCCTGCACCAGGAACGGCACGGCCTTAAGCTCCTCGCTGAAAAGCAAGGTGGAAAAATTCGGAGCAGCATTCTGCGGGAACCCGGTGGTCCGCAAACTCAAGGCCCCGTGAAAATTACCACCATAATAACTGATGCCGCGCTCTCCCCTGGAAAACACATCCGACTCCAACAAAGCCGAAAGGTCCGAGGTATTGTTCTGAGTGGAATGATTTAGAAGCAGACCCAAAAATTCCATCACCCCCTGGGTGGAAAGCTTTACGCAGGCGCCGCCAAAGCGGGAGCGAATCTGATCTATAACCGAGTCCAACGTATCCATCCCCGCACGCACTTCCTTATGCAGCTGCGGATCCGATAGCCGAGGATGAAATACTTTCGCGGTAAGCCTGTCCTTTAGAGACGTTTTTTCAGCACCCTCAAACCGAATTGGGAGAGTAATGGAAAAGAAGGGATGGTATTCCGGTGAGGCGAAACCATTCAGCCTATCCATCCTCTTTTCCTCCAGGAAATTCATAACCGGGTGCTTGCTTTTAAGCAGGGGTGATATGGCATAGTCCTTGAACTGCTTCACCAGGTAAACGGAAACCATGGATCCCGAAGGCAAGGCAAACAAACTGCGGACAAACCCCGCCAGCTCATCCTCCAACGACTGCACATCCTTCAAATAAAACGGCGGGAAATAACAAACCGCTGAGACGGCATATGGAGACTCGGTGAGTACGATTCCCTCTTCAATCAATAGGACTTTCCAAAGGTCTCGGAATGACCCATGTTCCCGAATCCTATCCTGACCCAGGCTAATCATGGGTGCAAAGCCTTCAATACCGCCGGAACTTGACTCACTTCGATGCGGACGCCATCACTCATCAGCCGGTAATTGCCGGGATATAAGTGGCAATAATTCTCACGGGTACGAATCATGGAAGCATGGAAGGAAATGCCCATCCGACACAAATCCTGAATATAGTCCTGAGCCCGCAGCCTCAAGTCAACGAGAGTTGCACCAAAAAGCAAGACATAGTGCTTGGCCAAGGCCTTCCCCTTTAAGGTAACGGGAAGCTCCCCACGAAACAGGTCTGGAGCCGGGAACCCGGGCTCTCGGCTGGGCCCCGCTTTCCGAAAAAAGTTCAGAAAGGTCAGATAGTCCTCCACCTCCGAGTCCAATCTTCTCAATTCTTGCGCCTCCGGTTGATGAATGCAGGTAGCGGCCAGATACTCAAGGTCATGGGCTGGATGAGGCACTGGACCTTTTCCAGGAGCATTGAAAGCATTGAACTCCACCAAAAGCGCCAGCCGCGCTGGCCCCAGCATCAAATAGCTGAGATTGTAGGTTATGGAATCCAAACATTCGAGAGATGCCTCGTTGATCCGAATAGGCCCCAGAACCTGCAAGAGTGGCGTGGGATTGGAAAGAAGACGCAAAGACCCAGCCTCACCATTCACACAGCGCAGCAAGGTCTCATAAGTCTCACGAGTAGAGAGTTCCAGTCTCTCCAATTCCTGGCCCAAGGCATGATTATTTACCAAGGCACCAAACCTCTGAAGGGGTGAGAAGGGATAGCGGAAAGGGACCAAGGCAGACAAGGCCAGAAATTGCTCATCGGTCCCTCCAGGGACATGATGACTATACGCCTGTAAACCGGAAGAAACCGGCATCACCTCCAGAATCCTATCCATGGCCATGCCTGCTATCGAAGACGCCTGAAAAAGGCAAGTCAGAACCCCATTCGCCAAAAGCGTATAATGGAGGTCCGAGGCAAAACCATGCACGGGATACATTTCCGCACTAGGTATAATTCCAGCCATGCCCCGCTCCTTAAGCGCAGGCCAGGCATTGTCAATGGTGATAAAATGGGTTTTCACGAGTATGCTCCTCCAAATGATTGGGTCGGGTAAAAGGCTGGAACGGCATCAAATGGGTGCCGACCAGGGAATCTGGTATCGCGCGGTTGTAATACCAAGTCACCAAGAAATCCTGTTCCTTGGACTTGGCATGGATAAGCACTGCATCCACAATGGCCACAAGACTAAGCCCCACCAAAATGGGCAGGGCCGTCACAATTCCAAAGATGGCTAGGATGCTTTGCAGGAATAAAGGAATCAGCAGGGCGAAGAAAAGGGATACGCCCCACTCGAAGCGGTTCAGCTTCAAAAAGGTGGGTTCGGCCGAATGCAATGGGATGATCTTCATATACGATTCTCCTCTGTTTAACCAGAGAATGTGTCAAACTCGGCCTTACCCGTAACAAATCCAAGAAAGTTGGCGGCACCTAGGGCAATGACCGCCACGACAATGACGCCGATAATCTTCTTGGCCGCCCCTTCATCACCTCCTATCCAGCGGATGGCGTAATATATGACAGCCAAAATGGCGAGGCCGGCAATGGCAGCATTGGCAATGGTGACGAGGTTTCGGATGGGATTGGTGATTTCGGAAGTGGCAAAGCCTGTTTGGGCATGGGCTGTGGCCACTAAGAAATTGAATAGCAGGAAAGCAACTGGATATCTCTGATTTTGTACCCAGGAATAGTAGTTGCGCATCAGGGAGGGGGTCTGGTGATTGGAGGTTGATTTTGGAATGGAAATAAGCATGGATGACTCCTTTTTAGTGATAGTATTTAAATACTATTTATATTATTTAAAAACCATGTCCCGGGTAGATAAGCGAAAATGCCTTCTATTTTGTCGAAATCGCTGAAATCGATGTGTTTAGGGCGTTTACTCAGAACCAGAAAAATCAACTGGCCATACAGGACGGTCTTCGAACAAGAATGGGTGGGAAAAATCTCAACAATTTAACTAGAAGCCGGCTCCACTTTCGGAATCGTCTTCTTTTTAGGAGGTCATGGGAGAGACGGAAGGATGATGGAATCAGAAGGCAGAGGAACGTAGGATTTATACGCTTAAAGAGCGGGCGACCTAACACTCCTTCTCATCAAATCATTTCCCGGTAAACCGAATTTGATCAAATTGAATTTGTCCTTCAATCTCAGGCAAATCCACTTCCAGATAAATTCTAAAATCACTCAGCGCCTTGCCTTTAAATTTGGCCAACAAAGACTTGGGCACGGTATATCGGAAAATCTGGTACCCATTTTCACTGGCTCCTGCAAAGGATAAGCGTGCCGCTAAGCTTCGGCATACGCCTATAGATCGGGCATCTAAATACACACGCATTTCACCTTTCCACGGTTTAGAGGATAATCCAGACGGTAATTGTACGCTGATTTCGCCCACTGAATCGACGCCTGAATAATTCATCATGGCACTATTCAAATCATGGGTGTGGTGATGATGAGGGTGCCGCTTGCAATTACCAGACGCATACAATTGTACGGCCAAGGCATAAACCCCTTCGGCGGGTTGTGGAAACAAGGAAATCGAATCGGAATGGCTGGTCCATCCGCCTTCACTTTCGAAATTGAGGACATCATAGGCCGACAATCGATTGGTGAATTCTTTGCCCTCGGGCAAGAAATGGATATTATCGAGCAAATAAACGGCTTTCGCTTCCGGCACTAGGACATTCAAGGTTAAACGCGCATCGGCATGCGGCTTGGATTTGAGTTTGTTCCACACGTCGCAAGGAATATTCCAGTGCAAGGTTTGAAAACTACCTTGGGGCAAGTCGCGGAATTGAACTTCCCCTAAATGCACTTCCCGCATGCGCAAAGAAGGCACATTGAGATCCACCTCCAGTTCACCCCGATTTTTGGAAGAACGCGGACCAAAGGGAATATTGACATCAATTTGCATTTTAGGGCCCAGAGGTCTCGCTGCCAAAGGCGAACTGACCAGTCGAACTTCATCGCAGCGATTAGAAATCGGTAAAGACCAAAGCCCATTGGTGCGGTTTGAGTCTAATCGAGGCGGCGTGAAATTGAAACTCCATAATTTCACGTTTTCAAAACTCAATAGCGAATCCACGATTTGTTCGTCCGGTTTTGGCAAAGTATCGCCAAAAGGCTTCACGCCTTGGGAACCGGTTTTCAATAGTTCATATTCCAATCGTATCCAAGCCGAAGTCCGCGGTAATAAGGAAATTCTGGCTTCGTCTATCCCGCCCACAAATCCCGTCGAATCGGGTGTACTGCCGAAAAAGAATGAAGACGTATCCGCTCCAAATTCAAAACCTGGAGAAAAAACACCGGTACCAAAAGATCGGCCATTCACATAAATACGGCCATCCGGATATTGATTGCGATCAAATACATAGGCCAAATGGTTCCAGCCCCAAGCTAATTTTGCCGGTACGGTCGTTTTTTGGTTTTCGATTTGCATGGAAATACGGGTAGAATCCAGCGAAGCGCTCCATATTCCATTTTCAGCTTTGGTTTCGCGATGGAACCATTCACCCTTCGCACGATGCAAAGAATCGGTATAGACCCAAGCGGAAAGCGTAAAGGCGTTGTCGATAGCCAGAGACGGGTTGAAGGGTACGCGCATCCCTACCCCAGGGCTACTGGATAAAAACCCTTCACCGGTTACCCCCTTAAACCCGGCCGCGCCGAAAACGGCGCCGTCATTGCCATAGCCTGACACATCATGGGCTGACAATTCACGATTGAAATGCCACCAACCATTAAGGCCATTGGGAGCATACTCTGCATAATTGCGCGCATAGTCCGCCTCAGGTTTATTGCCCCAATGCAAGGTGAAGTACATATCTTGACCGGCTTTTAAAGAGGGGAAACCAATCCACAATGTCGCTTCATTTTCATTGGGACGGTAATACTCCACATGCTGGGGCAGCACCTTGCCATCGGGTAGAGTGACATAGAGGTCGGAACCATCTTCTTGGGTGCCAAAAAAATTGAAGCCCCCCAAGGAATCATTTTTGAGCTTTAACGGTACCGGAAATCCCGTCAAGGTTCCATCAATGAAACTGCCGTCGAGTTTGAAATTTTGGAACCTTCGCAGGAACAAAGGCGGCTGCGACCAGGTTAAAATGGTTGTATTACCCACCTCATCACGTACCTCTAAAACCAGGCGTAGACTATCACCAAGGTGAGCAGAAAATTGTGCTCCGGTAACGAAAATATTTATGGTTTCGTTTGGACTTGTAAAATACTCATGGCTTATTTTCTCGTTGCCTAAATAAGTACTGAGTACTCCAAATGGATCTCCTTGAAGATCGTTCATAGCCACGTTGGCAGTTAAAGTGCCTCCCGTGCCAATGGTATGAAAAGCAACCTGCAAATCGACTAGCGGCGGGGTGTGATCGACCCAAAAATCAGGACCAGCAACACTGGCGAATTCACCGCTTAAGTCTCTGGCCTCTAGGATACTTTGATAATGTCCTTCTTCTAATAGTGCTCCCCATTCCGAAGGAATATTGGCATACCCCATTTGTGAGGCGGGCAAAGTTCCGGGAAAATCAAGACTACCGATGTTCAATCCAAAGCGGTAAAAACGAACGGTCATGTGCATGGCTTGACCGGCCGCATAGGTTATGAAGGGTCTATTTTGAGACTCTGAGCCCAGGGGAATGATACTTGCTCCCAAGTAGGAAAAAGACATCGGTTGAACCAGTTCAAGGGTTTGCTGCCGAATCTTGCTGTCTCCGAAGGCAAAGGCAAAAACATGATAGACTCCCGTTTTTCCGGGTAATTGGATTTGCCCTGTAAGCCCGGCTGAATCGGTGACGAAACCTGAAGTTTCAAGGGCTTGCGGAGGAGTCGCATCCTCAGCATCGGCGAATATGGAGTCGTCATCAAGATATAGGCGCACGGCCCCCATGGGCAGGCCAGTAACCCTAATATTACGCAGGCTGTCCGACGAAATTTGTGGTAGGGCCGTTAGCGTAAAGTTAACCGCTTGAGCATGAGAGGCATCGAGAACCAAGAAATGACTGAAACTGGTGGCCGTCCCGCTAATGTCCACGATATTCCACAAATTCGAAGTGCAAACCGCATCGGGCGTTTCCGCACAAATACGCACATTATCGTTATAAAAGGCAAAGCGCGTTTGCTCTAACGGAACCAAATTTTCACCATCGGGTTTATAAATCTTTAAGCTGGCTAAGTTTAAGCTGCCGACTTGCGCCCGTGTAAGGCGAATATGCACCTGCGGTAGCGGCTTGCTGGGATCAAAAACCAAGGAAGGTTTTACTTCGATCACCGGGCCAATCACGGACAATTGATTGGTTTGCGCCAAACCGGTTTCCGTGAGATTGGAAAGTCGCACGGTAAAAAACAGGGAGTCGGGTACCACACCCGGTTCAAAATGCACGGAGGCATCCCCATACAATGATGTAATATCACGACCTGCATTCACCGGCTCGCCGATTTGAAGGTCCAATTTACGATAGGTGATACTATCACCGCCTTGGCGTTGGGTTAAAAAGAGGCTGGTTTTGCCCTGTAAGGTTTTAATGTCAAAAAAAGCACGCGGCGACAAAATCCCCGCACCATTACCGGAAAAGGCATTGCGCAAATTGCCCTGGACGTCCAGATAAGAAACGTCAAAGGAGCCCTTCGCATTGGTAAGCAAGGTGATCAATTCTTTGGATTTTTTCAGCGGGGACGTGCGTGTAACAACAACTGGAGTAGCGGCAGGGTTACCAAAAGAGGTACCTACGGTGGCGGTAAACCCTTCATCATGAGAGCTTCCATCGGGATAAAAAAGTTGGGGATTGAAATTCAAATTCGATATTTTGGAATTATAGACCACGCTATTATCGGGACGCTCTTGAAACAAGGCCGCCGTATCATGTGACAGTTGGGCCATGGAAGGGCGATACAAATCACGAAAGAGTTCATAAGTGCTACTTAAGGCCTGAGGCGGAAAAATCTGTTTGGCCACCATGGCCCCGCGTGGATCTTCGGCAATAAGATGATCCCCATCGGCATCATTGGCATTGAGACCGTCTTCGTCCACTATCCCATCTTGATCCAGATCTCGGCCCCGTAAACCTGGATCCTCAACACCTGACCATGCGCGAGATGAGCCACCGGTAAAATGCATGGCATTTTGGCCTGCCACGCTGATTTCCGTATAGGGGAGACCGGTGGGAAGCAATTGAATCGGTACTGCGGACGTGATATTCACATTTTGTCCGAATTTTTCCGAGCCTTGCTGGTTGGAGTAGGCTCCCCCGGTTTTACGAAAGTATTCGATATCGTCATAGAAAAACTCACTTCCTAAACCGGAAACTAAGGTGCGAGTGAGTGGAGTCAATATATTTTGCCCCGTCACCACACTTGGCGGCAAGGATTTGGGGGAAACAAAGGCCGGGTCTAGGGGAGTACGATAGCAGCCGGCGGCATCCACATAGGCGCTACCTGGTTGCAGAAAGGGCGTCAGTCCATTGACTTCTGCGAGATTATCGCCAATGCCAAACCGCAGATTAGAGGTGGCCGGATAATACTCACGACGGTATTTGATTTCGGAGCCGGCTTGCGAAGGCCTGTCTAATGGCTGTGACAAGGGCCAAGGTAAGGAGTCGCTCCGACCCGATAAGGTGCTGTATTCCTCTGGTTTGGCTTTCAAGGCAAGTTCAAAGTGGTAATTTCGGAAACGAACCAATCCCGGTACGTCTACAAACAATAAGCTGGATATCTGTTGAGAATGGCCTGTCCAAGCATGATCACGGCTATTCCACTCGCCTAATAAAGAATCGGATGCAGACTGAGAGCAAACCGCTTGAGTCGCATTAAACAGATTGAACGTATTCAAACACGTAGATTTGGTAAGGCGTAAAACAAATTTTGAGCTTCCACCCATCTCCGGGTTGTTGTTAAATCCAAATTTTAAGCGCGTTCCCATATCTTGATGATCATCCGGACCAAAGGAAAGAGGGCCGTATTGTGCATATTGATTTCCCGAACCGGGGGTATTGACAAAAGCAGCCTGGCTAAATGGCAACCAGCTGAATATTTGCTTTTCAAATGGCGTAATGTACCCATTGTAATCGAGGGCGCCATCTTGTCTTGCACCACTGTGATTGTCTTTTCCGTCCTTCATGAAATAGCCATTACTGGCGTCATACAAAAATGCATTGGCCGGATCCCAACGCATGGACCGACTAGCTAAATTGTTATAGCCGAAAGGTGGATTCCAATACACATCCGGAACACGAAGTTTAAGTCTAAAACCAAGGCGTGTGTGATTATGGTCAGGGGTGCACAAAGTGGGATCTTCGTTATTATATGGGAATCCCCCAGGAGTGGAAGGCTCAATATTATATTCCACTAAATTGTCATGGGGGTCATAAGCATTTATTCCATCCGCGCAGCGATCGCCTTTGTCAAATATTTGATTGCCATTACTATCCAAACCGGGATGATCGCCTTTGGTTGGATCAGTGATAAAGCCACAATTGGCATCGGGTCCAGGAAGTGGAGTCGATGGAACTAACTGCGTTTTGCGAAACCAGGAACCGACGGCTGGGTAAGACGCTGCGCTACCATTGGGATTTGATGTCCAGCTACCATTCGAATACACTGGCCCAAACTGAATGATTTGAGAGTCGAAAAGTTGGATGTCATAGGCTACATAAAGAGCACCAAGCTTTTTATCAACATACTGTTGAGGGGTTGTTATTGGCGGTAATCCCTGAGAACCCGGTAGCAAATAAAACGACACTGTTCTCTCTAAATCGGGAGCACAACTCGCTTCGCGACATCTAAAGACATAGGATTCACTTTCAGGAGAATAAATAAAATCCGGTAAGGTTATGGGCTGGCCCTTTTTAAAAGTAAGCGGAATAACAAAAAATCTTTCCATATACACGCTTGCACTTTGACAGGTTGGATGCCAAAATGAATTCCAATAATTTTTCAATCGTGATTGGAATTTCCCCACTAAAATCACATTGAACTCATCGCGCGTCCGCTGCATCCACACATTAAATCGTTGTGCGTCATAGGCCAGAGCTTTTTGTTTGCCCTGATACTGCACTTGATAATTGATTTGAGTCGCATCGGCGATTTGTCCCATAGGCTCCGCGGCCAAGGTAAATTTCGGCAAGGCCTTGACATAGGTTTGGGATCCAAAGGTATGGCCCTCATCTTCAGGGACTCGTAGCACAAGCGAGGTATCTTCGCGCCAATGGGCCGATTGCACCGAAAAGCTCATCGAGTCGCGCGCGGAAAGGGGCGTGGATTTTCCGGGAGTCGGACGTGCGGAAACAAAAAACTGCAAGGTTTGCCCGGCGGAAATAAGTTGCGCGCCACTTTGATCGCGCAATAGCCCGTTCCAATTCAGTGAATATTCGCTGGGTCTTGGCTGATGTAATGAATCGCTGAAAAAGGTGATTAAAGTATCGCCATTTTGTTTACGCACTCCGGCAGTTAAATACGCCGGATTGCCGAATAGTTTATACAACAAGGTGATGCGGGATAAATCCGATCCCGGCTGCCACAAGAAAACCGATGGGTCGGTTGAAACGGATAAGGAATCCGGCACCTTGCCGATAACGAAAGTCGACTCCGCTTCGCGGACTTGTCCACTTTGCGCATCGCGAATCGTCGCTTTTAATTGGGCTATACCTGAAGCGGGGTACATGCCATTTTGCCGCAAACCATCCCAAATCGTGGTGAATGCATATGGAGCGGGATTAATCACAAAACTGGGTACAATGGAAGCCGGGGCGCCCGGTTCAGGGTGGTTGAAGATCAAGGTTCGGCTTTGCCCCGCAAAAAAGCTTGTGGCTTCAAGTAAAGGAGACGCAGTATCCGCGGCCGAAATGGGCGTGCGCGCCTTGAGGATGATGAGCCCCGCGCGCGTGGGTAAAGTAAAAATGGCCGCGCCACTGGCCCCTTTCGCAATCGTGACTTGTAAGATACGGTTATATGCCAATGCTGGTTCATCGGGGAAATCCACACTGCCTTTGTTCACGGAAAGGTCCTGACACTGCAATCCCCCGCTGCATTGCAGTGGCATTGCCGCTACACCAAAGTATTGCAGCAGGAATTTGAGCGAATCGGGCGCCTTAGAAACTTGCAAGGTCCATTTTAGGTCGACGCCATTCCATAAATATACCCCAGCTATATCCTTATTATTGGGTTCACCGGCAAAAGGGGAAACCTTAACCGCTTCTTTAGGTTGATCCAGCAATATATTGCCAGCCGCATCGGTCAGGGTGAGGTTAGCGGCGTATATCTGTTCGGGTTTCGGCGTGGAGCCAATTGGGCCTTGCTGCAAAGTCACGCCAAAGCTTACCGGTCCTGATCGTGGGGCATAAACGACAGGAACATTACCCAAGGTCGCCTTGAAATCGACAAAACTTGATTCGGGAGTCGTGATTTGAACTTCCACCGTATCGGCTTGCATAGAATCTGTTGACGCAGCGGTGCGTAAGACCAATTGATAGGATTCTCCCTTCACTAGTCCCGTAACATCCCAAGTTGCTAATGAGCCGATGAAAGATTGAGCGATTAGGGACCGATTCGCTTGGCCGCCAGGTCCGCGCCGTGTTTCTGGAACGCTAATTCCACTATTCCTCCAAGTACTATCACCCAGTTTCCGATAGGCCAATTCATAATAACTGAAGCTGCCCGTGAGACTGGGGTTTTCTGCCAAGCCCATAATCCCGACATGTCCAAATACCGGTACATCCGCAACCGGGGAGGTTATTTTTGGCGGACGCACATCCAGCCAAATATCACCCGTTGCGTGCGTGGTATTTCCTACAGCATCACTTACCGTCAGTTCAACGGCCCAACGGCCTTTATAGGATGCCCAAGGTATGGTAGTCGGCAAGGCGGCTCGGAATCGATTGCGTTCTCCGGTTATGGGGACCCAAGTGGGTGTCAATACATATTCCCCCGCCGGCGACTTCACCTTGAGTTGGGTTCTAGCCACAAACTTTCCCGTATCGGTTTCACGATTTTCAGGGGCATCGAAGGCTTCGTCAACTTGCCAGGTAATGGCGGCTGCTGAAGCTGGATGCTGTGAATCAAAGGTTTGTGGACTGGAAACCAAATTCAGTACTCGCGGCGCGGCGCGATCAATACGAAAATTGTAGGTCGAATCCGAAAAGCTTTGCGCGTTTTTCGCAGCATCGGTAACCTGCACGGCGAAAGTGTAGACTCCATCAGCAAACAAAGACATAGGTGGTTCATCCACCGTGAGCAGTGGCGCGGAGGACAAGGTTTCACTTTGCAGGGAGTGACGTGTTTCAAACGTTTGCAAAACTTCGGGTGTACCGAAACCTTTTCGGGTTAACTGCCATCTCACCGTGGCGGAATCGCGAGGGGCTAAATCCGATAAATGAAACCTAAAGGCTTGGTAATCGCCGCTTTTTATCAAAGCAGCGTGCGCGGTCAACTGGAATTCTGGCTTATGCCGATCGAGATAAAAGGCGCTATCTGCTTCGGCAAAATGAAACCCTGGCTGGCTTTGCAAGCTATTCCATACGGAATCAAACTCCGACGTCACCTTGCCTTCTTTTGCCGGAAGCGAAGGATACAGATTGAGGAGAGCCTGAACCGTATGCAACCCCGCGGAATCCGGTACCGCAGCGTCACGAGCGCTTAAATGAAATCGGTATTCGCCATCTGGCAAAGCGTTTCCATCTGCATCAACACCCTGAAAAGCAAAAGCGCTGGATTGGCCTCCCACATGGGCCATGGGCTTAAATTCATACTGCACCAGACCCGTTTTATCGCGCACCTGGGCGCGGAGGTTTTGTAATTCTTGTACGGGAGCATCGTCAAAGGTATAACGCAAAAATAGTGGGGAATTATCGGGATTAACGGGAATCGTTGGCGCCCCCAAAGCTAAAATGGGTAAGGCGGTATCTAAGGTAAAAGGAATACGCCGGATTTCATGGGCGCCTTGAGTGACGCGCCCCAAGCTGTCTAGGCGTCGCGTGGTGGCCGTGATTTCCAGCCATAAATTCCCCTTCTTCGATAAGCTGCCACTGGCCCAGTTATGGCGTAAATGAAAAGCCTTTAAGTTGTAATCGGTATTTGGTGTGCCATCGAAATGGATACGGGACGTATTCGACGAGTCGTCCCCGGTAGGCGTGCGCGGTAAAATTTTGAAATAGGTGGAATCGGGATCACCCAGAATATTGGCATAAGCTTGATTATTTATTTCAGCATCAATTAGTGGCTTTTGATTCGAGATAACCGAATAGGGCAAGGGCCAATTCATGGTGATAAGCGGCGGTGTAGCCTGGAAGGTGAAGAAAAACCGCTGGTTGCCGATTCGTCCTGCATTATTGAAGAAGTGCAAGGCCACGGCATTTTGTCCATCCATGTACACGGAGCTCAGATTCACCTTTGTCGTGTCGAGATAGTCTTTCGGACGAATTACCCAATTGCCTTTTGGATCTATGGGGTTTTCTACGGCGGTTAGAAACGGTTTGGTGTCCAAATTTTTGAAGACGTCGTATTTGCCATCGGCTCGGCGTGACCAAGTAAGCGAGAATCGATTGTAGTTAAAAACAATTCCGAATTGCTTCATCAAATCGGGGCGTAAATCGTCAACCGTAAAACGCAATTCCTCCGGGAAGCTCGTGACCAGCAGCCCATCCGGGACCAGATAGCGTTTAGGATGACGAATAGGCACGGTGGAACCGGGCGCAAAGGTCCATTCATCCTGTTTAATAGCCATTTGGCTTTGCCAATCGGTGCGGGAGTAGTCGATTTCCGGTTGAGGTTTGACCACCTGGCATAACGATTTGCCTTTGCTATTCATCAACCCAATATCCCAATGATTGATGGAGTCTACACTTAGGATTGAGGCATAAGGAGTTTCGTACAAGAAGTCTTCCATCAAGGTGGGCTGAGCCGATAGATCCTGCCCGGCAGGATTCTTTATTGTAATCGTGGGGATGCGCTCTATGGTCGATTGGATGGTGGCGTAATCGTGTGAGGTAGCTAATACAGGAAGATCCGTTTTCAGTACATCTGTCCATGTATTTGCTGCAGGGACGTTTGGGTAACTCGGCTGAAGTTTTTGTTGTTGTTGCATTTCATAATCCATGGCGGTAATTAACCCGAAAGCTATCGCGGGCTTTAAAAATCTTGTCCATGCCGTAGCTGGAAATGTCGCCGATTTATTTAGACCTACATAAATAGCCTGACGCAAATATCCATCTCTAACCATTTTTAGCGCACTATTTAAGAGTATGCCTTCTAAGCCTAAAGCCTGTGCCCCATTGGCTGGAATACTGAATAAATGCCTACGAATATCAACTTTAGGCTCAGAGAACAGCGCTACATTTTCGCCTTTGCTGCTGAATGCCGGAACAACAATTGTACCCTGGTTGCTAAAATTCATTTGGGCTAAAACGCCCAAGGCCGTTGACAAAAAAACATTTTCGAAGATTTGTTCCGATGGTGTTGAAACATAGTCTTGCTGCGCCGATCCAAACGCAGCAACAATAGCGGATTGATAACTTTTTGGAATAATCGCCCCGGCAAAAGTACTACTGCCAACAAACGCTTTTGGATTCGCAGGCGAAATCATCCCCTCATTATGAAATAGGCGAAAAGCCGGAGATGGATATCCATTTCCAATCTCTCGTAAGTTATTGATGCGGCGAAGCGGATCACTTTGAGGACTAAGATAAATATTGCCGCCATCTGAAAAGCCATACCCCATTGCCAATGTCATGACTCCTGCTGATTTCGCAAGTATTTCTGTACTACCAAACAAAAAAGACGGCCAAACAAGCGCATCGGCAACGAAGTCCGAGGCTTTGTTATTACTAAAAGCAAGTATGGTACTTCCTAAGGCCAACTGCCCGGAAATTTGAATCGCATCTTTAATTAAAAAGTCTCCGCCATGATTGGCTAGAAGTTCACGATTTAGATCCACAGCCCATGATCCTTCATGCGGGGTATCCAGAGTAATGACTTTATCGACATCGCCGGCATATTGACTGGATTGCACATATTCCCGCGTGGTCAAGCCGCCCATACTGTGGGCAATGATGATAAACCGCGATGGCACGAAATCCTTGCGTTGCAAGCGTAAATCCACCAAGGTCGGCGCCTTTCCCGCGCTATCTCGAAAATGCTTGATCCAAAGCTTCACATCACGGTCGGCAGTAGGATCATTGGCTGCTTCTTTTAAAGATTCTCCTTCAAACCAACGAATCACCGCCTGTTCAAAAAAGCTGTGCAAGGTTTGCACGCCGGAAACTTGCACCGTATCTTTGACAATTTTACCGCCCTTTAACGAATAAACTAGCCTCTGGCCGTCACATTCACGTGCTATGGCGTAATTGCGATCCGCTAAATTGCCGACTTCTAAGTTTGGAGCCTCGCTGGCATCGCTAAATGCCTGGGCATAGGTCAAATTGAACGTTCCCGTAACCTGACTTTGCAAAGAGTCCGTCATGCCATGCGTTTTCCAAATATGCGCGGCACCGCCTTGATCATTGCATGCAAAGTCATCGGGATGAACATCACGACTAGCTTTTGTGGATCGATACAAATCCCCCGTACGCGGATTAATTCCATGTTCTAGGATAATCAAGGTTTTTTGGATTGGTTCCATAGGTGCGCCAGCGCGGGCCACGGCGCAGAAAACTGCGATTGTTAAAAATAGTCGAACGAATTTCATGGTAAATCCCAATCAAGAGGTTTTTGAAAAAGTTGCCAGTGCGGGCCACAATTGTGGGTTGAGTCAGAATGAATGTATTGAGTATTGCGGCTTGTTGTCCCATTTGCAATTGTAAACAAAGTATCGCCAATCAAAGTGTAATCCCCTCCCCCCCCCCTTGCTTTGTCGCTGTATCCATCACTGATTTAGTCTGACAATTGCACGCAAACGTATTACCCCCTTTTATTGAGAAGGTTCCAGAAAACTCCCCGAATTGAGATTGAAGATTTCCAAATTTTCCGTAGTACCGATTACTACTCGCAAAACACTGTTCATCACAACTTACTGTTAAATGCGTCGTCTCATACCAGCACCCCACAATTTGACTTTTGTTCAGCGGGGGATATTTTGGGCCGTCATTTGTGAACCAGTCGCAGGCGGTAAGTTGGAGTACAAAGGCCGCTATTCCGATTTTAATAGCATTCATGGTCTTTCTCCATGCGCCGTGAACGGCAATAAAATTCGACCATTCCATTTTCGATCGCTTCCCGATAATAACTCGCGAAAAATCATCCAAGGTCCTTGCGAATCGCGGTAAACCAGGCGAT
>JAYTHY010000035.1:0-5611 GCA_043732185.1 Fibrobacteria bacterium
CGCAGGCCACCACTTCGCTCTCGTCCTCGTGTTTCGGCCCTAATCCAAAAAACCACGTCACCCTCGGCGAACGTTGCATGCAATTGCCCCCACACAAGATGGGAGAATTACGAAAGACCGCCCCCCAAGAAAAAGAAATCCGGAAATTGAAGCAAACGAAATAAAGATCTACGACATTGGGAATTCCAACTTGTCAGGATTTTAATTTGAAAATTGAAACAGAATCCAAAATTCTTGATGAATTTGGAAGGACTATTTTTATTCTTCACCCCAGGTAAGCGCATGTTCATGTAGCTTCCGGTATAGATTATTCTTGATCAATCCTAAACTTTCAGCGGCTTTGGCAACATTCCCATGGGCCTCATGAATTCTACGACGAAGAAGTTCACGTTCAAAAGTTAACTTGGCTTGATCCCAGTTGCATTTATTTATGCCTTCCCAAAAGCCTTCACCTCCGGTAACGGAGCGGAACTCAATATCTTTGGCGAGGAGAATGTCCCCTTCACAAAAGAAAGCGGCGTTTTTGACAACCTGCGACAATTCACGGATGTTTCCCGGGTAAGGATAATCCTTGAGCTTGGTTAGGGCTTCATTTGAAAGCGTCTTTGCCGGTAATCCATTTTCGGTAAGAAATTTATCGACGAAAAAAGGTGCTAAAATATCGATATCATCCAGACGGTCACGCAAAGGGGGAAGCTGAAGGGTGAACGTTGAGATTCGGAAAAACAAATCTTGCCGGAATTTTTGCTTTTCCATGGCCATCTCCAGATCGACATGGGTTGCAAAAAGCGTACGCACATCGACTCCCACCTCTTCAGTTGTGCCAACAGGCATAATGGTCTTTTCTTGGAGCACCCGCAGGAATTTTGCTTGCAAGCCGTGTTCAAAATCTCCAATTTCATCAATGAATAGGGTGCTCCCTTGGGCTGCGGAAAATAGTCCGGCCTTATCGCGCTGCGCCCCTGTAAAACTTCCGGCCTTATGTCCAAAGAGTTCGGATTCAACCAATCCAGGACTTAATGCCGCACAATTTACTTTGCGCATAATTTGGGTACTACGATGAGAGAACGCATGCAAATTTTCGGCGACAAGTTCCTTTCCAGTTCCACTTTCGCCACGAATAAGTACGCTTTCACCTACGACGGCCAATTTCCGAATACGGCTCATGACATCCTGGATGGCCTTACTTTTTCCGAGAATATGAATTCGGCTTCGGGCCGCTTTTCTGGCCTCATGCAATCGAACGGCATTACTTACAGAGAGCAGTAAACGCGGCAGGGCCACGGGTTTTTCTAGAAAATCCAAGGCACCCAAACGTACGCAAGCCAAGGCCTTGCGGATATCACTTTCGCCGGAAACCATTATGCATTGCGTATCTGGTGAACGCAAAATGACCTGGCGTAGAAGCTCCTCTCCGTCCATACCACTAAATGAAAAAAACACATCAAGGATAGCTACGGCCGGTTCGGTCTCTTGAAGTTGGAGTAGGAATTCTTCCGGATTACGGGCAAGCTTTAGCTCGTAGCCCTCTTTTGCCAAAGCATCGCGCATGGAATGCAGAACGCCATTGTCGTCATCGACGATTTGTACTAATGTCATTTCAAAGCCCTACTGCTAGCTGATTTGGGAACATGGAATCCAAATATAGCCCCTTTGGGGTCTTGCCGGAACCAAATGCCCAATTCCAAATAGTTCGAAATTGTTTTGCATAGAAAAAGTCCATATCCACGGGCTTTTCCCTTAGTGGAATATCCGGGTCTAAAAATTCGCTCCGGTTCAGATAGACAGATTTCCGGCGAAAGAATTTCAATTTCCACTGTTGCTTCCTTTTCAATGACCCTGATTTGGATTCCGGCTGGGCAGGCCTCCAAGCCATTGTTTACAAGGTTGTCGATAACCATTCTCAATAAGGTTCTTTCCGACTCCACTTCAATGGATTGGGAATGGTAAACGGGAAACCAGGTCACACTTTTGTTTGAGGAATGATAACTCTGATTTATACGGGTACAATATTCTCCCCAGTTAAATATTTCTTTGCTTCCGAATTCAACATTGACCAGGTTTTTGAAATACCCCAAAATCCGCTCCATGGATTCGGTCGCATCCAGAATGCGATTCACCACTATCCCGTCATATCCCGGTTCCATTGACAATTGCTGAGCAGAAAGTTTTAATGGGGTCATCGGATTTTTCAATTCATGCATCAACATCCGCGCACCCTCCTTCCATGCTTCAATTTTTTCCCGGTCTCGCAACTGAGCTAGATCCTGGATCAAAATAGGGACAAAATTTTCCCAGACGGCTTCTTCCTTTTCGGAAATATTTGGCTGCCCTGCTAAGCCTAAGCGTTCATGGGCCAAAGATTCAAGCTGGCGCAGAATTTTACGATAGCGTCTGGACGACATCCGCCAAAGTCCAATACCAGTAGGAATTGCAATGGCGGTAATAACCAAGGCACCCAGAATTAGGCTGACCTCTGCGTCAAAGGCCATGCGCCTCCAAAGTGCGGCAGCTAATTCCTTATTGGGTGCGGAGGAAAAACGGGAATAGGCATTTTCAATTACGAAGACCGAATATCCGGCTAAGACAAGAGTTGAAAGACAGACAAAGGAAGTGAAAAGGATGACATAGCGCTGAGACTGTTTCATCGAGGTATGAATTTTCCTTTCTCAAATTCCCAGTGGGTTTCGTTCCTTGGTATATAATAGTTCCACAGAATCGAGGTGGACAGGCCGGTGGATTGGGTAAATCCATAGTCGTCTAATATTTTCGCTTTCACGAATTCCGTGATCCTATCTCCTGGATCGAAACGAAGGCGATGAAAGGAGGCTTGAATCAAACCCATTCGGCTATTGAGTGAATCCTTGGGAACTTCCTGGCCATTCACCAGCCAAACGCTATCTCGGGACAAGGTATTGACAAATGTTGTCTGAAAACTCCTTCGGTCATTGATAATGACATAGCAGGTGTATTCAATTTTGAAACTATAACCCCTTTCCACCGATTCGAACACTTCTTCGGTGACGGGATTTTTCAATCTTATCTGTATGGTTAAGGAATCCCCTTGATAGTGTGGTGTGAGGGCTTGAAATTGAAGAAGACCGGCCATGCCAATCCCCATCATTCGCACCAGTAATTCGTGTAGCAAGGCTTATTTCGCAGGGCGCAGGTGGATGTCGCCCTTATCTCCGAAGGTCGCACTCATCCCGATATAGGGCCTGAAACTCCAGAATTTCCACTGTGAATCAGGGAGTCTGGGATCCCCTTCCAAATGAAAGCCAATGTTAAAATGATTTTTCTTGGTGAGCCAGAATTGCATCTCTTGGGAAAGACTCCATCCTGGAACCGGGGTAGCCTCAGGCTTGGACCAAAAAAGTCCGACGGCTGTACTGAAGCTTGTGAAATTAAGCAGGACGGGAGTCGAAAAGCGTAATGCCATATATGGTGCAGCCAATCCGCGAAATGCGGTATCAGATTGTGATTTGACCATCGGGTTTTCATTGACCCAAATCTCGTATCCTGCAGCAAGACCTATGGTTTTATAATTTCCTAAGTAATATGGTTTATTGAAGTCAAATGCCTTAAATGTGTATGACAATTCCATTGCGACGCCCGGCTGGGAAAATTGAAGCCCAATTCCAAATCCCTTCCCCCAGTTCAAGGCATCACCAATGGCATATATGGAATGGTCTTCCTTTTCCATTTTGAGCTTGGTCAGGTTAGCCTCAAGTGAATCAACTCGACGAGACATGCTATCAAGACTCAAAGCTTGTCCAGATGTATCTGGCATTTCTGAAAAGGCTAAGGCAGCCGAAGTTAAAAGTACCGGAAGTGAAAAAATTAAGCGTAACATTAAGTTAATTCCTTTGCAGTTGGTGGTCTTAGGAAATCATTAAAAGCGATATTCGTGCCACCCTATCTTTGAAGCCAAAATTTACTTTGTTAAGTCGGGTAATGGAAATTAAAGGGCAAAATCAAGCGAAAAAAGAAGAATCCAGATTTAACTAATTATTTTCCGGGATTCCTAGAAAAGCTGGGGGTTTGTGGTCATTATCAACCAGGATAATTTCCAAGTATGGAATGATAAAAAGAGGGGGGCGGAAAAAAGGAACAGAAATCATTTCCCTGTGTGTGGGGGCAACTCGGACAGGGCATCGAAGCGATGCTTGCCGGCCTGCGGCGCATGCAACAAAGCCCAGCCAGGAACCCGCGGGCATGCTCCGCATTGCGCGTTCCCAAATGGCCTGGGCAGGCTGCGCGGCAATTCAGAATACGCTTCGGGCGCAAACTTTCTTCGTTGTCTTCTCCCGTCGGCTACGTTAGCGCCTCAGCGTTTCTTCATTGCTTGCTGCGGGTGCGCGCTCCGGGGTCGGTACTCCCCACTCCGCGCGCATCCTCGCAAAGCGCGCATGCCTTCCCAGGCCACTTCTGGCTGGGCGAACGTTGCATGCAATTGCCCCCACACAAGAGGGGAGAATTACGAAAGACCGCCCCCAAGAAAACCGAAATCTTAGGGATCACCATAAAAAATGGACCTTGAGTATGCCTCATTATTTTCATAGGTTCCATAATGAAATAAGTATGCATCCGTAGTTCAAAAAGGAAATAAAATGAAAAGATATTTCGTAGTAGTAGCTTTTGTCTTAACCATTGGAACCTCATTTCTTTTCGCAGATGGGTATGAAACATTTAAAGTTGGCTCCCTTATGTTTCGGAGCAGTGATGGATCAATAGAGGTGTTCAAAACAATCGGCAACTTTACTCAAGGTACAACTGTTCCAGATAGAGCGTATATTCCATCAACGGTTACCATTGATATTCGGAAAATGATGTATAGCGCATTATTGTCAGCTCAATCGACTGGTGCTACCGTAACTTGTTGGGTAACAGCTACTACGGGTACAAATAATATTCGCGACATTCAAATAGGTCCAAATTAATTTTTAATAGGAATCAGTTGGTAAGGTCTTCTTAACGCTATAAGATCTTCCCATTCTTGAAATTAAATTTGATTGAAATTTCTGCGGATTTAGCGGCTCTCTCCTTCAATCTCAATGCAAAAAAGAGGGGGCGGAAAGAAAAATCCTTGGTATCAACTCCCTGTTTGTGGGGGCAACTCGGACAAAGCGCACAGCGCTCGCCGGCCTACAGCGCATGCAACAAAGCCCAGCCAGGAACCCGCGGGCATGCTCCGCATTGCGGGTTCCCAAATGGCCTGGGAAGGCTGCGCGGCAATTCAAACGAAGCTTCGGGGCTAACTTTCTTTGTTTTCTTCCCCGTTCGGCTTCGTTAGCACCACAGCTTGTTTTCATTGCTAGTTGCGGGTGCGCGCTCCGGGGTCGGTACTCCCCACTCCGCGCGCATCCTCACTATTCGCGCATGCCTTCCCAGGCCACTTCTGGCTGGGCGAACGTTAAGCGAAATGGGGCTCGAAAAGTTGCCCTTCAGGCAATTGATTTAAACCTATTTTTTGGGGGCGGGAAGATCAAAATGAAGCCAATAATATTTGGGATAAGAAAAGTATACTGGATCCAAGAAGTCCCGGTCTATTCTCCGAAAGAGCCGTCTAACAATGACGGTCAAACCGACTGCGCTCGGCCGACACGCCTTT
>JAYTHY010000036.1:0-98211 GCA_043732185.1 Fibrobacteria bacterium
ACAACAAGTTCCATCAGTACGCTGTGTTTTCAAACCGTTAAGGGTAACCTACAAGTGACTAAATTGGCTAAAAATACCCACTCGATCGCCCGAAGAGCCGGAAAAGAAGGCAAGCCATTGACAGATAAATCACCTACGGGTGGCCCATGTATGAGACGCAGCGATTTACTCGATCCGACGTCTTTCCTAGACAATGCAAAAATGGAGTAAGAATTGTTGAAATTAAATTCAAAAGAAAATCAGTTTTTAATATTTGGTTTGTTTATTTTAGTTCTAAATGGAGTCACACAGTTAGGCTGCAATAAAACGAATGGCCAAAAAACCGATTTTTCGCAAAGCCATGTGACTACTATTGAATCCAAGCCTGTTCCCGCCACAAAATTATCCGACTCAATTGTATATGGTAACTTCCTTAAAAGTGTATTTGGATCTGGGATAAATTATTTCAAAGTTGACGGTATCCAACAACCCATAATTGGCGATATAAACGGCGACGGCTTTCAAGATTCCCTTTTCATATGCGAATTTACAAATAGTAAAGATTTCACCACGAAAATTGTATCGTTGAATCCGTGGTGCACCAATTCATTTTCGGGATGTAAGTCAACCAATCCATCTATAAAGGAAGGGCCGGGACTTGCATTGGTACTTGGAAATAAATCAAGTGTGAGTCTATCTGAGCGAGCATATATTTTTCAACCCGATGAGGAGAATCCTCTTGACTGCAATTCTTTTGCCATTTACAATGGATTTAGATTAATTGAAAAAAATAAATATCGAGCAATAGTTGATAGTCTTGGAATTCAAGAACAAATAGAGGCGCCTCAAGGTGATCTAGTCGCTCTTGGGACGCCTGGAACTGGTGATAATTATCTCTATTTCGACGGAAAAATTTTCAAAATATTTTGGCCGAAAAGTGGCGACGACTAATTACAATTTGAAACATTCCTTCTCTGTGGTGTCAAGTTTTATCTGCAATTGGAGTTTTTCTCGATGGAAATAAGATTGACACCAAAAAGAAAAAAGAAGAATTCAGAAGATATATTTGGGATTACCGCTGTACGGTTGCAGTGGACAATGACTCCTTCAAAAGAATTTTAATGGAGTACGGATTCAAACGACTCTCGATTGTAGATGAAATGACTACAAAAATTGATGGAGAAACTGTTGTTTGCAAGAAAATGTTTACCTCAGAATTAGGGCGCGCTCTACTTCTTGACGCTCATATAAATGGTCCAGGCTACGTCAACTCTCCTCATGGAATGTGGGTTACGGCCTTAAAAACAGTTAAAACAAACAATACCACAAAAACTGTGGATACAACGAACATTACACCTGACGATCAGTTCAAACTAATCAAAGAAGTCCTCACGCTTAGAGAAGCAAGTAGGATGACAGATCCCAATTTCCGATCAGGATACATCATTCTCTGCTGCAAGGATTTCGCACTCGAAGCCACTCGAAATAAGATCTTGAAAAAGTTAGGCTATGACAGTTTCGAAAAATTATTAGCTACCATCAAACCCAAAAATGCGAGCAAAAACTTTGAGGCCCTAACTGAAAAGTCCGCACTTAAATCATGCTATGACTTCCTTAGTTATCCAAACCTAGAACCAGGTAAATAAAGAAATTCATGGACATCACAACTACTTCAAATAAGGTCCAATTTCTTTCTTTAGCTTTTGCTTTCGGAATTGCGGTTGCGGGACCATCCCTTCTAGAAAAATCCGTAGTCCCCATAAAAAATCTGAATAGTGTTTGTGCACCTTCACAAGATTCTGTCTTGAAAATCTTATTTGAAAAATTCAATCTCGGAGAAATCCAGGCCGATTATCCAATTAGTGTCGATGTAGAGAAATCGATTTATTTGCCGGACGGAAAATTAGATGCAATAACTCTTTCAAGCGAATACTACTTTCCACCCGGATTGAAACCGTTTTTCTTCTCATGGAAAACCAAAACCAGCCAATGTTTTACCTTGATCACGATTCAAGAGACACATTCGCTGGAGTTTGATCAATCTGTGGAAATTTCTGAACTTACACAATCGGCTGCCCAAGGCATCCTGCAAATGAAAATTGATTCCACGGCGACGGAAATAGGTTCAGATAGCCAACCGATGGATACAAAAAAGTTTCGTTCACTTAGTTTTCTTCAGGTTGACGCCCAATCTGGGGTACGATATTTGGGATATCAGATTCCAATCTTGGATCAAGGGATTCGCATTGGGAAAAAAATTAAAACAACCGAACTTAATTACGCCGTTTCCAAAAATGGCGTTGTTACAATCGCAAAAAGTTTAAAGCCTCTGAGCGCTCGGCAGTCCAAGTGGTTAGGAGCCTATTCACTCTTGGGCAAGAAGGAAGATTTAAACATTCCACTACCTCAAAAATTTATAGAGGATTCCATTTTGGCAGCCTTCTCCATCGCCAACGACCTATTTAAAAAAGGAAAAGTTTCTCAAGCTGCCGACACCCTAGCCAAAGCCTTTCCTCCCTCTCCGCTGCTTACCCCTTCTACAATTCCCATCGCCAATGATCTTGGTTTCTTTCTAGTGGAAGCGAAACGCTACACCGAAGGCGCCAAGGTTCTTGAATCGGTACTTGTCGCAGACTCTAATCGCACCGTGGCCTACCTGAACTTAGGTGATGCCTACGCCGGATCCGGTAGGGCTACGGAAGCAAAAGAGCAATACCGCAAGTATTGTGAACGAATGGAAAAAGCCAACAAGCGCGAAAAAATTCCGCCCCGGATCAAGTCCCTAATGGTAAAGTAATTCCTTCTCAGGTCAAGGCAATTATTTTGTTTGAAGGCATTGGTAGCGCGTTTGATTCTCACCATATAGGCTGTTTCTCTGGTATTCACTAGATTTAACCCAATATGACGAAGAGCCGACTTTTCTATCATCTCGTTCAAGGAGTCCTCTGGCTTTCCTTCTTCCCCTCCTTATGTCATGCCAAAGTCGATTCAGACCGATTGCTGAAATTGGCTAAAAAAGATCCCATTTCATTTGTGAGCACCTGTGCGGTCAATCGGGATTCTCTCGTGAAAATTTTCATTACGAAATATGAATGGGAAGTTAGCCAGGCTGAGCCGGAGTTTTCAATTATACGGAAGTTTACGGCCAAAAGTGGAGAACTGGAGATTGCATCCCTAAACAGCGGGCGTTCTCTTCCCAGCTTGGAGTACGCCTACTTTTTGGTTTGGGCCAAGGGAGGTAACTCTTGTGCCATCGAAATAAGGCACGTTCCTCCCTCTTCCAATATCACACGATTCGGAATCCAGGAAATCGAAATTTCCAGTACCACCATTGAGGGTGTCTATCAAATTCAGGTAACCACTCAAACCGACATGATTAACCCTGATGCGGAGAATCCCAATTTGACACTTCGTCAATTCATCGCCAAAGACAGATCCTTAATTCAAATTACAAAAGACACCGATGTGAAATTTCATGCGGCGGAAATTCCCATTTATGACTCAGGTGATGGGACGCAAAAAAAGTCCAAGCCACACGAGCTCATGCTAAATTTAGATGTTACAGGCAGCCTGGAAATCACAGCTAAAACTTCAGCAATTGCCAAGCAACAGAAACCTTGGATCGGAAAATACCTTTTAAACTTTGAACCTTCTTCAACGACCTCGCAACCTGTCACTCTAGTGACCAGAAAAAAAATAGATGCCGCCTATAAAATTGCGTTAGCTTTATTCAAATCGGGAAAACCCGGCCCCGCTGCCGAGACCCTGGCCCAAGCCCTAACACTCACCTCCGTGCTCACCCCATCCACCATTGCCATCGCAAATGACCTTGGTCTCTTCTTAGTGGAAGCAAAGCGCTATGTCGAAGGTGTTAAGATTCTTGAATCGGTACTTGCCGCAGACTCCAATCGCACTGTGGCATATCTAAACTTGGGCGATGCCTACGCAGGTACTGGTAAGGCCGTAGAAGCGAAAGCGCAGTACCACAAGTATTGTAACCAAATGGAAAAAGCGGGAATGGGTGACAAAATTCCAGCTCGCATCAAGGCTTTGAATCCCTAATCCACTATTGGACGACGATGCTATCCATGTTAGAATAGACTTCTCCACGGATATAAGCAGAATCCGAGACCATTTTCCCGTTTGCTTTGTAAAGGGCTCGATAATACCAGCTACCCTTTGACGCCAGTGCAATGGTTTGGCCGAGAAATATTTTTTTCTCCGCAGGTAAATTGATTTCTTTATCGATTCGAATCGAGGACAAGGAGTCCCATACGGGTCCACCTGCGGGCCAACCTGCCGAACCAGGTTTACGTAAGACTTGTAGTTGGATGAGAGAACCCTTAGGGACATGTGCCTCACGAGTTCCTGGATTTTCCAGAGTGAGTTCCACCTTGTGCTTACCCTTTGTCTTTAAAAGTTTCATCGTCACGTTCAATCCAAATACGGGATGCGACATGGCCGCGGACTCCATGCTGTCTGTGCGGTTTTCGAACTCGCGGGCCCAGGGTTGGATGGGTGGGTACAATGGAATTATGAATTGCTGAGTTTTGTTCGCTTGGGTGCCTGTTACGGTCAGCACACGGCTATCTGGACGGAGGTCAGTTATCTGGGAAGCCTTTTCCAATATAGCCCACAGGCCCACAAAGAGGCGCTTGTCCGCGGCGCTGGCGAATACGCCGATGGTGTCTCCAGACCGTTGCATGGCGTCTAAGTGTTTTATCACGAGCACGCTTTCCGGCCGAATGACGACTTCAGAGGAGACGGCACTGTAGCCTTCCTGGCGCGTGAGTCGGATTTCTGAAAATGGAGTGGCATTTAGCATCGTAGTCATACCTATGACCATGATGCACGTCAAGGTGCACTGCCGCATCCAGAGAATCAAAACTCAAAATCTTTTGTGAATACTCCACCAGCGAAACGGATATGGCCGGCGGTTCGGTCCGTGCCAGGATAGGTAACGTAAGCGATACGCCCCAAAAATGGACCTCCGGTTGGTGATTCCACTGCTGCGACCACCTCCACTTTCGCACCAGGACCAATCCAAAGCATGGATGGTGAATCTGGCGGATAACGCATGGTTGTTTTTTTGACTGTCATGGGAAGTGGAGTGATACCCTGCTGGATTTGTGGCTTGTCCCCATACACAAGTTGGCAACTGAGGCCCGGAGATTTCCCGTCCAATAAAGTGGGATGATCGATCCATATCCCTTCGGTTCCGGAGTTGGCAAAAACAAGAGTCAACTCAGTCCATCCGGCTGTGGGTGATGGTTTGGCTTTCGCATTTAAGGACAAGCTCCAGACTGGGTTCGCCAAAGCTTTGGTCTCGAGTTTATCCAAGGCTTGGCGTAGGGTTTTGATGGGAATCAGAACTGCCGGATCTCCGATTCCGGTGAAAAACCGGTTTTCCTGTCCGGTCGCGACGGATGCCAGACCCCAGCACATGGCGCCGGGTTCTGGATGTGCGGACTCTAGAGCGTCCAAATCCGAATCGATGGCCAACTGGACTAGGGCCGTGACTTCTTCCGGAGTGGCGATGCCGTTGTACAGGCCAACTTCTATTCCACCCTGGTCTCCCACGGGGCGGCGCAGAAAGTACGCGATTTGACCCTTACCGTTGAGGGATAGACGCTCTTCAAATTCGTGTACGCCGATAGGAAAGACTCGGCCCTCAGTTGCGCTCCTCTCCAACCCAAAGCCGGAAAGTTCTACGGGGTTATCCAGTACAGCCTGCAAAGAAATTTTGAAACTAGAATCAGCCATGAGCTCTCCTAAGCAGCCACAGTTTCATAGTCGTAGTCCTTTCCATAAGCTGTTTTGATCAACTTCTTCTGCATTTCTACGAAAGCGTGGAAATGGCGTTTCTTGGCCTTCGTCATATTCTGGCCCATAATGCAATCTGCGTCGATGCCGTTGACGGCACCGTCTTCGTTGAGCGTCGTGTCCACCGCGCCATTCAAGTATTCGTCTGGATTGTCCATATGGTGGCCGGTTTCATGGGCCGCCATTTCTAATCGCGAGTCTCCCATGAACCATGTTGCAGTATTGGATCGCAAGTCTCCGGGACAGATGCTGGTGACTCCATCCGACCAAAGTGCTTGGATCAGAAACTCAAGCGTTACCTCCAAGCTATACAGGCAACACGCGTTTCCTGCCTTGGATGGGCAGGCTTTACGGCGAATCTTAAACGCATCCGTCCATACAGTGTGGGTTGTGTCCACCCACTCCTTGCGCCTTTTGGTGTACACGGCGGAATCGAAATCATACTCCGCAAAAGCCTCCGGCCATGTCCCGGTGCCTCCAGCCTGTTTAAACGTAGCGCCGTCTTTGTAAAAGGCCAAGGTCCCGTACAGATCAGGCTTAAGCTTGAATGTCGCTGGAAAAGCTTTCCAACCACTTCCATCATGATACTCATTGGGAACCATAGGATTGACCCCCGTGCCGCGACCCCAGCGATACCCATTCCATGGGCATCCACCCGCTTTGCCCGTAAGGTCGGAGGACATGTCGATGTAGGTGGCTCCCCAGGCCTTCACAGCCTTCAACCCCACATGGACCTGATTGCGATAATTTTTGAGGCTCTGTTTGAATTCCGCGTGGTTGCTGTACTTGCCCCATTTCTTGTCGGATGTGAAAGTCAGTTCAGCTGCCTCCGGAAACCCCTTGATCTTGATCGAAGCTGCATTGGTTGCGGTCTCGCCCTTGGCGTCGATACTGGCTTCGACATCCACTTCGGGCAGGGGAGATGTGCCTTTGAAAAAAGAAACGTCTTTGACTTCCCATTCGGATTCAATCCGACTACCAGTAACCTTGGTGTGCAGTGACGCGGGTGTGCCATCCCCCTGTAGAGGTTTCAGCTTGATTTCCACGTCGGTTCCGTCGGAAAGCAAGGTATCCGCCGACACCTTGATCTTGTCTCCGCAACTGGCTTCGAGTTTTTCCCATTTCAAGTTGGAGATGAAGAGTGAATTCGGCTTGCCTCCGCCACCGTCGCAATGACAATCGCGGCTGATATTATCGTAGAAGGCGCAATGAAAACTTTTTTTATGACGAGCGCCCTCCAGCGCGATCATTTTTTTGCAGGGCGCCACATCTCCGGTTTTACAGGGGATTTTAGGAAGTTTGTCCGGATGAAAAAGAAAGAAGGATATGCGACGATTGGCTTCTTCTTTTTCCTCGGTGTCGATTACGGGATTGAACTCACCGCAGCCCACAAATTTGGGATCGAGAAACTGCTCCGATCCAATCACAATGTCGTGCTTGCCCGTCATGTACGCAGTGAACAGATGGTGCCGGGTATCCTTATCCGCACTTCCGGATTCGGACATGCCCTCTGAGGCTCGAAAGGCCTTTACGGCCGCTTGGGTTTGCGGCCCATCTTTACCGTCTACCGCTCCTGAATAGTAGCCCAGGTCGGTCAGCATTTCCTGTACGGATTCCAATCCCCAATGTTCTTCTTGGTAAAGACTTTCCCAGATGTCCGCATTATTCGTGACAAAGGCAAAAGCGCTCTTGGCGCGGCGATCACTCAACTTCTTGTTATAGCTCTCATCTCCAACTTTGTCCGTGTGGCCGAATACCAGCACCTTGCACTGGGGATGCTCCTTGAAGGAATTGGAAAGTCCCTTTAGACTTTCCACTACACTTGGGCGTATAAAGGACTTGTCAAAGGCAAATGTGGATCCGGGAACGCAAGCGCATGCCAGCACCTCCCACGTTTTGGTGACCACTTTGTATTTGCCGGGAATGAGTCCAATGCCTATAACCAGGTCTTCAAAACGCTTAATGAGTTTAGAAATATCAGGCATTTAGGTTCCGCCTAAGTTTTCTTTAATCGGCACCAGTTCAACATGAGTTTGGCCTGGAGCTGCTTCTTCGATGAAGACCTGACCGTTTGCATCAGTCTCTGCCTCTAGAGTCTTCCCATCAGGCATGGTAATTTTCACCTTGCGGTTGGGAGCCGATTCGCCCCGGGCATCCACTACTTTAAGTGTCAGGCCATCGATAAATTCTGCTTCTGGACCGGCCACACTGGCTCCGGCGCTCCAGGCTTCAAAAAAAACTTTTGGGTGGTTGTAAGTTTCGGACGTCTTTTTTTTATCGGCAACTGAGGAGATGGGCGCAGTATCTTGCGGATATTCGAAACGCCAGGTGAGGGAAATCTTCTTATCCTTAATGGTACAAGGGACCGAAATCATGTCCTTGACCAAAGTGGGCGAAACGCGCTCCTTAAAGAACAAGCGAGCTTCCGATCCCTCGGCGATATTTTCCGTTTTCACTTCGATCAGCAGATCCGCACCACGCCTGAGTTTGCTGACGGCTTTGCCATCTTCCTTCCAGGACGGATCGAATAACCGGATGGCCAGTCCTACCATCAGGCGCGGGCTCGTCATTTTTAAACTGTGCTTGGTCAGTTCGGCTTCAAAGAACACGCCGCCTGCGGCGTCCTTCCCTAGAACGATTTGCTTCCGAAACAGGTCCGCATACATTACTCCTTGAATCGTTTCCAGGGTTTTGCCCTCACGATTCTTCACCGTTACTTTTATGGGAGCGCCATGCGCAACATACAGGGTCCTGATTTGAATGCCTACCGTGGTCCCGACGGCGCCCTCCTTGGCTAGCCAAACGGCTTCCAGGATCAAGGACTTGACCTGGAAGGTCTCCATCTTGTCTGCGCTGCCGCTAAATTCAGGCATGTCGCCAATCCTTCCGTGCGATGTCAGGAAGCCCACCCACCCAGTGGGATGGAATACTGTCCTGTGAGAGTGAAATATAGTTCAAGCGCTAATCCAATGGGGTGACGGGGGTCACCAGCAAGGCTCGATTAAGGGTCGGCTGTGCCCATTAATGCTACGGTTCCTCACTTTCACCAATTGCTAATAATCGTTCCTTAGCTCCTTTGGCATAAGGCTTTTATCAAGCAACGCCATCCATTTTTCTTTTTGCCGTTTATTGCCAACGCGGATTCTTCGAATATCTTCCATCGCGATTTTTTCGCTGCCGGTTCGATCAATTCGTCTTGTTATATAGGCGAGCTCACCGGATTTCAATCGTATCACTGAATGGGGAACGGTTCGTATTCCAGTCGCTTCTGCAAGATGCATTGTGGGTGGTGTTCATTATCCCCGTCCCAAATTTCCCAGCAAGATAAAAGCAGCCGCCCTTCCGGTATGAGCCCATCGAAAAAAGGGAAGAGCACTTTTGCGGTATATGGCTCTACTCGTAAAGGCAAGGTTAAGCTTGCAGGTTCTGGATTGGAAGTTTTTAAATATTCCGGATCATGGTGGAAGCTTGATCGGCTTGTTATTTTCATCCATGTTGCGCTTAGGTACTGGGCCCGCCTCCTGACCAAACAAATCCAGGATCTGATTTACTTTATCCATTCTTAGTGTGGTTTTTCCTTGTTCAAGGTCTCCTATAAACCTCAATCCAACTCCGGCTTTTAATGCAATTGCCTCTTGAGTCAATTTTGTTTGCTTCCGGCGTTTTTTGATAAATTCGGACAGTTTGTTTTCAATACTATGCCCGATCTGATATAAAAAATATACTCTACTATTTTATTAAACCTCTTCAGGTATAAATATCAATAAACCCAAGATTATACCCGTAAAGGTATAAGTAATTTGGTTTTCGAGTTGAAAGCGGGTGGTGCAGTTCCTGGCTCACGGCATCCTCCCAAATTCAATTTTCCATCTCGCCAATATGTCGCCTATATAGTACATTGTGAGAATGCTGGAAATTAGGCCTATCTTGATAGTGGAATACCGGATGGAAAATAACCGGATCCCCTTCCGAGCGTGGCTTGATTCCATTAAGGACGCTAAGACTCGACAGAAGGTAGACGTGCGACTTGCACGGCTTGCCCTGGGGGTGATGGGGGACTGCAAATTCTTCGACAACATTTTAGAACTGAGGATTGACTATGGGCCGGGATACAGGATCTATTGTGGGAAAAAAGGTGATGCGTGGATCATCCTCCTTACGGGGGGTTCCAAGCGCTCGCAAGACGCAGACATTACCAAAGCGAAAAAGTATTGGGCCGACTACGAAAGGCGTGGATCCAGCTAGCGTTCCCTACGAGGAAGGACTTTATAGTCGCCTTCAGGATCGCGATTATGCCCGCGGCTATCTGGCGGAATGCCTGAAAGACGAACATTCAGGGACCTTCTTTGTTGGACTTCGACACGTTATCCAAGCTCGCCGCGCGATGGCACCTATGGCCCGACGATTACATTTAAATCGACCTGCACTTTACAAGGCATTGTCGGCAGCAGGGAATCCCAGCCTGAAGACCATTCGGGCAGTTCTTCAGGAGCTTAATTTTAAGCTGGACCTAGTCTAATTCGAATGGACCTCGTGTCTATATTTAGGCAATGCCTGATTTCGCGTTAGAGTACGATTCCCTGGAAAACCTTAGGCGCGTGCATCCTGCCTGGCGTTTGCTGGCAGCGGATCATGCCCCTTTCATCATTGGTTTTTTGCATCGGGCCTTCATCGAACCCAATGTACGAAGCCTTCCGGAGCAGGAGATTCTGTCGCGCCTGGAAGACCACCTTTATCATTTGCGGGACGGCAAGGGCGAGGATGTCTTCAAAAGATCGGCGAAGGAATACTTGGAAGAGTGGTCCTCAAGTGGCCGGGCTTGGCTACGGAAGTATTATCCGCCGGAGGGCGACGAGCCGCATTTCGATTTGACTCCCGCTACTGAAAAGGCCATCGATTGGGTGAAGAGCCTTAGCCAAAAACAATTCGTGGGAACCGAGTCCCGGCTTATGACCGTTTTTGAATTGCTGCGGCAATTGGCTGAAGGTACGGAAGAGGATCCCGTTACCCGTATCGCGGAATTGGAAAAGCGCCGGGACCAGATAGAGGTTGATATTCGAAGCATCCGGGAAGGTCGGATGAGCGTCATGGATCCGACTCAGGTGCGGGACCGCTTTCTTCAGATGGCTGCCACTGCCCGCAGCCTGCTCGGGGATTTTCGGGAAGTGGAACAGAATTTCCGTGATTTGGATCGCAGTGTTCGAGATAGGATTGCCACCTGGGACGGAAGTAAAGGGTCCTTGCTCCAGGATGTGTTTGGCGCGAGCGATGCCATTCGGGATTCGGATCAGGGCCGAAGTTTCCAGGCTTTCTGGGACTTTCTCATGTCGCCAACTCGGCAGGAGGAATTGACATCCCTACTTGAAACAGTACTGGCGTTGCCACCTGTTGAAGAGCTTCGACCGGATCGTCGCCTCCTCAAAGTGCATTTCGACTGGCTCCAAGCCGGTGAACAGGCCCAGCGGACGGTAGCCCGGCTCTCCTCGCAACTCCGGCGTTACCTGGACGATCAAGCCGCTTTGGAGAATCGCAGGATCATGCAGCTTCTGAAAAGTATTGAGCGGCACGCGGTTGCCGTGAGGGAGATGCCTCCTTTGGGCGATTGGATGGAGATTGATGAACCAGCACCGATGGTAGGCATTGCCATGGACCGCCCGCTGTTTTCGCTTCCTTTGAAGCCAATAATTTTGGATGGAGATCTACAATCCGGCGACGGTGCCTTTGCGGCGGATGCCCTATTCGATCGAAAATATGTCGATAAAGAGGCTCTGAAAGCACGAATCCGCAAGCTGTTGCAGGCGAAAAGCCAAATTAGCTTGGAAGAGTTGGTCGAATCTTTTCCCTTGGAACAGGGGCTTTCGGAAATTATCGCTTACCTCAGCCTGGCTGCCGAAGATGGCGGAGCCGTCATCGACGACGCTGCCAAGCAGTCCCTGACTTGGACCGATGCCGCGGGCACGACCCGAGAAGCTATTTTACCCTTCGTCACATTTCATAGGTAAATTCACACTATGCAGACTCTTGATCGCACTCAAAACCTTTCACTGGTTCTCGTCACTTTGATGAAGGGCGTGACCTATATGGAAACGGATCCGCCGCTCTGGCAGGCGCTTTTGGGGCTTCAAGCCCGGGTTCGGGAACATCTGGCTGTACTCGGGCTGGACCTCATTTTGGACGAGGCTGAAGGGTATGCCTTTCTTCGTCAGAAGTCGATTCGTGAGGGAGAGCCGGAGCTGCCGAGGCTCGTACACAGGAGGCCACTCAGCTATCCGGTCAGCCTGCTGCTTGCTCTGATTCGAAAAAAGCTGGCGGAGTCGGATGCGCAAAGCGGCGATATCCGCCTCATCTTGGGACGGGAGGAAATCATCGATTTGGTTCGGACCTTTTTCGCGGATAGCCCAAACTCAGCGAAACTGTCAGATCGCATCGGCGGGAACATTTCCAAAATAGCGGAAATGGGATTCTTGCGTCGGTTGCGGGGCAGCGAAGATCGGTATGAAGTAGGGCGGATTCTGACATCCTTCGTGGATGCCCAGTGGCTGCAGGATTTCGAAAGTCGATTGGCTGCATACCTTAGCCATGGCGTGGAAATCGCGAATGAAAAGGAAATTACCGGATGAAGGCGAGCAAACCGGCATTGAAACCTGCACTAAAACCTGCTGCAGGATCTGCATCGGAATCTGCATCCGAACCGAATATGGAACTGGTATTGGATTTCGCTCCGGAAAAAGCCAAGGCAGGGTTTCGCTTGCACAGTCTTGAAGTATACAACTGGGGCACCTTCCACAAGCGTATCTGGTCGTTGGGGCTCGGTGGGGAAAATGCCTTGCTTACTGGCGATATCGGTTCGGGAAAATCGACTTTGGTTGATGCCGTCACCACGCTTTTGGTGCCGTCCCAGAAAATTGTTTTCAACAAGGCCGCCGGAGCGGAAACGCGCGAGCGAACTTTGCGAACCTATGTGTTGGGATATTATAAAAGCGAACGCGGTGAAGCTGGACTTTCTGCCAAACCCGTGGCGCTGCGGGATCACAATTCCTATTCGGTCATACTGGGGCAGTTCTTCAATGCGGGCCTCTCGCAATACGTGACCTTGGCCCAGTTGTTATGGATGAAGGATTCGGACGGGCAACCCGCTCGCCTTTTCGTAGTTGCCGATGGCGCCCTTTCCATTCAGGAGCATTTCTCCGGATTCGGCAAGGATTTGGGTGAACTGCGGAAGCGCATCCGCCGCACGCCGGGCGTTGAAGTCCATGATTCCTTCTCTGCCTATTCCGCCGCGTTTCGCCGCCGCTTTGGCATTGAGAACGAACAAGCCTTGGATCTCTTTAACCAGACCGTGTCCATGAAGTCCGTTGGCAACCTTACGGATTTTGTCCGGCACCATATGCTGGAAGCCTTTCCCGTGGAAACGCGCATTGAATCGCTCATCGTGCATTTCGATGACCTGCACCGCGCGCATGAATCCGTGCTTAAAGCCAAGGCGCAAATCGAAAGACTGTCCCCGCTCGTCGAGGACTGTGCGCGACATACCGAGCTGACTACCGGCATTCAGGGGCTGAGAGCCTGTCGCGAATCTTTGCGGCCGTGGATGGCGGGTATCAAGGGAGAACTCCTATCGCGTCGGCTGGAAATTCTCGATAGCGAGTCAGTCAAACTGGGCCTGCGCGTGGAGGGTTTTACGAACCGCCGCGACGAGTTGAATCGGGAGCGCGATGGCATCAAACAGTCCATAGCCGAAAATGGAGGCGACCGCCTGGAAAGATTGAAAGCGGAGATTGCCACCCAGCAGGAATTAAAAGGAGAGCGTCGGAAAAAGTCGGATCGATATGCGGCCTTGGCGGAGGCTGCTTCACTTCCTGCGGCGGGAGATCTGGATGGCTTTCTGGCCAACCGTAGCGCAGCTGTTACGGAAAGCCGGGCTTGTGAGGCGCGGGAAGCGGAAATCCAAAATGAATCGAAGGAAATCGGATTCGAACTTAAAGGATATCGGGATGAGCATGCTTCTCTGGGTCAGGAGCTCGTTTCCTTGCGCAGCCGTCGCTCCAACCTGCCCGCTCGCATGTTGGCATTGCGCGGAGATCTTGCACATAGTTTGGGATGCGAGGATGAAGAGATTCCTTTTATTGGGGAGCTGATCAAAGTGCGGGATGGCGAGGAGGCCTGGGAGGGAGCCATCGAGAGGCTTTTGCACGGGTTCGGTCAATCCTTGCTGGTTCCAGATTCATTGTATACCGAGGTAAGCCAATGGGTGGAGCGGACCGACCTCAAGAATCGGCTGGTCTATTTCCGGGTGCGCGGTGTTTCAGCGGTGACACGCCGTTCGCCTGATCCAGGTACCTTAGCGGAGAAGCTGGCCATCAAACCGGACTCGGAGTTTTATGACTGGTTGGATGCAGAAATCACTCGGCGATACGATCACGCTTGCTGCGAGACATTGGAAGAATTTCGGCGCACACCCAAGGCCATAACCCGGGCGGGTCAGATTAAGGCGATGGGGGAGCGGCATGAAAAGGACGACCGTTCGGCGCTAGGGGATCGCTCGAAATACGTGCTGGGCTGGACCAACGAAGCGAAAATCGCGACGCTCGAAACCAGGGTCAGGAATCTGGAAAAATCCATGGGCGGCTTGGCCGATAGGAATTCCGTACTCTACGCCGAACAGAAAACCCTGCGGACCCGACTGGAAAAAATCCAGCAGTTGATGGTGTTCGAAGAGTTCCGCGATATGGACTGGAAACCCTTGGCCCTAGAAATTGCCCGTCTGGAAGCGGCGAGAAAAGCGTTGGAGGCGGAATCCGATACCTTGCGCATTTTGCAAGAACAACTGGCCGCTGTGGACATTCATCTCAACACCATCCAAAAGGATTTGGACAAGGCCAGGGATGGGCTAACCGAGACCCGTCTCAAGCGGAACCAGGCTGCGGATACGGCACGAGAATGTACCATTGTTCTTAGTTCACTATCGGAAGCGTCCCGGTCCAGGGATTTTCCCATCCTGAATGCGATGCGCAAAGTGGAATTGGCCGATGCGGTGTTCACGGTGGAGTCCTGTGACAACAAGGAGAAGGAAATCCGGGAATGGTTGCAAGGCCGGATTGACGGGGAGGAGAAAAAGATTTCCAGGCTCACGGAGAAGATCGTGGCCGCCATGGAGTCCTACCGTCGGGATTTTCCCTTGGAGACAAAGGAAGTGGATGCCCGCGTCGAATCGGCGGGCGAATTTTCCGCCATGCTGCAAGGGTTACAATCCGATGATTTGCCCCGCTTCGAAAGCGAATTCAAAAGGCTCCTGAATGAGAATACCATTCGCGAGGTTGCCAACTTCCAATCCCAACTGCACCGGGAACGCCAACTGATCAAGGAGCGGATCGACATCATCAACCGTTCCCTTCGTGAGATCGACTACAATCCCGGGCGATACATTTTACTCGAAGCCGAACTTACGCCCGATTCAGAAGTGAGGAGTTTCCAACAAGAGCTGCGCGCCTGCACGGAGGGCACACTTACAGGTTCCGGGGACGAGGCTTATTCCGAGGCCAAGTTTCACCAGGTGCGGCAAATCATCGAGCGATTCCGTGGCCGAGAAGGCACGGCGGAACTGGATCAACGCTGGCGGAGTAAGGTTACGGATGTCCGGAATTGGTTCGCCTTTTCTGCCTCCGAAAGGTGGCGCGAGGACGATCGAGAACAGGAACACTATGCCGACTCCGGGGGAAAATCCGGTGGACAAAAGGAGAAACTGGCCTATACCATCTTGGCTGCAAGTCTTGCTTATCAATTCGGCCTCGAGTCCGGGCAGGCCCGTTCCCGCTCCTTCCGATTCGTGGTCATCGACGAGGCCTTCGGCCGCGGGTCGGATGAATCAGCGCGGTTTGGACTCGACCTTTTCAAAAGCCTGGGCTTGCAACTCTTGATTGTAACTCCGCTTCAAAAAATCCATATCATAGAACCGTATGTTTCCAGCGTGGGATTTGTCCACAATGAAGAAGGCCGGATATCCCTTCTGCGAAACTTGACCATCGAAGAATACCGGACCGAGAAAGCGAATTGGATCCGCTGACTAAAGTAACATGGACAACCCCCGCAGATATTCAGGCGAAAGTCCGAAGGCTGTGGGTGAGTGGACGCATGCTTTCGGCGAGCCTTGTAGGCGAATCTATCTTCCCGCTTTCAATTTCCTTATCTCATCCCGGTTCGGAGGATTTGTCCAATCGCTTTGAAGAGGCACGGCGTTGGATACAGGATCTGGAAGCCGGGACTAAGGCCGCAAAGGGATTCGGATATGACATTGTCTCGACGGAAATCAATAACCGGCGTATCGGCCGTAACAGCCTGCCGACGTCGGTGGTATTTCCCACGGAGGCGGACGCCCTACGCTGCATTGGAAAAATCCGCGAGGCAGAGCTATTCCGATCCCACGCGGCCCTGACTTTGGAAAAACTGCCAGAGCTTGGGCCCTGGATGAATTCCAAGCCGATGAAGCTGCTCGGCCACGCGGAAAAATGGGAGCGCTTGGTGGCGGTCTTGCTTTGGTTGCGACAGCATCCGCAGCCGAAAATCTATGTCCGCCAGATGGACTTACCCGGAGTGGATACCAAGTTTATCGAGTCCTGCGAAGGGATTCTGATCGAGCTGTTCCGTGCGATGTCGCTCGGAGTTGAAACTGTAAGTGCAACAGAGACGGGCGTACTGGGAGAAGGACTCAAAAGTTTTGAGGCGAAGTTCGGCTTTCTATCTAAGCCCACTTTAATCCGATTCCGTATCCTGGATCCGCGACTGCACATTCAGGGACTATCGGACTTGTCTGTGCCGTTAGACGAAGTCGCATCGCTTTCCCTCCCGGTGAAACGCGTATTCATCACCGAGAATGTAATCAACGGCCTGGCCTTCCCACCTTTGGAAAGCAGTCTGGTTTTATTCGGTTTGGGATACGGAGTTGAGTGTCTTTCCGCTATCTCCTGGTTGCATAAAGTCGAGATTTTTTATTGGGGTGATATCGACACCCATGGTTTCGCCATTCTGGATCGACTACGGATAGGCTTTCCCGCCTGCCGTTCCATCCTCATGGATCGCGAAACCCTGATGTCCCACAAAGATTTTTGGGTTGAGGAACGCGTCCCCACAAGGGCGGCGTTGAACCGATTGACGCCTGAAGAGAGTTCTCTGTATGGCGATTTGATCATGAACAGAATTCAAAACAATTTGCGCCTGGAGCAAGAGCGAATCGGATTCAAGTGGGTTACGGCTGCGCTTGCTACTGGACCTTTATAATTCGTTCAAGAGTAAAAAGGAATTTGACGGTATCCTTGGAAAAAAACGGTTCTACAGTCATTCTTGTTGACTCACGATTCCAGCCTCAGCATTTTTGGATTCCGATTTGAATACGCGTAAGAGATAAAATAGGGCGGGCAGAATTAGGATGGAGCCCACGATTAACGCCATTCCCAGGTGGAAAAGCGTAGACTCGGGCGCATGGGCATTGAAGAAAGTTAAATCCGACCCTTCGCGCATTTTGACCAATACAGGGAACTGAACGGTGAACCATGCGAGTAGAATAATGGCCACTTGGGTTCCGACGAGCATACGGGCGATCCAATCCCAATTTCGGGTTAAGGCCAATACAAGCAGCGGCATGATCAAGGTGGCGATAAGCACACCAGCCATGGCGGGAATGGAGCTCAGAAACTTGGCTACCAAAGCGATGCCGTCGCTCTCTGCAGCCCAAAATACCATGGCTCCAGCTAGCATGGATACGCCGCCAGCCACAATAGCTCGCCGCACTAAATGCGCACGGATAGTGGCTTCCGAACTTTCACCCACGAGATAGACGGCCGCCAAATAAGCGAATAGACAAACCGTGAAGCCTCCTAAGGCGATTGGAAACGGTCGGAGCCACGGCCATATGTAACCTTCGAGATACCCAGTTGGATGGGTTGTGATAGCTCCTGGCACGAGTGCTCCAGTCACCACCCCTAAACAAAAGGGTGTCCACACACTTGAGTAGATAAAGAAGAGCGTGTAGGCCCGTTGCGATCGTCCCTTTACGGCATCGTAATGTCGAAAGGTGAAAGAGCATCCCCTTGCGATGATTCCCAGTAGCATGGCCGTGAGTGGTAGGTGAAGGTTAGTAGAGACACGGCTGTATACGGTCGGGAATCCCATAAAAAGTATGACAACGATTAAGATGAGCCAAATATGGTTGGCTTCCCAGACGGGACCTAAGGCACGGTCGATGATTTCCCGTTGTACGCGTCGATTCTCACGCCCCATGAAAATTTCAAGTACGCCTGCTCCGAAATCTGCGCCTGCGAGAAGACAATACAAGAGCAAGGAGACGCCTAAGAAGGCGATGATAACCCAAAGCATTCCGGGAACGTCACTGGGGAGATCAGGCACCGGTTTCCTCCATCGCTTGGATCTGCCTTAACAGCAGCCATGAAACCACAATAGCCAAGAACAAATAAACAGCAGAAAAGACTAGGAAGGGGTAAACCAGTCCTGGCATGGGCGTGAGTGCATCGCGCGTGCGCATGATTCCATAGATGATCCAAGGTTGGCGACCGACTTCTGTGACCACCCAACCGGCTTCAAGGGCCAGAAAGCCTAATGGGGTGGCGAGGCCTGTGGTGATTAAAAAGACAGGATGCACAACCAAATGGGGACGACGCCAGGATAAATAAAGGAAAGCTAAGCCCAAGGCAGCCAATACCGAGCCCGCTCCTACCATGATCTGGAAAGCACCGTGGACAATCATGACGGGCGGCCAATCCGATTCGGGGAAATCTTCTAAACCTTTTACTTCGGCGTGGGGGTCACCAAAGGCCAAGACGCTTAAGAGGTAAGGAAGTTTGATGGCATAGCGGACCGTTTTCTCTTTTACGTTTGGTATTCCCCCAAGGATAAGGGGCGCGCCTTGTTCGGTATGAAAATGAGCCTCCATGGCCGCCAACTTAATGGGTTGCCTGACCGCCGTACCTTTGGCCAAAAGATCGCCACTTAGAGGCTGGAGTAAGGCGGCGATGGAACCGATGAGCAGTGCAATCTTGAAAGCTTCTAGGTGTAGGATGGAAGTAGGTCGGCGCCAGAGCAATAAAGCGTGAAGGCCACCGACTGCAAAACAGGTTGCTTCAAAAGCTGCCAAAGTCATATGCAGGGCTTGGGTCTTCCAGGCATCATTGAACATGGCTCGGAAGGGATCAACATCTATGGCTTGTCCATTAACCCAAGTGAACCCAGCGGGGCTATTCATCCAGGCATTGGCGCATACGACAAAGACTCCGGAGAGAACTCCCGTAATCCCCACAGCAACCCCCACTCCCCAGTGCACCCAAGGCTTGAGGCGATTCCAGCCGTATAGAAATAAACCCAGCGCAATCGCTTCCAAAAAGAAAGCCGTGCCTTCCCAAGAAAATGGCATACCAAAAATGGGCCCGGCATGTTCCATGAATTTTGGCCAAAGCAGGCCGAGTTCGAAGGAGAGCGCGGTTCCAGAAACGGCTCCGGTGGCGAAAAAAATGGCTACGCCCCGCGACCACGCCTTGGTGAGATCACGATAAACCGGATTACCCGTGCGCAACCAACGGAAGTGGGAAATGGCCATAAGAAAAGGCATAGCCATACCAATACACGCAAAGCCAATGTGAAAGCCAAGTGAAACCGCCATCTGGGATCGAGCGGCGAGCAAATCCTGCATTCCCTTAAAGGTAGCAAGGATGCCTTAAGCGCCGCCCTTTCCGCTTGAAGAATACGAGAGGGTTTCCACCAAGTCCACCTCAGCGCCAGCCGCGGTACGATAAAGAATCTTTAGTCGACTGTATTCACTCTTACGGATTTCATCCAAGGCATTTCCTAAATGTCCCATCACGTGGAACTTGTCAAACAATATGGCCGCCCCCTCGTAAGGTCACTGACCACAATATTTTGAGAGGCCATTTTTTTATCTGCTGTTTACCGAATTGTTTCGAGCTTTACCGCGGTGCCATAACATAACACCTCCGTTACTCCACCCATGACTTCTGTGGCATCGTAGCGTACACCGACCACCCCGTCGGCTCCGACTGCAACCGCGTGCGTCAGCATTTTGGTGAAGGCGTCTTGTCTGGCCCGTTCACATAATGAAGTGTATAGGGTGATATTTCCGCCGAACAAGATTTGAATACCGGCGCCGATATTCCCAAAAATGGACCGCGATCGGACTACAATGCCTCGGACCACTCCCAAATTTTCTTTAGTTTTGGATCCACTTATTTCAAAAGTCGTAGACGTGTGCTTAATGTTCATATCGGCATCGCTCCATTTCTAATTTGCAAATAAAACCGTGACGTAAAGAAATAAAATTTGATTTGTAAACGGGCACGCAGTCATCGATCCAGCCTTTTACCCGAAGCTTCAAAATACTCGGAACCTTCAGTTCGGCCACCTGCCGCGGACCGGATGAACAGGGCGTGGCCAATACTTGGCACCACGGATTGCCGGGAGCGATGGCTTTTTCCCGACTCGGAATAGGCGACTGCGGTTGTGGTCAGCCCCAGAGCGTATTGCACACCGCCCCACACATGCCCTAGAAAAAGCGAATCCGAATAGCTCGCCGTTGTATGTCCCATGGCGGTTACCCAGGCGCGCCCGCCCAAGTAGCTGTCATACCAGCTCATGGGGTGATCCTTACCTGGAGTCCCACCAGTAAAACTGGCTTCATCCACGGTAACGAGCACGTGCACTTTGGTAATTGTCGAATTGCGCGGATTGGTTTTGAAGTTGTAAATCTCGTCCGTGCGTCTCCATCGGCGCGGCAATAGTTTAGTGGAAATGTCGTTTGTGTCTTCCACTACAATGTTTTGCACCGTATTCAGGTTTCCCGCTAGGTTCAAGAACCAGGCTCCACCGAGTAGTATTCCATAAAAAGGCCATAGGTATTCTGTATCGAGTGCCGAATGGATGGCGACCAATCCACCTCCGGCCTTAAACCATTTCTCAAAGGCAAGTTGCTGGGTTGCATCCAATATGTCTCCGCTCGTTTTGAGAAAGACAATGGATTTGTACTTGACCAAGCCAGTGTCCGTGAACAGCCCTGCGTCTTCGGAGAGGTCCACCACAACCCCCTTTTTTTCCAGAAAGGCTTTCAAGGCGAGGCGTGCTGGAGTGATATTGTCTTCCCGATATCCTTGTGTTTTGGTCATAATCAGGATTCGGTCGGCTGCGTTTGAGGTCAACGCCAATGTAAGGGTCAGTGCAGTGCGGAGCATTATTTTTTTGAGCATAGAAACATCCGGAGTTAAAGGTCTGACCTGGGTGTGGCAATTCAGTCTTTAAATGTAATCAGGAGTCACAGCCCACAGGGGCCGGAATTTTTTGCAGCTACCAGGAAACAGTGATTTTGAACTGGTACGGAGAGGTGTCGGTGCCAAGCACCAAAACGCCTTCTTTTCCTTGGAAAAAAACTGGTCCTGGACCGGCCTTGCCGCCGATTCTTATACCGTCTACCAAAGCTCCATGTTCGCTGCCCCTGTCCAGAACTCCGATTTTTCCTTGGTCCCAAACGATGCTGACATGGTGCCTGGCGATTTGGGCCGGGTCGGTATCCTCGATTTCAAAATGGTTGTATAGAAAAGGATCGCTGCTCTTTCTGCCAATTTTGAGCGGAAAGGTTTTAATGACAAAGGGGTTGTTGCTGATGGAAGCAATGGCTCTGGGTGTCATGCCTTCAATGGAGAAAACTTCCGTCTTGCTCCCCGGGTCCCTTAAATTGGCCAATCGGGCCGGACTCTTGGCGTCTGGATCGATATTGGCGATTAGCGTATTGGCTTCCCGAAGGCGTTCGAAAATGCTTTTCAGGAACTTGCCGAAAATATCTGGACTTTCCTTCATCGCCGCGTACAAGTCGTCACGATGGAACTCCCTTACTACAGTTTCCGTAACCGCTTTGACCGTGGCACTGCGAGGAAGGTCGTCCACCATGCTCATTTCACCGAACGTGGCCCCTTGGCTTAGGAATGCGATATGTACGTTTTTTCCATTGCTCAGTTTGGTAACTTCCACTTTACCGGATTCGATAATGTAGGCGGATTCACCCAATTCATTTTCCCGGATGATCACATCTTCCGGTTTCAATTGCCAAGTATTTACCATCTATATCTCCCCAACCATATCCACAAAAGCTTTTAATTATATCCTGATGTGAAAAGATTTCAATTGAAATCCATCGGCAGGACAGGCGGGAAGGGCGATTTTGAACTCAAAAACCTGCTATTTGGGCCGCTTGAAATACTTCTTGGGGGCGCCAGTGCCTTGTCGCAGCGCTTTGCGGGTTTTTTCCGGGAGAGCGCGGACAGCTTGGCATTTTTCCGAACAGCAGCCCTGAAACTTTAGCGCGCAGGCAGCACATTGGATAAATAGGATATGGCAGGCTTCGTTGTCGCAATTGTGATGCGTATCCGCTGGGGCATTGCAAAGGTGGCAGGTAGAAACGATGTCGTCCGAAATCCGTTCGGCCAAGCGTTCGTCAAAGACAAAATTTTTGCCCCTGAATTTGTTTTCTAATCCCTCAGATTTGACTTGGCGGAAATATTCGATAATGCCGCCTTCCAATTGAAATACTTGTTTAAATCCCTTGTGTTTGAAATACGCGCTGGCTTTTTCACAGCGAATGCCGCCGGTGCAGTACATGACCAATTGCTTGTCTTGTTTATGTTCTTTAAGATCGGATTCGATGATATCCAAGGATTCCCTGAAGGTATCCACATCGGGTTTTATCGCGCCTTCAAAATGGCCTATTTCACTTTCAAAATGGTTCCGCATGTCTACTAAAACAGTATTGGCCTGCGCAATGATTGTGTTGAAATCAGCGGCTTTCAGGTGAGTGCCTATTCTGGTTGCATCAAATGTGGGGTCTTCGATTCCGTCCGCGACAATTTTATTTCGGACTTTGATGGTTAGTTTTAAAAAGGATTTGTCGTTTTGTTCTACTGCGATATTAAGTCTGATGCCATTGAGAAATGGAATGCTGAATAAATACTCTTTCCAAGCTTCAAATGCATCGGCCGGTACAGACAATTGGGCATTGATGCCCTCATGGGCGACATAAATTCTGCCGAGCACGTTGAACTTTTCAAAGGCTAGGAATAAATCATCACGAAAGGTTTTTGGATTATCCAGTCGATGGTATTTATAAAAGGATACAGTGATGCGCGCTTGCCCGGCGGTCTCGATCAATTGGGCGCGTTGTGCGGCGCTGAGAGTGTTGTGAAGTCGCATCGGTTCGCGGAAGTCTTTAATCGTTGATCGTTATTCCATAATCAATAATCGATAAGGTTAAAAAATAGCCAGGCATTTGGCATAGAAGACTTTGAGATTCCTTTTGGCCTTTACTTGGTGACTTTTTTTAGTAAACTAGAGGCCTCTTATTGGAGGGTTTGATGGCCGAACAAATCAGAGTTTTAGTAGTGGGTTGCGGTCATATGGGTCGATCCCATGCGCGCGCATATCAGAAAATAGCTGGCTTTGAAGTAGTCGGGTTAGTCAGTCGTGGAGATGGCAGCCGTGAAAAATTAGCGGCGGAACTCGGCGGTTCAATTGCCCAATATGGGGATTATGAAACGGCGCTGAAAGAAACACGTCCGGATGCTGTGTCCATCAACACCTATCCAGACACGCACGCTAAATATGCCATTATGGCATTGGAAGCCGGCGCCCATGTTTTTTTGGAAAAGCCAGTTGCCGAGACAGTAGCGGATGCTGAAAAAGTGGTGCAATTGTCGAAAAAAATGGGGAAAAAATTAGTGGTGGGTTATATCCTCCACCATCATCCCGCCTATGCCAAGTTTGTGGAAATCGGAAAAACCTTGGGCAAGCCCATGGTGATGCGCATGAATCTGAACCAGCAAAGCTTTGGGCCGGAATGGGAAACGCATAAGAATCTAATGTCTTCCATCTCACCAATCGTTGATTGCGGAGTCCACTACGTTGACCTCATGTGTCAGGTCACGGGTTCCAAACCGAAGCGCGTCCATGCCATCGGTGCGCGCTTGACGGAAGAAATTGCCAAGGGCATGTATAATTACGGGCAATTGCAGATCACCTTTGAGGACGGGTCCGTGGGCTGGTATGAAGCCGGTTGGGGCCCGATGATGAGCAAGGTCGCTTTTTTCGTCAAGGACATGATTGGTCCTAAAGGTTGCGTGAGCATTGTAGGCGACGGCAAACGCACTGAAGATTCCGCCGATATTGATAGCCATACCAAAACCAATTCCTTACTCGTGCATCGATCGGGATTGGATGCGCAGGGTAAATTTCTGGAACCGGATCAAGTCATTGACATGGCCGATGAACCCGGACATCAAGACCTTTGCGATCGCGAACAGGCTTTTTTCCTGAAGGCCATCCGCGAAGATATGGATCTCACTTTGCATTTAAGCAGTGCCGTGGACAGTCTCAGAATTGTTCTGGCCGCCGACGAGTCTTTTAGGACCGGAAAGATTATTGAACTGAACTAATGACCTGGACCGGCGAGGGGAAAGCCGGGTCTAGGTCACAGGGTTAAGTTTTGTATGTGTTGACTTTTTTATACGCCAGTGGCGAGAGTCCAATACTCTTTTTAAAGGCCCGGCTGAATGAATACAAGGAATCGTATCCGCTGGCCTGGGCCACCTGTGACACATTCAATCCAGAATTCACAAGTAGGGATCGGGCACGATTCATCCTCACCTTTTGGATATAGGTTCCCAGGCTCATCCCCATGCGCTTTCGGAACAAAAGCCGCAAGTGACTTTCCGAATAAGGGAACCGTTCTGCCAAATCCGGTATTTTGAGATTCCGATCAAAATTGTCCCATATATATCGATTGATTTGATCGATAACAGACGGCCGTTCCATGGACGTTCGGCTATGGACTCGCCCATCATACTTCATCAGTTCGAGGAGGAGCAGTCCGGTCAGCAGGCCGAGCGATGTGCCCATTTCCTTTTCCGCCCCGGATTTTTCAAGGTATAAGGATACCAGGCTCGTCAGGTATTGACGGGCAACATCGCCAATGGAATTGACACGGTTGCGGAGAACGGCAATCGATTCGCTTTGGTTCAGCTCAAAGGTGAGAAACAACCAGCGAATGGACTGGGACTTGGGCGGATGGAAATGATGAAATTGATGGGGAAAAATCAACAAACACTCGCCCGGATAGAGGTCAAAGTTGCGATTGTCGACAGTTACGCTGCCTTGAGTACGCAGGTTTACAATAAACACAAAGCGATAGTGGTAGTGGTGTTCCTGACCAAGCATACCGGCGGTGTTGCGTTGAAACAGAATGAGATTGTTCGGGAGTTCAAATGGTGAAAGCACCAGCCCCCGAAAAAAACTGCGTGGTTCCGGCAGGTTTTTGGAAATTTTTTCCATTGCCTCCAATTCGGAATTGTCCATGCCGAAATAATACCTTGAAAGACCAGACTTGGGAAGCGGTCCCTCAAAAATCACCTGAATAAGCCATTTTTTAATCGGTTTTGCTAAAAAATCAAGCAATGTGGGCACATGGATCCGAGTGGGAATGGGTAGATTTATAACGAGTGGAACAGAGGAGTATTTGAGTGGATCTTAAGCAAAAATTGGCACCGGGCGGAACGAGTAAAGTTGAAAATTTCTTTCTCGCTGAAGAAGGAAACATGAACATAAGCGCCGACCAAGAGCGCGTCAAAGTGGTTACAGTTGGGAATTACGTCATACTAGGTCAATTGACGGCGCTGCGATTTCTCGAATGGGTTTCCGAAAATCCGGAAGGCGTGGCTGCTTTGCCCACAGGAAAAACCCCGGAATATTTTATCAAGTGGGTCCATCACTACCTTGGCAATTGGGCCACAGAGGCAAAAGATGGCATGCTCGCCAGAGTGGGATTGGGCAATACACCAAAGCCGCGCATGGATGGGTTACGCTTTGTCCAATTAGATGAATTCTTTCCCATACGCCCCGATCATGAACGCTCCTTTGCTTACTTCGTCAATAAATTTTACTTACAGGGTTTTGGGCTTGATCCCAAACGAGCCTTATTGCTGGATACCTTCAGTCTACCAAAAGGATTGGAAGAAGCTGCATTTCCCCATAAAAATCTTCAAGACGTATTTGCGGACGGCAATATTGATCTCGATTTAAGAATCCGACAAGCCGCCAATGAAAAAGAAATCCTTCAGCAACGCGTGATCAATCGTTTCGAAGAATTCTGTGAAGGCTACGAAGAACGTATCCGTAATATGGGCGGTATCGGTTTCTTCTTAGGCGGCATTGGCCCAGACGGGCATATCGCTTTTAATATCCGGGGCACCAGCCACCATTCCACCACGCGCATGGACAAGTTGAATTATGAAAGTCAGGCGGCTGCATCCACCGATCTCGGCGGCATCGATGCAGTGCGCAAGAAAGCGGTGATTACCATCGGGCTCGGGACAATCACCTACAATCCTAAAGCCGTGGCCATTATCATGGCAGCGGGAGAAACCAAAGCCCATATTGTAGCCAATGCCCTAGAGAATCCTCCCACCATTCAAAATCCCGCCAGCTCTTTACAGAAACTTCCCAATGCGCGCTTTTTCCTGACCACTGGATCGAGCTCTAGACTAAAGGCGCGTCGACTTGCGAATCTGCTCGCCATGCCCTCGCCCAAACGGCGTGATTTGGAACGCTTGATGATTGATGGCGCGCTTACGGAAACGTCGCAAGATGTTAATCCGGCTGCGCTGCGGACCTCGGCTCTGAAAGTTTCCAATCAAGACGTCCCCGAATGGAATCTGGCAGCCAAAATTGGGCGCACCTCCATTCCCAATCTATTGGAGACTGTCGCCGCATCCGTCAAAGCCAAATTTCAGCGGGGCCGCGAAATGCCTGCGGACCAGATTTGGCTGCATACAGCCCCGCATCATGACGATATTGAATTGGCGTATTTTCCTGTCATCCATCACCTGGTTCGATCCGAACGGCATCAAAGTCATTTCTGTTATTTGACCAGTGGGTTTACGGCTGTAACCAATGAATACCTTTTGACTCGGCTCCATCAATTGGCTGACCTTCTGCATACAGGAGGATTGGGTCGAAAAATACCAGTGGCCGATTTACGCCTTCCCGCTACCGGTCAGCAGGAGATCCATGGGTATCTCAAGGCCATTTCGCAGCGCAACAAAGAAGCGGAAGAGTACTATACGGCGTGCCGTTTGTCTCGATTCGTATTTGAAAAACGCGCAGACTTATCGGAGGCGGAAGCTTTGGACTATATCCGAACGCAAACCGCACTGTTGGAAAATCTGGAGCCGGGCCAAGTGGATCCTGAATCCATCCAACATATGAAAGGTTGGATTAGAGAATGGGAAGCCGAGCTCGTTTGGGCCCATTTTGGTCACGACCGTGACAATGTCCATCACTTAAGGCTTAAATTTTATACGGGCGAGATTTTCCCGGAAGATCCGGACTATCAACGGGATGTGGTGCCCATTCTAGAACTTTTGGAAAAAGTAAAACCCAATATCGTAACCGTGGCCATGGACCCGGAGGGAAGCGGTCCAGATACCCATTTCAAGGTCTTGATTGCCGTGGCCCGGGCATTGGAAGCGTATGTAAAAATCCATGGAGACACAGGCATCCGGGTATTTGGTTATCGCAACATTTGGTCCCGATATCATATCGCCGAGGCAGACACTATTGTGCCCATTTCCTTAAACTCTTTTGCCGTGCTGGATAGCATGTTTAAAACCTGCTTTATCAGCCAAAGGACGGCATCCTTCCCAAGCCACGAACTGAACGGGACCTTCAGCAAGTTGGCGCAAAAAATATGGGTGGAACAGCATAACGATTTGAACAAACTGATGGGCCGGGATTTCTTCTATGCCAGCCCCAATCCCATGCTGCGTCGGGCCTATGGCGCCATTTACCTCAAGGATATGACCTACGCGGAATTCCGGGAAGAAATGGAACCGATGTACAAGTTTCTGGATTCCAAAAAAAGTTTGCTGTAAGGCACGCAAGTCATTCTAAAATCGGCCAGCAAAAATGTTCAGGGCATAAGTATCTTATACCCTGCTTGTTTTGATAACCTGATAACGAGGAGGGTGCCTTAGGGCCGCATATGAACTCAAAAATTCGCATACAGCTTTCTGTAATGATGTTCTTGCAATTCTTTACTTGGGGTGCCTGGTTCGTTACCCTGGGCCAATGTCTAGGCACCAACGGGCTGGCCGATATCATCGGTAGCGCCTATGGTACTGCGCCAATAGCGGCCATTTTCGCGCCCCTCTTTTTGGGAATTATTGCCGACCGCTTCTTTGCTTCCGAAAAGGTGATGGGCGCATTGCTGCTGATCGGCGGAGTGCTAATGTGCCTGGCACCGGGCTTTGCACAGGCTGGAAATGGCAAAATAGTTGCCCTGCTATTTACCGGCCATATGATTTGTTTTATGCCCACCCTTGGCCTGGGAAACAATATCGTTTTCTCCAATGTTAACGAACAGAACCTTTTTCCCAAGATTCGGGTATGGGGAACCATTGGGTGGATCGTTGCCGGCTTAGTCACTGGGTTTCTAGGCTGGGGCGCTAAGTTCAATATTTTCTGGATGGCGGGCATTTGTTCCTTGATCCTGGGCGTATATTGCTTCTCCCTACCGACCACGCCTCCTCCGGCCAAGGGCAAGCCGGTTAATCTACGGGCTCTTTTCATGGTGGATGCCTTTTCCTTGTTGAAAAAACCGGCCTTCTTCGTGTTTATCCTCTGCTCCACTCTCATTTGCATACCGCTAGCCTATTACTATGCCTTGACTTCCAATTACCTCAGCAACTCCGGTTTCGTTGCGCCCGCATCCACAATGTCGCTCGGCCAAATGTCGGAAATTATTTTCATGATTCTCATCCCCCTCTTTCTGCGAAAACTGGGTGTGAAGTACATGATCCTTGTAGGAATGCTTGCCTGGATAACGCGTTATTTGTTATTCGCGTTTGGCGCGCCGGATCAAGTTGCCTGGATGTTGTTCCTAGCCATTATCCTGCACGGAGTATGCTACGACTTTTTCTTCGTCACTGGATTTATGTATACAGACCGCGTTTCCTCTAAGGATATCAAAGGCCAGTCTCAGAGCATGCTGGTGTTCTTTACGCAAGGCATTGGAATGTATTTCGGCTACAAAGTCGCTTTTACCCAATTCGGTGCGGTAGCACCCAATTACACAGCCTTGGATTCCGCAATCAAAGCTGCCCATCCTGAGGAATCGATTTCCTTTGTGCAATCTTTTGGCCGGATGTTTTCCGTGGAAAGACTCACCGTGGATCCGGGAATTATTTCCACTGCCATGTCCAGCTGGAAAGCCTTCTGGATTATGCCGGCAGTAATGGCGACAGCGATTGCTGTAATCTTTTTTATTGGGTTCTGGGATAAAGAAAAAGCGGTTTAAAAAGAAAAGCTGCTTAAAAAGGGCCTATCTAATCTAAGATGGGCGTCTGCTCTGCTTCGGGTTTTTAAGGATCGATGCTCGAAACGTTTGCTCCTGTAGATTCAACGTGGATTTCATCAACGTAGGGATGGCAGGCTGTACCCGTTTCCGGAATGAATTTTAAACCCGTATCCTCTCCATGGGCTTTGATCTCTCTTTCAAAAGTTTTCGTCCATTCTGGATCTTTTATTCGGAATGACACGGTTACGGGGTAATCCAGAGTGTTTTCCACCTTAAGTGCCATTGTGGAGCCACTTTCTTGGCATTCACGCTTTATTTTAAAGAAAATTCGAACACCGTAATTCTCGCCAGCAAAACTCCACTTTTCCAGCGCACTTTCTTTAATGAAGTTTCGATTTCCGGCATGGGCACCTAGTAAGAGCATTGCTAGCATCATACCAACTTTGGCAATCTTTACCATAACCACCCCCGGCATAATGGATTATCCCATTGCTGACAACCTATGTTATTCGGCGTCCACCATGCAACGAAAACATTTTGCCAATATTATTTTGGCGATTTGGCGCAGGAACCACCTCGTTTCGGTCTTTTTGTAATTTTCAAAGACTGAAATTGAGCCGACTAGTTGGGAGTGTCAATGGCCGTAAAAACGAGTGTATTGGTTCTGAATGTTGGCACACCTGATTCACCTTCCCCAAACAAGGTGCGGACCTATCTGAAGGAATTCTTAAGCGATCCTCGAGTTATCGATATTCCTGCATTAGGTCGATGGCTATTACTCAATCTTTTTATCCTGCCTTTTCGCCCAAAGAAATCCGCCCATGCCTATGCCAAAGTTTGGACCGCTGCTGGCTCTCCACTCCTTGAGTACACGCGTGCGTTCACGGAAAAGCTCCGGGATCAACTTCCCACAACACATCGTGTGGAATTTGCCATGCGATATGGAAGTCCATCCATTCCCAGCACACTTCAAAAATTGTTGGCAGACGCTCCGGATGAATTGATTCTTCTTCCCATGTACCCGCAGTATTCATCGGCGGCTACCGGTTCAGCCCTGGAAAAAGTATTTTCGCTGGTCGGCAAGGCATGGAATGTTCCGGCCGTTCAGGTGATCGGTCCATTTTTTAAAAATCCAGGATTTTTAGATGCGATTGTTGCAACGGGAAAGCCTCTCATCCAATCCATGGCGCCCGATCATATCCTATTCAGTTATCACGGCCTCCCGGAAAGGCAAATTCAGAAAAGCCAAAATGTTGAGGGCCATTGTCTAAAACCGAATGATACATGCTGCGCCGTTCTCTCCGACCAGAATTCATATTGTTATCGAGCACAATGTTTTGAAACGACGCGACAATTGGTCAATCGTTTGGGTCTGGAACCCGGAAGTTATACCACCTGCTTTCAATCCCGACTTGGCCGGACCCCTTGGATCAAACCCTACACGGATATTCAAATCCAAGCATTAGCGAAACAGGGGAAAAAAAGGATTCTGGTTTTTTCCCCTTCCTTTGTGGCGGATTGTCTGGAAACCTTAGAGGAAATTTCGATTCGGGGATTGGCGTCGTTTGTTGAAGCAGGTGGGGAACAACTGGTACTGGTGCCTTCTCTGAACAGTTCGGATGCCTGGGTTAAGACGGCGGCGCAATTGGTCCTTAATTCCTCTCGAGGAAAAGCGTCCCTGCCGTGATTTAAATTCGAATTGGTAATACTATTCGGAATCGATGCGAATACGCAGCAATCCAGAAAGCGAAGAAGGCAGCTCGATAACTTTTAAGTTGAAATCCGAATCTGCCGAACGGTTCCATCTCCATACTCTGGACCCGACGAGATCATAGGCAACGGCACGAAAGGCCCCAACGGGTAGAGAAACTTTACGCACCAAACCGAGGGCGCGCCAAGTAGTGCTGTACTCGGGTTTCTTGAATGCGAGAGAACGACCCTTTCCAATGCCATCGACAGGGCCAGTATAATCGAGTCGAACGAGATTGCCACGTCCACCATTAGTTGGATATCCATTGTCCCCCCAACTGAGAAAATATAACGCGCCATCCGGTCCAATTTTAAGGTCGATGGGATTACTGATGGGATTGGCTGTGGTCTGGTCCCAGAACCGCTTCACTGCCACTACCCCGCCAGCAGCGTCCATTTGCACGGTATGGATAAGGCTGCGGGAAAAGTCGAATATGAAAAGATGCTTGTCATAATACATTGGGATCTTGTTTGGGGAAGCAAGGGCCGGATTGAAATTATATACCGGACCCAGCATGGATGCGTTGGAGCCACCGTTTTCAAAGACCGGAAAAGCCGTTCCGATGGCTTTATAGGGATACCACACCAAGGCAGGATGGGCTGGAGGCAAATCTTGGATACCCGTATTGTTGGTTGATTTGTTTTGAAGTGCATTTGGATTGTAGGTGGCGCCACCGGTGGAGGTTTGATAATTGTACTCATTGTAACAGAAATTATTGGCGGTGCAGTACGGCCAGCCATAATTGCCCGACATCTTGGCCATGTTGACTTCATCATAACCGCGAGGCCCTTGATTGGGATCATCTATAGTGGCATTGGGGCCGGGCTCCGCCCAGAAAAGCCAACCGGTTTTTTCGTCCACCGTGAGCCGGAAAGGGTGGCGTACGCCCATGATGTAAATTTCCGGCCGTGTTTTGGGCGTGCCAGCAGGAAAAAGGTTTCCGGTGGGAATCGTGTAGGTGCCGTTTTCCTCTGGGTGGATGCGGAGGATTTTTCCTCGTAAGTCATTGGAATTGGCTGCGGATCGCTGCGCGTCGAAATTTGTTCGAGCGGGATCGCGGGGTGAAAATCCCATGGTGGGACCGGAAAAAAAGTTGTTGGTATTGTCAGCCAATCCAATGTAAAGATTGCCCTGGGAATCAAATGCCAGGCAACCCGTATTGTGTTCATCGGAACTCGTAAGGGAATAGGGAATGCTGAGAATATCCTTTCGCGTAGTCAAGTCCAAATCTCCTGAGGCCAACGCCGTGAAGCGGGCCACAACCAGCGCGGGTGCTGGCGTCAAGCTGCCAAAAAGCAGGAATACATGCCGGTTGGTGAGAAAGGCTGGATCGAGGACAATACTATGCAAGCCGTCTTCCCTGACATTGGAAACAGTCAAGGTGGCAGCGGTGGTGGTTGCGGTGGCGGAAGGGGCTTTGGGATCGAACAATCGGACCACGCCGTTTTTTGACAGCACGTATATTCGGCCATCCGGCAAGAAAGCGAATTGGGTCGGGTTGGATAGATTGCTCATCAGCACTGTGGTTCGGAATAAATTTCTGGCCGGCTGACCCAGCAGGTTCCCGAATGTTGAAATAATCAGGGCAAGGATCACAATTAGTCGAAAAGATCCAGCCTGTTCTCTTGCCGGCGATCCACTGTTGCCTGTATATTTGCCTCTGCCCCAGCCTATGCGAGTATGCATTCAACCTCCTGATTAGCTACAAATCAATATGCCTTAGAACTGATCCATACATTATCCGCGCCCACTAGGCTGCTGATGGCTTTGGTGCAGGAAATTTCGGGGCTGAGACGGATTTTTTCGCTGACTACGGAAATGTCTCCATGACCTTGTCCTTCCAAGTGCAACACCAGTTGGCAGGTTCCCTCGTATTCCGAACACAGGTCGTGCAAACGCTGGACATTGGGCTCCTGTAGCCCTGTCGTCTTCATTCTGACATGCACGCTGCGAGTCAGTTTTCCACGGGCTTCTGCCAGGGGAAGCACTTTGGTGGCGATGAGCTTGGCCGTATTTTTTTCCTCATTGCGTTTATAGGTCCCGCGGATCAGGACCATGGAATCGATTTCCACCAGTTGTCGAACTTCCTCGAAAGTGTCTGACCAGAAAACCACTTCGCATTGGCCGACAAAATCCTGAAGATCGGCAAAGGCAAAGGCGCGATTGTCCTTTTGGCCCAGCAAGGTTTTGAGCTTGGTGATCATGCCTCCAAAGACGACATTGGAATCCGGCGCCAGGGATCGAATGCGTTCAGGGTCCAATGTACTGGTAACGAAACCGGCCAGCTCGGCGCGATACGGCTCCAGCGGATGGCCAGATAGGTAAAGGCCCAAAACTTCCCGCTCCTTCTCCAGCATTTCATTATAGGGCCACGGGTCGACATTGGGCAGTTGGGGTTGGCTCGCATCCAAGGATCCTGCACTACCGGCTGAGGCCCCTCCAAAAAGACTGACCTGGCCGACGGAGCGATCTTGTTGAAAGGATTGGGCAAATGCCAGAGCCGTTTCCACGGCCGCAAATTGTTGGGCCCGATTTCCCGGCAATTCATCGGGCAAGGCTCCACCCAGGATCAGGGATTCCAAGGCACGCCGATTCAAATATTGGGAGTCCACGCGTTGGCAAAGATCAAAAATGGAAGTGAAGGGCCCGTGCGCGTCCCTTTCTTGTACGATTTTTTCAACCGCTGTGAGTCCGACATTTTTAATGCCGCCCAGGCCGTATACAATCTTCCCGTCCATAACCGAATACTTGGCCAAGCTGACATTGATATTAGGAAAAGTGACCTGCAGGCCCATATTTTTACAATCGTTAAGCAAAATCACAAGCCTGGATGTGTCGTGCATTTCCGAGTTCATATTGGCGGCCATGAACTGGGCCGGGAAATTGGCCTTGAGATAAGCAGTTTGGTAGGCGATGGTGGCATAGGCAGCCGAGTGGGATTTGTTGAAAGCGTATTCCGAGAAGGGCAGGAGAACCTTCCAAATCCTTTCGGCGAGTTTTGGGTCATAGCCGCGTGCCTTTGCCCCGTCCACGAACTTAGGGTGAAGTTCGGCCATTTTCTTTTCGTCCTTCTTGGCCATGGCGCGGCGCAATAGATCCGCACCTCCCAGAGAAAAGCCGCAGAGGATTTGGGCGATTTGCATCACCTGCTCCTGATAGACGATGACACCGTAAGTCTCTTTAAGGATCGGTTCCAAATCTTTATGGTAACAGTCCATCGGTTCCATGCCGTGTTTCCGGGCGATGTATTGGCCGATGAATTGCATTGGGCCTGGGCGATAGAGCGCGTTCATGGCGATCATGTCTTCAACGCTGCTGGGCTTGAGCTTGCGCAGATAGTCCTGCATGCCGCCCGATTCAAATTGAAAAATTCCCACTGTCAAGCCTTTGCCCAGAAGCTGGAAGGTGGGGCCGTCTTTTTCAGGTAGGGTGAAAAGATCCAGTTTTACACCCGTGGTTTGTTCCACTTGAAGCAAGGCATCCTTGATCACGGAAAGATTGCGTAGACCCAGAAAATCCATCTTGAGTAGGCCGATGCTTTCCGAATACGTCATATCGTACTGAATCATCACTTGATCGGAATCCGGCTGCCGAAACAGAGGTGCAAAATTGACCACTGCCTGTGGTGCAATGATCACGGCCGCTGCGTGCATGCCGGCTTGACGTACCACGCCTTCCAGGCTAAGCGCATAATTCCACATTTGTTTGTATGGGACGCCGCCGGATTCAATGGCTTTGAGCACCTCGGGAATATCGGACACATAACTGTTTTCCGATTTTTTATCCGAGGCGGGTCGAACTAATCCTTTGGTCAATGCCGGAATGAGCTTGTTTATCTTATCCACTTCTTTGTGATCGATGCCGAGTACGCGGGCGACATCCTTTAGCGCAGCCTTGGCTTTAAGCCGGCCATAGGTTACGATTTGCGCAACCGAATCCGTACCGTACTTTTCCACCACGTATTGAATGGCAGCCTGGCGACCGCTATCGGAAAAATCCGTATCGATATCCGGCATGCTCACGCGCTCCGGATTGAGGAAGCGCTCGAAGAGCAGTTTGTAGCGGATGGGATCCACATCGGTAATCCCCACCGCAAAGGATACCAGAGAGCCTACTGCCGAGCCGCGTCCTGGACCTACCGGAATGTCCATGCCCCGGGCTGCATTGATAAAGTCCTGGACGATTAGCATGTAACCAGCCACGTTCATGTCCTTCATCACTTTCAGCTCGAATTCAAGCCGATCCGTGAGTTCTGGCGTAACGACTGGATAACGCTTGGCTAAGCCTTGTCTCGCCAAATGCGCCAGATATTGGTCCCCATCCGAAAAAGTATCAGGAATAGGAAATTGCGGAAGATGCAACTTGCCGAATTCAATGGTGACATCGCATTGATCGGAAATACGAATTGTGTTTTCCAAGGCTTGAGGATATTCCCCAAAGAGCGACTCCATTTCCTCCGCGGACCGCAAGTAATATTGGTCGGATGGAAATCGCGGGTGATTGGGCTCTTTGATCTTGTGGCCGCCCTCGATGCAAAGCAGGATTTCATGGGCCTCGGCATCGGCCTTCTCCAGATAATGCACATCATTGACCGCTACCAGTTTCCATCCGGCAGATTTGTGTAATTCCAAGAACCGGCGATTGACGGTTTCCTCCGCTGCCACACCATGGGATTGCACGCACAGGTATACATTTTCCTTTCCGAATAAATCGGAATAGGCTTCCAGGATTTCCAGGGCCCGGCTGTCATTGCCTTTCAGAATATGCTGGCCTACTTCACCCTGAAAATTGGCGGTGAGACAAATCAGACCTTGGCTGCGGCCCTTCAGCGATTCATGATCGATTCGGGGTTTCTGATAGAAGCCGTCGAGGTATCCATCCGAACAGATGCGCAGAAGATTTTTATACCCGATATTGGTAGCGGCCAGCAATATAATTTTAGCATGGGTAACTTGATTGGCTGAATAGGTGCGATTGGTGCGTCTATCCGGCGCAACATAAAGATCACAGCCCAATAGCGGTTTGATACCCGCTTTTTTGGCCGCGTGGTAGAATTCGAGAATGCCAAACATGTTGCCGTGGTCGGTCAAGGCCAAGGCCGGCTGTAGCATGGCAGCGGCCTTTTTCACCAAGGCGCTGGTGCGCGCCGAGGACTGGAGCATCGAGTACTCCGAATGGGTATGGAGATGGACGAATCGTTTCTCCATATCCACCTACTCCATAATCCGCATGGCTTTCACATTCTCAAGCACATACTCGTTCCTGTGTCCGGATTCCATTTCTATGCCAATGAGCTTTACTGGATTACGATTTTTGAGAATGAGCAGAGGTTTCAAGGCAATGCGCTTGGGCGCGGGCGAGGGATAACTGAATTCGATTTTCAATTCTTTGGCGATGGCCTCTTCGAGGTTTCCAATCAGCTGTGCCATTTCCTGCTCCCGCGAGGCTACGGAAAATTTGTCTTGGGGCACGGCCGGCTGGGCGCGCAAATTGCCGGGAGTTTCCCGGTAGGCCAGTTGGCCTAAGGTAGGAACCGCAAGTTCCCATGTCCCGCCCATAGGTGTCAGGGCAACCTTTTCCAATTGTACAGTGCGTCGCGAGTCTTCGCCAGGTACAAGGCCGAAGTGTTGTAGCAATTCCTTCACTTGGGGTTTGTTCTGGCGGTTCAGTACAAACCCATAATCGGGAATGACCTCGGTGATGAGTTCCAGGAATTGTGGGATTTCTTGCAGCTCTCGGAAACGTACCGCGTCGGATACTCTGAGTACCAGCGCATCCATGAAAAGGGTAGAGGCATAAGTTGAAGCCCAATCCAGCAGGGTTCGTCGCGCGGGAGCTTCGAAGCCGAGCCAGGTAAGCGTATGCTTGAACTCCTCCATGGGAAGCCCGGCTTGCAACCCTTGGATGACGCTCTCCTTGGTGAAATGATAACGTCCCATGAATTCGTCATTGCACTTTTGTCCCACCAATTCCAAATCGTGGAGCAAGTTGAGGGGCGAGTCCAGTGGAACCAAGCTTTCCAGATTGGGCAAACTGATGGGCCGCGAAGAGCTGGATTCCATTTCTTGATTGGCTGAGTACAGGTGTAAACTTTCTGGTGCGGTTCGAATCCAGGCTATGCGACCTTTTGCCATTCCGAAATCAACCAAGCCCAGAAGCCAGAGTTCCTGTAAAACCTTGGGAAGGTTTTCCCAAGTGAAAGCACTTTTTTCGTCCAAATAGGTTTTGCGTTGTGGACCAGAATAGATCCAGAATACATTGGCCCAAAGTGAAATCCTGGAAGCGGAAAGTGTTCCAATCGATTCTGAAAGCGCCAAACTGAATAGCGCCTTTAAGGTGTGGGACATGCCATGCAAACGACTCGATGTCCACCAATGGGCCATACGCAACCAGGCATCGTTGCGGCTTTCCTTGAGCAAGGACTTGCCTTCCACGGAAAGGTGAAGCACTCCGTCTTCCTGCAATACAAGATGCGTGGCGACTGCAAAGTGGAGCAGAAACTGAACTTCTTCTCCAGGCAAAGCAGAGGACAGTTTTTCCCCAAAGGAAAATCGTTGTGACAATTCCAGTAAATCTTTCCTGTGCATTTCACCGCTTTGGGTGATTTTAACTGCGCCCAGTTCCACTTGCGTGAGAAAATGACAAAGATGCGAAGTTAGGAAATGCTTATAGCTGATCCAGTTCGTGCCCTCCTGACTTGGGCCGTAGGTGCATAACTCTTTGAGCACCGCGGGAAGGATCCCTTGCGCCATTTCCCGGAAGCCGTAATAGACACGGGATTTTTCCAGATCACGGGTAAAGATCAGCAGCTCCTGCTCCATTTTTCCAAGCAGCATCAGGACTTGGGAGGGCGGGAACCCGTCCAAGGAGCTCAGCAATTCAGCTTCCGTAGCTCCGCGGTCTTCGGCGACATAAATCAAGGCCAGTAGATATCGGCCTTGTTTCTCAACTTCCTGCAGCCTGCTGAGAATGCGTTCGTTTTCCAGCGCCCAGGCATAAACCAGTTCAATAACCTTCGCAGCCTGCATCAAGCCTACATTGGGGTCACTGCGCCTGTGAAGCTTTATGACATAGGATTTTGGGGCATCCGTCAAGAATTCGAGAAGGGAGTGCAATCGACCATACCTGTTTAATTTGGGATAAGGGGAGTAAATATAATTCCTAAGTGACTGGTCAATATCTACTCATACCTTCCGGAAATTGGGATCGATTTACCACCTTAAAGGGTCCACGGCATTCTATTTTGGAGGAGAACAGCGAAAAGCACCTGGTTACGACCTAAACCATACTTTGGCCCTGGAATTGCTTATTGGACCCATAGGAATATTCAGTCTGATTCAAATGAATGCCCAAATGAAACCAAACAGCACTTTTTTAGCCAGAAATCGGCTTTTTATCCACCTATTGAGCAAGGTTTTAGCCATTGCGCTGATTTTTCAAATGAGTGCCAATGCCCTTTTCCTAAAGGAACCTATAACGGCCATGCGAGTGGCCAATAACAGCATTGTTATGGATGGACGGCCGGATGCAATTTGGAAGGCACTTGCGGCGCGTTACAGTTCCAACACCCTCAGTTTTAGCAGTTATCCCAATATTGTGCTCCTACAATCCGATGCCATTCGCAATGCCCCTCCAGCCAATTATTACACGGCACCCTCGCTGGGTTCTATAACCATGGTAGCCGCTTACGATGACTTTGCACTTTACTTTTTTTTCTTGGTTAAAGAGAACACCGCATTTAATCCTACTACACTGTGCACGGCAACGAATCTTTGGAAAGCCAATACCCCTGAGGTGTTTATCGATCCCTCCCCTTGGGATGAGAACAATTATCGCGCCTATTTTTCTTTGGATGGCACTGGACTGGTATTTGGTACCTCTCCGAAAACCGTTCAACTGGATAAGCCTATTTATCCCACGGATACACGGTTCTTTTTTCGAAATCGCAAAACAGCTCCAGATAAATTTCAGATTCCAGCCTCCCCTCCAAGCGGGGTATTGGCCATGGCCTCGGTCCATTCCAAAAATGACAGTTTGCTGGTTGGAGTAGAAATGAAAGTTCCCTATTGGACCGGCAACGCTATAGATTTCGAGCCCGGAAAAAGCATGTTCATTTCATGGGGATATAACCACTATCCCAATGCTGGCAAAGCCAATTGCGATTCCACACCAATTGCGTACAGATGGGCCAAGCACTATTTGACTTATACCGCCGGGGATGCGAATAAACCGGTAGGTTGGCGCGCAGGAGACAGCACCCACTTTGATCCAACGCGTTCTTGGGACGGGTGGGGACGGTTCGATCTCTACTCTGGATCGGTATACACGGGGAATTGCACTTTTACGGATACCGCAACATGGGAATTAAGTAGATGGAGCCAGATGTGCTCACCTGCAACGGAAATAGCCTCTCCTGAGAAAAAGGTTCCCAAAAAGAAAGAACGGCCATCACTAAAGCCGTTCTTATTTCAAGATGTACTGCGGGATGCACGGGGCCGATTAGTCGAGGCCCCAGTCAAGATTCACTTCGGCAAAGCCCCTTCGCCGTAGCAGATAAAATAGTCCAGGCCTAAAAAAGGCCCGGATCCAAGTTACATGGGGTTGTCGCGTTTGCCGCTGCCGTCGTATTCAATAGCAATGGTGCCCACTGGACAGCCTTCGGCCGCTTCTACGATTTCATCTTTCAATCCCAATTTCGCGCCAGCTTTGATGACCATTTTTTCTGGGACTTCAAAGACTTCAGGGCAAGTAGCTTCACAAGCCCCGCACATGGTGCATTCATTTTCGCTTTCGTCGAGCCAAACCTTGGTTACGGCCATTTCTCCAAACTCCTGTCTTATTCGATATTTTACGGTATGGCCAGGTATTAAGCACTTATTAAAAACCCAGACCCTACCAAAACTCCCCTAAGGGGATTGTTATTACACTTTTTAGAAGATACTAGGGCCATGTCTATTTGGCAATAAAAGCGGGTTTTTGATACGGATCAAGAGACGCACTTCAGAGGTACAAAGTGGCGGCCCTACTTGCTATTTTCGCTATCCAATGCAAATAGAAGTAGGAATACTCGGAGCGACGGGTTTTACGGGTGGGGAATTGGTGGGTTTGCTGATACGGCACCCGCACGTTCGATTGGCTTGGCTGAGTTCGGAATCTCAGCCGGGACAGGCCTATGGCAAAGTTTACCCGCAATTTTTGGGGTTTCTCCCCGCAGCTGCTGAGAAAATGAAAAGTTTTGAAGCCATTAAGGATACGGTTCCCGATGTCGTATTCTCGTGTCTGCCGCATGGCACATCCGCTGAGTGCGTCGCGCCCTTTCTGTCCAATGGCAAAACCTGCGTGATCGATTTATCGGCGGATTTTCGCCTTAAGGATGCTGGAATTTTCGCTCAAGCGTATGGGCATGCCCATCCTGCTCCTGAACGTCTGCCGGGCAGCTTATACGGCCTGTCGGAAATCCATGGGGCAGCAATAATCGGAGCTAAGCTGATTGCCAATCCGGGCTGCTATCCCACCTCGGTGCTGCTTCCGCTTTTTCCTCTGCTAAAAATGGGATTGATTTCCTACGAAGGTATCATCATCGATTCCAAGTCAGGCGTTTCCGGGGCCGGCAAAAAAGCCACCGAGACCACGCATTATGTGAACGCCAATGAAAGTGTTGCGGCCTATGCCATCGGGGATCAACATCGCCATCGCTTGGAAATACAGGAACAACTGGGTTTGGCCGCTGGAAAGAAAGTGGAAGTGCTCTTCACGCCGCATCTCATACCCATGGAAAGAGGCATTCTCTCCACACTCTATTGCGATCTCATGCCCGGAGTGGGCGAGACCGATATTGTTACTTGCCTACGCAAACACTATGGCGATTCTGATTTTGTACGCATTCGCGAGGAATTGCCGCGCACCGGTGACGTTAAGCATACCAATCTCTGTCATATCAAAGCCTATCAGCCGATAGGCAGCCGAAAGCTCATTCTCATTTCCGTGATCGACAATATGGTTAAAGGCGCTTCCGGCCAGGCGGTTCAGAACATGAACTTGGCATTTGGTCTTTCCCCTAGGCTAGGTTTGATTTAGGCAAGTTGACCGGAACTATCGCTACTATGAACGCGTCTTCAAATTTTCCCCGACCCTGCGTCATCAAAATCGGCGGCTCGATGATGGATGATGAAACGGCCTTGGTCGGCTTGTGTCAGGCGCTGGTGGAGTTGCGCACAACCGGCATGCGCCTGGTATTAGTGCATGGCGGGGGTAAGGATATCAACCGGCATCTCGCATGGCTAAATGAAGAACCCGTTTTCCTACAGGGCCTGCGGGTTACCAGTCAGGCAGCCTTGAAAGTAGTGGAAATGACGCTTACCGGATATGTCAATCAAAAGCTGGTGAGCCTGCTGAATGCGAAGGAGGCTGTGGCGGCAGGCGTTAGCGGAGTGGACGGGAATACTTTTCTATGCGAACGCATTTCCGCAGAGTTGGGTCAAGTGGGGCGAATTGTAAAAGTCCATACGGAACTCGTCGACACCTTGCTGGAGGCAGGATTTCTCCCCGTCGTTTCTCCCATTTCCGTGGATGGCAATCAAGCCCATTTCAATGTCAACGCCGATGATGCCGCTTCCGCATTGGCCGTGGCCATGCATGCTGAAAAACTGATCTTTGTTTCCGATATCGAAGGGGTGCGGGGACAAGATGGTCTGCGCATTTCCGAGCTGGACGACGCGTCTACGCAGGCGCTTATTCAGGATAATGTGGCGACGGGTGGCATGATCCCCAAATTGAATTCGTGCCGGGCCGCCTTAACCAGCGGCGTCGCCCAGGTGCATATCTGCGGCTGGTCCGGATCCGATCGCTTTGCCGCTCAAGTGCGCGGCGATGTCAATACCGGCACCATCATTCGTTAATCCACTCCAGTGGAACACTCAAGGAAGGACGTAACATCCATGGAACCTAATTATTTGATCCAAAATTATGGAGTACGGGATCTCGTCATCGTCCGCGGCCAGGGAAGTTGGGTGTGGGATGATAAAGGAACGCGCTACTTGGACTGCGTCTCTGGAATAGCCGTTAACGCCTTTGGCCATTGTTTCCCACCCATTGTAGCTGCCATCCAACAACAGCTCGAATTGTACCTGCATGCCAGTAATCTGTATTTGATGCAGCCGCAAATGAAGTTGGCGGAAGTTTTATGCCAGGCCATGGGAATGGACAAAGCCTTCTTTTGCAACAGCGGCACTGAGGCCAATGAAGGGGCGATAAAATTTGCCCGCAGACATTGGCTTTCCCAAGGTCTGGATCAGAAAATTGAAATTCTTTCCTTTACCTCTTCGTTTCATGGCCGCACGTACGCGTCCATGGCGGCGACCGGTCAGGATAAAATCCGAAACGGTTTTGGACCGCTTCCCGGTGGCTTTCGCACGCTCCCTGTAAATGATGCCGCCGCTTTGCGTGCGGCTGTAGGCCCGCAAACGGCCGCCATTTTGTTTGAGCCATGGTTGGCCGAGGGAGGCATAGTCGCACTGTCTTCCGAAACCATCCAGGCCCTTAAGGAAGCCCAGTCTAAGGGCGTGCTGCTTATCGCCGATGAAATCCAAACGGGCCTAGGCCGTACCGGGGAGATTTTGGCGTCCAGGGCTATGGGACTGAATCCCGATTTGGTGACCCTGGCCAAGGCGCTGGGGGGAGGCTTGCCGCTAGGCGCGGTGTTGATGCAGAATGCGGTGGCGGACTCCATTCATGCGGGTGATCACGGTTCCACTTTCGGCGGAAACCCGGTGGCTTGTGCAGCCGGACTGGCGGTGCTCGGTGCATTATTACGCGAGGGATTTCTGGCAGAGGCCCGAATACGCGCCGCCGCCCTGCGGCAGGGGCTGCAAACACTTGTGGATCGAAAGGCTGTGGAAGGCATTGCATGCGGTCCGGTTTTAGGAAAGGGATTTCTTACCGGCTTCCGCTATGGTGGGGATTTAGCGGCTTTGATGCTGTCCTGCCGTCGTCAGGGAGTGCTGGTGCATCGGGCGGGCCAGGATGTTTTAAGACTTTTACCGCCGATAAACATTTCCAAGGAAGAGATTGGAGAGCTGATTGACCGGTTGGATCGGGCCATGGTAAAATAAAGCGAAAGCATAACTTCGCAGGTAGCCGTGTCCTCCAAGATGTTCAAGAAAATTACGCGAGCCTACCACATCGGGGACGTTATTTTCCAGCAAGGCTCGAAATGCGACGGAATTTATAGCGTGCAAAAAGGCTTGGTCTCGGTTTACAAAACCAAAGCGACGCCCCAAGGTCCCGTGGATATTGAGCTGGTCCAGCTTGGGCCGGGCAGCATGTTCGGCGAAATGGGAATGTTCGACAACACTCCCCGTGACGCTTCCGTCAAAGCCCTGGAGTTTACCGAAGTCATCATCATCACGAGAGAAATGTTCGAATCCCAGATGGCGGCTTTGCCTCCATGGATCATGAATTTCATCAAAATTCTTTCCGGCCGTCTCCGAGTCACCAATGAAAAATTGGCCGTGGTCATGCAAACGATGGAAACCAATGGCATCAAGCCACCGGAAGAGAAATCGGAGCCGGTTGCAGAGGTGAGCCTGATACCACCTGAGTCTGATGATTCTCCCGTCGTCTAATTCCCCCTGATTTTGTGCTACATTTATCTTTGCAAACCAGATGCCAGGCGGTTTCCCGGCATCTATGAAAGGTGTCATGGAGAAGCGGAGCAAGAGCAGCGAAACGAAGTCGGTGAAGAATTCTCACAAGCGTGGCAAAGGCGCTAAGGCCGTTGGGGCCGGTAAGGCTGATAAGGCCGGTAGGGCCGGTAAGCCGAAAGTGGTGTTGGCATATTCGGGAGGCCTGGATACTTCCGTCATCATTCCTTGGTTGATCGAAAATTACGATGTGGATGTCATCGCGTTTGCAGCCGATATCGGCCAAGGCAAAATCGAAACCGACCCACTCAAGGAAAAAGCCGCGCGAACTGGCGCTTCCAAATGTTATGTGCTGGATTTGCGACAGGAATTTTTAGAGGAATATGTTTGGCCCACCTTAAAGGCAGGGGCTAAATATGAAGGCCAGTATCTCCTCGGTACATCCATGGCTCGGCCCTTAATCGCCAAGCACCAGGTTTTGATCGCCGAGAAGGAAGGCGCCTATGCCGTGTCCCATGGGGCAACGGGTAAGGGCAACGATCAAGTGCGATTTGAATTGACTTACATGGCCATGAACCCGCACCTCAAAATTATTGCCCCTTGGAAAGATCCCAAGTGGAATATCCGCTCCCGTGAAGATGCCATTGAATACGCTGAAGAGCGCAATATTCCACTGACGGTATCCAAGAAAAAGATCTATTCCGAGGACGGTAATCTTTGGCATTTGTCCCATGAAGGCGGCTCCCTGGAGCATCCCGAAAAGGAACACAATTGGGACATGCTTCGCTGGACGACTCTGCCGGAAAAGGCGCCCAACGTCGCCGGTTATGTCGACATTGAATTTCATAAGGGCATTCCCGTCGGCTTGGATGGCAAGCGCCTAGGCGCTGTGGCATTGGTCGAGAAGCTGAATATATTGGGTGGCAAACACGGCTGCGGCTTGGTGGATATGGTTGAAAACCGTCTGGTGGGTATGAAGTCCAGAGGTGTGTATGAAACACCCGGCGGCGCGTTGCTCTACCGCGCCCATGAATTCCTGGAACAACTGGTGCTAGATCGGGACACGCTGCTTTATAAGCAAGGCGTGGGCGCAAAATACGCGCAGATGGTCTATGACGGCTTATGGTTCACGCCATTGCGACAAGCCTTGGACAGCTTTATCAATACAACCCAAGAAGTAGTTACCGGTTCCGTGACGCTGAAACTGTATAAGGGAAATATGAGTTTGGCCAAGATGTCCAGCCCCTTCTCCTTGTATGATCCAGGTTTGGGCGGATTCTCGGACGTCGATACGTACAATCAGCAGGACGCCACAGGGTTTATCAAATGTTTGGGACTGCCGCTCAAAATGCGGGCATTGCTCCTGGGCAAAAAGAGCCCGGTTCGGATCTGAAAGGATTGCTTGGAAAAGCCTGAATCCCGTCTTCCGGATATCGGTGTCATCCTCCCCGCGGGTGGGATGGGCATGCGTGCCGGAAGTGCTGAACCGAAACAGTTTGTGGCGCTGGGCAAGCGGGAGGCTATTTCTGGATCCGCTGCGGTAGCGGGAAAACCCATGCTTCTTTATACTGTGGAAGCCTTCCATCGATTGGAATTCGTTAAGTCCATCATGCTGGTATTGCCGAATGAACGCATGGAAGAATATGCTGTCCGCCTTTCCGCGTTTCCAAAAGTAAAGCTGGTACCGGGAGGGGCGGAACGATGGGAATCCGTACGCAATGGTTTTGAAGCCTTGGATCCTGAGCTGCCTGTAATCCTTGTGCACGATGTGGCCCGTCCATTTGTATCGGAAGCTATCATTCGGCGGTGTTTGGCTGCCCTTGCTCCAGGGGCCTGCGTCATTGCAGCTATGCCTGCCTCGGACACCGTGAAGGAAATTTCCGGAGCGAGTATCACCCGAACCCTGGACAGAAAAAAACTGATACTGGTGCAGACGCCCCAGGTGTTCCCGCACGACCTCTTGAAAACCATCTATGCTGCGCCATGGGTGGGGGATGTGCCTACCGATGAAGCCCAAATGGCGGAACGCGCAGGGTTTGAGGTGCGCTGGGTGCTTGGAAACGAGAGTAACCGCAAAGTGACTGGGGCGGAGGATTTGCAATGGGCAGATTGGATGGCTAGCGATAGGAAGGTTAGACCATGATTAAGGTTGGAATCGGACAGGATAGCCATCGGATTCAAGAGCCGGCAGCAGGAAAAGCGTTGATGCTTGCGGGGGTGCGGTTATCGGAGCCCTATGCTCTGCTGGGCAACAGTGATTCCGATGTGGTTTTACACGCCATTACCAATGCTATCTCCGGGATTACCGGAAAGCCGATCTTGGGACCGGTGGCGGACCAGCTGTGCCGGACCGGCATTACGGATAGCGCTGTCTATCTGCAGAAGGCTTTGGAAGATTTGGATGGTATCGGTTACCGTCTCAGCCATGTTTCCGTAACACTGGAATGCCTGCGGCCCAAGATTTTGCCCTTGCTTCCCGCTCTAATTGCGCGTCTATCTGAATTGCTGGGGATAAGCAATGAAGATATCGGCCTAACCGCGACATCCGGAGAAGGATTAACGGATTTCGGACGAGGTTTGGGGATTCAGGCGTTCGCATGCGTGACCGCCATGCGTGACGACAGCTAGCTTGGCCGTAGCTACCTTGGCGGCAGATGAAAACGGAAGGCCATGCCTCCCGCTTCGATTTCATCGCCATCTTTGAGGTGCACGGAAGTGATTTCTTCGCCGTTGACCTTAAGGTGGGAGAATCGCTTTACCAGTAGATTGATGATCCACATGGTGCCCTTGCGATCAATACTTGCAAATCCCTTGCCTACCATTAGTCCTGGAATATGAATATCATCAGTGCTGCTGTTTCCGAGGTAGGTGGTTTCCTTGACGAGAGGAATGGATTTGCCTGTCGCTTGGACTACAAGGACCGGCTCATGGCCCACTATTGCGGATGCAGTGGGTGCAACTACCGGTTTGGATTCAGAGTCCAGAAATTCCAAGGCATGCTGGCCAATGGTGATGACATCATTGTGATTCAGCAGCCATTTGTGGACACGCTTTTTATTGACATACGTCCCGTTCAAGCTTTGCAAATCTTCCAATATGAAGACTTTCGTTTCAATATCACCTAGGATGAAGGCGTGCTTGCGGGAAATTCCCAAGTTTTCGATGCAAATAGGATGGGAGGGAAGCCGGCCTATGGTATTGAAACCGGGCTGCAATTGGCTTTCCCCAAGAATTTGGTTTTGAAAGCGGATGATGATTTTTGCCATGCAGTGTACTCTGGATTAATGCGGTACCCGGATTTTGTCCGCTCCTGACAGTCTCTACTGGAGATGGTCAGGTAATAATTGCTAGAATTGTAGCAACCCTCACCATTGGAATCAATGAAGGCCATCAAGCCAATTTTCCTCGGTACCCTCGGAGGCCTGGCCATGGTCGCGGTCTTGCTGGTTGGGCTTTATCTGTCGCCATTGCGGGAAACCGTTTATTTCCGCACTGACCCCGAAATGGCCCAAGTGCGTAGCCGACTCAACCAATACCGGGATTGGATGTCCCAAACGGATTTTCACATTGTTGAACAAGGGTCAAAGATTACCGATTCCTTGAAAACGGCCCAGGTCATAGCCTGGCAAGAGTACAAGAAATGGCGTGGCCATTTGGGTGAATTGGCGCGCGCACATGTTCGACCAACTGCCGAGGGATTCTGGACCTGGGCGTATTCCCTGCGTTACTGGGCACTACCGTTAGGCATTGTCCTAGCCCTAATGCCCCCGATTTGGGTGGCTTGGCGGTTCCGGCGTCGCTACCGACCTGGTCGGCTTCCCTCGCGTAGCAAACCTGTAGGCAGTGCCGCTAAGGCAAAGGCCATGACCTCTTTTCAGGATGCTGTGCAACAAATTGCCCGTATTTCCAGCCAGGACCGAAAGACTCCACCACCAGTGGACATATCACGTGAACCCGAAACGAAGCCTATCTCACTGATTCAGGAATCCGGTTTGGAGTCCACTTTTCCATCCGGACTTTCTATGGAAGATGAAGATGGGGAAAGCGATGAGGAAGAATCGTTTAACGCGATGCCGCCTACGACAGAGGTGGAACTGGTGGAAAGGCGCAAGGCCGAAGTATTGAAATTGGCTCGGAAGGGTCTAACTTCCTCGGAGATTTCCAGGCGGCTAAGACTCAGCCAAGATCAGGTGGAATTCATTATTCGACTGCGCCGGGAAAAAGGCTAAACAGCGCTGATAAGAAAAATCAAGCTCAAATTACTCCAGTTTTAAGACCTCCAGGCAGCGTTACCTAGCTCAAAATATTCAAGTTATTGGGTCTAGCTACCGTATAATAAGCATAGGGTCTCCTTCTAGGCTTTCACTATGGCTTCCTCTGATCCAAATCAAATTCAACCTATCCGATCCGGATCGAGTAACGCATTGACTCCAAATGTTTTTTCCGGGACCGTTACCGGCATTACATTGGAAAAAGGGGTGCAAACTTTGGAAGTGCAATACGCACAAGGCAAGGTCCGGTTTGCTGCAGAGGGCGACTTTCAAGCTGGGGAAAAGGTGCGCATTTCCTTTCCTGGAGGCAATGCCATTCAGGTAGCACAATTGCCGACCGTGCCTGCCCAGGAAGAGTGGCAAGGCGCCGGCTACATTTTGCCCCAAAAACTTAATTCGCTACGTGGCTTCGAAGAGGCAATGGTCAAGTGGATGGCCAATACGGAAACTCAAAGTATGGGTAGGACAGGAGGCGCCGGATCGCCTGCTCTATCAGCATCTTTGGCTCAATTGACACTGCCGGAATTGTTGATGAAAGTAACTGGAAAAAATGGAGGCAAGGAATTCTTGGGGCAATCCTTGACTGGAATGGATCGCAATTTGATCGCGATCTTGATTGATGCACTGGAGGCTTCTAAGGGAGATCCGGGAGCCAAGTCGGCGGTTCTTGATATGCTTAAGTCTCAAAACCGGGGCAACGAATCGGTTGCTCCTGCTGGAGCTGCCAAAGGACTAAAAAATCTGGATGGATTCTGGTCTGCGGAAGCGGGTACAGGCGCGTCACCGTGGTTTGGAAGGGTGATTGAAAAAGGAGAAGGCGAATCCTTTCTGTCCCCGCTTAATCGATTGCAATACGGTGGTCGAGGAGCGCCCACTCAAGGCGACTCCCTGTTTAGGTACGTGCTGGATGTGGGTGGAAGGAGCATGGAGGTTTTTTCCTCGCAATCCCTGGAACCGGGAGACTTAGCTGATTTTACGGTTGAAGCCCACGGCGGCCGGATGCAGGCCAAGTTCTTGGACCCGGCAGCGTCTTTGCCTGCTAGTTTGCGCACCGACTTTGCTACGGCTTCGCCCACTATGCGGCAGGCGGTTCAACTCGCCTCACATTACCTGAAAGAATTTAAGGATGAGCCCTATTCTGGACAGTTGGTCAAGGATTTCGCAGACCTTTTGGCGCAAAGTGGACGAATGGAAAAAGCTGCAAGCCCACTCAACACGGGGCGATCTCCTGGTCTACCGGATCAAAAAGAGCTCGATGGATTGCTTCGCTTGTTTTTAACCTTTCCCCGTGATGGACTGGCGTCGGGCAAACAGGCCAAGGCCTGGAGTGAAGCCGCACGTGATCCACAAGCCATGACGGACATGCTTAAAAATCTGCGTCCCAATCAGGACAGCGCATTGTTGCGACCGGGTACAAACTTGCAATTCCCGAAAACTTCCGCAGACGCTTCGTTGGCGCTGGGTATGCCGTTACCGGGGGCAACAGGTGAAACCAATCCCTCCAATGCGGACCTTATGGCAGCTTGGCTGAAAAAGGTTTTGCCGGAACGATTTCACTCTCTAGATATCCACCGTTTGGCGGAAGAAAACCCCGCGTTGTCTTCCGCAGTCAGCAAAGACCCGGACTCGGCTAAGTTTCTTCTCCAAGCTGTCGTCAACGGGCTGCCTAGGGACAACGACATTCAGCAAGGCAAACCCTCCCAGTTCTACTTCTACCAAGGGCAAGATTGGCATGGTCTGCAAGTGACTTGGGAAAAAGGCAGTAGTCAAGGTTCAGATAGGAAATCCGGACCCAAGGAACCCCTAAAAGTCAGAGTGGAGACCCATGCCAAGCATATGGGCAAAGTGAATGTGGCGGTAACCCTAGACGATAAGGGTGCTAAAATCGATTTCAAGAATCAGTTTTATGATGTGCGCGAACTTTTAACCAAAGCCCTTCCCGAGCTTGAGAAGAGTTTGGACTACTTGGATTTCAAGATCATGGCCTGGACCTACGCCATTCTACCTGAAGAGCATCTTCCTACGACTTCCGAGGGTGCCGCGCGACCCGCGAATTTTTCCGATGGCATTAATCTGGATTTATTCGGCTGAAGTGCATCCAGTCCCAAGCAAACCAACTAGGCAATAGAGCCGTTTCCTGCTAATTTTCCGACATGGGTCGTTATCGATTTGTAGTGGAGTATTTGGGGACAGGATTTGCGGGGTGGCAGGAACAGCCTGGCCAACTTACTGTGCAATCCGAACTGGAAAAGGCTCTAGCTATATGTCTGCGCACAGCTGTGACCGTAATAGGCGCAGGGCGCACGGACGCAGGCGTGCACGCTTCCGGTCAAGTGGCCCACTTCGATTGCGACAAAATCATTGACGTGTATAAGATTGAAAAGTCAGTCAATGCTCTGACGCCGGACTCCCTTTTCATAAGGCGATTGGAGTCCTGCCCTTTGGATTTCCACGCCCGTTATTCGGCGGAGTCGCGACTTTACAAATATCGCATTGCTCTGCGGCCATCCGCTTTACTCGGACATATGGCTTGGTATACCGGATATCCATTGCAGCTGGATTTGTTTCGCCGGGAATTGGCGTCGGTGATTGGTCTACATGATTTTGTGGATTTTTCGGTGCCGAGAAAAGATGGCAAAAGCACCGAGTGCCAGGTCATCCGGGCAGAGATTCACGCCGAAGACACCTTTCTTATTGTGACGCTAGAAGCCAATCGATTTCTGCATAGAATGGTGCGATCGATTGTAGGCGCAGGTTTTGATGTGGCTCGGGAGAATTTGCCCGAGGGTCTGGTTCAAAGTATTCTCGCGGGCACCTTTAATGGCGAACGAACCTGGGCGCCGGCACAAGGACTTTCACTGGAAAAGGTTAGGTATCGAGATTATGAATATTAAAACCATTGTTGCTTGCTTTTGCATGGAATTGTTGTCACTGCCTAGAGATTCGGCAGCCATTGGCTCCTCGCCATCCGAATCCCGACGTACCGCAATTGTGACTGCCACGGAATTGGCGGCTCCTGCCGTGGTGAGTATCACTGTAAAGAGCGCAACCGTTGTCGCGTATCAATCTCCATTTTTTCAAGATCCTTTTTTCGACTCTTTCGGTTCACAATATCGACGGGAAGAAATGAGCAGTCTTGGCTCAGGGGTCATTGCCACCAAAGAAGGCATAATCATCACCAATAGTCATGTGGTTGGTCAAAATCCCGGCGGTGAGTTATTGAGTATAACCGTCACGACTTCTGATGAAAGGCAGTTTCCGGCAAAATTGGTGGGCATGGATCCGGCCAATGATTTGGCCATATTAAAAATCAAAGGTGCTAACCTCCCCGTGGCGCAGCTGCAAAGTATTTCTGACAATATGATTGGGGAGTGGGTGGTAGCGATTGGAAATCCGTATGGCTATTTAATCGGCGATAACAAGCCTACCGTAACTGTGGGAGTCATTGGGGCGCTCAATCGCACATTTAGCAGTTCGAGTGGGATACACTATCATAAAATGATACAAACGGATGCAGCCATCAACCCCGGCAATTCTGGCGGTGCTTTAGTCAATACGGAGGGGAAAGTCATTGGAATCAACACTTTCATTTTTACTGGAGGCGGACAATCGCAGGGCTCCATTGGGCTTGGCTTCGCCATTCCAATTCAGAAGGCCAAGCTTGTTATGGACGAGATAATCCGATTTGGCAAAATTAGAGAGTTTACCACTGGAATTTATGCCGATCCTCAGGGCAATCAAGGTCGACCGGGCGCTACTGTGACCGGGCTCGAAAAGAATTCTCCAGGGGAAAAAGCGGGTCTTAAGGCAGGTGATTTAATCTATGAGGTCGATGGAAAGAGGATCAACGACTTTGCTGATATTCGAGAGGTATTCAAGCTTTTTCAAGTGGGTGAATCAGTGGAACTGCTTTATCTTCGTTCCAAAGAGAAATGTAAAACCACAATTATTTTGGAAGAAAAGGCCATGCGTCAAAAGGCCTTCTGAATGGTTATATTGATAGGGCATGTTGAAAAATTCTGGGATCGGGGGCATTAAATGATCATGGGCAAGTCCTCGAGTGTGGGCAGACTGGTTGTCTTTATCATACTTGGATTGATATTGGGTGGAATTCTGGGAGAGGTACTGGGACTCGTTCTGGGTCAAATAGGCGTACTGAGTGGGGGAGACATGAACAACCCCATCCGTAGCTTTTTTGTTGCTTCCTTTCAGCCGAGTTTGGGCATCAAAGACAATGGCATATTAATTGATCTGTACATGGTAAAAGTCCGCCTTGGTCTTGGTTTTAAATTCAATTTTTGCAGCATAATTGGAATGATTTTCAGTCTCTACATCATGAAATGGTCGAAGTAAAAGCGTATGGCAACAGTTTCCGAACTCGCAAAAAAAGTCAAATCCGGTGAAGTCACGTCGGAATCCTTAGTCACGGCCTCATTGACCAAAATCGCGGCGACCAGTGGATTCAATGCCTTCATCAGTGTCCTTGGTGAACAGGCTTTGGAACAATCGCGTTCCATCGACAAACGTCGGGCCGCTGGTGAAAAACTGGGCGCCTTGGCGGGTATTCCAATTGCCGTAAAAGACAATATCGTGATGTCGCAAGGGCGAACAACTTGCGGATCGAAAATCCTGGGTGAATTCCATTCGCCCTACAATGCCACTGCCATAGAGCGCCTGCTCGCCGCTGATGCGGTTCCGGTTGGTAAAACCAATATGGATGAGTTCGCGATGGGTTCCACTTCTGAGACCAGCGCTTTTGGTGCACCGCGTAATCCTTTGGATGAAAGCGTCATAGCAGGTGGATCGTCTGGAGGTTCGGCTGTGGCCGTCGCCTCAGGCGCAGTAGATATTTCTTTAGGATCGGATACCGGTGGTTCCATCCGGCAGCCTGCGGCTTGCTGCGGCATCGTGGGCATCAAACCCACTTACGGACGCGTCTCTCGTTATGGTCTTGTCGCCTACGCCTCGTCTTTGGATCAGATCGGTGCCTTCAGTCACCGTGTGGAAGATTCTGCTTTGCTGCTAAACGCCATTTGCGGATGGGACAATCACGACGCAACGTCCGCACAAATTCCCGTTCCTGATTTTACCGCCTCTCTAGGTAAAGGGATTCAAGGTAAAGTGATTGGAATGCCCAAAGAAGCTTTTGGAGAAGGCCTAAGCCCTGTGGTGCGCGCCGCTGTGCAAAAAACCCTTGAGACTTTGGAGAAGAACGGCGCTGTAATCCGGGAAATTTCTATTCCCAGTTTCAAGTATGCGATTGCCGCATACTATGTAATCGCCACCGCAGAAGCATCCGCCAACCTATCTCGTTTTGACGGCGTGCGTTATACCACCCGAGCCAAGGACGCCAAGGATCTGTTTGGTCTCTATTCCAAGACCCGGTCGCAGGGTTTCGGTGAGGAAGTCAAGAAGCGCATTCTCCTGGGCACCTATGTACTCAGTTCCGGATTTTATGATGCCTATTATATGCAGGCACAAAAAGTGCGCAGGCTGATTACCGACGACTTCAACAAGGCATTTGAAACATGCGATGTGGTAGCCACTCCCACCATGCCGGACTTGCCCCAAAAGGTCGGCAACATAGAAGCCGATCCCATGGCGCAGTACTTGGGGGATATCTATACGGTGGCGGTAAACTTGGCGGGACTACCTGCCATCTCGCAGCCCATCGGCCGCGCAGGCAAGTTGTCCATCGGTCTTCAATACATCGGCAAAGCCTTCCAAGAAGAATCCCTGTTCCAAATTGCCGGTGCCACCGAAAAACTTTGCGCGGCATAACTCGACCCATCCAGAATGAGGCTTCAGAATAGCTCCGCAATTCTGTTAGCCGGTTTCCTCTTATCCGCTTGCGGTCCCCGAGTCCGGCCGTATTTCGTCCGTTCCGCAGGCAGGTATGTGATGCCAAATGCCTCTGCGAAACCCACAGCAGTGCGACCGGCGCTGGCGGCAGGCTCCTTCGCTCCAATCCTAGGCCGGGAAAATTCCAGACTGCGTAAAGTAGCTGAATCGTATTTAGGGGTGCCGTATCATTTTGGTGGCCAGAGCCGATCCGGCATTGATTGTTCCGGCTTTGTGCGCCAGGTGTTTTCGGAAGCCTACGGCATAGACTTGCCGCATAATGCATTGGCCATGTCACTTCAAGGGAATGCTGTTGCTAAGAGAGATCTCAAGCCGGGCGATCTGGTATTCTTCAAGCATTTCTGGATTATCGATCATACCGGCATTTACATGGGCAATAACTATTTCATCCACTCCGCAACCAGTATCGGTGTTGCCTATTCCAGTCTGGAAGCGCCCTACTTTGTGGATCATTATGCCGGGGCCCGACGGATACCGGGGATTACTAAATTATAAACCTATGAAAGCAGCATTCCAGGGTGTGCATGGCGCCTATAGCGATCTAGCCTGCAAACAATTGCTTGGACCCCGTTGTCAGACGGTTCCATGCGAAACTTTTGAAGATGTATTTCTTGCCGTGCAAAAGGGAAAAGTGGATCAAGGTGTGATTCCCATTGAAAATTCCTTAGCGGGTAGCATTCATCAAAATTATGATCTGCTCTTAACCCATAACCTCCAAATTGTAGGTGAGACACATTTGAAGGTGGAGCATGCGCTCATGTGCCATCCCAGCACTGGATTAAAAAATCTGACACAGGTGCGTTCGCACCCACAGGCGCTAGCGCAGTGCAGTCATTTTTTTGCCAAGGAAAGTCGAATCCGACCCGTAGCTTTTTTCGATACCGCCGGTGCTGCCAAATCCCTATCGGAAGAAGCACCTGCGCAAATCGGGGCTATTGCCAGTGCCTATGCCGCCAAACTTTATAAACTAAAAGTGCTGCGTAGCAATCTCCAGAATCTCCCGAACAACTTCACTCGGTTTCTGGCCATTACACCTAATGCTGCCAAAACATCCGGCCATGGACAGTACAAAACCAGTATCGCCTTTATGCCCGAAAAGAATCAAACCGGCATCCTGTTCAGAATCCTGGGCGTTTTCGCATTACGTGATATCGATCTGCTCAAAATCGAATCGCGACCCAATCCTCTATCCCCTTTTGAATACTGGTTCTACGTGGACTTTGTGGGCAAAATAGGGGAGACAAAGGTCGATAAGGCTTTGGATCATCTGAGAGAGATGGCTGCGCAATTGAAGGTACTGGGAAGTTACCCTAGGTCGCGGGCTGCACAAGTCACATTAAAAAGGTAAAGCATGACAAGAATCGACGGCAGGAAAACGGATCAATTGCGCCCAATCAAAATTACGGAGGACTTTGTTTCCACGGCGGAGGCATCGTACTTGATTGAAGTGGGTAAGACGCGTATTCTGTGCTGCGCCAGTTTGGAAGAAGAGGTCCCCCGCTGGATGAAAGGCAAAGGCAAAGGTTGGGTTACAGCAGAATACAATTTGCTGCCGCGCAGCACGTCCTCGCGTGTCAAGCGCGAGCGCGCCGGAGCGTCTGGTCGCACTCAGGAGATCCAGCGCCTAATTGGCCGAGCCTTGCGTGGTGTATGCAATTTGGATGCTTTGGGTGAACGCAATTACATCGTGGATTGCGATGTGATCGAGGCGGATGGCGGGACGCGGACTGCATCCATCGTTGGCGGCTTCATGGCTTTGGCTCGGGCCTTACAAAGGCTGAAGGCGACACAGCCGGCTTTGACCAAACCTGTCCTTAAACATTTCGTTTCAGCAGTTAGCGTGGGCATTGTGGAGGGAATCCCGATGCTGGATCTCTGTTATACGGAAGATTCGGAAGCTGAAGTCGACATGAATGTTGTCCGTACCGATTCTGGACATTTCGTGGAAATTCAAGGTACGGGCGAAGAAGCCGTGTACTCACGTATGCAGCTGAACGACATGCTGGACCTGGCTGAAAAAGGCTGCAGCGAATTACTTACGTTGCAGAAAAAATTCCTGGGAACCGTCTTGCCGTAATTCATGACTTCCTACTGGATGGGTTTGCGAAGGCAGCTGCTGGAATGCAGCTCCTAGATGCGGGTATTCTACCTGCTTTTGGGCTTTTTGATGGATATGCCCACTCTTTCAAAAACGGACCTGGCAAAACTCTAAAGCACAGCCTATAATTGGGGCATGGCTGAAAAAACGAATTCCAAATTTAAACGACGGCCGATACGCAATTTTATCATTCTGCCGGAATTCCAATGGCCCTATATCATCAGGCTCTTGGCTGTCGTAAACCTTACGGGTGTGCTCATGGCCACCACCATTTGCACGTTGTTCTTTTATCGTTACCATGCCAGCCCCGTTGGAGACGCGGCGGGAACGGACATGATCAGTGCTAATCTTATGTCTATTCTAGTTGAAGAAAATTTGATGGACGTGGTCATTCCAGCCTTTGTGATCGCCGACGTGGTTTCCTTGGCGCTGGGGTTGTGGTTGAGCCTATATTTTTCCCGCAAGATTTCCGTGCCCATTTTCCGAATCAAGAAATGGGCGCAAGTGGTCGCCAGCGGGGATATGACTTTCCGATTGAAATTCCGCCCCGGTGATGACTTACAATCTCTAGAAACCGCCTGCAATTTGGTGAGCGAATCCTATTGCCAAGTCATCGAAGATTTAAAGAATCAGCTTCGGGAGGCCAAACTATCGGAGAGTTCCGACCGGACCACCGGCGAGAGTGCTATTAAAACGCGAACGCTGAAATCTCTTCCCTAAGGCTTTCAGCCAACAGGGTATTGCGATTAACCACAGGATTGTTTTCCACGGCTTTTCGCACGGCGCTGCCGTCGCCAACCAGAAAAAGCCGTTCCCGGGCCCGGGTAATGCCTGTATACAACAGGTTTCGTTGTAGCATGACCCAATGGGCTTTAGCCATCAGCATAACCACCACCTTGTATTCGCTACCCTGGCTCTTGTGGATAGAAATGGCATAAGCCAAAGTCAGCTCTTGTAATTCCTCCCCTTCGTAAACCGTGGTGTCGCCTTCAAAGTCCACAGTAACGGTTCGGCTGGAGCGGGAAACGGCAGATACGAATCCGATGTCGCCATTGAAAACATTCTTGTCGTAATTGTTGCGGAGTTGCATGACCTTATCATTGACCCGGTAGGTTCTTTCCTTGTACTCCAACCCATCCGTTCTGGGATTGAGGCGGGCTTGCAGGGCAGTGTTCAGCGCCAAGGTTCCCAATGGGCCTTGGTTCATGGGAGTCAATACTTGCACGTCCATTATAGGGTGGTAGGCGTAAAGCTGAGGCAATTCTTGTTCGACCAGATCGGCTACCAAAGCCGGGCCATCGGCTTCAGCGGGTATGGGGATGAAATGGAAATTACCCGTAGTCCTTGAGGTAACGGGTGGGATACCCTGATGGATACGGTGGGCGTTGGCGACTATTCTGGATTCCTCGGCCTGCCGGAAGATGCGGTCGAGGTGGAGATGGTGCATGACTCCGGAACGGATGAATTCGGCCAATACCTTACCTGGCCCCACGGAGGGCAACTGATCGGGGTCGCCGATAAGCATGATGCGCGTGCCGGGTTTTACGGCTTTGAGCAGCGAGTACATGAGCACGGTGTCGATCATGGAGACTTCATCCACCACAAGCACGTCCGTATCCAGGGGAGAGAGATCATCATGGGTGAATTTCCGATTGGCCGGATCAAATTTCAGCATTCGATGTATGGTGGCGGCGGCGTGTCCTGTGACTTCTGACAATCGCTTGGCTGCGCGGCCGGTCGGGGCCGCCAATTTTACCTTTAAGCCGGCTCTCTGGTAGACTTGCAGAATACCAAGGACGGTGGTGGTCTTGCCGGTTCCCGGTCCTCCAGTCAACAGGAACAAACCGCAGTCAACGGCTTTTCGGATCCCTTCGCGCTGTTGTTCGCTATACGCGAAGTCTTTTCCACAAGCAGCTTCCGCCACCTGTATGGCTTCGGCGATAATGGATTTAGGAATGCGTGACGGCGTGAAATGCAGCAATGCCGCGCGTTTGGCAATGCCGCGTTCGCTGTGGAAAAGATAGGGTAGGTAGTAGCGGTTTTCGCCGTCATGTCGAACCTGATCCGAATCGGTCATTCCGTCCAAGGTAAACACGATTTTTTCTGGAGTGCATTGTAACAGGGATTGGGCCTTCATCAGGAGATCGTCGCGACCTTGAAAGACATGCCCCGCTTCCGCGGATTTCCCCAGAGCATAGGCCAGTCCTGCTTTGATACGAGCATACGAATCGATTTCAAATCCCAGCTTGCGGGCGATATCATCTGCCTTCAGAAAACCGACCCCCCAAACTTCGTCGGCCAATTGATACGGGTTGCTTTTAATGACGGCGGCAGCTTGATCCCCGTAATGTTGGTACAGTCGAGTACTCATATTCAAACTCAGGTGATGGGATTGGAGGAAGTACATGACCTCGCGCATGCTTTTATTGTCGCGCCAGACGGTAAGCAAGGACGCCAGAGACTTGCCTTTGAGTTTTGGCACTTCTTTCAAGCGATCGGGATGATGATCGAGAATCTCAAATGTTTCGAGTCCAAACCGGTCTACTAAGCGCTTGGCCAAGGCGGGTCCCACGCCCTTGAGAATGCCGCCTCCCAAATATCTTTCCATGGCTTCGACACTGTCTGGAGCCAGCAACTTGTAACCGGTGGCTTTAAATTGCTCACCAAAGGTTTCGTGTTTGGTCCATTCCCCTTCCAGGTCCAGCGTTTCGCCTAAGCTGAGTTTTGGGAATATACCGACGGCGGTAAATATTTTTTTTGAACCGGCTTCCATCAATCGTAAAACCGAATACCCGTTGTCGGGATTGTGAAACGTGATGGTTTTAACGATGGCTTTTTGGAACAAGGTTTGGTTGCCCCTAAATGAGAAAAGGGCTTGGTAGCCCCTTCCCTTTCAATCGAATTTAGAAATTGCGAGCACGGCTCGGTCGGGCATTCAGCCCGAGCCTTTAGGCCAGCTTCTTCTTATGACGGTTCAGACGACGGCGTTTCTTACGCTTGTGAGTCGCCATCTTCTTCCGTTTTCGTTTCTTACCGCAAGGCATGCGTACCTCTGATTTTAAGGCCTACAAAGCTCGTAAATAATATCTGAACTGTCAATTTAATGGCTCAAGCGCGGGGATTTAATGGCTGTCGGATGGAGTCGCAATGACCTATTCCAGCTTAGCGTGGAGGCTCCATGCGCAGTTTTAGACCCTGTAGGAGACTTTCAGCAAATTCCGCAAGGGCTGGGTCGCGCGCGCCCATGGATACGATCCAGTCGCCTGGACGGGCTTCTGCAACCACCGACGCAAGGACTTCAGCCTTGGTCGGGAAGAATCGGCCAATTGGGGGCCTGGATTCCGGATCCTCTGAATTGATCCAACGGATCAAATCCGCCGACGAAATGCTTTTATCGGCAGTGCCACCGGCGTAATAGATTTCAGGCATAAAGATGCGGTCCTGGGAATCGAGAACCGAGAGAATATTCTGCACCAAATCCTTGCCGAATAGTTTCATGGGAGCGAAACCATGGGGATGGAATATCGCCAATATTCGGCGTCTGGAGCCATCGGCTGCGGCCTTAACCGTTTCCAGACAAGCCTTGACTTTGGAGGGATTGTGGGCAAAATCATCCACAACTGTTACGCCTTTTACAATTCCAATTTTTACGTGACGGCGTTCCACGCCTTGATACTTGTTAAGGCCTTTGGCGCAATTAAAAAGCGAAATTCCCAGTGCGCGTCCCACCGTAATGGCAGCCATGGCATTGGCAAGATTATGCCGGCCCGGTACACGAATCTCAAAAGCCACGCCTGCCAGGTTAAAATGCGTATCCCAATCGCCGAGCTTTAAATTTTCCACCCTGCCCTCGGGCATGGCATCCGGGAAAAAGACAATATCCTGTTTCCGTTTTAGTGACATGCAGAGCGGATCCGCACCATTTAAAATCACTTGGCCTAGGGTTTGATCGCGAAACTGGTTAAACAAGGGCATGAGTTCGGTGATTTCCTTGTGGTCTTTTTCCACATTCAGAATGACGCCGACCTCGGGGCAATACTGGACTAGGCTTCCATCGCTTTCATCCGCTTCCATCACCAACCAATCCGGTGCTTCCGTGGAGGCGGCCTTCACACCTGCTTTTGCATTGCCTAGAAGCCCCTCCGCTTGCAACGAAATAAGATTTGCCCCGGTAATGAGCGAAGGATTAAGCCCTCCGGCTTCCAGAATATGATAGGTCATGCCTGTAACGGTGGATTTACCTGAGGTGCCGGAAATGGCAATGGTATTTCTCAGACGCGCCAACTCAGCCAAAAGCTCGGATCGATGGATGACGGGAATACCCAATGCCCTGGCTTTTTGAACCTCAGGATTTTGATTCTCAATGGCCGTGGAAACAATCAGGCAGGAGCATCCCTGCAGGCTAGAACCATCCTGGGGATGGAGGTGAATGCCAATACGCTGGAAATAGGACCGCTTCTGGGTCTCAGCACCTTTATCAAAACTGCGATCGGAACCGGAAACTTTAGCGCCTTGGAAGACTAGGAATTGCGCCAGAGCGCTCATGCCCGTGCCCGCAATGCCGGAGAAAAAAGGCCTAGAAAGATCCACTTAGGACCTGAAACCGTCCTGGGAGGAGGAGCCGCCATCCGATCCGGGATTTTCGAGTATATCTTCAATCTCATTCATGATCACATTATCGTCCCAAATGGTTTCGCCTTTGTTCAACATGAGACGCTGCTTGAGACATGTTTTGGCGACCTGAATGGCTTCTTTCACTTCTTCGTTTTTTTCCAAGGCTTCCAAGGTGTGGATGATTTCCGGAAGGCGGGCTACTGGCGCAAGGGAACCTAACGCAACGATGGCTTCATAGCGGATGTCTTGGCTAGATGATTTGGTCAACTGTTGCAACCGTTCCAATGAGGCATGGAGACCAAGGCCCGCAGCGGAATGGATGGCTTCCAAGAGAACCGGTTCCGCTTCAGAATACAGCTCTTCCAAAATTAAACGTTCAAATACGGCGTCTTTAATCAATCCCATGGCATACAAGGCGCTGACTTTGACGTAAGGGTTGGGCGCCTGATGATAAAAGCGCATCACGATGTGTCGAATTTCCGGCAAGTATCCAAGGTATCCCAGGGCTTCCAGCGCGCGACGCCTCACTTCCATGCTTTCCATTGGAGCATCGACTTTGGTTACCAAGTATTCTCTCACATTTTCATAAAATTCGCGGAGAACAATGGCTGCTCCACCTCGGAACCCGGGCGGAGGAATGGCCTCAAATTCAAGTCCATCCTGAATGACGGCTCCCAGGCAACTGTTGGACATCGCCCGGATTTCTTCATCCACGAAATCATGGGCCATGCGAAAGATTTCCTGGAAAAGGCTTTCGTCGGAAACATAATTGGTGGCGGCCTGTAGAGCGGAAAGAATGATTTCCGGATCGGGTGAATGCAAATATTCTTTAAGCAGTTTGGTCACATCCACACCATCGAAATCGCGATTTCCGATATCCTCGATGCGCTTCAGTATCTGGAGCTTTTCGTCAAGGGGGGAGGCGGGGTTTTCCATGGGTCAGAATTTAGGAAAAAATACGGTAAGCCTAAAGCATGGGCTTTTTACCCTAATTTTGTTTATTAACGCGAGTATTCTTTTCTGGAGCAGGCATCATGCCAAAACCCGTTTTTTCCTGTTTACATGGCTTCCAAATTGGAACGTTGCTGATGGCAACCCTATTTTGCTTTGATATTTCAGTTTCCGGGGCCGGCCCAGTCTCTCCAGTGTCCAGTTCCACAACCGAAGCTCAAACGGCGCTTCGCAAGGCCATCGCCTTTCAAAGGGAGTCTAAGGATCTGGCTTTTAATTTCCTTGCATCCATCTATAATCCAACCTTGGACAAAAAGGAAAATTACTCCGGAAAGCTACTGCTCAAGGATTCCACCAAGTTTCGTTTGGAGATCCCGGGCGGCACCTATGTTTCCGACGGAAAAAATTATTGGGAATACCACAGTCAAAATCATCAGGTGATTTTACGCAATGCTTCTGATTTAAAAGATCAGCCGCTACCGGGTGATGTCCTGCTGCGTTTTCTGGACTCCAAGCCCATGGCCTTGAAGAAGACGAGTATGCATGGTAAGGAATATTTGGAAATGCGGCTCGATCCCTCCCTGGCCATGAAAAATTTGGACAGTTTGGTTGTGATGCTCGACAAAGAAAACTTTTCCCTCTACCGCGTTTCAAGTCGCGATGTATCCGGCAATGAAGCGCAGTATACGGTTACCTCTTTAAAAAAGAATCGTGGAATCAACGACCGGGAATTCGTTTTTGTGAGTCCTAAAGGGTCCGAATTGGTCGACATGCGAGAATGAAATTTGCACTTTTGAGGCTACAAGTAGCATGCACCGTGAGGAGAATCCGTGGGTAATGAAAATTCATTTGACATTGTTTGCAAAACCGATCCCGAAGAGCTTAGAAACGCGGTTCAAGCGACGCAAAAAGAACTGAGTATCCGTTTCGATTTCAAAGGCAGCAAGGCTTCGATTGATCTAGATGCCAAAACATTCGAAGTGACACTGGTAGCGGATGACGAATATAAAATCGGCCAATTGCGCGATATGTTCGAAAACAAATTGATCAAACGGGGATTGGGTCCCAAAACCGTGAAATACTCCGACCCGAAGCCGGGCGGCAAAATGACTGTGAGCCAGGTAGCCAAGTTCCAGTCGGGCATTGCCCAGGAAGATGCCAAAAAATTGGTCAAGCTCATCAAGGAATTGAAACTAAAAGTGCAAGTGGCCATTCAGGGGGAACAATTACGGGTAACCGGCAAGAGCAAAGATGATCTGCAGGATGCCATGGCCGCCGTAAGAGGGGCAAATCTGGAATTCGAATGCCAGTTTGTGAATTTTCGGTGAGCGATGTGCATGCATAGCGATTTAAAATATTTGGTTTCGGTAACATTCAGTCTCGTTGTGGTATTGACGGGTGGAGTTTTTGGGCAAACCGATCCGCTAGTTTCAAAATCGATTCCTTTCCTATTTGCGGATCAGGATCATCTTTGGGCCATTGGCGCGGATGGATTGCACTATAGCCTCATCGATCCTTTTCCCGTGACCGCTACACTCAAAAATGGAACCTTGCCCTTCCACGGGCCAGTCCGCGGCGGAGTGGGCCGTTCTACTTCACTTCTGCTTTTCCAAAATTTTTTAAAGTCCGATAGCGTAACCGTAGCTTTTATTGGAGCGATGAATCAGGATGGCAAGACCAACCTTGATTCCTTGATATTCCTACGGTCCAAATTGCACAACAACCTGATAACCCTGGGCGTGGAGTTTTCCGCACTGGCATTGAGAGCGGACACTTTGATTCTCGGTGGCGGACGGGCAGGGTTTGCCCTCATAAAATTGCGCACCGAAGGGCAAGGTTTGCTGCCTGCGGATAGTTTAGGATTCCGCGCTCTGGCGGATGGAGTGGATACGACGGTTGCGTCGTTGCGCTGTGCGCCTAATAAAAGCTGCGCTGTGGATGGTCTGGATGCGGTTACCAAGGTCGGTGAACCGGATTCGATATCGGCTTTAGCCGTGGACTCTTCGGCAATCGACAGCATCTGGCTTTTGATCGGCACCCAGACAGGCCTACGCCGAGGTTTGGTCGGTGGCAATGCTTTCCCCGCAGTTACGCTGCCTACCGATAAGCCGGGCACCAAACTCCGCATCGAAAGCATTCACACGGATCCGGTCCATGGAATCCTATGGGTCTTTTCCGGTTCGGAATATTTTTTCAGTAAGGATCATGGCCGTACTTTTTATAAACCGCCCAGCATTTCAGGTATCGCGACCAAAGCCACCGACCTGACGGGATTTAATCCGGCCCCACAGGCTGTCAATTTGGATGACACTACCTTCATCAACTTCAACTTGGATAGGCCAGGATTGGTTCTTTTCCGTAAAGACAGTTTGACGGCCAATGCCGGATCAGGGGATTTCAGGGATGTGGTTTATGATCAGGAAGATGGACTTTCCATTATTCGTGGAGAAGGCAAACTCACGGCACTGGCTACCGCACGTAACGGAGGTGTAACGGTCCTGGCTGTAGGCACAAGTTCCAAGGGCCTCTTTTTGCGTAAGACCGGAGCTGGGCAGGCAGGTGTTTGGACCAATATGAACAGTCTTAAACGCGTAAAGAGCGGACTTGACGAAATCATAACCTATCCCACCCTGTTCACGGGTGTGAGCGCTACCGGAGATCCGGAATATGTCAATATTGGATACCGTCTTAAGAAAGATGGGAAAGTCACCATATCAATTTTCAACTATGCGATGGAGAAGGTGAAGACCTTGGTGGAGGGTTCGCGGCGCAAGGGCGGCGGCAGTCGCAGCGAAGTTCCTACGGAGGATCGGTGGGATGGACGCGATGCTGGTGGAAGGCCCGTCTCTTTAGGCATCTACTATATCTTGGTGGAATCCGATCAAGGTGAAAAGGGCTGGGGTAAGGCCATTGCAGTCAGGGGTAGAAACCCATGAGGCATTTTATTACGGTCACCCTTTTGCGAAGCAGGCTTACAATCTGGATACGACCACTTTCATCCGTATTATTGATGGGCGTTTTTTGTGCTGGCCTGTTGATTGCGCAGGCTACCGAACGGGAAATTTTGGGCGGTCATGAAGGTTGGCTGGATCGCATGGGTGGTGGCATACGGGAATTGGGAATGGGAAATACCGGCACGGCTTCGGAGGAATCCAATCCTGCCGCGTACTGGAATCCTGCCGTGCTCCCTTTCAATCGGCAAACGACGGTGGGCTTGGGTGCGGACATTCGCAGTCTTAATCGTAATGGTGGCTTTGCCTCCATACAGGGGCGCGTGGCCGGGAATATGGGCATGGGTTTGGGTCTTCTTAATCGCGGGGATTTTAATGTGCAAGCCTATAGTGCGGATGAGAAGCCCATCGGCGTGGCCAGGCCGCAGGCGATAGAAAGTTATCTGGGCATTGGCCTCAAATCCTCGCGCAGCAATAGTTTTGGAGTTTCCGTGCAAGCATATTCCTCCAATATGGATTTGGATGGCTCTACCGGCAATGTTAATATCATCGGGGTTTTCAATCTCGGCTGGTATAAGCGCTGGGGCAACGCTCTCAAAACGGGTGTGGTCGTTCGCAATCTAGGCATCAGCAAACGATTGTCTGCGGAATTTGATCAGACTACTTTGGTTGCGGAGGACGCCTCTGGTTTTGATCACACGTCTAGGGATTTCTTTCCCAAAACCTTAGTCGGCGCGGCTTTCTATACGACAAAGGCTGGGAGTAAGACCGTCGATATGGCTTTTGAATTGATGGATTTCCAGATGAAGAACGAGATTTATACCAGCGATGCCAACTTTCACACTCAGGATTTTCGCTTTGGATTCGACGTGCATTGGACAGAAAGCATGAACTTGCGGGCAGGCGTCGATCGAGGAAATTTATCTGTGGGATTTGGGTATGATTTGCCCTGGGGCAAACGCCAAATCAAGTTTGATTATGCCTTGCTGGTGGAAAAGGGATATCTCACCATAAATCCCTATGCGGTTGGGCTGAGGTACGCCTTCTGAAATTCTTTTTAGTTTATCCCCGTATGTCCTTTACTTCCATAGTTCGTCCCGGTAAGGCGTGTCTAGCCGTGTTGGCATGGCTTGCGGTGATGGCACATCCGCTTAATGCATTGGAAACCAATCGAGAATACGGAGAAGCCAGCTTCAAATTCCTAAAGCTGCCCCTTTCTCCGCGCATAGTGGGCTTGGGTGGCGCGGGGATAGCGCTGGCGGATGGAACAGGAGAGCTCGACATCAACCCTGCCGCCCCCGCCTCGGATTCCGGTCGCCTGGTAGTGGGCCGTGGTAATCCCTTTTCTGAGTTTCAAAGCAACAGCAGTCACATCACCTGGTCCATTCCCACGGCGGGATATCGGCTCCTACTCAATGCCCGATACTTGGGCTTTGACAATATTCCGGGATTTGATGAAACGGCCAGGCCCACCACCGCTTATGGTGCTCACACACTCAAGGCTCAGGCTGGAGTTGCGGGAATATTCCGCACATTATCTTGGGGCGGTACTGTGAATTTCGCCAGCAACAATATTTCGGAAGCAAATTACGCCACCGCTATGATCAATGCCGGGTTGCGGTACCAGGTCATTGCTGGCCTTTATGCTGGATTAAGCGCGCTCAATGCAGACTTTTGGAGCTCCCGTGCCAAGTTTGAAGGAAATCCGGCACCCTTTCCACCAACTGCCATCCAAGCGGGTCTAGCGTATACACATACTTTTGGGGCTGAGTTTACCGCATCCGTAGCTGCAGATGCGCGAACACGTAATGATGAAAAGTTAGCCTGGCCAATGGGAGCTGAAGTGTCCTGGCATCACATGATTACCGCCAGAGCCGGTTTTCCAGTTGGGGAGCAGGAACCGGCCTTGGCCGCTGGGCTAGGACTGTGCTGGTCGCGCTTTCAATTCCAATATGCCTATCAAGGTCATGCAACGTTAGGTCCTGGACATTTTTGGACCTTGGATATTGCCTATTAGCCTTTTAAAATAAAATGCCGGCAAAGATGGCCAACATGCCGGCCAACATAACCCACTTTAAGTTACGCTGGATTCCCCCCCAATCGGGTACATGTGTGAAAAGTTTTTTCAACACAATAACAAGTAGCGGCAAAGGCCCAATTAGGGCAACCAGACTATAGCCAGCATGGTAATTGAGCCAGAGATAGGGAATGGGGAGTAAAGCAAGGATCAGGGTTGTAACAAGCATTGAGGCCAAGCGAGTAGAAAGGGTACCAAAGCGGATAGGAAAAGTGATCCGACCGACTGCGGTATCCCCGAGAATGTCTTCTGCGTCTTTGGCGATTTCTCGGGCCAGGGTAGTTAGGAAGGCAAATAGGGCGGGAAGTCCCGTGTGAATCGGCAGTCCGGGAGATTCTGGAAAATAAATGGCCAGGGCGCAAAGGAGCGATACGGCCAAGTTGCCGAATAAGGGAAGCGATTTCAATTTGAGATTATAGATGTAAAGAAGTGCCGCCATACCTAGTGTCAGAATTCCAGCCGCTCTTCCCAAAGTAAAAGCGAGCGCCAAACTGGTAAAATAAAGGGCAACTGTGGCCCACCAGGCTTGCTTGCCAGTTACGCGTCCCTGGGGCAATGGACGCGTTGGTCGGTTAATACTGTCGGTGGAAAGATCGAGGATATCATTGTGGATATTGCCCGCCATCACCAAGAGGGCTAAGGCTATGAACCCAATGGAGGCTGCTGTCCAGTCCATCTGCTGTGGAAGGCAGGCATGGCCGAGCCAGACCCCGAATCCGGCCACCAGCGCATTACTCAGGCGGGCCAGTTTGACCCAGTCGCCGATCATGATGATAATGTTAGCTAAACTATCTTTACCTGGGAAATCTGAAAAATTATGATAGACGTACGCGACTTGCACCTGTCCTTTGGCGACAGACCGATTTTTGATGGCATCTCCTTTCAACTTGGCGACAAGGAAAAGATCTGCCTAGCCGGACCGAATGGCTCCGGGAAAACAACTTTGCTCCGATTATTATCAGGAGAAATGAAGGGAGACGGGGGTGAAATTATCCGTTCCCGTTCCGTTAAGGTTGGCTACTTAAAGCAGCATCTGGGAGAGGACGGCGGTGCTACTGTGTATATGGCGGCGCTGCAGGCCTTTAGCGAGGCACTGGCTTATGCCAAGGAACTGGATATTCTCCATAACGTACTAGGCGAGCGAACGCCTACGGAAGCGGAGCTTGACCGGATGGATTTTCTGCAGGATGAACTTATCCGCAGCAATTATTATACAGCCGAGAGCGAAACACGCAAGATACTGGCCGGCCTTGGCTTCAGCAATGAGGAACAGGATAAGCCCCTTGGAGCGATGTCCGGCGGTTGGAGGATGCGCGTAGCCCTGGCTCGGGTACTATTGTCCCAGCCCACTTGTCTTTTTCTCGATGAGCCGACCAACCATTTGGATCTCGAATCCATCGTCTGGTTGGAAAACTATATCAAAGATTATTCGGGCAGCTTGGTACTTATTTCCCATGATCGCCAATTTGTCGACAAGACTTGCGACCGAGTGATGGAAATTCAAAGAAGCAGTCTAACGTATTATCCCTTGCCCTACGCGAAGTATGAGGAAGAGAAAAAAGTCCGCCGCGATCAGTTGCTGCGGGAATACAAAAAACAGCAGGATGAGATCGATAGCCTGGAGCGGTTTGTCGAGCGATTCAAGGCTAAGGCTTCCAAAGCCACCCAGGCCCAGAGCAAGCAAAAGCAATTGGATAAAATAGATCGCATTGAAATTCCGTCCGATGCCGCCACCATGAAGTTGCGTTTTCCGGAAGCGCCACCTTCCGGGCAGTGGGTTTTCGAGGCTGAAGATCTGGGCAAAAGATACGGCGATCACCAGGTATTTGAAGACGGTAAGTTTGGAATCCAAGCCGGAGAAAAGGCCGTACTGGTGGGACCTAACGGTGCCGGTAAATCTACGCTGCTCAAACTTCTGCAAGGGTTAGAACGTGCGACTGAGGGAACCGTGGTCACGGGCGCCAATGTGCAAATCGGATATTTCGCCCAATACGAGGAACCGACGCCGGTGGAATCGGAAATGGACTTGGTCTCTTTTCTAGCTGTCACGCATCCTAGAATTCCTACCCAGCAACTCCGATCCATTCTGGGCGCCATGCTTTTCAGCAATGATGATGCCTTCAAAAAATACGGAGTGCTATCCGGTGGCGAACGCGCCCGCGTCAGACTCTGCCGCCTGCTCCTCAGGAATTGTAATGTTTTGATTCTGGATGAGCCCACCAACCATCTCGACATGGACTCCAAACTGCTGCTGATGCAAGCGATTGCAGATTTTACCGGCACAGTGCTTTTTGTTTCACATGATCGCTATTTCTGCGAACACGTTGCCACGCGGGTGATACTAGTCCGTGGCGGACGGGTAACGGATTATCCCGGCGATTACATGTACTACTTGCAAAAACTCGCCAGTGACAATCAAGGTGCGCCAGAGCCCAAAGCCACCGGCAAGCTTTCCAAATCCCCGACGCCGAAGCCTTTGGATAAACCCAAAACGTCTCCGGAAAAGGATGCGCCTCAGCCCATTCCAGTTCAAGCAAGCGTGGCAACTGGCGGGCCCGGTACCATTCCCCCCATCGCAACTTCGATCTCAACTTCAACCGCAGCTCTAACCTCAGGTCCAACCCCGATTCCAATTAGTAACGCAGCAGCGACTGCTCCGCTGGACTGGGAGGCCAAAAAAGAGGCGGAAAAAATCAAGCGTAAGGCTGAAAAACGCTGGACTGAAATTGAAATGAGAATTACCGACCTGGACATCAAAGTGGCCGGACTGGATGTGGAGCTTTGCCGACCGGAGACTTACGCCGATGCAGAGAATTCGATCCGATTGGCTCGCGATAAACGCGAAGCGGAAGCGGAGCTCGCGTTGCTTTACCAGGAATTAGAAGAATTGGAATCTCAAGGTTATGGCAAATAATCTGGTCGGTACGTTGGTGGAAGTTCAGCGCCGAACGGCGCTGGTTTCCGGCGACGACGGCCTGGATTACAGTTGTCAGTACAGCCCCATTATCGACTTAGCTGAATTCTCCAACTTTGCCGTCGGAGACCGGGTTCACTTCATCGCCGCCGGCACACAGCAAGAAGCCATGATTACGGGCATCCTTCCCCGCACCAGTAAAATCTCCCGCCCAGGCCCCATGGACCGGGCCTCGGAGGAATTGATCCTAGCTGCCAACGTCGATGCGCTGGTGGTGGTAGCCTCCACCCGCCGACCGGAATTCAATCCTAGATTGGTCGATCGTTATCTGGCCCTTGCAGAGATTTACTCTATCCAAGCCATCCTCTGCATGAACAAGGCCGACCTCGATCCCGTTCTGCCCCGAGAGCTCGAGTATTTGCAACGCGTCGGATATCCGGTGGTTTCCATCTCCGCAAAAACGGGCCAAGGTCTTGACGCTTTGTGTCTGGCCATGGCTGGCAAACAGGTGGTTCTCAGCGGCCCCTCTGGCGTTGGCAAATCCTCACTCATTCGTGCGTTGGTACCTGGCGCCTTACCCAGGGTCGCCGAGGTGCGCAAGGGAGAAGGCAAAGGCAGGCATACCACCACGTCCTCGCACCTCTATACCGTGGCAGGAAACATTCGGATCATCGACACTCCCGGCATCCGTGAACTGGGTATTGTGGGCGTCACCCGACGGGATTTGGCTGAACATTGGCGGGACTTCCGTCCCTATATAAATCAGTGTCGGTTTCGAGACTGTATCCATAAAGGCGAGCCAGGTTGTGCGGTGACCAAAGCCGTTGCCGATGGAGTGCTGCCGGATTTCCGATATCAAAGTTATTTGCGCATTCAAGACTCGTTGGAAGGGTGATATTTTGGAAGGTGTCCTTTTTTTCGCAAAGCTGTCTGCGGTCATTACAGTCTTATATGCCGGACTCAATCTCCATCAATTGACGAGTTCTTTCGCTTCCTTGTTGGCCAAAGCGGAAGAATTCCGCATGGCAGTGACCGCAGACGGCGGCGTTCCACGCCTGTCTCGCTTGAACATTCTCTTTTATGTTTTTCTGCCTTTCGCATACCTAGCATTGCTTCGTTTCTCGAACATACAGCCTGGAATATTGGCCGTTTTGGTTGCCAAGTTTCTAGTTACGGCCGTTCTCGATCTGTGGGTGGAAAAAAGCATTCTCACCGGGCGCAATTTCTCCATTACCCAACATTATCTCAGCCGGTTGGATAACCTTTTGAACATCCTTGCCGCGATTTTAGTCATCCGATTCCTCTTGGTCGGTCCTGCCATTCCGGAACGGTAAAGCGGATCCGGGTGAGGTAAGCGTCTAGCCTTCCATGGCCCCAACAAAACTGAAAAACCACTTAGTAGTCAGTTTCCTTTCACTTGGTTCGGTTTCCCTTTTGTTCAATGGTTGTTTTTTCTCTCCATTACCGGTCCTCGAATATCGCGCCTCAACCGTGGGCTCCATTTGGGACAATGGCATTGAGCTACATGCCGGAAAAACCAAAGACTATGATTTGAAAGCCGGATTCCTGGAAATGGGCGAACCGACAGATGAAGGAGCTTCTTCCAGGTTTCCATTGTTTTTTCGGATTTCCTGCGTCAATCGATCCAGGGACAGTGTGCTTTTTGATCCGGGAAAGTTCAGGCTATTCGTCCATCAAAGAGATTCGTTGTTGAGTGTCATCGACCCGGATGCGGTCATTCACCAGACAAAAAAAGTCATGGCTGTCGAAGACGCTCGCTATGGCAGTCAAGTTGTAACGGGTGCTGTCATGGATTTGGGGGCTGTTGGATTGGACCTCGTCGGTCTGTTTGCAGATGAAACCAAAGCAGAAAAGGAGGAGTGGAAAAAAACCAAAGACGACATGCACAAAACCAATCAGGAGAACGCAGATTTTCACTTTCGCATGGTCGCGGACCTATCCAAGCGGATTCGATTTTGGTCGGCAGGATCCCTGCGCAAGTCCTCTCTATCCCCAGGCCAACACATCGATGGACGAATTGCTTTTGGACTCCGTTCCGCATTTGCAGCTCCCGATAGTCTGCAATTGCAATTCAAGGAAAGCGACAATCGGTTTGCAAACCTCATGGTGTTCGGCTTGGTTCGGGATACCATCAATTCCCGCGATAAGAATAGTCAGGTCACGAACTCGTCTGAGAAAGTAGGCTTGGCGCTCAAATCTCCGCCTTGAAGGCGATATCGGCGCGCACTTTCCGCAAACAAACGTGCGAAGGCGAACTTTTCGTATTTCTGAAGCATGGACAGTCCAACTTCAAAAATGCGTTCAAAGTAACGGTTCCCCAGTTTCAGTTCCCGCAGAGACGTCATGATGATATCCATCGCATCCGCTGCGCCCACGATTTGGCCTTCCGTATCCTCCTTAGCGCTTAAGGCAGCATTGACGCAAAGTTTTTTTAGCCGGTCCGGGAGCTCTTTAAATATTTCATTTTCGATGAGTTCGGGAACGATTTCCTTGAGCAGTTGGCCCAGTTTTCCACCCTTGAAACGGTGCTTGATGGGATGGGGAATATCGGATAGAATGGTTTCTTCAAAATCATGGAACAGGGCTTTGCGTAGCAGCACTTCACGGCTGATGTTCAGTCCATCCTCGTAATCGGCGATCATCAGGGCCATGATGGCGACATTGTAGGAGTGGGACGCCACGCTTTCAACTTCGATCATCGGCAATGTTCCAAACCGTTTGATCGAACTCATGGTCTTGAGTCGTTCAAAGAAACCAAAAAGATTGTCCTTGATGATTTCAGGTTCTTGAAAATCCATGAGCGGCCCTCCAGTAGAAGGCTTCAAGGTAGCAAGAATAATTGGACAAACTGTGTGCGCGGACGCACGGAACCAGCCTCAGGCTCGGCTCGGGATTACTTGAGGATTTTATTAATCTCTTCGGATTTCTGTTCCACGACGTAGAGAATTTCTTTTATGCGGAAATTGCGCCACATCGAAGCGTACCGCATGGCCCACTCTTCCTGAATCTTGGCGCGGTCATAGTCCCCGTGCTCACCGCGATACCAGATTTCATTATTGATTTCTTTGATCTGGTCAGCCATTTCGGAAGGAAGGTGGATGGTACCCCTATGTTGGATGAGCTGCTGCGTGGCTACGATGTTCGCGTTAGGACTTGGATTGCCCTGCACAATGGCATTGATCTCGTCCCGATGACGGGAAACGAATTCAAGGAGATGAGTGCAAATGTTTTCCAGTTGCCCAGTTTTGTACAATTCCTGAATAATCTGTTTTTCTTCTTCCATAGTCCGTCCAACAGGGGGTTCCATCGAATTATTCATACCCGTGTTCATGGGGCTAAACTTACTTTTCTTATTAGGCAACGCTACTCAAACTTTCTGCGAAACCAAGGAGTGAAACAAATTCCTTTATATTACCCGGGTTGTCAAGCGTGTCCCATTCCGCATTGGGATCCGCGTTGGGTTTGAGTAAAACGGCCTGGGCGCCAGCCTGCAAGCCGGCCTGCACATCCCGGTATGCGTCTCCGACCATAAAACTCTTTTCCGTATCGAGATGGTATTTGGTTTCGAGGTAACGCAGCATTCCAGGTTTCGGTTTTCTGCAGGAGCAATTTAGCGTGTATTCGGGTACGCTACCTTGGGGATGATGTGGACAAAAAACGAATTCTTCCATGTGCACGCCCCTGGATGTAAGGGCTTGATCGATGCGACGGTGCAGCTCAACTACCGCCTGGATGGGAAAGAGTCCGCGTGCGACACCGCTTTGATTGGTGACCACAAAAAGCTGAAAACCCAATTCCTGAAAAATTTGCAAGGCTTTCTCCACCCCGGGCAGAAGCTCAAAATGGTCAAAATCGCTCAAGTACTCCACATTTTTATTAAGGGTGCCGTCTCGATCCAGAAAAATTGCCTTGCGTCCGTTCCGAATATTGGAGGTCAATTTCCTTCCCTTCGTCCCAACAAAACATAGCTCAAAACCGAAATCCATACCTATCGTTTTTCCGAATGCCTTTTGATTTCCAATGGGTAGGAAGATAAGGACATGGCTAAATCGCTGCTTTTTATCACCCCGTCCACTATAACTTTCGCGGGTTCCCTGCCCAAGACGAGACTTGAACTCGTACTGCCTTACGACAAAAGGATTTTAAGTCCTCAGCGTCTACCAATTTCGCCACTCGGGCCAGGGATCGCGAATGAATCACCACACGCGGGATGTATTGCGTTTTTAGTCGATGACTTCAAACCGGACTAAAAGGTAGTAAAGGTGGTAAAGGTAGCTTACCCGTTTTACCTCGGCAATTTTTCCGGGTGGACGCGATCAATTATCCGAAAGCTCTCAATTTAAACGGGCTCTTTGGCTTTTCGCTTTTATGTTTGGAAGAGCTGTAGCAGCGCTTTAGCAGTATTGTCCCAAGTAAAATCCGCAGCCTGGTTTCGTCCGGCAGCCCTTGCGGCTTCGCGAAATTCCTGATTCTGTAGCAATCTAATCAGGGCCGCACACCAAGCCTCAGGGTCGCTAACGGGCATTAGAGAGGGTGCATGGTTGATGAGCGATTTCATGGGTTCGATATCAAAGGCTAGCACGGGACATCCGAGGCGCATGGCTTCCATGGCTGGAATACCGAAACCCTCCTGCGTGGACGGAAATAATAAGGCCAGGGCCTTTTGATAACAGGCTTTCAAAACCCCATCTGAGGGTTTTTCCAAAAGTGTAATCCACTCGGGAAGCGTTTCCCCAGGGCAACCCAACTGTTTCAGCACCAGTTCTCGGCTTCCCACTATCACCCAATTGAGATGGATGAATCGGGTGCGCAACAGGCTCAGAACCGCGTTTGTAAAGGGCAGATTCTTATTCGGCGTATCTCCAACGGAAAGCACAAAATTTTCCATAGGCCAAGCTTCCGGCATAAGCGCATCGAAGTGATCACAGCCTAGCCGTATCAGCCTAATACGCTTCGCATCTATACCTTGCCGGATGCTTTCGGCCCTGACAAATTCGGAATGCACGACGATGCGCCGGATTTTGGAAATCCCGCTTTTCTGGATGCGTATGCGCATAGTGCGCCGATAAAATTTCTCGATTTCCGTGGCTTCTGCCCGGAACATTTGCCAGTCCTGAATTTCAGCTATGCCCCGGTATCGGCAGAATACGGGAAAGGAAATCTGAGGTAAAGGTCCCAAAGCAACACAGCTGTGGAATACCCGCACGCGTTTGCGGAATAAGTGATATGGAAGCCAAACCTGGTCCCATATCCAGGGTCTTTTCCAAGCCGGGGCCATAAGGAGAACGGGAATTTCCGGCATTGGATTTTCGAAACCGGCTAGGACCAAACTGTATACCTGGAAACTGGGCTCCCCATCGCCCATCCGGCTCCATTTGAAGATACGGGAAGCCACTTCCCGCGTGCACCGGCCGATGCCTTTATTGGCGTATCCGCATTGTAAAGGGCGCAGATCGAGAATGACGATGCGAGGACGGCGCCAGAGAGTCAGCAAGGATACGAGGGAGAAATCCAAGGAGTGTACCGGGTTGGTGAACCCAAACAATAGCCAAAAAATCCCCCTAAGTCTGTGGGAATGGCAAAATCGAGTGGTTTTTGTTTAAATTGTCGGGACTAAGTTGGCCCATTCCAATCAGATCTGGTGCCCGGGCCGGTCCCTTTAATAGAATGTAACGCAATGATCAAAGTCGCCGCCATTGAAGCGGATTCGGATGCCGAAAGAGCGGGAATGCTTCCCGGTGACAAAATCCTTAAAATCAATGAGGAGGAAGTACGCGATCGTCTCGATTTCGAATTCCATCGCAGTGGTGAATTTTTAGAGTTTGAAATCATGCGGGGTGAAAATCTCTTGCACTTGAATGTGGAACGGGAACCGGGTGCCGTGCTTGGAATCGAACCCGAAATAATGAAGATTCACTTGTGCAAAAACAACTGCGTCTTCTGTTTTGTCCACCAAACACCCAAAGGCATGCGCCGTTCTCTGTATGTCAAGGACGAAGATTATCGGTATTCCTTTTTGGACGGCCATTTCACAACCTTGTCGAATATGCAAGATCGCGATTGGCAGCGTGTGCTCGACCAAAAGCTTTCACCGATTTACGTGTCCGTCCATTGCACGGAACCAATCATGCGGGCCAAACTGCTCAAGAACGAAAAACTTGAACCCATCATGGAACGGTTGCACTGGTTGCGAAAGAACGGGATAGCGTTTCATACTCAGATGGTCATTATCCCGGATTGGAATGACAAAGAATATTTGGAGCGATCCCTCAAGGAATTGCGTCCGCTATTTCCCGATCTCGTTTCCATCTCCGTGGTTCCCATCGGTCTCACCGCCCATCGCCAAAACTTGCCGAATCTGCGTTTGTGTACTCGTGAAGACGCCCTGGACTGTTTGGAAAGAGTCGAACGTCATGGACGGGAAGCCTTGGCGGAAACGGGTGAGCAATTCATCTTTCCTTCCGATGAACTTTATGTGTTGGCAGGTGCGGATATTCCTCCGGCGGAGTTCTACGGCGATTTCAGCCAGTACGAAAACGGTGTAGGCACATTGCGCACCTTGATGGATGATTTCGCCCGCGAATTGCCTTTTCTGCCCAAAGCACCCGCCAATTGGGAGATCACGGTGCTTACCGCTACCTTGGCCGAACCGACGCAGCGAATGCTGCTTAAAACACTCGAGGCTAAAAAGGGTCTTAAGTCCGAGCTCCTTACCTGCGAAAACTTAACCTTCGGTTCCACGGTCACGGTTACGGGCCTATTGTGTGGAAAGGACTTCACGGCCGCCTTGGAAAAGAGCCAAGGCAAAGGGCCGGTGCTTATTCCGCCGAACAGCTTGAATAAGGAAAATCTTTTTCTGGACGATATGAGTCCGTCTGATTTGGAAAAACGTTTTGGAAGAAAGATTTTGGTGCCCAACAGCTTTAGGGAGTATTTTCCCTCATGAACATTGCATCCCACCTGCTGCGGAAGTGCGGTCGCACAAGTCGGGTGTGCATGGCAGCACTTTTGTATTTGTCCATTTCCGCTGCCTATTCGCAACCTCTGGCAGAAACAAAAACACAATTAGGAACTCAGGCATCGTCTTCACCACCACCACCACCACCATCACCAACACCAACACCAACAACAGTGGTAGTCGTAGGGGATTCGCTCAAAGGTAAGGTGCGGGCAACAAATGTCGCGGAGCGCAGTTTTCGAGTAGTCAAATCCATTCCTTATCCGGCAGGCGCGCTATATATTGAACGGGGAATCTGTGGAGCTTTTTTGGGAGGAAAGCAAAAAAATTTGGGTGAACACCAAAGTTTGTACCAGTGGCAAGGTGAGTTGGGATATTTTTATAAACCCTGGTTTTCAGGTGGTGTAGGATTCCGAATTAAAGCAGGAGAACCGTCAGATACGGTTCAAAAAATCCAAAACCGGTATTTTCTATTGACTAGGTTTCATAAATCGTGGAATACGCTGGCATTTTATCTCGGACCGCAGCTTGGTTTGGACAATCTCAATCTTCTAAACGGTAGCCCTGATACCGGAACGCACATATTAAAACCCATAAGAGGACGAATTGATGATACGAATGCCAGTTTAGGGTTGGACATGGGTGGTGGATGGAAATGCTCTCGTTGGATAGGGCTGACCATGGGATCCAATTTGGAATACTCACTTGGTGGTCGAGACAGCCTATCCAAGGATTTTTCTCTAGACATCCACGTAAATCCAGGGGTAGCCATTGACATCCTGGCTTTTAGCGAGAATTTACGTGAATTGGTACAGGCCCTTTACTTCCACATTGACTTTCAGTCTGGATTTCTGCTTTTTGAGAAAACCCATTATCGTCAGGATTGGGCGATAGTCGGAGGTTTTGGCCTGGCATTTTGACCCCAGACTCGGCGATGGCCCTTGCATCTACCCATTAAAATTGATAGTTTACGCCTCCCCTAGAGCGACGTAGAGTGCGTCTTTACAGGGTCAACATCAACCTGTTCCGGGCACCTGACCCGGAACCCGGGAATCGAATCGATTTCCTGACCAAAGGAAGGTAAAATTGGCAAAACCGTATGAAACCGTTGTTGTCGTGGATGCAATGCTTCCCGACGAATCCATTGCGTCCGAATTCGACGCGATGGGAAAACTGATTGAATCACAAGGCAAACTGCTCAAGATCGATCGCTGGGGCAAACGCAAGTTGGCTTATACCATTAAAAAGCGCACCCATGGTGAATATGCCGTCTTTTATTACGAGGCCAAAGAAGGTCTCCCCGCGGAAATCGACAAACGTTTCCGCATCAATGAAAACATATTGCGTTGGCTGACTGTGGCGGATTCCCCCCTTGGCATTCCCCCCGATAAAGTTGAAGGCGAAGCCCAAGTCCAATTGGCTGAACCCGCATATACCCAACGTAAAGGAGAGGACTAATGTCTGAGCGTAGAGAAAAAGATGCCAAGTCCAAACGGAAGAAGATTTGTTACTTCACCGAAAACAAGATCAAGTTCATCGATTACAAGGACGACAAGCTGCTGCGCAAGTTCGTGAACGAGCGCGGAAAAATCGTATCCCGTAAGATATCCGGCACCACCGCCGTATACCAGCGTGAGCTCGCCATCGCCATCAAGCGTGCGCGACATCTCGGCATGCTGCCCTTTGTTTCCGAAAACATGCGTTGAGGCTAAGGAAGAAATATGGAAATCATACTCAAAGAGGACGTACAGAACCTCGGTAGGGCTCTGGAGCTCGTCAAGGTTAAGACTGGATATGCGCACAACTTTTTGTTTCCGAGGGGATTGGCTGTTTTGGCCACTTCCTCCGCCAAGAAGCAGGTTGAAGCCGACCGAGCCAAAATCGAGGAACGCATCCGTCAGGAGAAAGTCACATTCCAAGCCCAAGCGGTTAAGATGAAGGACCTGTCTTTGACTATTGCAGCCAAGGTTTCGGAAGGCGAAAAACTTTACGGGTCCATCCAGACTTCGGATATTTCGGCTAAACTCAAAGACGCCGGTTACGATATCGATAAGCGCCATGTGCTTCTCCCTGAAGCCATCAAGCAACTCGGTATGTATACGGTTAAAATCCAGTTGCACAAGGAAGTGGAGACAAAGATCAAGCTTTGGATCATTTCCGATGAGTCCAAGTAACCAAGGCAAACTCGACGGCGCCATTGGCGCCGGCATTTCAAATGGCCCGGCCGTTGAAATTGTGGTTTTGGGCGCCAAGGGGCGCATGGGCCAAATGGTCTTGTCTGCCTGTGCGAATAGGCTTAAGGCGAATCCCGGCAGCCTCCGTGTTGTAGGTGCGATTGAATCTCCGACCTCTCCTTACCTTGGGACATCCCTAGGTATCGAGGGACTGGATGTTCTGTGTACGGATCAACTCGAGGCAGTTCTCCATCCCGGTGTTGTTGTCATTGATTTCACAAGTCCTGCGGCATCTTTAGCTGCACTGGCCATCATTCAACGCATGGGCGCTGCGCATGTCATCTGCACCACCGGCATCTCACCAACTGAAAAACAGATTATCGAATCAGCTTCCCGAACTGTTCCCATTGTTCTGTCCCCAAATATGAGCATAGGGGTAACAGTAATGTTCAAGGTAGCGGAAATGGTGGCCCGGATTCTGGGCGATGATTTTGATGTTGAAATTGTGGAAGCCCATCATAATCAGAAAAAGGATTCTCCGAGTGGAACCGCTCTCGGATTCGCTGAAGCTGTTGCGCGGGGACATGGATCGGACCTAGGTAAAAAGGCCAACTATGGCCGAGCAGGTTTGGTGGGAGCCAGGCCCAAAGGTGAAATCGGCATTCATGCCGTCAGAGGTGGAGACATCGTCGGGGATCATACCGTTCTTTATGCAGGGGATGGCGAACGCATTGAGCTAAAGCATGTAGCGCATAGCCGTCAGACGTTTGCTCAGGGGGCTGTGAAAGCGGCGGTATTTTTGGCCGGAAAACCACCTGGTATTTATACTATGGTTGATGTTTTGGGTTTGTAGTCGCCCAACGGCTCTCAAGTGGGCTGGCACTTTTCCGTATTTAAATTAATTGTACATTAAGACAACTCTATCCGGGGTAGGCCTTGCACAAAACCAATTCCCTTGCCATTTTTCTCGCCCTCTCCTTGTCGGTCTTTCATGGATTTACAAGAGCCGCTGACAGGCCCACTATTGCGGTGGTTGACAGCGTAAAGTCGGTCCCAAAAGATTCCACCCTGCTTGTGAAGGATAGCCTTAAGGTGGCCGCCGATTCTGCGAAAAGTTCCGCTCAACCATCCACAACACGTTCCGTAACGGTTACCGTAGGGGCTGCGGTTCCCGGCGATTCTAGTGCCACGGATTCTACTAAAACCCGCCAGACTAAAAAACGAAATCGTATCGTTCGAGAAACCACCGTGAACACTATTGATGAACTTAAAGGCCAGTACCGCTCACCCAAGAAGGCGCTGTTCATGTCCTTGATGGTCCCAGGGCTGGGCCAAGCCTATGTCGGCCATCACTGGATCAATTATTCCCGCGCCGCGGTCTATTTAATGACAGACGTGGCATTGGCCTACGGATGGCATCATTATGTGGTAGATCGACAGAACCAGCAAATCGCCAAATACCGGAAATTTGCGGATGAGAATTGGAGGCAGGCACGCTACGAAAGTTTTTTAAGCAGTCATCTTACCGGCATGGATGCAGATAAATTTGCTTTCGTCAATCCCCATCGCCAATCGTATTGCGAATCCGTGCAGAACCGGGAATCGTCAAAGGGAATATCGCTTTATTCGGGCTGTATTTCGCCCATAACGGATGAGACAAATTACTCCAGTTTTAAAGGGGTGTACAATGATGATTCCTGGACTACGGATTCCACATCCATTCGTCGCAGCCAGTTCGTCGATACCCATCAATTCTATGAACTGGTTGGGAAAGAAGTTGAGTTTATAACGGGATGGTCGGACGCGGGGAGTATTGAGTTAGTGGACTCCACCTTCTTCATAAAAGGTTCAGACGGTAAGCCTCTCAAGGATTCTGAGGGGAAATTTCTTCCTGTCGTCACGCCATTGCAGCAGACCTATATCGGAATGCGTGCAAAGGCCAATGACTATGCCAGGATGCAAGCGTATTTCTTGGGTGGAATGGTCATCAATCACCTAGTATCCGCCCTGGATGCAGCCTTGACCGCCCACTATCACAACAAGGCATTGTACCAGACTGAAGTCGGATGGTGGGATCGGCTTCATTTGGATGGCGGATTGGCTTGGCAAGGGTTCGTCCCTGTGACTGCAGTAACAGCCCGTGTTACATTCTAGAGGACGCATGCGTTGCCATACCTTAAGAATATCGATAGCGAAAATCTTGCTATTCACTGATTCGGCATTTGACCAATGAAGGCTACTTTCCTCGCTGTTTGTCTTGCCGTGTTTCCAGTAATCGCTCAGGGTACTGCTCCAATAGTCTTAGATCAAAAAACAACCGTGCAAGACACTTCCGATGAAACGGTGATTGAAGTCGATCAACGGCAATCTAAAAATGCGGGCAAATCTCTTCCCTTGGCGATGGTTTGCTCTGCTATTCTGCCTGGTTCAGGAGAATTCTATTTGGAGGACAATGGCCCCGGTAAAGTTTTTCTACTGGTGGAAGCCGGTTTCTGGGCATCCCTGTACATCGCCTTCCTGACGCAAGACAGCTATTTGCAAAGTTCACGGAATTACGCTTCAGAATTTTCAGGAATTGATGCAGCGGGCAAAAGCGTCAGTTTTTTGAACACGATGGCCAGCTACCGCTCCTATCAGGAAAAACAGCATCGACAGGACAGCTATGAGTTGTCGCAAATCCTTTCCGGTAAACGCGACCGGGATTATGCCATACCCATGGTGGCGGAAAACGACTGGGATTTTGGAAGTTCCACCAACCCGCAGAATACCCGTAACTGGAAAACGTTCCAGTCCACTTTGCGGTATTACCGGTCCTCGAAAGTTGCCGTGTCCTTTGCCGTTGGGGCGTTGGCGCTAAACCGCTTGGCTTCCCTGGCCCATACTTTGAATGTTTTTAAGCGCACCAGTGCCAAGGGCTTAGGGTTGCAGGTGACGCCTGATTTTGGACCTGATTATGCGGGTGCACGGCTTAGCCTGGGAATTTGAAAATTGCCTCGGCCTCTTGCGCAAATTGAAGATAATAGTTATCATAGTGTCATGTTTATCGCATCAGTCCAAAAAAATCTTACCCTCCTACTTCTAGTCCTAACTGACTAACAGGGAGTGTGCGTGTTTTGAAAAAAGCCCACTCCCTGGAGTGGGCTTTTTCTTTGGTACGAAAATTTGAGAAGTCTCGGGAAATTGAAAAAGCCTTTGGCGTATGTAAACAAGGAGTGGAAGATGAGCAAAGCAGAGAAAAACCGAAAGCCATTTTTTTACGATGTCACCTTGCGGGATGGCAATCAGGCGCTCAAGAATCCTTGGAACCTGCATGAAAAGGAATTGGTATTCCGTCAGCTTTTAAAACTAGGCGTACAGGGCATTGAAGTAGGGTTTTCCGGCGCAAGTGATATGGATTTTGCCGCATGCGAGCATTTGGCCAAATTGGCTCCAGACCATGTAGTGATATCTGGTTTGGCTCGGGCTGTGGAGCGCGACATCGTCATGGTGTGGGAAGCGGTCAAGCACGCGCCGCAGCCTCGCATCCATACCTTTCTGGCCACCAGTCCTTTCAACATGGAAAATGTGCTGCGCATGACTCCGGCGCAAGTCAAGGAACGCGCTGTTAAGGCCATCACCCTTTGCCGCAAGGCCATGGGCGGACGCGGCACCATCCAATTTTCCGCCGAACATTTCGGGGACTCGATGGAAAACATGGATTTCGTGATCGATTTGTTGCAGGCCGTGGTTGCGGAAGGCGCTCATGTGATCAATTTGCCGAATACAGTGGAACGATATCGGCCCATGATCTTTGTCAAGATGGTGGAAGAAGTGGTCAAGGCCTTGCCCAAGCATGTGATCGTGGCTGTGCATACGCACAATGATTTAGGTATGGCAACCGCTACCACGGTGGAAAGTTATTTTGCCGGTGCCACGCAGTTGGAAACAGCCTTGAACGGACTGGGCGAGCGGGCCGGTAATACTAATATGTATGAAGTGGCCTGTGCCTTGGCCAATTGCGGCGAAGACGTGCCACTCAATATGGGCGAGATCTATGAAACGGCATTGCGTGTTTCCGAATGGTCCAAGGTTCCGATTTATGAAAAAGCCCCGCTGGTCGGCTCTGATGTGGTTGCGCATCGCAGCGGGATTCATCAAGATGGCGCCACCAAAACCAAAGGCATGAAAAAAGGCGCGTATCGAGCCATCGAAAGCACTTTGATCGGCCGCAAGGAAGGCGACCGACTGGGATTCACCAGCCAAAGTGGTAAGACCGCGGTTTTTGAAATCATCCATGGACTGGGTTTGCCTATCTCGATTGAAGAGGCCGCTTTGCTGCAGCCGGTGCTCAAGCGCCTTTCCGAACAGGATGGCCGCGGAGAATTGAACGATCAGGAAATCCTGAAGGTGTACGACCAGGAAATTCTGAACGTAACCGGACCTTTAGTCTTCTTGGGTATCAAAATGGATCCCAATGAAAAGGAATTCTATTTTGAAGTCAGCTATCAAGGGAAAAACCAAACGCTTACTGGGCAGGGTACGGGTCCCATCGATGCCTGTATGCATGCCTTGGAGACGATTGGGCTGTACTTTCACCTAGTCGAATACAGCCAGATGGCATTGGACGTGGAGCATTTGGACTTTGCCGCCTATGCGCTTTCCGAGATTAAGATTCAGCGCAAAGCGGGTCAAAATGGAACGCCGGAAGGTCCGAGTGTTGTGGGTCGAGGCAAGGATATGGACACCATCAAGGCCAATGTGCGGGCGCTTTTCAACGGTATGAACCTGTTGCTGCGTTAGAAGTTATTTTGAGACTTTCGGGAGTGGAGGGATAATTTGAACAGTAGGTCGGAACCCAAGGCAAAATATGTTCCCGGGCAGCGCCTTATCAGCGATTCGGAGCCGGAGCTGGGATTGGGCATCATCCTTGAAGTGGGATTTAGGGAAATGAAAGTCTCCTTTCGCGCCGCCAAAATCGAGCGGACCTACATGCATCGCGATGCCCCATTAAGACGCGTGCGCCTCAAAGCCGGTGATCGGGCTCGATCTCAATCCGGCAGGGTATTCGTGGTGCGGTCCGTTAAAGAGACTGCTGGACTTTTGACTTATCTGGGCGATTCGGAATCGCTACCGGAACAGGACCTGCTGGATCAGATGTCCTTTTCCGATCCGGACAAAAGGCTGTTGGCTGGAAATATCGGCAAGCCCAAGGAATTCGCCTTGCGGTACCGGACCCATCAGTTTCGCAGCGACATGCTCGGCTCGCGCGTGCGCGGTCTTGTAGGCGCACGCATGGAGCTTCTCGATCATCAGATTTCCATCGCCCATGAAGTCGCATCGAGGTACCGGGCCAAGGTTTTACTCGCCGACGAGGTGGGTCTGGGAAAAACCATTGAAGCCGGGCTTATCTTCCATCGACTGCATGCCACCGGACAAATCAACAGGGTATTGGTGGTCGCCCCTTCTCAGCTCGTGCACCAATGGCTGGTGGAGCTGTACCGAAGGTTCAACCATATGTTCACGGTAATGGATGAGGATTTGTGCCGTTCTGAGGAAAAGGGGGACCTGACCGTAAACCCCTTCCTCAACCGCCAGCTCATGATTTGCGCCGTGGATTTTCTCGCCGGTTCCGAAAAGAGAATAAAACAAGCCGTGGAGGCCGGTCAAGATTTGCTCATCGTAGATGAAGCGCACCATCTTACCTGGTCGTTGCATTCCCAATCCCAGGAATACCTGGCCGTGGATCGCCTGGCCAAGGTAAGCGGCAATGTATTGCTGTTGACAGCCACACCTATCCAACTTGGGCAAACGGGCCATTTTGGTAGGCTTCGTCTGCTAGACCCAGGTCGCTTCACTGACTTCAATGCCTACATGGCTGAAGCCGGCCAGTACCAAACCTTGGCCACTACGGTGGATCTAATCCTGGGCAGTGAAGGGCCTGTAGTGCCGGCTGCAGATACGCTCGTTGCGGAATTCCCCACCGATCAGGCATTGCAAACGAGAGTGCTGCAATATCGGCAGGGGCTACCGGGCTCCAAGCGCAGTCTCATCGAGGAACTTGTCGACCGCCACGGCACAGGTCGCATCATGTTCCGCAATCGACGATCGGCTTTGGGCGGATTTCCAAAGCGCATTGTTCATGATGCACCATTGCCAAATGTTTCCGAGCATCGTGATTGGGCGCGTGCCGTATTGGGGCCGAATGCACAAACAGGTGCGCAATCGTTCAGCAATGAAATCGAATTGTCCCGATTCGTCAATGGACCCGCAGCTTCTACCTCCGGGGATCTCCGTGGATTTACAGGCGATGCCACCGAATTTCTCAAGCGGGCTTGGCGGAAAGATCCGCGCCTGGACTGGCTTCTCTATTTGCTCAAAATAAACGATGGTGAGAAGATTCTCATCATCTGCTCCAACAAGGCCGTAGTCTTTGCCCTTCAGGAAATCCTGCCCACCTTGACTACCGTTCCCTTTGTGGCTTTTCACGAGAACATGACCATGGCAACGCGCGACAAGAACGCGGCCTATTTTGCGCAAGTGGACGGTGCGCGCATTCTCATCTCTTCCGAAATCGGCAGTGAAGGGCGCAATTTCCAGTTCTCACACCATTTGGTACTGTTCGATCTTCCGCTGAATCCTAGCGTGCTGGAGCAGCGCATTGGCCGGTTGGATCGCATCGGTCAATTGCACGATATCCATATCCATGTCCCGTACATACAAGGCACGGCTCATGAAGTGCTCTATCGCTGGTACGATGAAGGCATGGACGCCTTCCGCCAACCCGTACTCGGCTCGGATTATTTTTATGAGGAGCAGTTGGGTGAACTGCTGAAAGTATGTCGCATGGCCGCGACGGCGGAATCGCATCCTGATTCAGATGATGCAGGTGGGTTGGACGATGCCATCGCCAACCTTGTCGCGAACACGCGGATACTGGCCAAGCGTGTGCGCGAGACTTTGGAATTGGGACGCGATCGCCTGCTTGAGATCAATTCCAACCGTCCCGAATTGGCTCGGTCGCTGATAGCCGAGATTCGCGCAGAGGATGAGGATGGGGATTTGGAAGACTATCTAGAGAGTGTTTTTGATCATTTCGGAGTAGACACCCAGAATACCGAAGCCAAGCGCGGTTACTTCCTGTTTCCAGGTGATCATTTGGAAGTCGATTTCTTTCCGGGACTGCCCTCAACCGGTTTAGCCGTCACCTATGATCGAAAGGAAGCTTTGGCCAGGGAAGATCTGGCATTTCTATCCATCGACCATCCCATGGTGCGTGGTGTGGTGGACTTGATTCTGGGCGGCATGGAAGGGACGGTTGGTTTTGTAGAGTGGCAAGATGCACCGACCACTGGAAATGGTTCTTCCCGCGGATTCGCTATGGATGCCGTGTTTGTGCTGGAAGCCACTGCTCCCGGTTATCTCCACCTCGACAGATTTTTGGCTCCCTGTCCCATCCGGGTTATGGTTGAACAAAGTGGTGAAGACTTGACGCATTTCTTGCCACGGATGGACGCCTCCGATTTGGAACAAGCGCCTACTGGCCTTCTAGAGGATCATCACGATCAATTCGATTTGTTGGTTCCAAAAATGATGGAGGCGGCCATGAAAGCGGCTGCTTTTCGACAGGCATCCTTAAAGACGGAGGCGCATAAGGAAGCAGAAAAACGGCTGGGCGCGGAGCGCGATCGTCTCACGGCCCTGATGACTATCAACCCGTCCGTGACGCAGTCAGAAGTGGACGATGCGGAAAATCTACTACGGGATGTACTGGGTCATATCGCTGCTGCGGAGTTGCGGTTGGATGCGGTACGCTTGGTCATACTGGGGAGAATGCGGCAGTAGCGTTTCGAAATGCGGGGTGCTCCGCTGGATTAGCTATTCCGGTCCAACAATTCCTTTCTTGCGAAGAAATTCCAAAGTCTGATCGAGGCAATCATGTGGGATCGGGAATTCTTTGCGGAACGCCATCGTAGTGGCGACTTTCTTGTAAAGAAACAAGTATTCACGGCAAGCCAGGCAACCATTTAAATGCAAATGGAAACGCATAGAGGTCAGTGTGGAAAGGTTTCCCTCCAGGTGGTCGTACATGTATTCGCGCACCATTTCGCAGGGATAAGTCACCCGGTACAATAATCCCTTCATTTGGACTCCGGCACCGCAAGCATTTTTTCCTGAACCCAATCGACAATTTTGCGCCGGGTACCATGGATTTGAATGCGCGCTTCCTCAACGGCTATTCCCAAAATTTCTGCCGTCGCTTCCGTTGACAAGCCTTCAATATCTCCCAAGTGGTAAGCTTGCGCAGTCGGGCTCGCCAAGGATTCAATGGCCTTAACCAGTAGTTTTTCCACGCTGTTGCGCGCTGATAGGCTTTCCATATTGGATGCGCGTTCGCAAATCAAATGATGGGTTAGGGAATACATCCAAGTGGTTAGCTCAATGGGTCCGGAAAAAGTTGGCAACCCTTTATGAATCTGCACATACACTTCTTGCACCAACAAAATGCATTCCTTGTCCGTGCTCAGTCTTCTTTGCATGAAACCCATTAATCGATCATGTGATGCCTGGACTAGCTGGGCAAAGGCTTCTTGTCCATGGGAACCTCGGGCACGGAGCTTTTCTAAAAACTCGGTGTTATTTAAATCCGAAAAGTCCATTTTATTTTTCCTATCCTGCACAAGTATCCGCACTTAATCCTGGTTGATTATCGCGGTAACAGGGCCCCCTGATAGCATTTCCACCGCCGCGTCCAGTTGGGCGCGACTGCCCAGTAGTAGCAGTCGATCCTTGGGAAGCAAAATCTCATCTGCCTCAGGATTGATGATTTGACATCCTTCCCGGTCCACTCCGACAATAAAGGCACCGGTTCGAGTTTTAAGCTCCAGCTCGCGGGGGGATCGTCCCGCCCCAGGCATTTTTTCAGTTAACAGCAAGGTTTCTAAACAAGCATCGCGTAACAATTGAGTTACCCTAACGGAATCTACTTTGGACTCGTCTGAACGTGCTTCTATGGGCTTGCTGAATGTGCCGACCAGCGCAGCCTTTCCCTGGAAATAGATTTTATTAAAGGAGCCTCTGAGCCAATAGAGAAGCAGGCCGGCTACAATTAGCAATGCGACCTGGGCTTGGGCCGGCGGCAGTAAGACATAACTAAGTGCAAAGGTAAGGGCGGACAGTGCAAGCAACCCGCCGACTAGTATAGCATTGGCTACTACGGCCCGAATCTCGGTTTTGCGATCCCCACCCATGGCTTCCGTGATTCCCAATTCGGCTAGAATCATCCCCAGGGCTTTGAGTTTGCGGTAGGCGGCGATATATACAGGCATGGCCGCTAACATGGCCGTTAACCATAGACAAGAATTGATGATAGGTTGATAGGGCAATGAATTGGGGAAAAATCCGATTATGATTCGGGAAATAAAAACCGCTGTTAGGATGGAACCGGCGATAAGGCCGGAGAATATGGTCAGCTGTCCGGCGATGCGACGTAATATTTTTCGAACTTGACTGTCCTGGCGGCCGCGCGTGAATTGATCCAGCCAGCTATGATACAAGTTGATATAGGCGAGCAATGTGGGAGGTAGCGTCCGCTCGAACCAGGAAGTTACAGGAAGTGATGCCCGGATGAGGTAAGGCGTGGTTATGGTGGTCAGGGCGGAGACGCTGACGGCAATGGGGTAAAGAAATCCACTGGTTACTTTGAGGGTCAAACCCAAGGCTGCGATAATGAAGGAGAACTCACCGATTTGGGCCATGCTCATGCCTATGCGCGCTGAGGTGCGCAAATCTTGGCCTGAAAGGAATGCACCAAACATATAGCTGTAAACCTGCCCTATGATTACCGCAAGCGTGATGACCGTGATTGGAACTGCATATTGCACCAACATATGGGGGTTGATTAAAAGACCCACGGAAACAAAAAAAACCGCACTGAACATGTCGCGAACCGGCGACATCAAGTCGGCTATTTTACCGATCTCTCTGGCTTCCGCAAGTATGGCGCCGATTAAAAACGCGCCCAAGGCCAAACTGAATCCGAACCAAACAGTCAAAAAGGTAAAACCGAAACACAAGCCAAGCACTGTGATCAAAAGCATTTCCGAGCTTCTGAATTTTGCAACGAAGGCAATTATGCGCGGGACGGCAATAAAACCGAGTACCATAGAGACCACGAGGAAAACAGCCAACCTTCCGAGCGTCAGAATGGCGTCCCAGGATTGCAAAGTGCCTGTCTTGGCAATGCCGGAAAGCAAGGCAATGAGGATGATGCCGAGCATATCTTCTACGATGAGAATGCTGAAAACCAACCCCGCAAATTTATCCTTGCGCAAACCAAGCTCTTCCAAGGCTTTCATGATAATAGTGGTGGAAGAAATGGAAATGATGGCTCCGAGGAATAGGCTGTCCATGGATGTCCACCCAAAAGCGCGCCCAATTAAATAACCCACGCCTATCATGACTGCTATTTCTATGGAAGCGGTCAATAAAGCCGTCGCTCCCACATGGCGCAATTTCCGTAAGCTGAATTCCAAGCCTAAGCTGAACATGAGAAAGACTACGCCTAGCTCAGAGAGAGTTTGAATTCCATGCTCATCTTGAATGAGTGGGAAAGGCAGGGTATGCGGACCGATTAAAAGTCCGGCCAGAATATACCCAAGCACTACCGGTTGCTTGAATTTATGGCATAGGATGGTCACCAGCCCCGCCACAATCATGACAATGGCCAAATCCTGCAAAAAGGAAAACTGGTGCATGGCTCTTCAATTCGCCAAAAGTGAGGGGTTTGTCTTTGAATTCAACCTAATTATCCATATTATAGCTGCCAACCGGGGGTAATATGAGGACCGACGCGCACGGAAAACCTTTTACGTACTAAAAGGTAACTTTGAAAAATTGAGGTTTAAGGGAGCCTTGTTCAAGAAGATGACAGGGGATGACAGATTTTATAACCCTATGACGCATGTATTTTGTATTTTGCTCCAGAATAAACCACTGTCAGCTTTAGCTGGCGCACGTTCCCGATAGCGAAGTTCCGGAACTCTCCATCCACCCTGCATCAGGTTTGGGCGGCGATAAGAACTTTGCTGGCGAACGTGATAATCTGGGAAAGGAAGTAACGGTCCATGGCATATCCGACAACCGATGTCTCTCTTAAGCGGTATATGGAAGACATTCGTAAAACGAGCCCCATCTCTCGCATGGAAGAGCAAAAATTATTCGAGCGCTTTCGCAAAGGCGATCATGCCGCAAGAGAGCGACTGATCAAGGCGAATATGCGTTTTGTGCTCAAAGTTGCGTTGCAGTATCGAGGCTGCCCAATCCCATTGCCTGACCTCGTCAATGAAGGCTGCATGGGACTCATTCGCGCAGTGGAGAGTTTCGACTCCACTCGCGGCATTAAGTTCATTTCCTACGCAGTGTGGTGGATGAAGGCCTACATCACCAAATCCATCAATGAAACTGGGTCGTTGATCCGCCTTCCTGCCAACCAATGTTTGCGAGTCCGTAAGGCCCTTAAAGAGCAGGGGCATGGACAAGACCTCGATGAAACCGTTCGTGGGCTTTTGCAAACTGCTGGCAAGGGTATGTCCTTTGACGCCCCTGTGGGTGCAGACTCCAAGACGACTTTCCAGGAAATTCTTCGCGACGATCACGCCGCGAATCCTGAAAACGAATTCGAAAAAGGAGCGACCGGGGAGCTCGTCCGGGAAATCCTTTCAGAACTTCCGGAACGGGAAGCCCAAGTCATCACCGGATTATTTGGTATGGACCAGAATTCACCCCAGACTTTGCGCGAAGTAGGCTTGGGTTTGAATATTTCCCATGAACGCGTCCGTCAATTGCGTGACCAGGCACTTCGACGCATGCGCAGCAGTGGTACGTTTGACAAATTGCAGCGTAAATACCGCGGATATTTGCAGGCGATGGAAGTCTAGGTTTTGTACGCCTGGATAACTTTGGTTATCCAGGCGGCCTAACTTTTGTTGCGCAAGATTTCACGCTCGAATACCTGGGCATAAATCTTCCAGATACTCAAAAATAAGGCTCCGAGTATGGGCCCGATAATCACTCCAATGAATCCAAATGCGAAAATCCCACCCAGGGTGCTCATAAGCACGAGCAAATTGTGCATTTTCACATCTTGACCAATCAGCACAGGCAAGAGCAGGCTGTGAATGGCATGAAGAATAATGCCGCAGACTCCAATCACTGCCATTGCACCAATCCATTTCCCATGCAGCATCAGGAAAATAGCGGTTGGAATCCAAACGGGTCCACCGCCTATTACTGGAATGAAAGTTCCTATGAAAATAAGGCTGCCCAAAAATACCGGAGAGCCCATTCCCACTGCCCAGAAAACCAAACCCGCCAATGTGCCGTTAATCGTCCCGATAACGACACTGGCTTTTAAAGTGCCTTTGGTAACGGAAAGGAAATTGGCTATCAGGATCTCGTCATACTCATCCTTGAGCGGAGACCATTTCACCAGTTTTTGCAAGAGTTCCGTACCGCCGATATAGAAATAGAACATCGCGAATAAAGTGACGAATACGCCCAAGATTTTTTCCAACAGAGACAGGGATAAAGATGTAGCGTACTTCAAAAAATGCTGTAGGCCTGTTTGAAAATAGAGTACGGCTTTCTTAACAACATCGCCCGTATCTAGATTGCCTAATAGCGATGGAAAACGAATCTTTAAGTTTTCTAATAATTCCAGAGTACTGGCTTGCAAGCTTTGTAAATCCAAGTTGGAAAGGAATTCGGAAGCTTGATGATAGGCGATGGTACCAAGCACGGCTAGCGGAAAAACTGTGATTAAAACCAAGGTTATCAAGGTAAGAATGGCGGCAGCAGCAGGCCTGTTCCCAATTATTTTTAAGTAGCGGAGATAGAGCGGATAGGTAAGGCCAGAAAAAATAGCCGCCAACAGCACTGGCATCAGCATCAAACGAGTGACCCATAGAAAGGAAGCGCTGATTACGAATAGAAAAAGCAGAAGGGCATTCCGTTGAAATGCTTGTGAATCCCCATCATTTGGATTTGAAGTCATAGACTTTTTCGTATGCTGGCCTTATGGTTTAAGGTAGGAAATATAGTGCTCAGTCCCGAGCCAATTCCTTTTCACAAGCCCATGCCCATACCGATTCTCCATGAAAGTCCACTTTCAAGATTAGCACCCGGTAAAAAACCTGAGGATTTATAATCGATGCCCCCAGCCAGGCGAATTGGAATCGGAAAGTCCAGGGTGGGTGAGAAAAGGTTAACGGAACCACCGCCGCCGTACAGTGAACGACGGATATTCTGATCAAGGACGTCCAATCGCAAACGGGGCTGTTTCCAGAAATGCCCACCTAAATCCAGATCGTAACCAAGCCAAGACAATGCATTCAGGCCTTCCACATCCATTCCCCAGGATTTGCGAAAGACATCCTTGCCGATACGGACTCGCCAAGTGAGAACACGCTTGTCCCAGGCTAGCAAGTTGTCGATCTGATACTCCGGACCCCAAGGTGTTAACCCGTAGCCACATAGAGGCAGGTAGTGTACCGGTCCCAGTGGAATGGATGGAAAATTGAATGCGGATTGACCGGACCAGATATGGGTTTTAATCACTGTCCAATAGGCGAACCATAGAAAAGGGTCTAAAAAAGTAATACGGCTTTCCCTCGCAAGCTGGGAAAGATGAAGTCGAAAACTTTGGATTTGGTTTCGGTCTTCCTTTCCATTCAGTACTTTTATGTAGTTGAGCATGTCGTTGGAGACGTTTGGGTCGGACTCTATTTTCTTCTCATCGGTTTGACTGAGGTAATTGCTCAGATCACCAGCGGCAACGGTATAAAGCAAGGCACCATGGTAATCCATATTCCCGGCCTGGAACCAATAACCACGCATCTTACTCGCCATGACGGCAGATGCTTCCACACCGCCAATGGTAACGGCTAATTCCTGATCATCGGTGGGCCCTTGTCTTGGATAGGAAAACTTGGTTATGCCGATACCCTCTCCATAAGGAGCTGGGGGACTAAAGGAGTATTCTGGATCTCCGAAGCCAAATTCACGAACACGATATCCATGTCCGAAAATTTCATGCTGGGGAATTGCAGTGAAAAAGGCCAGCAAATTATAATCGATAAAGCCAAATTTGAGAATACGGTAAGCGACAGCACCAGACTTACCTAGCCAGTCCGCTTCATTCCAAGGACTCGGCAACAGAAAATTATCCTCAAGCCTACCCACTGCATAGTGTGCGGTAAGCAGAATGTCGCCACCGGTATTCGGGTTCAAATTGTCGCTGTACCAGTATAACAGTCTTGGGGGCTGCCAGACTTCTTGACACATTCCGGGTACAGGCAAGCTGGCCCAAATGGAAACGAGAATTCCGGTTAACAGGTTTACTGGTAAGGAAACATTGCGCATCGCATGATTGTATCTAAAAATCAGATCCGGACACAAGGCAAGATGTCGAGAATAATAAGTCCTGATTATTTTCTATGCAGCGGAAACGTAAATCTCACTTATCCCATGCGGTGCGGAGGCAATTTCGTGGGATGCATTTACCAGCGCCTATGGTGCTATCAGTGGTTTTCATTCGTTAATCACGGTCACCTAAAAATTCCTTGTTCACCAAAGTCAACTATGCTTATATGAAAAACTTAGTTGGTGATTTCGAACCGAGTGCTAATCCAATAAGCACAACTTTATCGAGGATCTGGTACAATACCTTAAAACCATTTGATACCCTTCTATGGGGTGTTGGGCACATGAGAATGGCAGGAAAGCAGACATTTTGGCATTAAATTGGACTTGATTTATGATTCTTCCATAAATTTTGGCTAATAAAATGAAAAAAGTACCGGCCAGCTCTTTTTTTTTAGCTGTGACTAGGTAATTTAAAGGGCCAACCATTTTAACAAAGGGATTTTTATGATCAAGAAAAGTTTATCCGCATTCGTCATTGGCTTAGCCATCCTCGCTACCTCCTCTTATGCTGGTGCCGACAAGGCCTGCTTGAAAACCGCTAAGGCGGATTACAAGACTGCATCTGATGCCTGTAAAGCGATGAAGGGTAAAGAAAAGAAAGAATGCGGTAAAACTGCCAAAGCCGATTATGTCAAGGCAAAGGAAGCTTGCAAGGCTGCTCCAGCTCCCGCTCCCGCTCAATAATATTTTTTGCATGGGCCCGAGTTTTTCGGGCCCAAATTTTAGAAACCCTAGATCCTTTATAGACCCGATTTCCTGGTCTTATACCATTGACTTATAAGCTGGGTGTTTTTGGCATTCACCGAAAGGCCAACGGGACGCGCTTGAAGTCCCCTCCTGAACGCAGGTACTCCTCGAAATATTTCCGAGCCTCTTCCGGGGTGCCGTTTTTTCCCGCCAGGGTTCCCAAAAAGTAATACGGTGCCGCTTCCTCTGGACAAATCTTCTTGGCTTGCAGGCTGAGGCGCTTGGCCTGTTCATCCCGGTCGGCTTTCAAATAGGCTTTGGCGGCTACGATGATGATTTCACAAATACCCGGTCGCTTATCCAATCCCGCCTGCGCCAAGGCTAGGGCGTTTTCATCTTGGTGTTTAGCGAACAGGATATCGACTCCAACCATAAGACCCAAGGGCTCCAGGGGATCCAGCTTGAGCGCCTTGTCCGCCCAGCGCGAAGCCTCTCCAATTTTATCCATGCGCATGCAAGTCGTTGCCAAATGTGCGGCTGCCTGGGCGGAGGGCGTGGTTTGGAATGAGCGTTGCAGATTTTCCATCGCCGCTTCCAGTTTGTCTTCTTTGGCAAAGGCTTGTCCCTGGCCCAGCCATCCTTGTGCCCGCCACGTGGGTTTATCCGAATCCGTCAGCTCTTGAAAATAGTGATGCGCTTCCCCTGATCGTCCCAGTTTGAGTAGACAGAGTCCTGCTTGAAATTTTACAGCTGGATAATCCTCTCGGTATTGTAAAGCGGATGTGAATTCTTTGGACGCCTTGGCATAGTCTCGTTTCTTCATGGCACAGCGTCCGGCCAGAAAATGGAGCTCTGGATCATTGTCCTTTTCAATTAATAGTGGCGACACTAGTTGCAGCGCTTCGTCTGGTGAATCGAGATCTAGCTTGGCTTCCGCCAAGGCTTTTTTGACTCCAAATTCCGCTCTAAAGGTCGAAGCTTCCAAGGTTGCTACGGCTTTCTCTGATTGGCCTGCTGCAACCAATGCTTGAGATAACGCCACCAGACTTTGCGCAGAAGGTTGTGCGGCATAAAGACGTTCAAATTCTTGCACAGCTTCTTTAGATCGCCCTTTAAACATCAGGCATTGGGCAAATAGGGATAAGCCTTCACCCCCGAGTTTGGATCGTATCGGTTTTAGAATTTTCAATGCGGCGTCATATTCTTCCCGGGCGAATCGGGTCTGGGCCCAGGCCACTGCAAATTCTGCACGCAGCGGAGCCAAAGTTGAGGCTAGGCGGAAATGATCGAGGGCTACGCCGTCTTGATTCCGTTTCATGGCCATTTTTCCCAACCAATAATGCGCCTCGGCTTCTCGCGGCCGTTTGATCAAAAGGGAGTCGAGCAGTTTTTCCACTGCGTTCCACGTATCGCGGCTGAGAGAAACTTCGGCCAACAGGAGTAACGCGCGCCGAGCAGCCGCTGACTGCGTATCGAAACCGAAAGAGTGCCAAAGGGTTGCTTCCGCTTTTTCTCCCTCGCCGCGCTGCCATTGAATGTGTGCCAATGCTTGGTACCCTTTCGCTTGCCACTCCGGCGATTCCAGTTTCGTTAAGGAATCGTACGTTTCGGTAGCTGCAGTTGTGTCGTGAAGAGCAAGGTGGACCATTGCGGTAAGGTAAATGGCTTGGGGATACTCAGGGCGGATACTTGCCAATCGAGTCAGCTGGGAAAGGGATTGGGTTGTCTGCCCTGTTTCAAAATCATGCCAAGCCAAGTGATAAAGAGCCACGGGATTAGGATGTTTCCCGGCGGCAGCTGCTTGGATAATTTTCCACAAAAATTCCATATCGTTTTCCGGCGGACCCATGGGTTGATTGACTTTTTTCTCATTTCTAAGTGCGGGAGCTCGGGGATTTAATTTTGCCGCCCAGGTGCCGGCTAATGTGGATCCCAGCAGTGCTCTGGCCTTAACTAGAAAAGCCTTTTTCTTGGCATTGGGAATAATTTTTGAATTCATTTCTTCTTCCAGAATCTTAACCAGCATGGATTTAGGCACTTGGTATTTGGACAGGTTTGCCACTGGATTTTTTTTGGATGGAAATAGAATCATGGCGTGCAGAGATTTTAAAAGTGCTTCCATGGAGTCTGGGGAAACTTTTAAATAGGATTTCATTCCTTCGGGAACGGGAATTCCCTTTACTCCCAGGGTGGAATCCAGTGCATGGGCGAGATAAACCAAACTGGCTAATGGACGCCCCTGATTGCAAATTTCAGCCCAAATCAAACTCAGCCAAAGTTGGCGATACGCGAAGGTGGTGTCCTCGGCATCAAAAAATCGACTAAGGGAAGTCTTATTGTCACGTGCCTCATGGAAATAGTTAGGGAGTTGGCTTGAGGCTAGGATACCTTCCGACAATCGTGGATAGTAGGGCAACTGATTTTTCTTTTTTTTAGAATCGGATCGCAGTGTCAATCCACCGAGGCCAGGAATTCTATCGAGCAGAAAATCGCGTCCGACTGTGTCTTCTGTGCCAAGCGCAATGATGCGCAGCAATGGGGAAGGGGAGTATTCCTTGCGCTGCAAGGCAAGCGTATACGTTCCGGGAGTTACCTTTGGAAAACGATAGGTCCCTGAGCGACTTGTGGTTTTAGTTCCAATCCGTTTTCCCAAGGAATCAAACAGGACCAATTTCACCCCGGCCACGGGTTGTCCCCAAACCGTTGTAGCAAAACTGGACCGGTCCATGATTTTCCCGTGTAAACTCTCACAGCTTACATGGGGAACCAAGCCGATTAGGGCCATACACGCCCCAATCCGCATGAGTACAAATGGCATTGAAGTGTTCACGGAATCCAATATGGCTACTTATGGCTAATATTGGGCACTTAATTTTTCTCGAAATTCGGGGTGATTGTATCCCTTTGTCCTAGATTGCATGATTTCATTCAATTCCGCACCGGAGAAAGCTATTTTCTCTTTATGCAAATAAGTCACGTTAAGTATTTCCAACTCTGGATACCCATCATCGCAAAATGGATATATGATGAGTGGGCGTATGCTTTTCCGCTAAGAGATTTGCAGGAAATCCAGCGCGGACTTTTTGGACGAATTATTGAAACTGAAATGCCGATAACCCTAGTCGCACACGATGAACGCGGTGTTCTTGGCACCGCGTCCCTCAAAGCAACAGAAATGGACGTCCTGCCGAATTACACTCCATGGCTTTCATCGGTTTATGTCCATCCCGATCACCGCGGGACTGGGGTTTCCAAAGCCTTGGTCAGTGAAATCGAAAAAATCGCGCGCGACGCGGGCCATAAAAAGCTGTATGTATTTAACCCCATCACACAAGGGGCATTCGAAAAATTGGGATGGTCGGTGCAGGAGACCATTCACCATGGTGGACAGGAAATTGGAATCTTGGTTAAGGAACTTTAATGTTAAAACGTGATTTTGCAGACGCTTTGTGCCAAGACTTGGAATTGATTCTAGCCGCATTACCGGCTGATTGGTCGGTAAAAATCCTATCTAATCTGAAAGCTGATGGATCGTCTGGACCAAATCTTTGGGAGGCGGCCAATCTACTCGGGGCTTGCTTCAACGCACATCAACTTCCCGCAGAGATAAGGTCCGCTTGCGTTAACGCGATCACTCGCATACGTGAATTCCAGGGCGGTCTGGCTCGCGAATCCTTACAGCCAACCACAGTGGTATTCGGCACGTCCGGTTGGCGTGAGGCGATTGGGGAAGGCTTTACCATCGAGAATGTGCACAAGGTTGTGCGAGGAATCATCACAATGATGAAGTCCAGGGAGTTTCTGAAGACGAATGAATATGCTGGTTTCGAAAAGGTGAAATCGGCGGGAATCCTGGTCCTGAGGGACAATCGCTTCATGGGAGACGAATTTCTGGCAGCCGCCATGCATGAGCTCGCCGCGGAAGGCATTCGAATCTACGATGCCTGCGAGTGCCCAACAGGTGTAGGTTCGGCCATTCTGACCGAGCTAAAGGCGGCCGGGTCCATTAATTTCACGCCTTCCCATAACCCTATGGAATACGCCGGCATCAAGTTCAATCCCGCAGATGGTGGGCCAGCGGATATCAATCTCACTTCGCTAATTGAAAATGCGGCTAATGCATTGATGCGCTCCTCAGAACCATTTGTACGGGCTGTGACGGATTACAGTCCGCTGCGAACAAAAATAGACGCCGTGACCCGGTTCACGGAATTTGTGGAAAAAAAGAGCAAAGTTTTCAATTTGCCTCGCCTCCGTGCCTGGTTGCAAGAAAACAAAGGTCGGCTTTGCATTGCCATCGATAATATGCATGGCTCTTCCCGAGGCTATATTCAAAATCTACTGGGTGCTGAAACCCTTTCGGCATTGCAGGATGCGGACGCCATCCATTTTTACAATACTGAAGACGATTATTCTTTCCATGGGGTAAAACCGGAACCCAATGCCAAGAATCAAGCTTTGCTTATGGTTAAGCTCAAGCAAGCCGGTCGCGCCCTAAATCTCGCGGTAGCCCTTGACCCAGATGCCGATCGGATTCGCTTTGCGGACGATCGGCTCGATATGGATATGAATC
>JAYTHY010000037.1:0-14392 GCA_043732185.1 Fibrobacteria bacterium
AAATTTTTAGAATCCATAAAATCAACAAATCCCTTGCCTACATTGGCCTACAGAAGATTTCGGTCGCTATTTCACCCACTCGATCGCCCGAAGAGCCAATTTTTTATACAGCAGTATTTTTGGGTCTAGCGTGATTCTTTCAGGTAAAGTAACGGATACAACACACCATCCACTAAGTGGTGTTCGCGTGATGCTGAAAAGTTCCGCGCAAGCAGATACAACCGATATAAATGGGGAGTACCAGCTATTTGATAATACGGTTTCTCTTATGGGCAAAAAAACTTCGAGTTATAACGTAAAGATACTTTCTGGTAACGCAGTACTACTATACCTGGACATTCGCCAATTCATTTCTCTTTCAGTTGTAGATCTTTTTGGAAATTCAATTTCATTATTTTCTGACAGAAATCTTGCTGCTGGAATACATCAATTTCAACTTCCAACTGAAAAAATGAGTGGGGGCATTTATTTTTTGAAACTAATGTCGCCTGGGGTTCATGAAATATTTAAAATCACTTTCTTTCCTCACTTCTCCACGGATATTTCCCCGATTGAAAATATTTCTTTTGCAGCAAGAACGGGGATGAAAGCAGCGGATACCGTGATGTTCACGAAATCGGGTTACATCTCCATTTTTAGAGTGTTCGACAATGCTTACAATACGCTGGACATGCAAATGGCCCCCACTAATTCCTCAGGTGGATCCGATACTCTTGATGTCGTGGAAAACAATAGCATGAACTATCCTTTCATCACCTTTAACCCATTTGATTTTAAACAAATCTTCCGGATAACCAGCCTGCGAAGCTGCGCCGGCCACGATTTTCGACCGATGAATGCATTCTCGGCCGATGAGCCCGCCAGCTCAATGAAGCATTATATTGATCCTTTTCCAGATATCGTCAGCCACAACTCAAACTCCGAGGTCAAAATATTTGCTCCATTTGACGGTCATATCGCCTGTGTCATTGGTCCCCAGGACGGGTACAGAATTCAACTCGCACCCGATTCCATTGGCGGTTGGACTTTTGAACTCTATCATGCCGAACTGGCCAGTGGCCTTGCCTCTGGGTCTTCCTTCCATGCCGGAGACTTGATTGGATTCGCCCACCTGAATGGCCACGCGAATTTTGATGTCGCCGTTCGTGGTTACATCAATGCGCGCAATCATTTTGCCCCTCGTAATAACTTTCATTGCACCAGCTTGAGTCCGGATGAAAATGGCAATGGCCCCGGCTATGATCACTATTTAGACATGGCGGGTTATCTCCAATTTTTTGACTCTTTTTTGAATCATATGGCCCCAAGCGTTACGACTGAGTTTTCTGCTGTCGGGTTAACGGCAAATAAATGCATCATATCAAAAGCGGCGAGAATAGCTATTGGCGCCTGCGATTTTACCTTAAATGCATCGCAACTTCCCGCCGACAACTTTTGTGTTTTGGGCCAATAGCCAGTTTTATGGTCCGTAATTCTCCCTAGTTGCTATTTTTAGAGGAATAAATGGGGCATCCATTGCTTTGGCAAGAGGTTTTCCTTGCCCCAGATGCGACTGGATGGTTAAATAGGTGAGGGAAATTAACGTAATTATGCCAAGCGTCCATCCATGCCTTTAATAGAAGTCATCAACTGCCCGGTTCCACTTAAGACCAACCGCTTTCCACTCAAGGAAGGCGCCAATGTATTGGGCCGTGACAAGGAATGCGATGTAGAAATCCCGGATCCGCGCATATCGTCCAAACATTGCATCATCATGGTGGAAGGGGACAAGGTCGAATTCATCGATCAAAATTCTACTAACGGCATTTTCATGAATGCCCACCGTTCCCGCAAAGGCGTCTGGACTGCAGGAACCACCATTTTCATGGGTAGCACGGAAATGCGCTTAAATGGCGGGACCACTCGCATTGAAGGTGTCAAGGCCAGCCCTTCCGCATGGGGCAGTTCAAATATGGAACTCAATAATTCCATGTTCGACTTCAACATCGTACAAGAAAAAAAAATCGGTGGAGACGCCCTTGAAATAAGCGAAGCGGTCGCGCCCGGAGTTGAGAATTTTGCCAAACGCATGCAGGTGATCAACCGCATGATCAAATCCGTAACCGCGACCTTGACGATTACGGAACTGCTCGACCGAACCATGACCCTGGTTTTTGAAGCCATCAATTGCAATACGGGTTATATCCTACTTACAGATCCGACCAACAATGATGCCGTTGGAGCCCATCTCGCCTATGAGCATGGCCAGCGCAAAGAAAATCTTGATGAAAAGCTCTACAGCCGGACTCTGGTTTCCACCGTCATTCAGAAAAAATCAGGTTTTATTTTCGACAGCGATGAAAGCGGCGAGCAGGACCAGAGCTTGAGCATTTTCCAGTTGCGGATCAAAACAGCCTTGTGCTGCCCGATCCATTCTGAAGGCCAAGTCTATGGAGTGCTCTACCTGGATAATAAAAAACGGGGAGCCAAGTTCAATAGCGACGATTTGGACCTCACCATGAATATTGCCGGTATCGCCGGTGTTGCCATTGAAAACATGCAGCTTTACAAGAAATTGGAAACCGAGTCCCTGATTCGCGATCACTTGAAGCGTTTCTGCTCGCCCAATATCGCTGAAAAAATCATTGCTGAACGCGGCAATAGCGACTTTCACCTGCAGTCTCAAAAGACACACCTCACCGTTCTCTTCGCCGATATTCGGGGATTCACACCCTTGTCAGAAGCATTGTCGCCTTTGGCTGTGGCCAAGTTGCTGAACAGCTATTTCTCCGAGATGTGCACGATAGTCTTTGCCAATGGCGGCACGCTGGACAAGTTTATTGGCGATTGCATGATGGTTTTGTTCAATGCACCCATGCCAGTTGCGGACCATGAATACCTGGCAGTCAAGACCGCTTTGGAAATGCGCCGACGGCTGCGTGAAATGCTGCCGATTTGGCAGGGCCAGGGCATTCCCGAATTTCAAGTGGGAATCGGAGTGAACACGGGAGAAGCGGTGGTTGGAAGTATAGGCACCAGTGCGCGCATGGAATATACGGCCATTGGAGATGCGGTTAATATTTCCTCACGAGTTTGCGGCATTGCCAAACCAAATCAAATTCTGATTACGGAAAGCGTCTTTGAAAAGGTGCATGATCGATTTCGAACCGTAATGCTCGGAGCCACGGCCTTAAAAGGAAAGTCCCGCCAAGTATTGGTTCATGAAGTAGTGGACGATTTAGGTAAGTAATTCCGGATTGGAAAAGACTTCTCGAGGGGATAGATGACATTACATCGCACCCAAATGTTAGTGTCCATAGTGGCATCGATGGTTCTAGCCAGGTCCGGACACGCATTGCGTGTTTCCAAGGTGGACTTTCCGCGATTTGTGGGTGTGCTTGCATGTGAAGATACAGGTGAAGCCTGTCCTGGAGCGGATGCGGGATTCGTCATGAACGGACTGGTAGGCGACAGCGCATTCAGCGAGCCGTCTTCTCCCGACCTTGCCAAAGGAAATAAAGTTGTGATCGGTTTCTTGGAAGGAAAGCCCTTTAGTTGGAATCGGTATGCCATTGACTTCCCCAACCAGAGGACCAAATGGATTGTGCTCAATGAATTGACCTTGGGCGAAGGCAACCGTGCCTTCTTAACAGCCTGGAAAACAATTGGCGACAGTCTAGAATTCCTTAAAGCGATCCCCCGTTACTTTTCCCTGGACTTGGGGGAATTGTTCGTTCAAGCGAAAACCACCATGTCTGATGGTTCTCTTCTTTTAATTCTAAAGGGCGAAGGCTCCGATGCCGGTGTCAATGTGCAGGATTTTCGAGTGGTGCGCTTAAAATCAACAGGTCTTACGGCAACTCAAGTGGCTAAACGATACAACCGAAGCGAAATTCCCCTTCAGAAAATTCTCGACAAGCTAAACTCGGATGAACAAGTTGAACCGGTCCTGGATTCTTCCTTGATTTGCGATTGGAAGCCAAGCCGAAAAGCACCATCGGGGGCTCCTTGGCTGCGATGCAGGCTTTCCCGCCATCGGGTCTTGTACACAAAAGATGGGCCACAAGAAACTCCAGTCAGTACGGATTCCGTGCTGGTGGATGTGTTGAAGGGCAATTAGTGCCCAATCGCGAATCGCAGAAATTGCAAATTGAAAAGGCAGGCATGGAAGCCCTGCTTACCTTAGTTCCCATATTCAAGGAGATCGGTGGCCATCATGTCGCTTCGCTGGCGGAACTTGAAGTATGGATCCGAGAGCAAGGCATTCAATCCGATCTCGACCTATCCGCCATCCATGGGGCTATTGAAAAGGCCTCTGAGGGCCTTACCGCCGATGCCGTAATATCGCGTGGTCTGCCTCCACAAACTGGAAATGATGGCTATATCGAATACCTGATTGACTTTGGACAGGCCATGGCACCCACCGTTTCTGATGTAGGCACCATCGATTTGCGGGCTTCATTGATTCGGTATATTCAACCAGGAGAACCACTAGCCATCATCCATCCTCCCGAAACAGGAAATCCTGGCCTCGACGTATTTGGCAAGCCTGTGCCTGCACTGCCGGGTAAAGTTTTTATGCCTAAGCTCGGTGTCAACGTGCAAAAGTCCGCCAATGATTCAAACTTGATTCTAGCTATATCCGGCGGCCATGCCAGACTGATCGATGGACTCTTAGAGATTCAAGATTTTTACCAGGTTGCTGGCGATGTTGATTACGGCACGGGAAATGTCAATTTTGGAAAATCCGTTTTGATCAAAGGCGACGTCAAGTCCGGGTTTTCCGTGGATTCCGGGGGCGATCTGGAAATTCTGGGATTGGTCGAGGATTGCCAAGTGACATCCCTAGGGAAGATTTTTATCAAAGGAGGATTCACAGGTCAAGGCAAGGGTGTAATGCAAGCTCGAGGAGATATCAGCCTTGGATATGTGAGAAATCAACATGTCAAAAGTGAACGGACGATCCTCATCTATAAGGAATCGCTCAACAGCAAATTACAAGCGCGGCACTCCGTCGCCATAAACGGACTGGTTGCGGGAGGTAAAGTGCAAGCCCGCTATGCCATTGAATGTCAGATAGCGGGAAGCGATACCGGCACCCCGACGGAACTTGAGGCCGGTTTCGATTTTTCTACGGAAGAGGAGATGGCCGGTATCCGTTTGGAAATGGAAAAAATGGGAAATTTTAACCGTAAGCTGGGCGAGTCACTACGACACATTCAGGATTTGGAAAAACTGAATCGCGGATTAGATTCCCGCAACATTGAGCTCATGTTTGAAATGGAAGGGTATAGGCTTAAGGTGGAAGCCAAGACCAAAAATTTGCAGGAACGCTTTTCATTTTTGGAAAATTTGGAATCCAATTTGGAATCAGCCTCTGTCACCATTCATCGCATGGTCTTTCCCGGAGTCGTGGTCAAAATCGGAAAAGAGAAATTTCAGGTAGTGGAATCCATGTCTGGCCCTAGCACTTTTTTCGTTAAAAATGGTGAGATCGTATTTCGTTAGCAGAGGACTTATGAAAAACCATTCCGCCGATACCACTGATTCCCGCCGCGAAAGAGAACTCATGGTAGCTTTAGGTGAATTGAAAGCCCTCGATGAATCCGGCTATTTTTCCGGGCTGGTTCAATCTGTTCTACCTGGAAAAGACCATAGGAGCCAAATTCAAATACAGGAGTGGATTCAGCGGGCAGCCCCGTTCATACGCAAGGCTTCTCAATTTAATCCGTTGGACACACCCTCCACTCCGGCCTTGGAACAGTTCATGTCCCAACTTGCCGTTCAAGAACGCACGAAAATTTATAAAACGGAGAATGAAGAAAAATTTCTCGCCGCCGTATGGCAAGTACGCATTCTGTTTGGAAAAATCGCCCGCCGCGAAATATCCAGCAATGCCGTCATTCGTTCCATCGTCGGATCTTTTATGGACACGTTCATGAAAGACAGAAACTTGATTTTGAATTTTGTCATGTCCCCGCATAACGAAGAAGATTACCTTTACGATCATTCTCTAAAACTTTGTTTGGTATCACTATCCATAGCGTCGGCCATGGGATATTCCCGCGCTCAATCCTTGGAAGTTGCCCAAGGCGCGCTGCTCTCCGATGTTGGCATGATGCTTGTTCCCGAGAGCATCCGGTTTAAACGCGGAAAATTAGCCGAGGATGAATTGTTCGAAGTTAAAAAGCATCCCAAGTTGAGCCTGACATTACTCGAACACGTGCACGGATTGTCCGAAGCCAGTCTCATCATTCCGTATCAACATCATGAGCGCCTGACCGGCAGCGGCTATCCGGATAAACGAGCCGGCAATACCTTGAACAAGTTTTCTCGGATTGTGGCTATCGCCGATGTTTTTACGGCCCTCATCAGCACCCGCAGCTATCGGGAATCGTTACTCCCTTATCAAGCCATGGTCTCACTCTTGGCCATGTGCGGCAAAGGACTTTTGGACGGCGACCAGGTCAAATACCTATTGCGCGCCATGTCGATTTTTCCGCTGGGATCTTTGGTGCGCTTGTCCAATGGACGCATCGGTAAGGTGGTTGCCCCCAATTCCGCAGAATTTACCAAGCCGTTGGTATCCGTTTTAACCACGGAGATGGGCGCCCCACTCCAGGAATCGGACATTTTCCAAATCGACTTGGCCCAATCCGATGAAAAAATCATAGAAGCCTTGCCTGGACAAGCCATTCGTCACTCAATTCTGGATGGTTTTTAGATATCTTTTATGGATTCATGGAATCCGCCAACGAGACAACAACCCTCCACAAAGACCGAGCCCACATTCTCACGGCAATTGTCACCGCTTTTTTGTGCGTAGCATTTTTGATTTTGAGCGGTTGCATGGTAAAGGACAAGAGTGGAAATGGACTGCGTAGCGGAGACTTAACGCCGCCATGGGATTCAACGCATTTCAATCCACAAAGCCTGGAAGGCTATGTCTATCTCGGTCCGGAAAGCACTTTTGCAGTGTTTGGTAAAATCGCCAAGCTTGATAGCCTGTGCGGGCACCGCGGGGAATGGAAGGTTGACCCCAAAGCCATGGACACACTGAGGATTAATCAGCTGTATGATACGGGTTTCATTTTTCCGGAAAATCCTGAAGCCACCATGGCCTATGGCTTTGATGATACTTTTCGCGATGACACTTTATATCGAAGGGCTTATGGAAATGGTCTATTCACTCAAGACAATCCTTGTGCTACGACAACGATTCTCTCCGGAGAGTTTTTACACCCTGCAAAATGGCTACGCGCCGGCCTAACTAAAAATGAAGTGATCCAGGCGATGGGTACACCGTTATACAATCAAACAGGAGTGCTTCGCTATTTTGCCAGACATAAAAACGCGGTGGCCCCCTCGCCTTCCCAAGATAGCGTCCCCAATTCGAGTGGCAGCGCCTCCTTTGATGTTTTTGAAGGCGCAAACCTCTATTTCCAGGGCGATAGCCTTTTTGCGGCTATGCTGCAAAAGTCCCAGCCTTGCCACTAATTTTAGAACCTTGACCCAGGTTTGCATAACTTTAGATCTGCCTGCAATAAAAGATCGCATGGGCATCGGAAACTCTCAAGCATTTTAGACCTTGGACCGAAATCTACTTTAGCACCATACCGTACAGCTAATCCATTGCGTACCTAGCAAGCCATTCTTTTGGAGGATCCATGTCGACCCTGCAAGCCTACCCTAAATCGGAAACCAACGTATTCGATATCCCCAGGCCTTCCTTAGACGCTCTCCTTCACCGACTCTCCTCATCCATCACACGCGCCACCTCAGAAACCGCCAATGCTTTTTTTTACGCAATGACTGCTGATACAGCCAAGCTGCCAAAGCCTCTGAAAGTTCCGATTGAAATGGGGTCGCTCTCTTGTTCACAAAAAAATATTGGCGACAAATACGAAATGATTTGCAATCTAGAAGTTGGGAAAACAGATTGGAATCTGTTTTTTAACTCAGGAGAATCTGACCGATTCACTCAGGATACTTTTTGTGAAATGGCCAATTGCATTTGCGGTACGCTGCTATCCGACCCAGGTTTCTCGGATGAATTTGGATACATGATTCCCTGCGTCCCTTGGTCACTGCGCGCCCAGCCACAATCGGATGCCAGCACATTGCGGGGCGCGTTCCGGCTGGGAGGAATATTGGTTTACTTTTCTATTTCCGTGCAGCACGCGTCTTGTGTACTCAATCAAACCGACCCGCAGAAAGTCGCCGCGTAGGCTATATTCCACATTAAATAGAAACGCCTTCCGGTGGGGGCATGGGTCCCGGCTCACGAAAAATCCACTTTCGATGCGACATGTGCACGGGAACGATCAGCACCCGCTCCCGGTACTTGATCACGGTCTCCGAAAATATCACGCCGCGGATTAGAAGCTCACAAATGCCGTTGTGGTAGAGTCGCTTGGAAAGCTCCCCAAGCGCGCTCCGCAAGGATTCCATCCAAATGTTGAGGTTTTCCATGGCGCCTACTGTGCGTTTTTTAAGCAGCAGAATTTCATCGGAGTGGCTGCGACGCATACGCAACAGGCGGGCCAGCTGGTCGTCCATATCACGGAGGAAATCCAAATCCTGGGAATGGGAAATAAGCTGTTTACTTTTAGCGGCAATCTCCTTTTCAACTTCAAAATCCTTTCCCAATTCCAGAATGGTCTTTCCCCCGGCATCAGAACCGACATTGAAAAGGTCCATGCTTTCACCCGCTAAAAGGTGACTCCCGAGTACCGAATATTTTCCGTATTTCATGGTAATGGTTTTGCGGGCCATCAGTTGACTATTGATTATTTCATTGTAGACCACGATATGAGAATTCGATTCGATGCGCTGATTATGCAAATACCCGATGGTAACAGAACTGAGCCGCGATTTGATGATCCCATGTCCGAGTCCGTTGACACCGCCTTTGATGATTATAGCCCCATCTGAACGGATAAAACTGTCTTCGACCGTGCCCACCACTTCAACATCACCAACTGCCTGAATGGCCATATTGTTATGCACGTCGCCGGCAACTTTCACCGCCCCGGGAAATTCAATATTACCGGTTTTTAGAGATACGTCACCGGCAACATCCAGCACTTCCACAACTTCGGGTACACCATTTTTTACCGCCAGGCGCCCGGATTTCAAGGCCACCAAGTAAAGGGGATCGATTCCTTCAAAGCCAGTATTCAGTCCAGGCTCGGCGGCGAATGGTTTTGGCTTTGGCGCCGGAATGAGCTCTCCATGCACATTCATGCCCGGCTCACCGGCTTGCGGTGGATGGACTTCGGCCAAACGCGTGCCTTTGGATACAGTACGGAAGTATGAAAAGTTTTTGAAATCAATACTGCCATCGATTCCGGGAAGTGGAACTTCGGGCTCTGGATCAATGATCATCTGCGCGTGACCATGCACGCCCTCCAGCGGTGGCCGTCCTTGCGAAACTAGGACCGTTATAGGCAAATGATTTTGGTTGAACCGATCCAATACGGATTGTATTTCTGCAACCGGTAACATACATTTGACATTTTGGTCCTGCAGCGCGGACTGAACCATGTCCATGGTAACGGACCAGTCATTCAGGTAATTGCCGCCAAGAACTAGGTTCGCGGTCATTTTATCGGTGGCTACCACAACTTGACAGGTCGGCAAACTATCGGCGCCCAAGATTTTAAGTGCGCCATCTTCGACGATTAATGCACCTTCGCAAACAGCGATAAGTTTTTTCTCTTTGAGGAATAACGATTTTCCAAAAACGGGTAGTCGTTCGCTCAAAGGTAAAAACGGGATTGGGGATCCGAAAACATCTCTACCCCGGACGCCGCCTGCAACGGACTGGAAGCTGAGCACCGTGGCCCCCGACGAAACCCAATAGGCCGGATCGATGGATTCTCGAATGCCGCCAAAGCCCCAAGCATCGGCCTTTCGACGCAATTCGGAAATTGCCTCAGCATTAGTCAAATAGGAATGATGAAAGGTCAAGCCCAGCGGTTCTTCATGCAAGGGTTGGCCACCCTGGGCAATCTCCATGCTTTGCACCGATTCAACATCCTTCACTTTAGTCTCATCGGTTGCGGCGGAAAGCGTTTCTGAAATCCATCTCAGGACATCAAGGCGGAGACTTTTAGGATCCAATCCCTGCGATTCCAGATACACCTTTAGGCGCTCAGGGCCATCCGCTCCGGAAGGCCCGAGCCATTTGGAACGCCATTCCATCGGGCTAAAACCTTCAACGCGCAAAGTGGCACTCAGCGCATCACCGGATGCAGCAATGCTAAACTTGAGCACTCACGGCCTCTTCAATTCGCGCCAACACTTCTAACAATTTGGCTTTATCCTTGCTCTGCAAGGCTGGGGGCAGGCGGATAAACTCTACGGTTTTTTGAACTTGACGCAAATCCAGCGGCTTGGAAAGGCAGGCAATTACATTGGGGAACCGAGAGAATTCTTGTTTTCTCAATTCCAATTCACGAGCCGGCATAAACAAAACCAGTGGTGTGTTGACACCTGCTCTTTTAAGTCCTTTCACAATCCTCAGGCCATCAATAGTCGGCTCTCGAAGACTTAAGAGAATTAAAGAATAATTTTGAACCAAAGCTAAGTGAAGCCCCTGTGCGCCGGATTCAGTGTTTTCCCAGATCATACCCTGATTCTGAAATGTGTTTTCCAGCAATCTAAGGATGGCCCCAGGATAATCGATATGAAGAACCCGAGGCATTTCCTTGTCGGGTGGCGAGGTTGTTTCCACCCAAAAATTAAATCACAAAGGGCTGGTATAAGTCAATGATATTAAGGAAACCGACCGTTGGAAGTGATATAATGGCAGGGCGAATGAAAGAAGCCGTGGTCCGGGATCTCATTGGAAACAACCTGGTTCGCCTCATGGGAGGTGGCTTGCAGGATATTTATCCGGATAGTTATGCAGGGTTGTCCGTACCATCCGAAAACTTGATCGTCATCGACTCACCCATAGTCCTGTCCCAGCTCGCATTTTCACCGGCATCACAGATTCTTTCCTTTCTGATTATGGAAACCGATTCCATTTTACGCCTAGGCAAGCGGATGTTCCCGGACCGAAGTAAGGAAGATGCCCTCAAACTTGTGGTTTCCGCCAATGCTGAAATATTGAACTTCGTCTCTTCGCGATTGGCCTGGCTGCTTTCCAAACTGGAAAATGTCGCCAACACGGAAATATCTCCGCCAAAAGTCGGGAGTTACCAAGGGAACCAAGCCTACCGGATTCGCGCGGAAGAAGGTGTCTGCTTCGATTTTACATGTTCACCACAAAAACTGGCCTTCCGATATGCAGCTTGCATTCAGATCCTTGACTGAACAGCACGGCATGGAAAAGGTGTGGAGGTAATGATGAAGAAAAGAGGAGCCCATGGCTAATTCCGTGGTCATTGTGGACGATTCGATGTTCCAGATCCAACAGCTCAGTCGGTACTTTAAGGATGTGCTTGGGTTCACCATCAGCGGGACGGGTGAGAACGGCGAAGAAGCCATCAGTTTGTATCGTCAGCATCGACCGGATTTATTAACCATGGATCTGACCATGCCCACCTTAGACGGACGTGGCGCACTGCTGCAGATTTTGGAAGAGTTCCCAAAAGCAAAAATCCTGGTTATCTCAGCCGTTAAAGGACCGCTGCTATTGGATTGTCTGGCACTCGGAGCCAAAAGCTATGTTGAAAAACCCCTAAGATTTGATAAGGCCGATTTCGTCAAGGATTTTAAATTGACGGTGGAGGAGATCCTGGGATCTCCCGAGGCCTAAAAGCCAAGTTCGAGTGAATATCCAATGGATGCCGGCAGTTCCGATTTTTTCCTGATCAACTTGGATGCGTCGGTCACCCCTGCAGCCGCTATGGCTGGATTGGCGACAGGAGGGCCGCCGGTCGATCGATTAACACTTGGCCAAGCGATGGGGCTCTCACCACAGCAAGTGTTGCAGTTTACCAAGTGGCTCGATTTGGTACGCGCCAGACATCGCAATATACGCTGGGAAAAGTTGGCAACTCTCGCACCCATTCTGGATATTGCGGTGGGTCCGCACAATGAAGGCCGCCGTTTGCAATTGTTGTATCGAAAGCTACTGGATCGTGATGAAAATCTCACTGCCATACTTGTAATGGGAATCGATGCGACACCCGGACGATTGACTCAAGTGCAATTGGAAGAGGAAAAGCAACGGCACAAACTGGAAATCCGAGATGTGCTGGCCTTATCCAGTAATCCACCGGAAACTTTAGGCGCTTTTCTAAACGACGCTGGACAGCGTCTGGAGCACTCTCGCCAAGCATGGGACGCCTATCTCAACTCGTATAAAGTCAGCACGGCTGCAAAGGCTGGATTGTGGCGTGCGTTGAGCGGTACCACCGAAACCACCGGCCAGCATTTGTTTCGGGAATTGCATATGATAAAGGGCAATGCCGGTGCATTTGGATTTGATGGCCTGGCTGCACTAGCCCAGCATAGCGAAAACCTACTGGAAGGATTGAAAAATCCCGCGACGGTAACGGACCTAACGCTGGCTGAACTCACCTCGGCACTGACTGAATTGCGCATCCAGCTGGAAGAAATTCGCCGTGCGCTCAAACAAGTGGCCGGAGAGGGCCAGGATGCCATGACCCGCATCCTCAAATGGAAAATGGATCGTCTTTCCATCGCAGCCGCAGATGTGAATACCGCGAAACTCGATCCCCAATTGCTCAGCCTAGTGGAAGCCACCCGTCGCCTTCCCTTCTTGAGCCCCAACTTTCTAGCCCGCAAATACCTGAACCTGGTGGAACGCATTGCCTTAAATCTAGGGAAGCGCGTTTTGTTCCGAGTGGCCAGCAATACGGGAGATATTCACCCCGAGGCCTTTTCCAGAGTGGATGAGGCACTGGTGCATATCCTCAGAAATATGGTTGACCATGGTATAGAAACCCCTGCTGAACGCGTAGCAACGGGCAAGGGCGTGGCTGAGATCGAATTGGAATATGTAACGGAAGAAGATCGAGTTTTCCTCCGCATTCGGGATGATGGTCACGGCATGGACGCAAATGCCATTGCCGATCGAGGCGTTGCATTGGGCCTTGTCACCAGGACTCAGGCGGACGCATTGGATGAGGTGGGCAAGCTTGGATTAATTTTCTTGGAACGCTTCACCACCCGGCATGCAGCCGATTTGATTTCCGGGAGAGGCCTGGGTTTGGCCTTGGCCGCCCGCTGTGTGTCTGATCAAGGCGGTAACATCTATGTCTTCTCTCGACTGGGTGAGGGCACACGATTCGCAATTGAATTGCCCCACATTGGCAAAAAAATGGCGCCGGATATTGCATAAGGAATGAGGAGCCAAAAGCATTCCAAGCGACAAGCCCCTGCATTCCAAGCCTTGACTTTTACACCGATTCTCCCAGGTAAAAGTCGTTCAGAATATCCGCATCGACCTCTGACTGGGTGGAAACATTTTGCAATCTGGCAGCCAAAACACGTGGGAAGAAGTCCACATTAGACAACTCGAAAATATCCAACCACACAAGCCCCACTTGCCCTTCGTCGGGAGCCAAAGGATGGGTTTCAGGCGCTTCCATCAGGCGGACGTCAAAAAAGAAATTCACGAAATGTCGTCCCTTATGCACGGAGCGGAAATCGTGGTTGTCGCCCACATATTCCTGAACGTAACGCAGTCGGCCAACGGCAACCAAGGCGCCCAGCTCTTCCCTGCATTCCCGTAATACCGTAGCGTTCAAAAGCTCTCCTGGATTCTGTCCTCCTCCGGGTAGCACGTAAAATGTGCCGATGTCTCCGACTTTTTTAAGGCAGAGGATCCGGCCAGCTTGAATGATCATGGCCTTGGCGGCATATCGAATTGTTATGGAAGTTGACATAAGTAATTATTTTCTTTCCCGTTTGTCATGAAAATGCTAAAATAATACCATCATGAAGCTTTCCAATCCCAGTTCAACCACCAAGACTTCAGCACCCAAGACCTTAGTTTGCGTGCACGGTAATGCCGCGCATCCCGAATACCCGGAACATATCAATGAGGTCTCAAGAAAAGGCTGGGGCACAACTTTTTGGGGCAAGGAAGACACGGTCAATTGGTTTCACATTCCCTTATCTGTGCCAACGATTGGCGCAGGCCCTCGCCCCCGACTAAATAAGGTTTTTTTCTATTTCCACAACACTTCACGATCGCCGATTACGGCGGTGCATATTTATGATGGGCCAAGAGTGATCAAAACTTTTGACGGTCTCAGATTAGCTGGAGACCATGCCCGCGTTCTCGATCGGTCGAATAGCTTTTCCCTAAACCCAGCCGTTGACATTGTGTTTGGGTTGGGGCTTTCCGTAAAAGTTGAATTCCCCGCCGCCCCAGAACCTGCTCCACCTCGCTGGATTCTTTTTACCGCTGCCGGAGCCGAGTTCACAATTT
>JAYTHY010000038.1:0-38081 GCA_043732185.1 Fibrobacteria bacterium
GGTGGAAGTATTCCCCTATCCCAGCCAAATACCGAAGTCGCGAAAATTAAAGTGAACCCGATCTCAAACAGAAATCTTTTGATTTTCATGTGTTCTGATTCCCGTGTTTTTTAACGAAAATGACAATAAGTAAATCGAAGTCGATTTCCAATCCTTGGTGCCAACGGAGCCAAAATTTTGCGATTTACCTGATTGGCATTAAGTCAGGCTTGATTTGAACAGCTGCCTGGCTAGTCACCCATATTCTGGGCGTAGATAAGAAGTACGTTCCATTTGTGAACAAACAGAACGTCTAAGTTTGCGTATCGACTTGGTATCGCCTATTTTACGAATTTGAAATTTCCGTAGGCGGATTTGATAATATAAATGCCGCTGGATAGACCGGTGATATCCAAACTTCTCACACCGGGACCGAGCTGCTGTACTTTATTTCCCCGCGTATCGAAAAGCTGGTAAGAAACAGTGTTGTCCGGCAAGGTCAAGTGGTTGGCAGAAAGATGGAAGGAACGGAATGCATTCGGCTCCAACCCACCGGATGCATGGGTGACACCCGTTGCAGCTCGGATGATCGGAAAATATAAGGTAGAGCTATCCGCAAGGGTGACACCTGTTTTTTCATACGCAGTTTCCTTTGCAGTGCCTGACGTGTAATCCATCAAGCTCAGGCGATCGAGCACGCCGGCGCTTTTTTTGGTCTTTACGACCAACCAGAATTTGGCAACGGCATTAGGATTGAATTGTGGAAATCGGGAAAGGTCAAGACCTATTTCAAGGCTCGAACTTAGGCCGGCACCCTGAGCGGGTAAATCGCCGCCCGAATAATTAAAGGCCGGATAAAAGTCATAGGTTTTTTCCGGAACGGTGGCATTGGCATTGCCCGAAATTCCAACTTGCAAGTAGAACTGATTTCGGTGTTCACTGGTCAGGTTCACCTTAAAAGCTACCGTCGCCACACCCTCGCTTGCCATCACACCTTTTACAATATGCCCCCACAATCCTCTTTCCATGGTAGTGTCCGGCAAAACAATCGGCGTTTCACCCATGACTCGGTACAGCATGAAGCTATGACCAGCATTTGCCCAGCTTGTGCCCCAGGTATTGATAATGTGAAATGCACCGATTTCCCAATCGCTTATGTCGATCTTTCCATCTCCATTTATGTCCTTGTCGTTGGTGTACTTGCCATCGCCATTCACATCGAAGCGAAGACTGTCATCATACCCCACGATCGTCATGGAATGGGGACCCTCGTCGCCTAATTTTGTAATAATGTTTTTAAAGGCATTGCCCCAGCCAAACGGGGTTTTTTTCATGTCGACATTTAGGATGTATTCATCGAAATTAAGGATGCCTCCAAAGCGGCTGCCGTTGTTGTGATCGTATAACCAGCCTTTGATCAAGGGCAAATCTTCAGGTGTCTGAGCCGGCAACCTGAAATAATCCAAAGCGCGATTTTGAAATGTCGCCAAATATTTATCATAGCCCGTCATCCATTGTGTCGCATTCATATTCCGGAAAAGACCGCCATAGGTTTTCAACTTGGGAATGCCTAAATTTTTAGCCAACTCATAGGTATTGTGATTCCAGGCGCCCTTATCCTGATCCCCTTGATTGGTAAAATGCCACACCCAATTATACGCGTATTGATTTTCTGGTAAGCTGCCATCCAATCCGCCGCGCAAGCAGTTTGCCTCATAGGTGTACACGTAACCGGTACCGCTTGCGGCACCGCAACTGCCCTGCCATTGTTCAAAAATAGGGACTAACATTTTTTGTTTGGAATTGTCGACGCTTGCTGGCAACACTCTTTGCGGCAGAACCATGGACTGCGCCTGGAAGCGAGCCTCTATAAGCTGGGCTTTGTATACTTGTGGCGATTGAGGCTCTGCGCCACCTGCAATCCAAGGTGTGCCGACAGGATTTGGATTGGCATTGATTAAACCAGTAGGGAGGCCTTTGGCATTGAGTATAGCCCGACCCGCGTGGGCGGGTTGAATTAAAAATGAAATGCCGACGAACATCAACACCGCAGATATTTTAATCAAAGTAAACCCCATAATTTTCAAATCATTTTTCGGTTGTAGCAGAAACGGGCTGCTCAAATAAGTGTAAAAGAGTTAACAAAGTTATTTAACCCTTTCAATCCCACATGGACGGCCAAGCTTTCGATACTTGGCGCCCTCACGGGAGGAAGGCGGGCCGCTTCAATATTTCGAGTCAAATTTTGTTCTAGATGTTCATTTGCCCTCCAACAGACCAAAGTTCCCAATCTTTCTTTTTCTTTGGCTGCGTACTTTTCCACAAAAGGGCTGATTTAGTTGACAAAAAATGCATTTTCAGTTCTTATTTGCTCGGCTTTAATAGAATACTTAGACTATTCGGACCAAGCCCCGTAAGCCGGTAGAATCACTTACGCATTACACCAACGCCTTCTTGGCGCATCGCAGAGCTGTTTCATGAAAAGTTCCCATATTAGAAACGTCGCCATTATCGCCCACGTCGATCACGGCAAAACCACTTTGGTCGATGGCCTCCTGCGCCAAAGCGGCGTTTTTCGCGAAGGGTCCGTGCTCACGGAACGCGTGATGGATTCCGATGACCAGGAAAAGGAACGTGGGATTACCATTCTTTCCAAGAATGCCTCCGTGGCTTATAAGGATTACCTGATTAACATCGTTGATACTCCCGGTCACGCCGATTTTGGTGGCCAGGTTGAGCGTGTGCTTGGAACCGTGGACGGCGCCTTGCTGATTGTTGATGCCTACGAAGGGCCAATGGCGCAAACGCGTTTTGTCACCAAAAAGGCATTGGAAATGGGGCTTACTCTAGCCGTGGTCATCAACAAGATCGACCGTGCCGGCAGTGAACCCCACAAGGCATTGGACAAAGTTTTTGATCTGTTCGCGGAACTGGGCGCCAGCCATGAGCAGCTCGATTTCGGCCATATTTTTGCCGCTGGCCGAAACGGCACGTGCCGGCGTGAGATGACTGATCCAGATTCCAACCTGATGCCTTTGTTCGAATTGATCGTAAACAGGATTCCACCGCCAACCATTGGCGAATCGCCCAATCCTCTTTTGCAAATCACCAGCCTGGACTATCAAGAGTTTCTCGGTCGCATGGCTGTAGGTCGATTGCGTCAAGGTTCGCTTAAAGTGAATCAGACCATCACGCATCTGAACGAGGCCGGTCAGGCTAAAAAAGTTCGCGTCACAAAAATTCTATTCCCGGAAGGCGTAAAGCTTAAGGAAATCGAAACCGCCATTGCAGGCCAAATTGTCGCCCTATGCGGCATTCCAGATTTCACCCTGGGTGATACGTTATCCGGCGAAGAGCCCCCAGTGGCCCTGCCCCGCATCAAAGTGGATCCACCCACCATTTCCATGCGCTTCTCCATCAATGATTCGCCATTCTGCGGCAAAGATGGTGGCCGTTTCCTGACCTCCAACCACTTGGCCGAGCGTCTGGAACGCGAAGCCGTTGCAGACGTTGCCCTTAAGGTTGTCAAGGCCGATGAAGCTGGAGCATTTATTGTCAATGGTCGTGGCGTGTTACACCTTTCCGTACTCATCGAAAAAATGCGCCGAGAAGGCTATGAGTTTGGAGTCGGTCGACCCAAGGTTATTACCATTGAAGAAGACGGTGTTGAAATGGAACCGGTGGAAACGATCACCATCGACGTTCCTGAAACTTCATCCGGCGTCGTCATCGATGAAATCAACAAGCGCAAGGGCAGCATGGTAGACATGCAATTAGATGGTACGCAAGTGCGTCTCATTTATGATCTGCCTGCCCGCGGTCTCATTGGTTTGCGTTCCAGATTGCTTTCGTTGAGCAAGGGCTACGCTGTATTCCAACAAATTTTTAAAGGTTACGAGCCCATGAAGGGCAATATTGAACAAAGGCCCACTGGCGCACTTATCGCCAAAGATAGAGGCGCCTCGGTTGCCTATGCCCTCTGGAAACTAGAAGAGCGTGGCACCATGTTTATCGGCGCAGGGGTGGATGTTTATCCTGGCATGATCGTAGGCGAGCATTCCCGTGGCGATGATCTTGTCATCAATGTCAACAAGGGCAAGCAGCTCACCAATATGCGCACTACGTCTTCTGATGAGGCGACCACTTTGACGCCCCATCGCCAAATGTCCTTGGAAGAAGACCTGGAATTCATCAATGATGATGAAGCTTTGGAAATCACTCCAAAAAATGTCCGGATACGCAAGCTGTTACTTGAAGAGAACCAAAGAAAACGTGGTGCCAAATAGCGTCTTAGGCGGCAATCTACCCTCGCTTGCCCATACCTGCCTGGCTATACCGATGTTATACTCGGTATTATGCTATTTTTGAGCCATGCAGGTATTATGCGTTTGATCCGGTTTGGGCTTTATTGTCTCATCCTAGCTTTGCCGCTCCAAAGCCCGGCTGAACCCGCCACGGATAGCCCCGTTGCCCCAAAAAATCAAAAGATTTGGGTACAAGTTGAGGAAACGGTTGTTCCCTTGCGCCGGGATATCAGCCGCAATGGGGACATAGTAGGCTTTGCCCGCAAGGGCCAGGTTTTGGCGGTAGAAAAATCAACGGAACATTGGGTCAAAGTTCGGGCCAATGACACCTTGGTCGGCTGGGTTGCAGCCACATCCGTTTCCGCTTCGGGACCGGCAGTGGTCTGGGATCCGGAAACCGTAAAAACCACATTTCTAATTTGTGCAGGATTGGGAATGTGTGTATTCCTGTATTTATTGGTCTCGCTGGAGCGCAAGCGCCGTCGAGAAAGCCAGGCCCGCGCTCGCCAAGGTATAGTCGATGCTAAGCGGCGATTGCAAAACCGGATTCATGTATTACTGCGTACGGAACCCCGTATTCCATCCCGCTTGGCGATGGACGAAGTGGATTTGATGGAATACCTTCACAGCATAGGATATGTCGCCACATTGGAAAAAGATCCGGAAAATTTTTTAGCCTCCTGTAAAGCTTGTAAACCCAACCTAGTTCTCACCGGATTCGAATTTCAGTCCATTGTAGAAGCGGCCATGAAAACGGAAGTGGTGCTCATCAATACACCCGTTGTCTACCTGCAATGCGAATCTATTCCCGTGAGTCCAAAAAACCGCATTCGAGCCTATCTAGAAAAACACGCCACCGACAAGGAGCTGGGAGATGCCATTGCCCTTTGTCTCAAGAAGTCGCCGGATAAAATTCTCCATTCTGTAAAGCAAACCGCTCTTAAAGGCGCAATCTATTCCGAAACCTTAATCGAACTATTTCATTTTATTGCCTCGGTAAAAAAGACCGGACGATTGTTGGTGGTTTTAGGTTCCGAATCAAGTGAAGTTCATTTTTTACTGGGAAATATTACTAAAGCCAAAAGTAAAACTTTGACTGGGACCAAGGCCGTGGAAGCCGTTTTGGATAGGGTCTCCGGCACTTTCGAGTTCCATGAAAAGGAACCGGTTGCGGATGGCAATGCCGGACTGAATACGGAAAGAATACTTATGGATTGGGCCAGGAATAGGGATGAGAGCAAGCACTATCCTCGGACTTGATTTTGGCGAACGGCGCATTGGAGTGGCGATTTCCGACACTGGAAAGTCACTGGCCACGGGCCTTACGACCTTGGACTGCCGCCGCGATCCCAACTTTTTGGAGGCCTTGGGTGATATTATCCGGGACGAGGGCGTGGAAGCGATAGTGGTAGGCTATCCCTTGCGCACGGATGGAAAAATAGTGCCAGGAGGCAAGACCGAGGCCGTGGACGCCTTCATTGCCAAACTGGAAGCTAAGTTTGATTTGCCCGTCCACCGGGAAGACGAAAGTTTTACCAGTCAAATGGCGGCGCAAAGCTTAAAGTCCCGATCGAAAAAGAAACGTGGAAGACGGGAAGATAAAAGTGCCATCGACCGAGTAGCGGCTTGCTATATCCTGCAAGACTTTTTGGACAATGGAATTGGAATCCGCTGATGCATATTTCTCCCTGCGCCTGGTATTGCTTTGAAGTAAAAAACACGCCGAATTGGGACGTCCAAGACTTGCCGGATAAGACCACGGTTTCGGCCAAGGATAAATCCTGTAACATTGAATTGGTCGCGGCTCGAAAGGTCAAGAAAGCCGAAGACGTGGAAATCTCGGAATTTCACGAAGCCTATTTACGCGAACAAAAACTGCAGCCTTTGAAAACGGTGATGACGGAAAACCCATACAAAATCATCACCATAGTGACGCGCAGCATTGGTCCCGATGAGCGGTATTGGATCGTCTGCCATGCCTTTTGGGCCAATTACTGTGCCTTCATTCGCTATCATGGCATGCGTCAGGAGAACATGGAAACCAAGGTTCAGGTGTTTTACGATATCGTCAATTCCCTGCAACCGCTTGCCATGGAATGATCACTTCCTGTTCCAAAAGTCAATGCCGATAGGTCGCAAGGTTTTTTTTCAGGAAATTAGCTTGTTGGGGAGACAAAGCCGTTTGAGTGAGCAAACCACAATCTACGGGATGCATCAGGTTTTTGAGATCACATACTAGTCCATTGCAAGAATTATCAGCCATCCGCAGGCAGTAGGGCGTGGTTCCCTTTTTGATCCAATCCGGTGCCGCGCTTTTTTTAATCAAAACCTGGTTCAAGTTGCAGACATCGGTATCCGTAAAGCCGTCTTCCGTATTCGAAAAGTCATCGTCTTGAAGCAAATCATGTTGAGTGGATACCGTATGCCTTAATCCGAAAAAATGCCCGAGCTCATGGGCAGTTGTAATAGCCAATCTGGGAATGGTAGTGTGCAAGGGATACGGATTGGCAAGGACTACGCGGCTTTGGTTATCTTGGTCCAGATCAACAACTTCCCTGGGCGCAAATCCAAGTACTTCACCCACTAGGCCCGAGCCGGGATCGCCAATGGATATTGTGTCGACTAGGTAGATATGGGCGTTATTCATGACACGGGTGCCGGGAAGTGGAACATAGGTGTTGCTGAAAGGGAAAACCATTCTACTCTGGGTGGGCGCCACAATTTCATACGTGCCCACTAGGACAATTCCATAGGGTGAATAAATGGGTGCCATGGCAGCAAATAGCTTGCGGGCAAAGTCCGCTTTAGAAATGGAATCGGGAAGGTTCATAAGCTTGCGCACGAAAATCAGGCGCAAATGCAACGTATCCGCCCCAATGGCTGCAAAGGAAATCAAAGAGACGTGACCCAGACCTTTAATGGCTCCTAGACCATCGGGAACCACCATTTGCGCCAAAAATAATTGGGCCGTATTCTGATCCGATACCAGCGGAAAGATTTCCTTCCCTGGCGCCAGCGTTGCGGCTAGGCTTTGGTATTGGCTTGCAGAGCCATTCTTAAAATAAAAGACCGTTAGGTGATCATTGCTTCTATCCGTATTAACCGAAAGCTGATAGGCTTTCCCAGGTTGCATAACGAATCTGATGCCCGTGCGAATCAGGGCCGGAGTCAAAGAGTCGGCACTGGCGCTGTCATTGACATAGGCGCGCCGGTCCCCACCGCCGGAGCTGGCTGGGGGATCCAAAGTGAAGTTGCCGCATGCTGTTAAAATCCAAACTGCCAGCATGCTCAGTAAGTACTGGCCCCATCCAAAATGGGCAGGGGTTTTATTTGCTACGACTCCGCTATTCATGTTGGCATTTCCGGCATTGCGCCACGGAATTTACGAAGTTCCGATTTTAATTTCTGTCTGATACTCAACAAACTTTTCTGATATCTGCCATCATGAAAGTCGGAAAAGGTCCATGGTAATGGCTCAAAACGACCTTCTGTATATCTTAACACCATGTCTGCATAGACGCCATCTCCAAGAAAAATTTTGTTTGGCCCCCGTTTGAAGGAAGCTAAAACAACCTTATCCGGGTCCATATAGCCTATGTCCAGATTGAAGATGCGTTTCCCATTCTGGGCCCAAGAGTGTTCCAGGCGGGCCGCTTTATGTTTGAGCATAGGCAACTTTTCTGGTCCGAAAGCACCTCGAAAAGCCACGAAACCCCTTTCCAGTAGGGTTCCAAACTCATCCTGATAATAGTCTGTACCTGCGAAAGGCCAGAACTGGCCTTTATAATCGATGGGTCCAAAGGACTCTTCCAGACCTTGCCATAAGCCCTCCCGAGGCTTCTCTACCGGCCTCAAAACGGCCATAATCCATTTACAATGACTGTCTGGTGGCGAAATCATTCGGTATAAAAGGTAACAAGGGGCCATCAACAATCTGTGCAGAAATGCCAAGCGAACTTTTAAAAAAGGGGTAGAATATGGATTACCCGTATGCAGGCCCGCACTTTTTCACTGTTTCTAATCGGTCTTTTCTTTGGCTGTGGCAATCGCGCCATCGTCCGTGGGGGACTTACTGAGGTCGAGCGTCAGGATTATGTGGAACAGACGGGAGCCCTTATACCACAACGACTTAAGGGGCCTTTCCTCGCGGGAAATGCAGCCGAAGGCATGACTAAAGAGATGATCATTTTTCTTTACGGCCAACCTAATCGTACGCAAAATAATCAGTACGGCATCAGGTGGAGCAACCCGACAATCGACACCTCCAGAATCTTGGATACGCGCGATTCCCTTTGGGATTATTTTTCCTCGGACAGCGGATCGGTCAAGTATGGCATGGCCTTTCACGAGGATACCCTGGTTCACTTAACCGGTATGGCAGCCCACTAACAATCCCGCAAGCCCTCCGGGAAGCCCACCCCATTGGGTCGGGAATGATTATTTAGTTGATGAAATCCATTTTTATTTTTACGTACAATAGTGTGCCGATGTATTTTTCGTGTTCATTCAACATCTAATCAAGGACGTAACATGGCAGAGAAAAGCCTTACCCAAAGTCAAATCGTGGATCAACTTGCAACGACCAACGGACTCACCAAAGTCCAGGTTCGCGGATTCTTCGAAAGCCAAGCTGCGCTTGCTTACAAGAATGCTAAGAATGGCTTCACCCTTCCAGGCCTCGGCAAGATCGTACTCGTGAACCGCAAGGCTCGCATGGGTCGCAATCCCGCCACCGGCGAAGCCATCAAGATTCCCGCCAAGCGCGTTGTGAAATTCCGCGTAGCCAAGGCTGCTAAAGAAGCCATCGGTGGCGTCGTTGGCAAAAAGGCTCCTGCCAAGAAAAAGAAATAGACTCCTCTCGAGAGTCACCGAGGACCGGCACTGCCGGTCCTTTTTTTTGCCCAATTTTTTTTACCCCATTTCGCCGCTCAGCATTCCTCACTGTCCGCTTACCTTCCGCCTTACATTCCGCCTTACCTAAAACGCAACTGTTTATTAATGTGCTAGCCGTCACACGCATTCACAGCGTATGACATTATTTTTCGCGATATGTTTACCCGCAGTACCCATTGGCTTCGCCGCCTGGTCAAGATTCTCGACGCCTGGCCCATGGAGTCTGCCCGGCATTATCGCCATCAATACGGATTATTCCTGGCGATACCAATACTATGGGGATGCCTGGATAATTTTTTATGGCCAAGATTTTCTGTGTTGGGGTTTCTGGCTATGGCCTGGTTTTTGGAGCGACGCATGGCCAAAAGATTGGCCATCCAAAGCCTGCTCTTTACAGCTTGGAGTCTTTACCTTAACGCGATTTGGAATCCGCTGCTCCCTTCCCAACGCAGTATAGCCGAAACTCGGACCCTAACTGGCAGCATAACCGGCACCATAGCCGGTACCCCTCAATGCATACCGACCTGCTCCTTTCTGCTTTCCACATCTGATGGACTCGTGCGCATACAATCTCATGCACCTGATTTTCAATTGCAACCCGGACAGTCTTTGAAATTGCAGGTGACAGAATCCCCCATTGCCCCGCCTACCAATCCTGGCCAGTTCGACTTTCCAAATTATTTGCGTTCGATAGGCGTGGACGCCAATTTTCGCGCCGAAACCATTGCGCTGGTGAGACGCCCGCTTTGGTATCAGCGTTGCATCAATTCTATCCATGCCACCCTGGAGGCATATCTTACAGGCGCAGTCCCAGCCGCACAAGCTCCGTTGCTTAGGGCCTGTTTGCTCGGTTCCATGGAAGGCCTGGATCCTAAGCTTGTGGATGATTTTCGTGCCAGCGGTATGCTGCATATTCTGGCTATCAGCGGGCAACATATCGGTTTAATTGCCCTTATTCTTCTGCAACTTTTTTCTCTATTGCGCCTGCCTCGTAAAATGGCATTTGTCATTACCGGAGTCCTGATTGGCATTTATGTTCCCGTTTGCGGCGGATCGATCAGCGTTTTGCGTTCGGCACTCATGTTCTGGTGCATGCTTCCCGGTGTGCTTTGGGAGCGGCCAGGAATGGCCATGAACAACCTAGGCTGGGCCGCTACACTTAGCCTATTCTGCATGCCCTATCAAATCTTATCGCTGGGTTTCCAACTTTCCTTTGCCGCCACTTTTTTCTTAATCCTGTATTCCCGTACGTTGGCAGGTGTACTCAAGAGATGGAAAATCCGGAAGCCGGTGACAACGTATTTGGTTTCTACGGCTTTGTTCAGCATTATTCTTTATCTGGCAGCTTATCCCATTCTGTCTAACACCGTACACTCTCTTTCGCCCTCCTCTCTACTTGGAAATCTGGCCACTATTGCACTCAGCTCCGGCATGCTGGTAGCCTCTTGCCTCACGATACTTTTTCATCCATTGCCCTGGATTGGGACTGCTTTTGGTGCAACAGCAGGCACATTTTCTCAGGCACTGGCTACATGCGTCCATGCACTCGCCCATGGACCCGGTTCCGCGCAATCGGTATCCACTCTTCCCTGGATGTGGGGCCTGGTTCTCATTCTATTTTTACTGGTATTTCCGTATGTGGCGGCAAGAGGTCGAGGACGTCTTTTGATTCTGATCGGAGTCACACTTTTTTCTGGTAGATGGGTTTACGAGCAGCTCTATGCCTGGTGGCAAGAACCCCTGGCCATAACATTTCTCGATGTGGGTCAGGGCGATGGAATTGTTTGCAAACTTCCAGAAGCCACCCTGCTTATAGATGCTGGTCCACCGGAAGCAGGTAAAAATGTGGTGCTTCCCTTTTTACGGTTCCATGGGATTCCGCGACTGGACATAGTGGTGGTGACCCATCCGGACCTCGATCATTATGGGGGCCTGGCCTATATAGCCGAACATATGGAAATCGGCAGAGTCGTCTATCCCGGTATCGAAGCGGATACCCATGCTTGGAAAGAATTACAGGCTGTTTTAGCCAAGCACAACATTCCCATGACGCCCGTACAGCGGGGCCAGAGGCTGTATCAGTATCCCGGAATCTCCATGCATGTATTGTCGCCGGCCTATCCGGGACAATTTTCGGAGCGCAATGACAACTCCGTAGTCACATTTTTACAAGTGCATGAGAAACGATTTTTATTCACCGGAGACATGGAAGCACCCGCCCAAGAGATACTCTTGAATCATGCCTACCCCAATCTGACCGGGGCTATTCTTAAAGTGCCACATCATGGCAGCGACCGCTCCAACCCACCAGCGTTTCTGGATCAACTGCATCCGGCCATTGCGATTCTTTCGGCAGGTCGTAAAAATCGCTTTGGGCACCCAGGGCCAACCACGGTACAAACCCTGCAACAACTTGGCTCACAGCTCTTTCTTACTGCGCGGCAAGGGGCTGTTTTATTTACCGAAGATCGGTTCCGCAGCCAGTGGAGCACCTGGACCGGAAAATTGTAACTTTGAATCCATGTCTGACTTTATGGATAACGCCGACGGCAATCAGGAACGTCTAAAACACATTTATAAGACCACGGAAGTCCGGCGGTCTCCCATTACTGGCATCGTGGCAGGATACCATACTCTGCCCTTTACACTGGTGGGGCCCAATGATGAAGCGGACGAATCCTCTTCCAAGCCCCCGGGTTCCGTAAAGCTTACCGGAAAAATTACCGTAAGCCCCAAGTTATTGTTTACGATTTCGCATCAAGATGAGCATTTTGCAGAAATGTTTCCAGAGTCCGAACCTTTTATGGATAAAAGTTTATCGGCCCGGCTTTTTTCTTTCAGTAAGGCGCCCAAAAAGAACTATCGGATTCGCAATGAACATCTGATTGTGGAAGAACTTCCCGGGGACGATAAGGAATTGCTCGCTCAAGTCCTCAATGAATTGAACCGCGCGGAAATCATCAATATGGGCGTCATCTGGTGTCCGCAGCCCAGGTTTTATCCGATTAGCTTGGAGCGTTTCATCGCCTCCATTCTTGATCGAGAATTTCGCTAGGCTTTTAAGTCAGTTTAAAGTTCGATGGCCAAAACCCGGGAATTGCGATCGAGATTATAGGTCGCCAGTTTTTCCGGAGGGAGAATGGTCATCGGAGCTTCGCGAAATCCATTGCGCATGAAAAAATCGCTGGTCTGGGTGGTAAGCAGAAAAACCGTTTTGACTTCCGCCTTTTTTGCTTTGTCGATTAGGTAGGAAACAATTTTACGGCCTGTCCCTTGACCGGCATGATTGGCATCCACCACTACTGCATGGAGTTCTGCGATTTTTCCCGGGTAAATATGCAAGGCGGCACAGCCATGTAGAGTGTCATCAATCTTGAATACAACGAACTCTTCCAAGCCCTCACCGATGTCTTCTGCATTCCTTTGGATAAGCACACCATCATCCACATAGGGTTGCATGATTCGCAGGATTTCAGGAATATCCGTGGGCCAGGCGGCGCGAATTTTATCGTATTGATTGGCATAAAACATAGTTCCCCGGCCGCTGCTCGAAAAAATCTCCTGAAGCAGAATGCCGTCCTGGGATCCGTCGATAAGGTGAACGCGATCCACGCCCGCCGCGCAGGCATCCATGGCCAAGGCCACCAATTCTTTATGTTCGGGTTTTAAACTGTGCGCATAGTCGCGCAAGAGAATATTGCCTTCTTCCAAATCGAGATTGGAAAAAAATCCCGTGGCCTTTTCACCCGCGTCCGCAAAAGCACATTCGGAAATAACCGGAATTCCCGTCTCTGCTCCGATAAAGAAAAGCTTTGATGCACGCATAGCTTTGGCAATGGCTACAGCAAGTTCATTGCTCGATAGGTTATAGTCCTTGCCCACTACATTCCAACCGATATTGGGGACGATGGGAATGAGCTGATCCTCCAACATATTTTCAATTAGCTGTACATCCACCTTTTCCACGCGACCCGTATGCTGAAAGTCCAAACCATTACGAACCCCTATTGCCCTAGCTCGTACCCAATTGCCCACGACGCCATGGGCACCGTTTTCGGACAGAAGAGACATGACCGCATTGGTCACATTAGAAGCGCCCAGCTTGACCAAGGGCATGGCCTCCGCCGAGGTGATGCGCACTTCATCTTTGATGGGAGAATTGATTTTATAAGTTTTCAATACCTTGTCGATGGATTGCTTCGCTCCCGGAACCAGAATGATCTTGATACCAGTTTGCTGCAAAAGAACGATGTCCTTAATCAGTAGGGAAAACAACGGGCGACTCATCAAGGAATCGTCCACCTTGAGCACAAACACTTGATTGCGGTAACGACGTAAATATCCGAACACCTCGCGAATGGCCTGCATCGGCGTGCCGGCCACACCGGACTGGGTTGAACCCGTCCGGGCGATTCTTTTCTTGCTGTTGCCTTCCGCCACGTTAATCCTCCCCAAACAAGTTAGGTAATGCCTGGCAGCTCAAGGTCAACCCCGCTCGAGCATCTTTTGCCACTCCGGCCGCCCACAAGAAAACCGCTAATTGATAGTGTACCGCCCGCATCACCCTTTTGTCCCGTGGCGTTTCCAGCCAAGCTTCCCAGTGCGGGAAATTGGCCAAAGTATAAATATCCGGCGACAAATCTAAACCCAGTTCCGCGGGGACGGTTTTTCCTTCTTGCACCTGATTGGCCTGCATCGTGACGATGGCTGTTTCTTTATGGAGAACCAAATCCACTGTGCCATGGTTGCCGAGGATTATCCAGCCTTCCTGTCCCAGGCTAGCCATGGTTCCGGCCAGGCGGAAAGCATAGTGCTGATGCGAAATTCCCAGCAGCATCGGCGAACTCGGCCAAGGGTTTACCAACTTTTCCGCTGTGTGCAAGCAGGAACGGAATCCCAGCTCTCCGCGCAGCGCGTCCAAACTTGACAGGCCCATTACCAAAGAACCGGTGTCAACCACTTTGGGAACAACAGCACTGGAACCCATTCCCATAGTTTCCGTTTGATCCAAAATGGGTGCCAGACTCCAAGAGGTATCGAAGGACATCCGATTTCCACTTAGAACGGGTGTGCTCTGTATTAGCCCCACGCCTACTCCAAAACGGCGTAACAAATGTGCGGCCAATAGGGATACGAGACCGCCTTTCCGGGCGGTGTCGGAGGCCAGGTTGAGCACCAAAGTTTTTTCTCCGGACAAGGGAGCGAGAAGCGAAGTCCGCTTTCTAAAAACATGCGCTAAGGCATCCAGCTCATCTTGACTAAGCTCCTTGATACGCAAGGCCTGTAGAAAAGCCCCAGCCTGTGCAGCGGTGAAGCGCCCGTCCAGCAATGCCTCAAACGCTTCGCGACTTTCCTCTGCGGTAAGGTGCTGGGAAAGAGTCTTGCCCTTCCCCACTTTTTTGACAAAATCAAGTGGGCGCAAATGACTTTGCTCCAGTATCAGGCCATCACCGTATGGCCGGCACTGCAAACTGGGCAATTGGCTTGGTTCTGACACACTTCCTTGAAAGGCGCGCCGGATTCTGCCAAAGCACGGTTTTCTGCGGCCAATGCGCGAGCCTGTTCAGGGGCAACGGCGAATTGTTCCGGTGCTTCGTTGGCTTCTGGCTCCGGCTCCGGTTCAACCCAGGCCTCCAACTCCGTCTCCTGAATTGCAACCGGTGCGTTAGGTTTGGAGAATTGCGCGTGAACCACTTCCTGCATCCGCAATTGAATCCCACCTGAACACAAACTCTGGGCAACTCTTTGGAATAATGCCACATTATCGTACTTCGCAACATCGGCCCAGCGGACTTCCGTGGATAGGAATCCACGGAATCTTCCTAAATCTTTAGTGTGGGAAAACAGGTTCACTACTGTACTTCTCGCATGCCAGACATCGCGGAAGGCTAGAGCCTGCGCACCTTGAGCGTGACCGAAGCTTGCGCTAAACTCCCAATCGTAATTTGCATTTCTGATTTTAATGGGCATTTTTGGCTACCGACACCGGTACGTTTCCAATTTTCAATTTATTCTGCTCGAAGCTGAATCGGATCAAGTCCTTCCCATCCTCACTCTCCACAAAGAACCGATCAACAGGCCCGAAAAACGTTGCCAATTCCTCCGAAGTACACGTAGGCAAATAAACGCGTAGTATGCGAGGATCAAAAAACCGAAAAGCCATGGTCGATCCGGATTCCCGTTTTACCAATAGCAAGCGCTGAAAATGCTGACGCAGTAAGGTGAGATTGACTTTGGATTGAAAGAAAACCCCCCAATTTTTTTGCCAACTTTCTTGCCCATACCAGCGGGTATAGGAAGATAGAGCGGCAAGCCGAACCAGATGCGGGGCAGCCTCCAACAATACTTTCGGCAGATTTCCCTGGTAGAGACAGGCGTTATCGGCCATCGCAAGCACCAGATTAGGATAAATGCGAGAATTGGCGGCGCAATCTTGAATGGAATAAACGCGCAGAAGCTTGTCTTCCACGACATCCCTCCATAATGCGCTCAGTAAAGTATCCACCACCATATTCCGTCGCGTCCTTTAATCGTACTGAAAATACCTGGAACCATATGGTTCCATATGGAAAGTTACATTTTTCCTTTGAAGCGACTCAAATAAATCATGGGTGAATATAGCCCGTCAGTATGGGTCCTGCTGATTTGCTTCTCTTTTCCTCCGCAACAAATCTTCACGAATACGCTTCTCGCGTTGTTCTTGAATCCGCGCCTCTTCCTTGCGGTATTCCTCATCGACGAGTTTGCCCCCAGCGTTTTTCCATTCCACCAAACGTTGCAACTCCCCCGCATCCAACCAGACGCCATGTCCGTGGCACTGGTCCGTGATCACACCACTGCGTTTCCCAAAATTGGTCCGATTCATGATCTTGGCGCATACCGGGCATTTCCGGTAGGTTATTTTAGTTTCCACGGGTGAGTTGCGCGCAAGGTCCGTTAAACGAGGCGTGTCTTTGAGAAATCCGAACCGAGCCAAATCGTTGAGGACGATTTCGAGCTTAAAGAATGGGAAAAAGAGTCCGAAGCAGGTTGCGCACTGGTCCGCGCAAAGCGGTGTATCGCCTTCCATTCCCAGCTTGATATTCCGCATCTCACCACCACATACAGGACAGACCAAAGTCGATGGCCCGGAGGAAAGAGGCGCATTCATGAGCAAGTCGCGGTCGACATTGTTGTAGGACCCACAGTATTCGCAGGTGCCCTTGAATTCGGAAAGCGGTGCCGAACAGTTTTGACAACGGATCATGGATGCTGTCGCAGGATAAGGACTAAACGTCCTATAGGATGTCTTGCTTTTTTGTAATGACCTCGGTTTCGCTGATAATAAATTCCGATTTTATGCTCACTTTCAAAATCTTGCTCCGCCTTGGTCAAAGCGGTCCAAAACGGGATATTGGAAGCCTCCAGTTGGATCATCCATAAATTATAGCACAAATCCAAATCCCCCTTTCTATTCGATTTTTCCCACCCTTACGACAAAAACAGCCCTTTTAAAAGAATGTTGCCATGGTCAGTTCAGTTAACCATTTTCTATGCATGACTGAACCTATTACAAAGCACGAATACAGCACGCCTTTTCAAAAAGCGACCTTTCTCATCTACTTGCTGGCTGTCAGCATCGTCTTTGTCTTAATGCTGCGCGACTTCCTCATGCCTCTGTTCCTGGCCGCTATTTTCACTGGCCTAACCTATCCCTTCTACCAATGGATCAAAAACAAAACTCAGAAGCCAACAGTTTCGGCACTTTTGACTTTGCTTTCGCTGGTGTTGGTCTTGGTGCTACCGCTTATCGCCATTTCAGCCGCGGCGTACCAAGAAGCTGTGGGGCTAATCGGCAATTTCGATATGGATCAGTGGCGCGGCCGCCTGGAATCCGTACTCCAAAGCCTGCAATCTCGCTTCCCCGGGCTGCTGGAAAAACTTAACGCTGCGAATCTTTCCAAATTGGCCTTCGATGGAATCCAAACTGCATTACAGTTTATTCTCCAACACAGCGCGGATATTTCCCTATCCGCCGCCAACAATCTGCTCACCTTTTTTCTGATGCTGTTCATCATGTTCTACTTCTATATCGACGGCCCACAACTGCTAGGACGCATGATACGCTTGTCGCCCCTCAAAGATGAATACGAACGAATTCTTCTAGAGAAATTCATTTCCGTGAGCAAGGGAACACTGAAAGGCTTTTTAGCCATCGGCATCATTCAAGGTTCCATCGGCGCCATTCTATACTGGGCCGTCGGCATGCATTCTCCCATTTTTTTAGGCGTCCTCATGGTTTTTGCCAGCCTCATTCCAGCAGTGGGAACGGCCCTGGTTTGGATGCCAGTAGCCTTAACGTTACTGTTGCAAGGTCACTGGATTTCCTCGCTGTGGGTAGTGGGAGTGGGCAGCATTGTCATTTCCAGCGTCGACAACTTTGTTAGACCCATGGTGGTGGGCAAGGATATCAAGATGCACGATTTGATGGTGCTGCTCAGTACCTTGGGAGGACTGGGAATGTTTGGATTGGCCGGTTTCATCATCGGGCCTATTATCGCCGCCTTGTTTCTCTCCATCTGGAATATTTTCGAAGAAATTTTTGCTGAGGATCTAGCCCATAATAGTGAAACAGGATTCCGGTCAAAAAGGAAAATCAAGTAGCACAGGCGCACGTTGTATGAAGGAAACACGAGAATCTTTGATCCCTATTCCTGCCGACTGGAAACCGGAAACGATGGCGCGCATCATCGAACAGGAAGCGGAAAAATGGTGGGCGGAGGGCTGGGTATTTCTACGGGCGGAAACGGATGCTTTGCTGGAATCCGTATGCCTTTATTTTGAACGCCCCTTTATTTTAGATCGGGACAATCCGGAATCGGACGTGAAGTCCTAGCTAATTTATTCACAAGCTATAGTCCTAGCCAATTTGTTCGGCCAACATGTGCATATTCTGAAGGGCGTTCACAGCGGCGCCGGATCCAACATGATTTAAGAATACGACTGCCATGGTGTCCACCTTTGCCAACAATTGTATTTGCCCGCGCACTCTTTTTTTCAACTCCTCTCGCGAATACAGATAGTCATAGCGGGATTGGTTGGCGCGCTGACGCTCGGCCGGAGACCCATGAAAGGCCCCTTCAGCGGTGGCTTCCCATGCCGCCAGATTCAATCCACTGTAACGCAAATACCCCTTGCGCGAAGTCGCATAGGCTTTAAGGGGAAAGGCCTGCGGCAGGGCCGGAATGTCTGTATTGCAAATGCCCACGCCAGCATTTTTCAAGGCTTCCAGCACCGATTCCTGATGCCAGGTATGGTTGCGGAATTCAACATGCACATCCAGCCCGTGAGAAATCGCCACGGACGCCGTTTGCAATAGCGAATCCAAAACCTTGCGATTGCGTTCCAAGCCCTCGTCCAACTGAATGAGAAAGGTGTGGAAACGACCGCTTTCAACCAATGGACTCACAGCCGTTACATACTTGTTAAGTAAGGACTTGCCTTGCTTAACATCCCAGATGCTTTTATGCGAAATGTCGCCAAGCACCTTGACGGAAAACCGCATTCCAGGCTTGCTGCTGCGCTCCAATTCGACAAACTGTTGCAACTGAGGTTCTTGGCTGATGGAAGGAGCGATTTCCAGGAAAGTGAAATACTGCTGGTAATATTGGAAGCATTCCCGCGATGAGGCGTTGAACGTGCGCGCCCCCCGGCCCGCAGGCGGATAAAAACAATCCGACCAATCCGAATACTCAAATCCCCCTGTACCAACCAGCACACCTAGCTGAGCAATGTCTGGTGGAAAAGGGTGGGATTTCCATTTGCTGGGACGGGGACTGGATTTCCACTTGGCCTGGGCTCGCATACTGCCCAAATGTATACTATTTAAACTGTGGCCAGGTCCAAAAGTTTTTGCGTCGTTTCCAGATTGCGGGTGGTTGATTTCACGACCAGACATTTTTCCACCAGGGCATTGGAAAATTGGGTTTTCCCGTAGCCGCCCCGGCATAGGAGATACACTTCACGTTTGATGACCCGGACCTCGTCAACTTTCGAGCTAAGGCTTTCCAATTTCTTTATGCCAGTCGGAGCAGGTGCGTCCGATAAAAAGGAGATGTAAACCCTTTCCTTTTCCAGCAACTTGAGCTTTCGGAAAGGATTGGCCTTGAGAACGGCCTCCAGCTCTGCAAAGCTTCGTACGATCACGGGAACTTGAAAGGCATATTTCTTGGCGATGGCTTTTTCAATTGCCGAGACCAATTCCTCATCCCGGCCCTTCTCACTTTTAAAAACCACATTGCCGCTTTGGATCAAGGTCTGCACGTCAGAGAACTTCAACGATTCAAAAAGTTTTTTCAGATCCGCCATTAATATGATTTTCTGACCGCTGACATTGATGCCACGGAGCAAGGCGATATAGGTGCTCATGCCTTGGCCAAATTGTCCTTAACCCGCTTGGCTTGGTTGAAATGCCTGACTTCATGTCCTGCCAAAATTTTTATTCCTATCCGCAAGGGGTAGGTTATGAAGGCGCCGGCTGGTGAGGAAATAATCACCGTGTCCAAGTCCTTTTCCCTTATCCCCCGTAACTTACCGGTAAACTCGTGATTCGCTGCCAGGAATTCCTGGGTCAGGTTTCGACCATAACTAGAACGGACGGGCATCCAAACTTTAAACGTCTTGGTTTTTTTCTGTGTTTCGGGAGAACATGCACCATATATCATCTTCCCCCAAAACGAGGGGAGAAGCGGCAGCTTGGTCCAGATATTCGGCTGATATTGTCCCGCAACAATGGCATCCAGGGTTTTGAAATAGGATTTGTTACTCTGTATAATATGATCCAGGCATTCGTTGATACTCCAACTGTTAGCGTCCGGTTTCGTATCCATGTCCACGGCGGATACTCCGGAAAATTCGTGCAACACTTGTGCCGATGCGCTTTCGATTTCCTGGATTGTTTGAGGGATGAAATCCATTTTAGTGCCTGCTTTCCATGCGTTCACAACTTGAGTTTCAGAAAATAAAAACTAACCACTTTCCACGTTTGCGCCACTGAGAATGCTACCGAACCCCGAACGGCTACGGATTTTTGCCAGCGCATCGCCCAAAGCCTTTTGTCGGCGATCCCCCGTCGAATCGAATAAATTCTGTTGTCCCGTATCTGCCTTGGGGGTCGGTACCGTGAGCGCAATGGAGCGAATGGCCACGCGGCGTAGGTACAAGGCCTGAAACGTTTCCACCGCCTGGTCCGCCAGGATACGGAACGCATCGGTGCGAGGAACGGTCAAGGTTTTTCGCACAGCCTTGCCGTCCGCGTAGCGAATGGCCACCGTCATCTTATCCGCTTGTAACCCGCCTTTACGCAAATGGAAAACCAACTTATCCACCGTAAGGCGCACCTTGCGGCTCAGCGCGTCGTCATCGTTGATATCCTCCTCCAATACCGTTTCCGCAAAGACGCCCTGCCGCACGGCTTTGATCTCTTCCAGATCGAGTCCGCATGCCAAGGTGTATAGTTTGTTACCCTCCGCGCCAAAACGCGTCTCCAACGCCAGTCGTCCCAATGCGCGAATCTGCCCCACACTTGTAAGTGCATAGCGGCGAATCCTTTCCCGGCACTGCGGTGAAAGACCCGGAAGGCAGCCCGGCTCCAAGGGCCCCAATACCTCCTCCTCCTGGCCCTCCGGACATACACCCACGAAGTCGCCATGTTCCAATGCCATCCTTGCCACCACCCTGGCCATCAGCCGTGAAGCGGCCGCACCCACGGCTAGATCTTCGAGGCCGGCCACGTGGAGTACGTCGCGATGCAACTTTTCGGCCAACTCCGTGAATGATGACAACCGTACCTCCGGTGTTCCGGTTACATCCAAGAGACCGTGGCCGGCACGCACCTCAAACTCCGGTGTATAACGGCTGCACACGCCGCGCAGTTCCTCGCATAACGCAGCTTCCCAAGCAACATTGCGAAACACCGGCTCCACACGCCTGGCCCGTCGCCGCGCCGCCGTCAAGGGCATGCCTGCGCGCAAACCCAGGGCCCGGGCCGCATGCGAGCAGGCGATCACGTAGGTTTTATGGTTGTCCGGATCCTGGTCCACCACCACAAAGGGCTTGCCGCGTTTGGACGGGTTCCAGGCGGCGATGGCCTGGGCGGGAAAGTCGCCGGCTTCCATGGCCAGGAATCGGGGTGGGGGTAAATTCACACCCGACCCTTGAGGTAATCCTGCCGCCGAGGCTCAGAAAAATGTTCGATGGCATAGCGCAGCATGGTGCGCGGCATGGTGCGGTAATGGCGCACCAGAAAAGCCTCTTCGGCGTGGCGATCCCGCTTGCCCACCTCCCGCAATACCCAGCCCACAGCCTTGTGCAACAGATCTTCGGGGGCGGCCAGTAACAGCTTCGCTATGCGCAGCGCGTCGACTGAATCCTTTTTGCGGACAAAGCGCAACGTGGCAACGATGGCCATGCGCCGTTCCCACAGATGTTTGGATTGCGCAAGTGTATACAAAGGCGCCCGATCCCGCGCTTCCAAATACGCGCCCAGAATATGGGGGGCGGAAACGTCCACCAAATCCCAATTGTTGATCCAACGCGCACTGCCGATATAGAGCCGGTAGATTTTTTCCCGCGTAGCCTCATCGCCGCGTTTGAATTGACGCGCCATGATGTCCAGGGCCGCGAAGCGATCCTCGTGGAAAGGCGACGCCAAAAGGCGTTTGATCTCCGGAAAGGCCAGGTCGCGGTATTCCCCCACCACCCTTCGGATAACGGGAACCTTGATGCCGTGGAAGCGATCGCCTTCGCCATAGTCACCGGGACCGGTTTTGAAGAAGCGCAGCGCGATGGCTTTGACCTCGGGAGATCCCAAGGCTTTCAGTTTGATCTGGATGTCTTTAGCTTTCATGTTGGCCGCACCGTTATTTCAATTTCGAGGAGGCTGGCAGAATGAGCAAGAAGGGCAATGACTTGGAATAATCCAGATCCTGGTAGAAAATCCCCATGCGATTCAGATTCTTATAGTACTGATCCACCTTTTGATAATAATGGTATTCGCTTTGCAGATACCACGCTTGCTGGCCCAACTTCTCCGATAGAAACCATTTTTCCAAAAGCCTTCCAACCCGCCCATTGCCATCCTCAAAAGGATGGATGTTGACAAAAATCAAATGGATGGACGCGGCCATAAAAAAGGCCTCCGTCATGGTCAATTCCATTTTCACCAATTTTTTGATGTCCCCCCAAAGCAAATCGAACAGGATGGGAACTTGCCCGGCGGGCGCAGCTTCGTATTGGATGCGATGGGTTTGATGCTCCACCACCACCATCTCGGTTTTGCGTAAGGCTCCGAGGGATTTGCGAGGCAACAAATGGATGCCTAGCAGCTTATGGGATTGCAGGAAGTTTTTTCGATTCAGGGGATGAGTCTGGGCATATTGATACGCCTTATAAAGATCGTTGGGCTTTTGCACCAGATCCGGGAGATAGGCAATTTTCAACATGCGATGTTTGACATAACTGTCCACCTCCATCGGTTCGCCCTCGATTCGCGACGAAGCGATAGCTGAAATGGAGGTGTAGAAACTGAAGGCTCGAGTGGATAGTGGGCTTTCCCGCAATGCCTTAAATCGTTTCCTGAGATCCTTGGGTATGGCGGCTTTGTATGCCGGCAAAAGGTCGATGGGAATGATTTTTAAAGCACCAAATTTCAAAATTCCTCCGTCATTTTATAAATCCCAGATACTTTCTGCTCAATGGATCGCTTCGATTCAAACAGCTTGGTAAACCACTTTTTTGTCATCTAGTTTTATGACGTTCTCTTGCACCAGTCGTTCCACTATTTTTTCCTTATTCGCATCCTCCAATTTACCCTTTGATCCCAGAAATGCCTTCAGGGAAGTGATACGTTTCGGCCTGGTTTTCTGATCCAGCTTTCGCAGCGCATCAACCATTCTCAAATAAAAACTTTCCTCATCTTCCTGCTTCTTGGGAGCCCGTTCCTGTTTTTTAGGAGGCAGTTTTTTCAGTTCATCTATTCGCTTACAGTTAATGCCGATGGCAATCAAGTGTTTGATGAGAGGATCAAAACCTTTATCCTTTGACAATACTGAAAAATAAGCCGTCTTATTTTTAGAAGCCATTTCACCTAAGTAAAAAGCGATATGGAAATCCAAAGCATTTTTGCCATTGCCATCAATTTTTATCCAGTTTACCCGCTCTCCATATTTTTGTGAATCTTTGACCAGATTAAAATCAATTTTGTTCTGATTTTCCCCGGTAAAAATCAGGACGTGCTGATTTTCCTGCAAAGCTGGGAGACCGGTAATTTTCAGGTTTTCAAAATCGACAAGCACGTACTCTTCAAGAAGTCCATTTTTTTCAGGTTGCAAATGACCCTCCCCTAATCTTTTTCATAAAGTTGCAAAATTCTACGGCGCTTCCACCGTAAAATAAATCCACTCCTCACGCTGCCAGCGATGCAAGGTCCTGCGCATAGGCTGGATAGTTCTTGAGCCCTTCACGCAAACGCAGCGAGGCCATTTCGAAATTGACCTGATTGGGAAGCCACTCCACGATGCGCACGGAATCTGCGACCACGGAATAGGTGTCCCATTCCTCGCTGACCGTGCCCCATATCTCAAGCAGGTTGCCGCTGAACTGCGCCTGCCCCACCAGTTCATCGCCCCATTTTTCCAACGCTTCGGGCCAGAAGATCACGTCCAGGTAGCCGGTATTGTCGGCCATGGTCAAAAACTTCATGTATCGCCCACCCCCATCGTCGTTGCCGCGATTGGCCACCGGATGTAACCTATCCGTTACCGGTATCCCCAAGACCTTGACGCGCTTGCCCACGTGATGGCGCAGAGCGTCGGCGCGCACGGCATTCCGGGCGGCCATGTGCGTAGCCACCACCTCCAGCATATTGGCGGAGAGGACATAACCCAACATGCGCAGTTCGTTGAGACATTTCTGCATGAGGGAATAATCGCCCAACCCCGCTTTCCGATGGATGTTCGTCAAACTCTTGGTCGACCAATCGGGTCCCACCGCGCCCGCCACGCTCCCCACATTCCCGAAAAGATCGCCCTGGGTCGGACGGCCGGTCACCGAACGGTTGGAACCGGCTCCCAGCGTGCCATAAACCGCGTCCAATAAATACAGGAGCTCAGGCTGATTGGCGCCAAAGGACGCGCACGCACCTGCCAGAATCAGATTCTCGGCCTCGCGTTTGTGCAGGGGAACGCGTTGCAGCAAATCGGGTAAATCGCGATAGAGACCGTTCTCGTTCCGTTCCTGCACCAACACCTTGAGAGCGGCCTCGCGGCAATCGCGCACGGGCATAAGACCGGGCCGGATCCAATTGTCCCGGCCATGGTATTCCAGACGCGAGCTATTGACGTCCAGGGGCAGTATGCGCAATCCCCAGCGCCGGGCTTCGTCGAGGTAGACATCACGGCTATAGAAACCGTGGCGGTTGCTGATCACGGCGGAGAGGAATTGCGCCGGATAACGACTCTTGAGATGCGCGCATTGAAAGGAAAGTTCCGCATAACTGGCGCTGTGCGATTTGCAAAAAGAAAATCCGGAAAAGGAGGCCACACGCTCCCACAATTCTTCAGCTTGCGGCTGACTCATGGGACGACTGAGCAGGGAATTACCCTTGCACCCCTCGATGAACAACAAACGGATCCGCTCCCATTCAGCCCGCTGCGGCGCGCCCTCGTGCTGGCTATTCATCATCTTACGGATGCGGTCGGCAAGCTTGAAAGACAGACCCGCGATATCATGACAGATGCGGATCACGTCTTCCTGAAAGGCGCAGACATCATGGGTATCTCCCAGGATACCCTCCAGATCCGGATGCAGAAAGTGCCAGTCCTTGACGTTTTCCTTGAGCATGCGATGCCTTTCCACAAAAAGTTTACAATAGCCGGTGCCGGCGGGACGGATAAGACTGGAGGTGATGACCACTTCCGGATAACTCTCCACCTTGGCCTTCTGGTTGAGGCGGATCTGGGCCGGACTTTCGATATAAAAGATCCCGCGGGTCTTGCCCTCCACGAGCATGTCGCGCACGGCCGGATCGCGCAGGCATTTCTCCACGTCCCACACTTCCGGATCCGGCTGACCCTGCTCCTCAAGCTGACCCAAGGTGTCGCGCAAAACGGATATCGATCCATTGCCCAGCAAATCGAATTTGATCAGCCCCAGTTCATCGATGCCATTGTGCATATCCACCTGCGTCACCAACCGCCCGCCACCATCGCCCTGCCGCTCCGTGGAGTTGGCTTTGCCAACTCCTAAAGAACCGCCCCCGGCGGTTCTCGACCACTCACACGCCACATGCCTCCAGATTGGCTGGTTGGTGATGATAAGACCTCCTGGATGCTGGCCGATGAAACGCGGCTTACCCTGGAGCTTGGCGGCCCAAGTTTGAATACTGCGAATCGTATCATCGTCCAGACGCCGGGCCTTGGTTTGAAAACTGTCGAGCACGGTCGAAACCTGTTCGTCGGAATATCCGAATACCTTGGCGGCCTCGCGGAAAGCCGCCCGCCCGCGGAAGCAATTGGTGGTGCAGGTGATGGCCACGCGATCACGCCCGAAGCGTTCGACCATCCACTTGAGGGCCCGGTCGCGTTCATCCCAGCCGAAATCGAGATCGGCATCCGGCGGCGCGGCCCGGTCTTCGTTGAGAAAGCGTTGGAAATACAAATTGTGGGCGACGGGATCGAGATTGCATACGCCCAGATTGAAAAAGGTGATGGAGTTGGCTCCGCTGCCGCGCAAGATGGTGCAGTCCCGGCCACGGCGATAGGCACTACGCAAGTTGCGACCGGCCCAGTCGCGCACTTCCTTGACCATGAGAAAGTAGGAGGAATATCCGAGTTTGCGAATCACCTGGAGTTCCATTTCCTGAATGGCCCGGGCCTTAGAAAACTCGGGCCGATTTCCGTATTTTTTCCACAGTCCTTCGGAGGCCACCCGGGACAGGTAGGTATCGGGCGTGTAACCCTTGGGCACGGCGATTTCGGGCATGATCCATTTTCCCATGGGCGGCGTGGCATTGCAGTTTAGAGCAATGAAATCGGTGTTGGCAAAAGCATCGGGTCGATCCGTGAAAAGCTCCGCCATCTGCGCAGGGGAACGGAGCCAAGCACCTTCTGGCGCGCTCTCGCCCGGCTTAAGGCGCGACAAGGTGGAATTGAGATCGATAGCTCTCAGGATGCGATGCAGTTCATGATCCTGTCGTTCCAGAAAACGGCAGTCGCCGGAAGCCACCATGGGGAGGTTTTCCAATCGGCACAACTCTTCAAGCTCACGGCTCCAGGCCCGGGCCTCGGGGAAATGGCGCAACAACTCGCCATAGAGACGCGGACGATTGGGGCCGGAGGCTAAGACTTTAAGGCAGCGAGGCGCGGCCGTCAGCAAAAAAAGATTGGGCCATTCCTTGGCGAAGGCTTTGGCAAAAGAGAAAGCAGCCCCATCACGCTGGCGGAGCGTGGTGAGTTCGCAGATGTCGCCGTAGCCTTCGTCATTTTTTGCCAGTAACACCAACGTTTCCTTCGGCCCGGAGACTTCGCTCAGCTCCACGCCCAGGATGGGTTTTATTCCGGCGGCCAGGCATTCCTTATGGAACAGGATGAGGCCGCTCATGCGGTTGGTATCGGTCAGGGCCAAGGCCGACATGCCGAGCGCTTTGGCTTTGGCGACCAAGTCTTTGATCGCGGGGACTCCGGACAGCAGGGAGAACTCGGAGTGCACGTGGAGATGAGTGAATGCTATTTTGTTCATCTGCACAAATGTACAGTATTATTTCGGGGTTATTCAATGAAAAATTGGGATTGATCGATGGCAATGCGGGGTATTTGTGAAGTTTGAGGGGCTGGGAGTGAGATGAATTGAGGGTCCTGATGAGCACAATCAACCACATCCGAAGCAATCATTTACCAAGCGTATCGGCCAAAGAGATTTGAGCGCAAGTTCAATGGCATTCCTTGACTTGAGCCAAACATACCATCAAATTGCACGCCGGTTGCCCAATGCTTTTTAATCTGGTAGGCAAAGGCTACTTGGAATCCTAAATATTTTTCACGATCAGCAGGGCTCCCGGCCAATTCCGTATCCAACGGAAAAAGGCCTGAAAAGGCTAGCATGGTACTGATGGATGCACCCAATTTTTTGCCGCCGGCAAAGTTATATCCGGCCTGAGAGGCTAACCCACCAGAACGTAATCTTGGCCCTGCGCTTGCTTGAAACCACCACCCAGTTTGTGACCAGCCCAATACGGGCCGTACCTCCCAAGCCCATGCCCGCTGTGAGAAAAGAGGATAAACAAAATCCGGAACTTGGGATGTGTTTTCTGGCCCAACCGGAATCCTCGCATTGACCATGGCAGAGAAATAAAATTTACCTCGATGGCCTAGACAATAGGTTAGACCCAGTTCTGGATCGGTTGTCGCCACCTTATCCATGGAGTCCGAGCTTACGCTTTTAAGGAATCCCCAACTCCAGTTAAGAGCCAAACTTGGAATCACGCCCGTTTCCCCAAAGGTGGAAAGCCCCGACTCTTGAACGCCATAAAGTTCCTTTTGGCCTTGGCCATTGGAAACGGATTCAGTTTTTAAAAAAGAGTAACCTAGGGTAGCATTTCCATGTCCGGGCCGAATGGGCCAAGCGCCTGCATGGACTTGTACCATTAAGGCGGAAAATAAAATAGGCACTAAGATAATACGGGTCTGAAAACGGGTTTTAGCCATGGTGTTTCCTTCAATGGCTTAAACTAAGATTGTTATTCAAGCTAGTCACTTACTCGGGAATCTATCCGTCCCAATCCATCGACATTTCCATTCAGTTTCATGACGCTGCCTATTCTGTGCGGTATATTCGATGAGCAAGCAAATAATGAATGGAAAGAGGAGATTTAAACATGGCACTAGCCTCACTGCAGCTCGGAATCGAGCAGGCTGCGGCCGGGCAGACCCGATCCTATTCCGAAATCCTTCTCTAAATAGCAACGAGTTTCACGGGATGACGGGCCAACGCAACACCCATGAATGAACGGTCACTCTAATTCTGGATAAAACCTTCAGGTAGCCATGGGATACTAGTGTCACCCTTTTTTAAAGTATCGCAACGTGGAAATTACCGTTTTAATACTTTTATTGGGTATGGCCACAATAACTCGACTGCATAAGACCCAAGTACTGCCTATTTCCTTGGAAGTAGCTTGGAGTTTTTTTTCCAATCCCGGGAATCTACCCGAAATTACGCCCAAAGATTTGGGGTTTGTTGTTTTGTCTGAGCCTACGGATACGATCTATCCTGGACTTATGCTCCGTTACTCGGTAAGCCCCTTGTTAGGGATTAAATCCTTGTGGGTTACGGAAATCACCCAAGTTAAAGCTCAAGAATACTTTGTAGACGAACAAAGAATCGGACCTTACCGACTCTGGCATCATGAACATCATTTCCACGCTCGCGGGCCCGCTTCCGTGGAAGTCGTGGATATTATTCATTACTCCCTACCCTTCGGCTGGATCGCGGATTGCATTGCCGGGGCCATGGTGCGCAGGCAAGTGGAAAATATTTTCCGGCACCGATCGGAAGTTTTGAAATCCCGATTTGGACATGGCTGAGATGAAACCAACCTTGCTTTGGCTAAGACAGGATTTGCGGCTTTCCGATCATCCCGCCTTAATTGCGGCTATGAAAAAAGGGCCCGTGATTCCCGTTTTTATTTTTGATCCTGAGGGAGAAGGAAAGTGGGCACCGGGCGGTGCCAGTCGCTGGTGGTTGCATCATTCACTTTTAGCTTTGGATCTTGAACTTCAAAAAAGACAGTCAAAACTAATTTTCCGGCATGGGAATAGTTTAAAAATTCTCCATGATCTGATTAAAGAAAGTGATGCCGGCGCCGTATACTGGAGTCGGCGTTATGAGCCGCTGATTGAAAAGCGCGATCAAGTCATCGCAGAGGCTTTAGAAAAATTCGGAGTGGAGGTTCTCGTCTTTGCCGGAGCTTTACTTTTTGAACCGGAAACAATCCGCACAAAAACGAATGGCCCCTACCAGGTTTTCACACCGTTTTATCGGGCCTGCCTAGCCAGTCTACCCTATCAGCCTGTGCTTGAAAACTCAAAGAAAAAAGCTCCTAGAGACCAAGCTCCTAAGAAAATTATAGGGCCTGAGCGTTGGCCGCGATCCAATCGTCTTGAAGAATTTAACCTGATCCATCAAATAAATTGGGCGCAGGAATTTAATGCTTGCTGGCAACCGGGTTTACTCGGCGCGCGGGAATTATTACAAGAACGCATCAGTGCAGTGTTGATCGGTTATCTGGAATCACGCGATGATCCCAATACAGAAGGTACATCCCGGCTCTCGCCACATTTTCATTTTGGCGAAATCAGTATCCATGAAGTCTGGCAAGCGCTAGAAACAAAGGTGGCTGCTATTGATACCAGCCCTCAAGCACGGGCTTCGTTACAGGCCTACCAAAGACAATTGATTTGGCGTGAGTTCTCACATCATCTGCTCGTGAACTTTCCGCAGACTCCGGAAAAACCATTGCGCCCATCCTTTAAAGCCTTTCCCTGGCGGACCGATTCCCTTTCCCTGCAGGCCTGGAAAAAAGGGCTTACCGGTTACCCTTACGTGGATGCCGGCCTTCGTCAACTCTGGACAACGGGATGGATGCATAATCGCGTACGAATGGCAGTGGCCTCGTTTTTGGTGAAGGACCTATTGATCCCGTGGCAGGCTGGAGCCGATTGGTTTTGGGATACTTTGGTAGACGCGGACTTGGCACAGAATACCATGGGCTGGCAGTGGACGGCTGGCAGCGGCGCGGACGCGGCTCCTTATTTCCGAATCTTCCACCCAGTAACCCAGGGGGAACGATTTGATCCTGATGGTGAGTATGTCCGACATTGGGTTCCGGAGTTGGCGCACTTGGAAAACAAATGGATTCAGAGACCTTGGGATGCCCCTCCAGAAATATTGAAGCGGGCCAAAATTGAATTAGGAAAAACCTATCCATTTCCTTTAGTGGAACATGGGATGGCTCGGAAACGGGCCTTAACCGCCTATCATGCTTTGCCCAAAGGGTTCGCTTAAGTTCTTATTTTGAAATTTAAGAGGAGCCAAAACGTTCATTTGACTGAATTGCCTGTTTTGTGGGTGGAAAACGGAATATGGCCTTGGAAAGTTAGGGATTGGCGGCATTCTATGACACCGTTTCAATGGGCCCCGATTCCTGAATTCAAAGAGCTCCAAAAAAACCGAAAAGGATAAATTTTTACCCAGAAAAGCCATATTTATCACCGAAAATGACCTATTTAGCAGAGCCGGAGGCCTAGATTAAAGCCGGGAGGCTTTGATGCTGAAAAAACACACCGTGCCGTTGGTGTCGGTACTGTTTTTCTTAAATGGTGTCGCCCATGCAGCACCCGTCCTCCCAATCGAATCCGCAAACGAATATTTCATTTTCCAAGGCAAAAAAATCCCTCTACTCCGGAAATCCGATCAAGTTGCGGTCTGGTATAAAAACATAGAGTCGCCGCCAGCTTCCAGTTTTCAATCCAAGTGGCATGCCAATCGAACCGGCAATTTTAAATCCAATCGCGAGAGGATGGAAATGTACTCCCTCCCCGGTCCAGCAAACGAACTGGACAACGTCGGTAAAAAAAATGCCGATTTAAAATTCGCCGATTTTCAAATCGACTTGCGCAACAATCCAGCCACGCGGGAAATCGGTCCCGTTTACTACGATCCTGAATTCAAGCGAACCGTGGTATGCTCGGACCGGATTCTCCTCCGGGTTTCTCGTCCTGAGATATTGCAAGAGGTGTTGAAAACCTATCCGGTGGAATTGTTGGAAGGCATGAAGCTTTCGCGCACGTACGCACTCAAGACCCGAATGGGTACCTTAGAAATTGCCAACCGCATCGCCCAGCATCCGGGAGTCGAATGGGCGGAACCGGAATTCTTGGGGCAGATTGAACCGACGCGCATCCCCAACGATCCCATGTTCCCTGAGGCCTGGCATCTAAACGGCAACGGAGGCCGAGGTTTGATGGCGAGCCTCGCATGGGACATTGGTTGGGGAGACGAGAAAATCGTGGTCGGCATTTTTGACGACGGTGGAGATTCCAAGGGACATCCGGACCTGAGACTCTCACCTAGCGGTATGAACTGGACTACAACTCCGTACAGCAAACCTCCGTGGACAATTAGCAGTGCCGCTCACCATGGTACTGCGTGCGCGGGAGCCGTGGGAGCGATTGGAGACAATAATATCGGAGTGGTTGGAGTCGCGCCAGGCGTGACAATCCTGCCCATGAAAATCACCAATTATCCCGAATCGGGGTTTGCCTGGGACAGAAGTATGGCTGATGCAATTCTGTATGCTGCCGACTCTGCCCAAGTTGGCAGTATCAGCGTCATCGGTTTTGAGAGCAATTACATTCGCGATGCCATCAAGGAAGCGGCTATCAACGGCAGGAAAGGGAAAGGCTTCCTGTTTTTTACTTCGTCGGGCAATGGGGGTCTGAGCACAATAACCACTCCTTCTTTGTACGAATATTCCATTTGCGTAGGTGCCTCGACCTACATGGATCTGAAAGCCAGTTACAGTCAATGGGGAGATACGGGAAAGACTGTGGAATTCCTAGCCCCAAGCGGAATACCCACCACCTATTTGGATGCCACCGGGCCCACCTATTATACCGGCTTCGGTGGCACTTCGGCGGCTACGCCTGTGGCGGCTGGAGTCGCAGCGCTCATCCTGTCCACCAATCCCGATCTCACCCGCACCCAGGTGCTGGATATCATGCGATCCACCTGCGACAAAATCGGGGACGTCACCTATGATGCCAAAGGATTCAATCGCCAATGCGGGTATGGTCGACTGAACGCATTTTCCGCCTTGAAGAAAGTGCCCCCCTACATCGTCATGGAACCGCGCGATACAACAGTGAGCCTGGGCAGTATGTTCAGTGCCTCCATCACCGCTAGAGGTTTCGAGATAACCTATCAATGGCAAAAAGCAATTTCCGGATCCGGATGGCAGACATTGTCCGGTGAAACCAATACTGTGTTTGCCCTTAATGCCGTCAGCGCCACCCAGGCCGGCCGCTATCGATTCCTTGTCAAGAATGCCAATGGCAGCGACACCAGCCGCAGCTTTGTTCTGAGCACAAGTGGCGAGTTAAGCGCGCGGGATGTTTACGGGCCGAGAAGTTTGCAGATGAAAATCAGTAGAGAGTCAGGGAGAATCCGCTGTGACGTCCAGTTACCGGCATCAGGGCCAGCGCGACTTGAAATCCTGTCACCGAATGGCAAAAGCAGAATGCTGCTGAACCAGAAATTGGATGCCGGTGTGTATACCCTGTATTATCCATATCGCCAGGTTTACTCAGGTCCGTATCTGTATCGTCTGACGCAAGGCGCAAGCGTGAAGACGGGGAAATTCCAGTAATTCAAATGCCGGGAGGCTTCCATCTTAAATAAATCCTACTTGGCCTTAGTATCGACTTTGCTCCTGGTTTGCAGCGTTTCCCAGGGTATTCCAAATTCCCCAAACCAGGCTGCAGACGAGTATTTCATCTTCCAAGGAAATAAAATCCCGTTGATCCGGCAAAAGGATCAAATCGCGGTTTGGTATAAAAGCGTAGGTAAATTACATGCCACGGCCTTCCAGTCTAAGTGGAACACTAAGCGCTTCGGAAATTTCATTTCCAACCGGGACCAAATGGAAATCTACGCCCTCGCTGGCCAAACCAATGGCATTAGAAATCCCGTGCAAAAGTTCACAGATTTCAAAATCGATATAGAAAAGGATCCAGCCATTCGGGAAACCAGCCCAGTATACTACGATCCTGAATTCAAGCGAACCATGGTATGTACGGACCGTATTCTCCTTAGAGTATCCCGGCCCGAAATTTTGCAAGAAGTACTGAAAACCTATCCGGTGGAATTACTGGAAAATCTGAAACTCCCACGTGCTTATTACCTCAAGACCCGCACAGGCTCATTGGAAATTGCCAACCGCATCGCGCAGCATCCGGGCGTCGAATGGGCGGAACCGGAGTTCTTGGGACAGATTGAACCGACGCGCATTCCCAACGATCCCATGTACGCGCAAGCCTGGCATTTGAATGGAAAGAATGGCCGTGGCTTGATGGCGAATCTCGCCTGGGACATTGGATGGGGAGATGAAAATATCGTAGTGGGTGTGTTTGACGACGGAGGGGATCCCGAAGGACATCCTGATTTGAAGCTTTCCCCCAGTGGGATGAACTGGACCACTTACCCACCAAGTAAGCCGCCTTGGACCATAACCAGCGGATACCCTCATGGAACCACTTGCGCTGGAGCCGTGGGAGCCATAGGGGACAATAATATTGGGGTGATTGGTGTCGCTCCGGGAGTGACCATTTTGCCTATGAAGATCACTAATTATCCAGATGGGGGGTTTGCTTCAGACAAAAACTTTGCAGATGCCATTCTGTACGCCGCCGATTCCGCCCAAGTAGGCACGCTGAGCATTATCGGATCGCGAGGAAGTTACCTTCAAGCGGCCATCGAGGAGGCGGCCATAAATGGTAGGCAGGGCAAAGGCTTTCTGCTTTTCACTTCGGCGGGCAATGAGGGCACGGGCACGTTATCCTATCCATCCCTGTTCGATTATTCCATTTCGGTAGGCGCCTCGACCAGCTTGGATCAGAAAGCCGATTACAGCCAATGGGGAGACACGGGAAAGACGGTTGCATTCCTGGCACCTAGCGGAGTACCCACCACCTATTTGGATGCCAATGGCCCCGGCTATACTAGCAGCTTTAGCGGCACATCGGCAGCCACGCCCGTTGCGGCTGGCGTCGCCGCGCTCATCTTATCCACCAATCCAAACCTCACACGCCTTCAGGTACTGAACATCATGCGTTCCACCTGCGACAAAATCGGGGACATTCCATATGATGCCAAAGGATTCAATCGCCAATGCGGGTATGGTCGACTGAACGCATTTTCCGCCCTCAAAAAACTACCCCCTTACATCGTCCTGGAACCGCGCGATACAACCGTGAGCTTGGGCAGTATGTTCAGTGCCTCCATCACCGCTAGAGGTTTTGAGATGACCTATCAATGGCAAAAAGCAATTTCCGGATCCGGATGGCAGACATTGTCCGGTGAAACCAATATTGTGTTTTCCCTTAATGCTGTCAGCGCCGCACAGGCCGGCCGATATCGATTCCTTGTCAAGAATGCCAACGGCAGTGACACCAGTCGTAGCTTTGTTCTAAATACTAATGGCGATGGAACTGTGCGGGGTGTTTCCAAGCTGGAAAGTTTGGAGATGAAAATCAGCAGAGAGTCAGGGAGAATTCGCTGTGACGTCCAGTTACCGGCATCAGGGCCAGCGCGCCTTGAAATCCTGTCACCGAATGGCAAAGGCAGAATGCTGCTGGACCAGAAATTGGATGCCGGTGTGTATACCCTGTATTATCCATATCGCCAGGTATACTCAGGTCCGTATCTGTATCGCCTCACGCAAGGCGCCAGTGTAAAAACAGGGCAATTCCAGTAACACCAATTCTGGGAATTCTCGTTTAGAATCCAAGCCGGGACTGGATTTCCGTACACAATTGTACAGGAATAACCACGACTGGTTTTGTCGGTTACCGGCCCTACGGGATTGATGGATTTTTTGGGATGCGATAGCGATATCATATAAGTTGAAAAGCGAATCCATTATACCTAATCGGCTTCAATGCAATCCAGCCGCCTTCCTAATCCATGCCTCAGCCGCCTGAGCGATAGCCGTCGTATCCTGATGCATATCAAGCGGCGACGGAACGCCAAGTAAATCCACCAAAGCATTTTCCGCATAATACCGCACTAGAGGATAGGGACCCTTGAGCTCATGGGTAACCAAAGCGATCGATTTCATTTCATGACGCTTGCCGGATAAATAAAGCGCCACCGCTTTTTCATGCGGTTTCCCAAGACGAAGTGTCGCTTCAATGGGATTCGCGGAAAAACTGCCATAAAGCTCAGTAATCTTTTTACGATCGTATTTGTGTGGCCACCAATGTTCCATAGTGTCAATTATTTCACCCACGGATTTTTCACCATGACAAAGGGCGCACTCCAGGGGTCGATCGCGCTCCACCCGCACGGGATCATTGGGTGAACCCACCCGATGGTAACGGGAAAGCCGTGTGTCCAATGACATATTTTTCCTCGGCATGTGGCAGTTTAGACATAAACTTCCTTGCCCAGCCAGTGAGTGATGAGAATGCGTGCGCAATGCCTGAGGATTTTGAAATTGACTGTGGCAGCGCAAACAAACATCATTTCCAGCTGAACCTTCTAATCGTGCCAACTGTTGTGAGTCGTCATGTCGGTGCGGATCATGACAATCCGTACAGGTAACAGCACAATTTCCCAATAGCATGTCTCGCGCCTCACCAGAATTGATATGCGCGCCACCGGGATTATCATCCTTGCGGTGCCCACCTTCCCAGGTCCATGGATATCCAGTAAATAAAACCTGATGGCACCGTGCACAAACACGGGTAATTTGTTGGGCATGCAAAGCCTGAGAGGAAAGGACTTGTGGCTTGGTGCGTAAAAAACCACTGTGCGGTTCAAAGCTGGGATTAAACATCCAAGGGTGTTCCACATGTTCCTGACTGCCACCATGGCATGACTCACAGCCAATCCCTAATTCAATTAAATGCGTCTCGTTAAACAATGCACTGGTGCTTGTTAATGCTGTCCGAATTAATTTGGGTAGGGGCAATAATTCCGGAACGCTCGAGTGGCGTAAAAAACGAATCTCGGCCGCAAGCGCATTGCGCAATTCCGTTGAATCCGTTATCAATATACTCCACCGTCGATCCATGGGAAGGTTCGCATCCACCACTTCGCCTTGATAATTACGGATGCGCGATCCGGACAAGGCGCCAAGAATCGTTGATAAGTAGGGAACGGTATTGTGGCAAAAAATGCAGGTCTGATTCCAAACTGCTCCAGGTTTAAGACCAGGACGTTCCGGATCCATTACGGAATAGCCTTTATATCGAAACTCGGAGGTCCTGATAATGTAGGAGACTGGCAATATGGTTTCCGTAAGAGTATCCGACTTGCCGACTTCCACCCCTGCAAAATCTTCGCGATGATGTCCACCTATAACTTTTGTAACACGATATAAATGATTTCCAAATTCTTGGGACTCCAGGTGCATCCATCGAAATCCACCGTGACTCTCCAATCGAACCCGATCATTTTTAAAATGAAAAACCACACTGTCAAAGGGCGCATGAATATGCGCAGAACCGGGAAGTCGGGTCATATTATGCATCGGAGATTGCATGTATTCCCGGTAAATTTCTTGATGGCAATAAAAACAAGCGCGTGATCCTGCATAATCGGTTCGCAGGATATTGCTTTTGACGGGGTGCCCGCCAAGCCTATGCAGCGAGTGCCACGATGGACCAACGCAGCCCGAAATTAACAAGATAAAGTAAGCGATAATAAGTTTAATCAAAATGAGTTTCATGTGTCATCAGCCTTACGGATGGATCAGAATCGTCTACGAGTTACTCCTTGATGTTACTAGGTACATTCTTTACAAGACAGAAATTCTTCCCGAACGCACCTGCCTTTAGACAGAGTGAATCCGATTCTAAAGTGAAATTGGACAGCCCATTAAAACCTGTATCCCGGCACAATCGCAATGTGTCCCTGGAGAAACGTGAATCAGTAAAATTCCCTCTGAACCTTAAAGTGTCTCCCGATAGAAAGTATGGACCGGCTGCGTAGATTTGATGGTCAATTTGGGAACAGGGCATGAAATGTTTTGGATGCTCCGGGTCCATGTAGCGTTGCACCAAAAAGAAAGAATCTGGAGTGAAACGGAAATTAATTTTTTCGAACTCAAAAATCCTGCCGTCGTCCCACACCCAATTTCCAATTAATCGATATGAGGCTAGGTGCTGCCTTTTCCATAGGTGGCGCAGGTAAAAACCACTTTCGACCAAACAGGCCAAAAGCAGAATGAAAAGCATCTGCCCTTGCCATTTTTTAACCACAGTACGCGTATTTGTTCATTTTCATACATTCAAATTACATATGCGGGGACAAGAACCAAAGCATCCTCCTTCCAAAGAAAATCGTGTCTGGGTACCTCCTTGAACTTCAAATTAAAATCGACCGTGAAACCATTTCCTCCCGATGTAAGCTAGATTCATGGAATGATTAACAAAGGCATTCCCCGCACTGTATGGACATTAGGCTTTGTCAGTTTGTTTATGGACGTTTCATCGGAAATGGTTCACAGTTTGCTGCCTTTATTCCTCGTCACGGTGCTAGGAGTCTCCGCCATGCGAGTTGGCTTTATCGAAGGGGTGGCCGAAAGCACGGCCATGATCGTAAAGATCTTTTCTGGTAGCCTCAGTGACTGGTTAGGCAAACGAAAAATTCTCGCCCTTATTGGCTACAGTCTTGGGGCCGCGACCAAACCCTTGTTTGCACTCGCCGCCACCTCCAATCTGGTCTTTGCCGCCCGCTTTCTAGACCGGATTGGCAAAGGCATACGCGGCGCTCCGCGCGACGCTTTGATAGCCGATGTGACGCCTCCAGAAATTCGAGGGGCCGCATTTGGCTTAAGACAATCCCTCGACACCGTAGGCGCGCTGCTGGGACCCTTGCTGGCCATAATCCTGATGAAATATTTGCATGGAAACTTCCGCAGCATCTTTTGGATCGCAACGCTACCAGGATTCCTGGCGGTTATCTTATTGGCATTTTTCGTCCGCGACCCAGAACCCAAAGACATCAAGGCGCCGCACTTCCCCATCAACCAAGCGGCGATGCGCCAATTAAAGCAGGGATTCTGGCTGGTAGTGCTCTTTGGGGGCT
>JAYTHY010000039.1:0-14264 GCA_043732185.1 Fibrobacteria bacterium
GACCACCTAGGAATCCATCAACCATACTTAAGTAACTTTTTTGCGTTTCCTGAGCTGCGTCATAGTAGATAAATCCCGTCCCACTTACTGCTCCAGCAACTATTATTGCCTTTGCCTCGCAACTTTTTACTGCAGCGGCCCTCAATGATCCAATAGGTGGAACAAGGTCTGACCAAGTAAGTGATTGGAAAAGTCCTTCGGCGCAAATAGCAAGGAGGTTCTTGGTTAAACCAGTATTGCAATCAAATGCGTTTGTACCTATAGTGTAATAACACCTGTCATGCTTATTGCAGGCTGATCTAAAACTAAAATCATAACCAAGACTGGCGAAGTTGTCTAGTGAGCCCGGTGTTGCTCCTGGAATACTACAGCCATTTTCCCTCTTCGCGTATGGGTAAAATGGCAAAGAGGCAGGACCTTCACCACCTAAGAAATCCGTCCAACAAGGTAAAGAAATTCCATTCAGACTTCCGCAGGTTTGTGAAGGAGCATTTTTAATGCAAATGAGAAACACCATTAAAATCAAAAATAGGTTATTTTTTTTCATAAAATTTCCTTCAGTAAAAATCGTTCTCCTTGCAACTATCGATAGATAGACATTGAAAAAGCGTTTTGGGCTGGAGTGTTATTCGTATTACAATTACCGCCAGCGACGCTGGTTGTGGTTGTGGCCTCGTAGGTTCCTATCCAAACACTTGTCTGCGTTGCAAAGGCGGTTAAAGACATAGCATACAGCTGCTTGTATTTTTCCGCACCAACATAACCAGACTTCACCATGAACCGTATTAGTGAATTTCCGCCGTTATATGGCATTGTTTTGCCGACCAATTCAATTTCAAACCAGGTGTCGCTGCAGGTAATAATCTGTCTAATGGGGGCAGCAAAATCTGCCGCTTTTACGGGTGAAGAGAAAGTTGCGGCAAGGCTGATCACTACCAAAATTTTCTTGAACATCGTTACTCCTTTTTGGTTTGAAAAATGATTTAGAAATATTTTTTCACAAATTCAATAACTAAGGTTCGCTCCCAAACTCTAGAATGGACCGCTCCTTGTAGTAGATTTGAAAAAGTAAAATTTCCCTGAAAACACGAAATCCCCTTCGATAATGCCTTTCGGAAATTACTGATTTCCTCATCCTGAATTAGAGCATCCATTGAGAAAGAGGAGACAGAGTAAGGGTAGCCTGCTGTTAGCGGCCTAGGACTGGATGGTGAGTCGCGCGTTTTACTTTCGGTCCTGGGAAGTGTACCGATGAGCTTGGATGCCATCTCTACACAGGCGCGCACGCAGTCAGGGTTACGGGAAGCACCAGCGCATCGGCAGCTTGCAAGATTGCTGAAATTGCAATTGAAAGGCAAGGTGAAGCGTATGCCCGGCCTTTTTTCAAAGGGCATGGTGGGAAGCAGGGAGGTAATGTTTCCGCGTCCATTCGTTGCGGGTAAGTTGAACCGTCGAGCATTGGGAGCCAAGCTCTTTCCCTGGGAGCAGAGACGTGAATATGTTAAAATGAGATTGAGAAACAGTTGTTTTTTAGCCGTGGCCAAACCTGCTCCCTCCAAACGCAAAGTAAAGTGGTTGCGATATGTGATTCCTAAGCATCTTAGGCTTAGGAATTTACCATGTGCTGAGTGGTTCAAGAGGAGCGCTCGGCCTCATAAAGTTGAGAAAGGTCAATGCCGATCATGCCCGTGAGCTCGACAGTTTAACGGCAGTGCGGGCGGAATTGGCGGTGGAAAAAGTCCGATTGGAAAAGGACAGTGGCTATATCGAGAGCGTTGCGCGCAAGAATATGGGCATAGCCAAGCCTGGCGAAAATGTTTTTTGCTTTATTCCTACATTCCGACCCGCTCCTGGGCAATTTTTGGATTTAGTAAGGAGGTTTTTTGCTTGTCGCCAATTCTTGGATTTCTGCGCATCTCCTTCATAATCAAATGGTTATCGTGATTTTCTTCATTTTTATATGTTTGAAATGGCTTGAGTGGTGATGAACTTCAATTGCGGCGGGTGCGAAATGGAGGCCTCCACGCCGTGCGAGTTGGACAACCTTTGATTGATTTTGAAAGAGTTACTAAAAAAATAGGGCCCAAGGTCCCTGGCAATGTTGGCTTTAGTGTAAAGTTTTGGAATGACGATCGATCTATTATGATTTAACTAAAACTTATACGTTTTCCAATACCGCCCATTCTGCAACTCTTGTTGACTTAACCCAAAAAAGCTGTCTACATTGGCGCTAACGCTGCATTACTTCCACACTAATTGTTTGAATAGCGATCATTTCAAATCCAGGAAACTCAAAAAGTTTGGACCATACTTTAATGCTCCGGTTAAGCTTTTATTTCAATGGTTGCATCCAAACGCTTTGGCGGGGCTTACTCCAGAGGCTTTCAACTTTTTGGACATTGCTATTTAAAACCATAGTGTGGATGAATATCGATTCCGGATAATACCAGCCCCAGTAAAAACCGGTGTAATAACTGCATAGTCCCCACAGGAGGGTTTTAAAGGTGAAAGAACGGCTCATGGATTCGGCTCCGACTATTTGGCCATCTCTTCTGGCTTCCAGTTTGCCTTGGTGGGGAGGCCCGACCCTGTCAACCGTGGCTTGGCCGATTCCCATCAGATGATCGTCGAGAAATATTTCCGCATTTTCATCTTCCGTGGTAATTTTTGTCGTAGCGCAGCCTATGAAGAACGCGGATATCAAGAAGAGCAGGCATCTCATTTTCGTTACCGGCCGAATGCAAGTTCCATACGTAAAAGCATCATGCGAGGATAATCCTGCCTCAGTCCGCTCATATCAAACAATCCAACTACATACCGGGCTTGAACGCGAAGCTGCACTGTGGCTGTGCGATTAAAAACAATTCCTCCGCCGCCATGAACAGACAACCCACGTCCATCGGAGCTCTGATTTTGATATTCATTTTCAACCATGCTGATGCCCAATCCACCACCGCCGAAGGGGGTAAGACTATGCGCCGCAAAAGGTTTGAAGGCCGAAATAGAAAACGAATTTAACGAGCTGGCTTTTGCAAATTGATAGGTCTCCGCATCCATTTCAAATAAAATGGTTCTGGAATCATACGCCCAAAAGACCCCGAGCCCTCCAACAAACGGCTCTTTCCAGCTTTTTCCAAAAAGCAGTCCAGGGGTAAAATAAGCACCACCAAGGGATACCCCGAAATAATTCTTGACATCGATTTGCCGTAATTGTCGGCTGTCATAGCTGGTGACCGAGTAGATATCTCCGTCCTCAGCAGCCTTATCTTTTGACTTCAGGCTACGTGCCAGTTTTTGAAAAATTGGATCCAAATCTTGTGGTCCAGCAGCTTTGAGCCTATCTCCCCAAATTCTCGTGCCATTGGAAACCGTGTACATGGAAATATTTAAAATAACCGTTTCACCAATTCGATTTAAATCGCCTAACAAGAAGTATTGGCAACCAGATTTCTCAGCAAGTATACGTACAGAATCCTGCGAAGGTTGCCCAACCAGTGTATCCGGTTTGGCCGGTAGAACAATCTCAAAAGTGCCCACCTCATCGACATAGCCTTTAAATAATTTGGCTGTAGAATATTGATAATCTGGATGAACATTAATGATTTCAAAATAGGGCATGTAGACTTTTTCCACAGCCATGGTCAGGTCATAACTAAAACCAAGGGTTAGAACGAGTGCCATCAATGCTTTCATATCGGTCCTATTCATAGATATGCTCGTAAACTGCCTTTTTCCCTGTTTTCTGGCAAATTTCGCCAATACTTTTTAGACGCGTTTCTCAATGAAAATGTTCCAAACCTTGATATAAAGAGTTTTCACACGCGCGCGTATTCTGAGGATGGGTAGGACCCAAGAAACCGATGTATTTTTTAGCTTTTTCATGCCCCGGGCTTCCATGCAACCGAGGGTTTACCATCGCTGGCCCGGTATCCGGCTCGAAAGGGAAAAATGATTCTATCCGTGCTTTTTTGGATCATCCTTGGGGTCATCGTTTTGATTGTGGCCACAGCCATTACAGTCATCCTGCGAAAACAGGGGAGGGATGGGGGTGGACCGGTTCAGGACGATTCCTCCCCTATATATGCTAGTGGGGTGTATTCCCTCATCAGACGGTCGCCTCGAAAGGAATTGCAGGAACGGGAGCCCTCCTTTGAGGAGGCGCAGGCAGTTCTGTCCGCACCACAAAACTCTCCAATCGCCAACGGTTCTGTCGAACAATACCTGGACGAGTGGCGGAGGGTCGCGAATATTAGTATTAATAATATCGATATTGGTGATAAGGAAGGAATCCAAACCTATAAGTACCAGGTGCCCGTCAAATGCCAGCGCTCATGCGCCATGTTCGGAGGGGATACCTACGTTACTCGTGAGCAACTCCACAATCATGTGCAATTGATCCCGCCCTTCCACCTCGGTTGTGGGGTGACGCTTTTGACCAAAGAGGCCTGGAACGCTGGAAGTGGAAACACTGCTTGGACTCCCATTCTGCCCGTGAACGGCAAATACCTTACCCCGGATTGGAGAAGTGTTGTCAAGCTTTAAAATTCTCAGTGCCCGTCTGTCGTCCCCGTTATCGATTCTAAGCCTGTTATGCCCCCTCGTCCTTTCTCAAAATGCGCGTGCACAAGGAGGGTCCGCGGTCATTACCTTGGTCATGCCGGTTGGCGCGCGCCAGCTGGGGATGGGCGAGACTGCCATTGCCATGTCCGATGATGTGTTCGGCACATTTTGGAATCCCGCAGGCATGGCTTTTGGTCCGCTCTCAAATGAATGGGAACTGCTGCTACCAAAGACATACCGAAAAAGTGGTGTGGACTTTACTCGAGACTTTACCGCGATTGCCACCAAGCCTCGTTCCGGCTTCTTGCTTAAGTCAACGGTGTGGGCTGGTGCAAAGGACGCTCTGCTCCTGTTCAACGGCAAATTTTGGCGCGACTATTATGAATATGTTCTGGAGCAAGGCGATCAAATCGACAAAATCGTCCGACGCTATGCGGGTACCGGTGACAATCTCGACAGTTTAGTGAAGCGGGTAAAAGCCTATAACCATATCAATTCCAAACAGGACGAAGAAGACCTGATAAGCCTTAAGCTGCCTTACAATCTGCTTTTCCCACAGGAACCGGTTACCGCGCTGGTACTGGACAATACGGACCGACTCTGGGTGGGAACTACTGGCGGGTTATATCGCTTTGATGGTGCGGGCTGGAAAGCCTTTGATAAGGAAGAGGGTTTTACCTATGTAGCCAAAGCCGTAGACTCGTCCCTTGCTGTGGCGAAGCCCGCAGCCGACACTATTCCGGCATCCAATACAGTTCCCGCTTCTGCGCCGGCAACGAGCGAGTACCATAAACTTGCCGTTACCTCTTTAGCCATCAAGGGCAGCAGCGTATGGATTGGCACTTCGGACGGATTGTATGAATACAAGAAAACCTTAATCACTAGGCGTGGCGAAAGCTTGTTGCCGAGTCAGTACGTCACCAGTTTGGCTACCAATGAGAATCAGGATGAAATTTACGTGGCCCTTAAAGACGCGGGAATCGCCCGTTATCAAGCCGCCAAATCAACAAGTGGATCGGCCAAGTGGAAACTCTTTTCAAAATCCGATGGCCTCCTGGACTCCACCGTCAATCGAATCATTCTCGATAAGTACGGCCATGTTTGGGCCGCGCACCCCGGCGGCTTATCGCACTTTTCGCTACGCGCCTGGGAAAAAATTCATTTTAAAAAACAGGAAGTACGTTCCCTGGCCCTGGATGAAGACGGTCATATTTGGATTGGCACTTCCGAAGGAGCCTGGAAGTACACGCCCAGTTATACCAATGCCCAAGGCCGCCAAGAAGCCAAAAAAGCCGCCATCGATGAATCTGCCAAGCAGGATATAAAAGCGGACTGGGTGCACTTTCATTCTGGCAATGGTTTAGTCGATAAGGATGTACGCGAAGTGCAGGCGCAAGGGCCCGACATCTGGTTCGTCACGGACGCAGGCATAGAACGCTATAACAGCGCTAAGTCTCAGGTGGGTTTTTTCTATGAAAGCCTTTTGCCCGTGCTCAATCTTCCGGACTTGTATCATGCTTTCACTGGGGCAACGTTTCCAGTAGAAGAATGGGGTACCGTAGGCGGCTTTGTGAATTACGTATCCTTTGGTCAGAATGCACAGACCAATTCTGAAGGTCAGGATATCGGCAAATTTGACTCCTACGAACTCGTCGGTGCATTAAGTTACGGCACGCGACTTTCCAAGAACCTGGGCCTTGGCGTCAACACCAAGTTCATCTACTCTGCGCTGGCACGCGGCATTACCTCAAGTGGAGAAAAAACCGATGGAGTAGCCGTGAGCTATGCAGTAGATGCAGGCATTTTATACAAGAGCCCGCATATTAAAGGACTCAATCTGGCCGCGGTATTGCAAAACATGGGACCGGCCGTTTTCTACGTGGACCAGGCGCAAGCGGATCCCATCCCCTTCACTTGGAAGGTCGGCCTAGCCTATGAAGTTGTCCATACACCCAACCACAAACTCACTATAGCCGGCGATGTAAACCGGGAAGCCGTCTACCGGGAAGGCAACGAAGCCGCACCCGTTTATATTGGAGCATGGAAGGAACTGATTTATCCATTCGAAGACAAGAACCATTCAGCTATAGACACTTGGGGAGAAAATTTAAGGCAGAGCGTATTAAATACCGGTGCAGAATATGTTTATGCCAATGTAGCGGCCTTCCGAACGGGATATCTTTATGATCAAAGCGGCAAGCGTTTTGAACTCGACATCGGTCTCGGCTTTATGATTTCCGATATCTTGCAGGTAGACGGGACCTTTATCCGGTCCTTTGATACCGGCATCCGCAACAATCAAAAGCGGTTCAGTATGTTGCTGCGGTTTTAAGCGAAGCGTTGATTTAATCCAATCCAGCTGTGCTGAAATTCTTATTGACACAGGTCCTTTAACGGACACAGTAGGAGTTCAACAAGGTTGCCTGGCAGACTTGCCAGGCTGAAAATTCAGCCAATGAAAGTGGAGTGTTTAAAGGCCCTCAAGGTTATTGGAATATCACCAATGCCTTTGAAGCTGAAATTTTAGGCCCCTGTAGCCGCACCTGATAGATCCCCCTGTTCAAACTAGACATATCAATGCTTTCCACTCCCGATACAGAAACTCCAGCTCGGCTATAGATGATTCGACCCTGTTCATCCGCAATGCTTAGTGTCATTTTTCCATCGTGTGGTAGACCAATATCCATGGTCTGGATTCCACGCATCTTTCCCAGGTTAAAGGAAAGGTGCATCTGAAAAGCCGGGCTAACCTGGTAGGAATTTCTTCCTTGTGAAGTCGTCGCCTTAGGCAGCAGTTTGAGCATGGACTTGGCAAAATCATCGCCTATCATGAAATAACTTTCCGCGTTGCCATAAAAGTGATGTCCATGGCTTGTGTTGGGGGATTCCATGGCCGGTCTCACGTACTTGGCGGTTTTTACATAGGTTATTTGTCCAGCGAATTCCGGTCGATTGGCAACGGCCTGCTGAGCCTTCTGGATGTCCAGGGCATTGGTTTGCATCGCCAACGCGTCCACGCCACATTCTTCCCCGATCACAACAGGAAGCTTTGGCACATTGAATTCCTTGCGAACATCCTTGATCAAATTTGCGCAGTTGACTTCATAGGCGGCAATCTTGGCGGGATCGAGATGGTCGTTAAAGCCATGGAACCAAACAAATCCGGCAATCTCATATCCTTTGCCATCATAGCCTGGAAAGTCGGCGGCGATATTGTTCAAGCCTTCATGGAAATACTGAATCATGGTGGTGTAGAAAGGACCCACTGTTCCCCCTGAACTTGGAGGACGAAAATCCACTGCCAAATCTCTCCCACCCCAAGCCGCCTTGATGATAAGCACTTGATTGCCAATGGAATCGCTCATGACATGTCCAAATTGATATTCCGTCCCAAAATGATGGAGATCCCCATAAACGGAGTAACCTAATCCCAAGTCGCCTTTAAAGAGTACGGTGGGTGAGGTTCGATATCGAGCCCAAACGTCCGTCCACACTCTCCAGTTTCCGGCATTGTCTTTCAGTCCGGCATACTGGGCTTTAAGCGGTGAGTTAGCCATGACATATTCAAGATTGCCTTTGCCTCCATTAAAATCAGTGGGACTGTTGAGATCGACTACAGCCTGACCTTCCATATTGGATTGTCCCGCCATCAGAAAAACTTTGATCGGGCTGGTGCCCGGTTGATCGGCAAGGGCATTGGCACATAAAATCAGACCTGAAAAGAAAAAAAGTTTAAATGCCGAACGTGTTTCTTGTCGCATCACGGGCCTCCTGTTTTTTGGCTAGAATTAGGCCGATTCAATCGCCCAAGTGGAAAATTTATCTTCTAAAGCAAGAATCGGGTTGCCAGGTAGAATCTATTTAGGGCTTCTTTTGGCGTAAATCACATTATTGGAAATGGTTTTGACCAAAAATGGGTTTAAAGTTTGCGATTTTTAAGAGTCAAATCCTTTAGGAGGAGTCGTTTCTCAGTAAGCTGGATGGAATCCAAGGCGGTTTTTTCATTTTCCGGAACGCCCGCCTTGACGGTCATCTTATTGAGGTAAAGTTCCATGTCCAATTCAGCCAGTGATTTTTCGGACCAAGAAACCGGCTTGTCCAAATTCAATAGGGCTTGGCGGATTTCCTGGGGTAAGCTGCTTACACTTTGGTTCAAGGCTGCTATCCGCTGGTAAAACTGATCACGGATTTCTTTTGAACCTTTGCGGATTTTTTCCATAATGGCCTGGTTTTTTTCCCAGGCCTGGAGAGCTTCAGCCCAGCCCCCAGTGGGAAAAATGTCTTCCATGAAAAAAGACTTTTCATGGATAGTATTCTTTTTGATAGAAGCAATCTGGTTGGACTCCGACTCAAAACCTGCAAGCACGAAATCTGGTAGTCGCATTTCCCACGCCTTGGCCAGCCAAGCCGAAAAAAATGGGGAGAGTAGTATTTCCATGCTTTGGGGAGTTGTGGCGAGCTGCGTTAAAATTTCCTGACTTAAATTCTTGCTGTGTACTGCTGGTTGAGTAAGCGTCTGAAACCAATTCCGAAAACATCGGCGGGATATAAAGGCGGCACCGAGACACAAGGCTACTGCCACCCAAGACCCGGTTTCCTCACTCAGCACGACTGCCTTACTTAAAGCTGCCAGCGATTTAACTTGCACTTTTGCTTTGCTGGATAAGCGAGCCAGTGGGAGCGGCATATCTTTTTCAGCCCTGGCCAAGGCCTCAGAACCATAGGTTTCCAGGTAACAGCTGGGTAACCATTGGGTACATATCAGTTCCCGCAGTTTTTCCGTTTGCTTGCGAACACGCTCCGGGCAACTCCGGCCCTCCAGTACTATCTGAAACCGGCGGTTAAAAAATACCGACAGAGCTGCCTTCGTTTCATCCTCAATGGAAGGCAGCTTCGAGCGAGTAGTATTGGCAATGCGGAGATGAAAAGCGGCCTCCTCTGAGCTTTGAAAAAATCCGGTCACAGGAGGATTTTTTAAGTCCGGATTAGAGGTCTGTCCCAGGGGATCTGCACCATAATACCGGCCTCTCCAGGCCAGGGCTGGGGGAATAGTTTCAAAATTCTGCAGAGTAGCATCGGTCCATTCCGTCCAAGTTCTGGGTACGGCGGGATCTCCGAAAAGGATTTTTCTAACTGCGGAAAACAGTTCTGAATCGCCCATACTCGGATCTACGTGCAGAAGAAATCTTCGACCATTGGAACTGGTTATAAAGATGTGGATTTGGGTGTGAGCGGGCCAAGTAGCTGGAAAGGTAACGGCGGCTTGGGAGGCTTCCAGGCCTGCATCTTTCAGAAACGCAATCACGGTTTGGACCAAAGTTTTGCACGGAGGGAAAGAGCCTTCCGGCCAAGCGACGAGAATGTCATCGATTCGGGACCGCAACTGTTCCGCCGACTTTGTTCCCAGCCGCTCCAGATAATATTCCCAAATCCATTTTCTCCAGATTGGGATTCCCACTACCAGATCAGACATAGATAATGCGGCAAGTCCCTGAGGGTCGGTTTCCAGGGATATCCCATCCAGTGGGTCACCGAAATCGAAACGGTAACTGAGGCGATACCTCTTCCCTTGTGACTCCAAGGTATCGGGGAAAACACTTTCAATGCCAAACTTACCGGGCGTCCATTTCTCCCAATAAATGGGATCGAGAGCCGCCGACCAGGTTTGAATAGAAAATTCCAGACTGGGTGCTTGTGGATCCTTTAATAGTTTCCCGAGGGAAATCTTCGAGGTCACCATCGGGGCCTGCTGACGGTACCAATGCACCAAGGTATCTTCGTCCGGTACCAATCCACGCGTCCGGGTTTTGTTTTCCAGAACGGCCAAGGCGGCGAGAATGGAATCATTATGTTCCCGAAATGGAAAGGGTGCGCCCGAGCCTTCTCGGATCACACCTTCGCGCCAGAATATTTCCGCGCACGCTTCCGGATCCACCGATTCATAATTGATGCGGCGGTCCTGGCGGATGGCGAAGCCTTTATAAGTAACGCGCTCCAACGCTTCGACAAATCCTCGCTCGCCATTCCAGAAAATATTCACATAGGCCCGTTTGCAGGCATCCGGGGCCAAGTCCTCGATCCAAGCGGGTTTAATTTCGCAGGCTCTGAAAATATAAACGCGCGAGGTCTGCCTGATTTCTCCGGCCACAATCCATTCCGGCTTGGCCTTGACCAATGCGGAACCAGGATGCAATGCCGCTTCCTTATCTCCCGCCAACCGGTACGCGGTGCCATCTGGAACCTTGCGCGCCAAAAAAGGCATGAAGCCGGCCAAAATGGATTTGTGGAACAAATCGGAATCAATGGATTCGGCCTTGATAGCTCCCGGATCGAGGGTAACCTTGAGGAGACGGCAGAATTGTTCAGTCAGTTCCATCCATTCCCTAACCCGACTGTAGGATAAAAAGTTTTCCACGCACAACGCCCGCAATCGGCGCTGGGAATTGGTTTCTCCCCAATTTCTTTGGATCCAAACCCATAACGCCAACACACCCATAAAGTCTGATCGCGGGTCTTCAAACCTCCGGTGCAATCCCGTAGCCTTGCCTCGCTCCGGTTCTTCACGGGGTGTGAAGCGGGGATCCTGCACAGTGATGCCGGCAGCCAGAATGAGTGCGGGTTGCAAGGCTCCCAATTTCGCGGCGGTCAATAGGATTTTTCCTATGGCAACATCGACGGGGAGTTGACTGAGTTTCCGGCCTTCTTCGGTAAGCCTGGCATCCATATCCGAACTTGTTAATGCACCCAGCTCGAACAATTGGCGATACGATCCTTTCAGCGCTGCCGACGCAGGGGGATCGGGAAAAGGAAAGTCAGCCACGGGCAGGCCTAAGGCCAATAGTTGCAGCACTACGTTAGCCAGATTGCTGCGCAAGATTTCCGGCTCGGTAAAATCGATGCGTTCGTTCAAATCCGTTTCTGAATAGAGACGCACGCACACGCCCGGTTTGACGCGGCCGGCACGGCCCGCCCGTTGGCGCGCACTGGCCTTGGAAATGCGCTCGATAGGCAAGCCCTGGATTTTTGTATGCGGATGGTACCTGGAGATGCGGGCCAGCCCCATGTCCACCACATAGCCGATGCCGGGAATGGTTAAAGATGTTTCCGCGATGTTGGTGGCCAGAATTATTTTCGGGCGGCCCCCTTCCTCAAATACTTTTCGTTGATCGGCCGGACCCAAGCGACCGTAAAGAGGCAAGATGGAAAAATTTTTTCCCAGATCCCGCTCCAATTCCCGGTGGAGTTCGTGAATCTCTTTTTCCGTCGGGAGAAATGCCAGCAGATTATCGGGCCTGCGGCTTTGCAATTCCCGAATAGCAATAGCGGCCGCCTCCAGAGGTGGAAAGGCACGGGTGGGTTGGCCGTCTTCATCTTCATCCGCATCTTCTTTACCAGAGATGTCCCAATATTCCAGGGCCACGGGAAATTGACGGCCTTCTACTTCTACAACCGGTGCCGGGGTTTTGCCCGTACCCAAAAACTCGGCAAAGCGATTGGCATCCAAGGTCGCCGAGGTCACCACCAAACGGAATTCGGGACGACGCGGGAGCAGGGTTTTGAAAATCCCAAGCAAGATGTCCACATTCAGCGATCGTTCATGGGCTTCGTCCAAAATGACGCAGGCATATTGGCGCATCAAAGGGTCACGGCGGAATTCCTGGAGGAGAATGCCGTCGGTCATAACTTTAACCAAAGCACCGGCGGGTACATCTTCATGGAAACGAATCTTGGCTCCAATGAGATCCGCTCGACCGGTTTCTTGACGCAGTCGATCCGTGATGGAAAGCGCGGCTATACGGCGGGGTTGCGTGATCCCAATGCGACCTTCAGCAGCAAAACCCGCTTCTAGCAGAAACTTGGGTAGCTGAGTGGTCTTACCGGAACCCGTTCCGCCCTGAACGACTAGCGCCTGGTTTTCCTTCAGCGCTTTAAGGATTGTATCCCGACACGCTAAGATCGGCAGTTCTGGATATGAAAAGGAAAACATGAATTATGGGTGTATTGAAGAAGTTGGACTCTGGGGCGACGCGTTCAATAATGTCCGCGCCCTAATCCAGGCCCTGATTTGCAGCTCCTCCACTTCCGGATGGAATAAACCTATCAGTCCCACCAAGAACTTTTCCCCGCGAGGTGGAAAACCATCCGCCAGGTAGCCATTGAGTTTTTCTTGCAATGCTTCAGTAAAATTGAGATCTTGCATCAATTTGGTGTTAGCGTCCGTCTCACCTGCCAAGTTGTCGCAGCTGATGCGAAAGACTTCATCCGAGGCCGTTGCAAAGACCCATTCCAAGGCCTGCGGACCCGCTTCCGCCTGGAAGAACGCCTGCTGAGCCTGCTCGTCCCGGCCATCCGGTCGGTACCAATATCCATAGTCGTCTTGCATTCGACGTACCTTGCCTGCAATGCACCAGTGAGCGACTTCATGAAAACAGCTGTTTAAATAGTCGCGCGTGAAGCGAATTTCCGCAGGGTCATTGCCTTTGGGTGCCAAATAGAAAGGTTCCTGAAACCCACCCAATAATTTAACCGGATAATCCTCATACTGCAGCCGAATCCCTGTATCCGCCGTGCCTGCAAATAGTGTTTGGAACAGTTCAATTATTTGGGAACGCTTTTCCTCCGGATTCCATTGCATATGCTTCAAATCCGTGTCAACGCGCAGGCGCGGCATTCCAAATTTTGCGTAAGAATTTATCCCGGCCAGACATCTTGGTGTACAATTTGAATCGGCCCGCATTCTTTTTATAAAAATCTTGATGGTTTTCTTCGGCGGGATAGAAGGGAGTGGCGGAAACGATTTCCGTCAACACCCGCTTGCCCTTTCCATAACGGTGCTGCTTTTCCAAACGCTGCTTGGAATCCATCGCCTGCTGCCTTTGAATGGCATCGGCATAATAAATGACAGGCCGGAACTGAGGACCTAAGTCGGAAAATTGTCCATCTTCCCGAGTGGGATCGATATTTCTCCAATAGGCACCCAAGAGTTTAGTATACGTTACAATTTTAGGATTGAAGCGAACTTGAACGGCTTCCACATGATCGCTTTTTCCTTCTGATACATTCGCATAATTTGGAAGGGTATCGAGACCGCCCGTATACCCAGCGGTGACAGATAAGACACCTGGTAGTATTTCGAATACGGGTTCCATACTCCAGAAGGATCCACCTGCAAAAGTGGCTGTCATAACAGTGTCATCCACTTTGGATGCCGGCCATCCCATACTTACCAAAAATAAAATGGAATACTTTAGAGGGGAAATTATCTGAGGCATAGGCTGTATGGGGAATCTCCCCTAGCCCTTTAAATTAACAACCTTTTCTTCTCTTTTGCGAGTCCAAACCCTTCGGATCCGCTCCATTACTTGGAAACGAAGCAATTTATAGAGAGGAGGACATTTGATCCTGCTTCCAGATTTTTAAGCTTTAAGCGTGTACCTCTTCTCAAAATATTTCAATCCGCAGAATTTTATTTTTGCGGACTGCCTGAAAAATGGAAACCTGGAAATGGGTCCAGACCAATATGCTTTGCAGGTTGTCACCGGCCTCAAGGATACCTACCATCTTACGGTACGCAATTCCATCTGGCCAATGCACCCAGGCCCATCTGCATTGACGCCCCTTAGCACTTCTCAAAATGATTTGCATTCCGATACCTCCCATGTGGAACTCGGCGACGACGGTAGCTTTGCGCTTAAGGCCAGAAG
>JAYTHY010000040.1:0-38037 GCA_043732185.1 Fibrobacteria bacterium
CAATTTCGTGGGTTTGTGCCTTCGACGTATATTGGAACGGCCGTATGCAAACTGGTTCTAATCGAATCGGGACCTGTGTTGACGGCACTGGTCCTAGCAGGCCGCATCGGATCGGCCATCGCGGCGGAAATCGGGACGATGAAGGAAAAAGAAGAACTCGACGCCATGACGGTATTGAACCTCGATCCTTTGCGCTACCTCGCCATGCCCCGCCTGCTCAGCGCCTTGATGGTTTTTCCGTTGCTGGTGGTCATCGCTGATTTTCTCTCCGTCATTGGAGGCTGGATCATCGCCAATTCCGTCCTGCAAATCACTACCGCCACCTATATATTCGGCTTGCGTTTCCTGTTTTCCGGGTATGACATTTTTGTGAGCATCGTCAAAGCCATGGCATTTGGCGCCATCGTAGCGGTTATGGGTTATTATCATGGGCTTGCTGCCGGTTCCGGTGCGCGTGGTGTGGGTCAGGCGTCCATGAAATCCGTTGTGTCCAGTTGTGTGCTGATACTCGTCGTAGATTTTTTTATCGTGTATATCGCATATTGAATCGAGGCTATACTTGAGCGGTGAAGTCCTGATCGAACTCCGACATCTGCAAAAATCTTTTGGCCAGCAGAAGGTATTGCGCGATGTGAATTTGGAAATCCGTCGGGGCGAAACCATGGTGATTATTGGCACCTCTGGTGGCGGCAAGTCCGTCATCCTTAAACATTGCATCGGACTTTTGCAGCCGGATGGCGGTGAAGTGGTGGTGGAAGGCAAAGTTATCAGCAGCCCTAAAAAAGTGGACGTGCAGACCATTCGCAAACGCATGGGCATGCTTTTTCAAGGCGCTGCTCTATTTGATTCCATGAACGTGGGCGAGAATATCAAATTTGCTGTGCGGGAACATAATCCAAAACTCACTGAAACGGATTTGGATCGAATCGTGGCTGAAACCTTGCACATGATCAATCTCAATCCGGAATTTCGATTCAAGATGCCCAGCGAGCTTTCCGGCGGCATGAAAAAAAGACTGGGCCTGGCGCGAGCCATTGCCCTCAATCCTGAAATTCTCCTGTATGACGAACCAACCACCGGTCTCGATCCAATTACATCCGATGTTATCAACGATCTCATTATGGATATGCAAGCGAAACTGGGGGCTACAAATATCGTTGTGACCCATGACATGGTTTCGGCATATAAGATCGCGGATCGCATCGCCATGCTTCTCGATGGCCGCATAATTTTTGTCGGCACCCCGGAAGAAACCCGCGCTACCAGTAATCCATACGTGCAGCAATTTATTAAGGGCCAGCGAAAACTCCTCGCAGAAGCCGACTGACTGGATTCACGATAAATAGTGCATTTATGTGCAGCTATTTTGAACCGAATAATGCTAGATTTAAGAGATGGCCACGCTCAAGTCAAAAACCAAGTCAGGAACCCTCTACGGGTGTCGGGAATGCGGCGACACAACCTCCAAGTGGAGTGGCAAGTGCCTGTCCTGCGGCACCTGGGACAGCTTGGTAGAAGTTTCCGGCCTTAGTAGTGAAGAGGATAGTCAAAAACGGGGATTAGGCGCGACCGGTGAAGCGCAACGACTCAGTCAAGTGGTGGGTCGAGCGGAAGATAGGGTGCATACCGGCATCAACGAATTAGACCGGGTATTAGGGGGCGGTATTGTCCCCGGTTCCCTGGTTCTCATCGGCGGGGATCCGGGTATCGGCAAATCCACGTTGCTTTTGCAGATGGCCACCATTTTATCTGCAGCCGAAGTACCGGTGCTTTACGTTACTGGCGAGGAATCGCTCACGCAGCTTAAGATGCGGGCCGAAAGGCTGAATACCCCTTCACCGGATATGTTGGTGCTTTCGGAAACCAGTTTGGATGCCATTTTCAAACAATGCCAAGTGAGCAAACCGGATGTGCTGGTGATCGATTCCATTCAAACCATTTATAAAACCGATTTGCCTGGGTCACCGGGTTCCATGACCCAGCTGCGAGAATGCACCTTGGCATTGATGGTGCATGCTAAGTCAACGGGCACAGCTATTTTTATTGTCGGCCATGTGACCAAAGAAGGTGTGTTGGCGGGTCCCCGTATGATTGAACACATGGTGGATACGGTGGTTTATTTCGAGGGTGAGCGGCAAAACGCGTATAGGATATTAAGGGCGGTTAAAAATCGCTTTGGAGCCACCAACGAAATTGGGGTTTTTGAAATGAGTTCTACGGGCCTCAATCAGGTCGAGAACCCGTCCCAAGTTTTTGTCCACAATCGCGGAGAACGGGATCCAGGGTCAGTGGTGTCTTGCACCATGGAAGGCACCCGGTCCATATTGGTGGAAGTCCAGGCTTTGGTTTCGCGCAGCAATTTTTCCATGCCCCAGCGGGTCAGCATGGGTCTGGATTCCAAAAGGCTGACAATTATTTTGGCCTTGTTGGAAAAATTCGCCGGGATCAATATTGGACCTCAGGATATTTTTGTGAGTTTGGCCGGTGGCTTCAGAATCGAAGAGCCGGCTATGGATTTGGCCATTGCCGGAGCTGTCGCATCCAACCATTTGGGCAAAAAATGTTTGCCGAACACGCTGGCGCTGGGTGAACTTGGATTAAACGGGGAATTACGAGCCGTGCCACATATTGAAGCCAGGATCAAAGAGGCCACCCGACTTGGATTTAAATCCGTGGTTTTGCCGATGCCATTGCGGGGCAAGGTCCAGATTGCAGGTGTGGAATTTCATTTTATCCGAAAATTGGGCGAAGCCTTCGAGTTTCTCTATCAAACCTGAAAGCCTCAATACCGCCAAGGGATACTTGACGCTTAGAGGGATGGAAAGCAACTTTGTGGCGGTTAAAAACTGCCATGTCATCCTTCTTCGAAATTCAATCTAAAGCCACTTCCAGGGCCAGAGCCGGAGTCTTGCATACCGCACACGGCGATATTCCCACGCCCGTGTTTATGCCTGTTGGCACGGCTGGAGCGGTCAAGGCCATCAGTCCTCGCAATTTGAAGGAACTTGGCGCTCGGATTATTCTTGGAAACACCTATCACCTTTACTTGCGTCCCGGCTGTGCGCTTATCGAAAAAGCGGGAGGGCTGCACCGTTTTAGCGCTTGGGACGGGGCACTCTTAACGGATTCCGGTGGATTCCAGGTGTGGAGCCTCGAGACTTTACGAAAAATTACTGAAGCCGGAGTGGAATTCCGTTCCCATATCGACGGTTCCAAACATCTCTTCACTCCTGAATCTGTGATGCTGGCCCAACGTCAGATAGGTGCCGATATCATCATGGCATTCGATGAATGCACCCCGTATCCTGCCACACTGGAAGAAGCTGAAAAATCCCTGGGATTGACACAACGCTGGACGGAACGGGCCCTGGCCTGGTTGAGTAGCAATCCCCCACTACATGGCTACCCGCAGCATTTTTTTGGGATAGTGCAGGGAGGCATGCATTTGGAAGTGCGAGGTCGCGCACTGGAACATCTCGTCAACTTGGATTTGGACGGGCTGGCTTTAGGTGGCCTTAGCGTAGGTGAGCCTGCGGAACTAATGTATGCAGTCGCTGACTATTGCACCACGCGGATGCCTGCGGAAAAACCGCGTTACGTAATGGGTGTGGGAACGCCAGAAAACCTGGTCAATCTGATCCGATTGGGCGTGGACATGTTTGACTGTGTGATGCCGACTCGCAATGCCCGGAATGGTACGGTATTTAGTTGGAATGGGCCATTCCACTATAAGGCTGCCCGACACGCTGAAGAGCTGGATACGCCCATAGATAAAAACTGCGGCTGTTATACCTGCAAAAACTTTTCGCGTGCCTACCTCAGACATTTATTCGTGGCAGGGGAAATTCTGGCGATGGAATTGGCCACAATCCATAGCTTGTATTTCTATCAGGAATTGATGACCCATTGCCGTAATAGAATTTTGGACGGGACTTTTGACTCTTGGAGTCTTGACTTGCTGGCCAAATGGGCCAAAGTCCCGCCAACTGCATAGTTATAGTAAGGAAGGCCAGATTGAATCAAGCCTGTCCGTCGAATTGACCGAAGGCCTCATTCACACTCAGCAAGCCTTCAAACAAGCTTTCCGGTAAATCCAAGTCAGCGAATAAGGCTCCGGCCCTGGCCAGGTCGGCTTCAATTTCCTCCGGCAGTTCAATTAAAAAATTACGGTTGCCGGGCGAGACCACGGCTTTGCCTTTACACAGCGAAGGATGCGACATGCTGTAAAACATCCGGCAGCTCATCGGTCTATTCTCATAAATGCCACAGGCGCCTTCTGTGCTGAGAAAAGGACAGGCCTGGCCCCGCAGATAGTACCGATATAGCGCTTTGTCTTCATCACCGGCCGAACCGGAGGTATTTCCACCGCCAAGGCGCAATGCTTTGAAATCAGTTACGCGTCGATGTAGGGAGATGATGTGCCCGGGATAACCTGCATGTTCCCGTATACGGCCATGTAGAAAAATAAGCTCGAAAGGCTCGACGCTGGATACATAGTGGGAGCAGCAATGAGAACAAGTCCGCCCGCAGGTAACCTTTTCGTTACCTGTAGCCAGTACCGCCTGGACAAAAGCGTCATAATGAAGATACAAGATGGGCATGGCCTGCTCCAAACCGGCAACGAGTGCTTTGTACCCAACTTCGTTCCGACACCCGGCCGCAAAAACTTCAAGCATTGCTTTGAGATTTGTAACAGCTTGCTGCAAACCCGCCACGCAAGCTTGCACCTCCGGCGCGGAAAAATTGAATATTGGGCCATCGGCTGTAGTTTTTTGGGAAATGTTGGATACCCCTGTAGCCATAGGCTTTCCAGCTGGTTCGCTGGTTTTACCAGGCGATTCTAAACCTTCTCCAAAATTAAGTTGACCTTTTGCGGAACCCACCTTTAGAATCTATCAAAACTTACTGGGAGAGCAAAATGCCTCGAACTCTCAAACCTTTTAAAATCTGCTCTATCGGCCTGGGCCTTGTTTTGGCCGCATGTAATGTGTTCAATCCCAGCGGTGAAGGCGATGCCGGAACTAGCGTGGATGCACAGTTGACGGACGGTGAAAATTTTTTCCGAGCCCAAAACTACAGCGCCGCCATGACGTCCTTTGGCAAGGCTATTGAGCAGGACAGCACCAATTCAATGGCTTACTATGGCTATGCCAAGTCGGCCATGCGCAAATACAATGTAAATGCCTCAACTTTGTTGACGGAAGTGAGCACCGCTCAGGCTGGAACCGGAGTGCCTTTTATCGGGGCGGAAGACGCTGTCATTACCCGATACCTGCAAGCCACTTCTAAGGCCCGCCAAGTCTTGGGTATTTTGACATTGAGAGACACCCTTACGCGCTGGTACTATTACACCAAAGATTCCTCTAACCTTGCTGCGTCCAAGGATCCGTTGCGCGCCACCCGCATACTTGCCATGAAGGCCTACTGGGCTAAGGCGGAACTGGCAGGGGCCAAAGGGTATTATAAAAAATCACAGTTTCCACTCTCGGATCTGAAAATGGGATACGATAAGGTTGTCGCTGATTTCGGATTTATCGAACTCATTTATGCCCTAACTCATCTTCGAGATTTGAACGGCGATGATATCATCAATTCCAAAGATGACCTTCTTAAAAGTTTGAACTTCAGCATGGGGGGTGCTGGAGGTTTCAAAGTAGACAATCTCGATAGCATAGCCGGAAAACTGAAAGACGATACTGCCAGTCAACGGCAGTTAAACTCCCTCATTCAGAATGTGTCAAGTGGTCTCGGTTCAGCCAGTAAGGTTTTGGATTTGCTTGGTCCGGCTTTTGCCGGTCAAGCCGCAGGCGGTGATACAGGGGCTGTAACCCCTGGGTTAACCCAAAAGGTTTCTCAAAATATGGATAGTGTGATTACCAGCCTCGGCAATGCGGTTACTTTTTACCAATTTGGTGACGGAAAAGACAATGATGGCGATGGTTGCATTGATGAGGAAATAATGGATGGCAAGGACAATGACGGTGATGGATTTATAGACGAAGACGCCCGTATCATACCTGACGATTTGATCGACAACGACCACAATGGAAAAACTAATGATCCTTTCTTGAAATCGGATCCGGACGAAAACCTCAATTCCACTTTTATTCTCGGTTACGTCGCCAAACCTTCCTTCATAAAGGGTGAAAAATACACGGACAAAGCCACGCGGCTTGCGACCCAAGCAGATTCTCTGGCTACGCGTTCAATGATTGAGTTGAATGGATTTTACAAAGCCAGTTTGGATGCGGCAAAAAAGAATATCGGCGGATGCTGGAACAACTATTGATAAGGTGGATAGGAAAAAGCATATGAACAAGCCAAACTCAAAAATAATCCTGCTCGCCCTGACACTTTCCACTTTTTCAGCGATCGCCTGGGGAAGATCCGGTCCAGAACATCGAACGTTGCGCCCGCTAGGGATGGGAAATGCGTTCGTGGCTGTGGCGGATGATAAAGATGCGATGCATTATAACCCTGCTGGACTCAATTTGATGGGCCGGTTGGGAAGTAAGAATTTACGTCCGGAATTGTCCCGTTATCCGTTGGATAAGTTCGATATGCATATGGATTTTCTCGGAACTGCTGTTCCTTTAAGCGAGGCGTTAGATGGCCTCAAGTTTTATCAGGACCATCAAACCAGTTTTTCAGATATGAGTGCGCTGCAAAATGATACTTCACTGGTATCCGACCTTTCGAAATTCGATCGGCGGCCGATTAAGGTTGCCGTCTTGCACGGGGGTGAGTTGGCATTTCATAACTTTGGCATGGCCTACTGGGCAGATGCCCAAATGGCGCCATATGCAGACGTCGGCGTATTACTCCCCCAAGCAGGCATTCAGTTTTTACAGCTTGATATTGTAGGTCAGATTGCCGCTGCTACTAGTTATTTTGATGATCGTCTTTCTGTTGGACTGGGGTATAGAATGGCCAAACGGGCGGAAATGGGTAGTTTCCAGTTGGCATTGACGGATTTATCCAGTGATAATGGTCGCAAAAACATTCAGAAAACAGTGCAGGACAGTGTGGACCAAAAGCTGAAAGAATTTTCTGATATAGGCAGTATTGGACATGCTGTTGATGCGGGTGTGCTTTGGCAACAAACACCTAGCATCCGCTTTGGAGCCGCGGTGCAGAATCTATTCATGAGTCTCAATCATAAATCGGTTACACCCTTAATGACTGTCGGCGTAGCCTTTGCCCCCATGATTTTAGAAAACAACGGCCGTTGGAAACGGAAAATCAATTTTGCAATGGATTACGAAGATCTTTTGAACGACGATCGAAACTACAAACCCTTGTCAAAACTCAATATGGGTGCCGAATGGGAGCAAACCTTGATACCCTGGGTTCTGAAAGGACGTCTTTCGGTTGGTATGAAAGGTGGTTACCCGACCGCCGGCTTGGGTGGAAACCTATTTACCATCTTCCATTATGAATTCGCTACTTGGGCTGAGGAAGATGGATACTATACGGGACAGTTGGAAGACCGGTATTATGTTATGAAATTCGGAGTGGGTATTTAATCGAAGGATCATTCTGAAAAGGGCTGAGGGGCCGAAAATTTAGGAAGACTATTTCAATGTCCTGCGCCCCTTTCCAGGGGCGCTTTTTTATTATTTTCGGAGATTTTCAATCCATATAGGAAAGGGTCGAATGGATTCTTTGGATGAATTACTGATTCAAGTCACGGATGACGACGAGGTGATTGGGTCTGTAAAGCGCCGGTTGGTACACGGCAATCCCTTACTAATACACCGTTCCGTCCACGTTCTGGTTCTTAACCCAGCAGGCTTACTCCTCCTGCAAAAGCGTTCGATACTCAAGGATACGCAACCTGGAAAATGGGACACCTCAGTTGGTGGTCATGTTGGTTTTGGGCAAAGCTATGCAGAAGCCGCCCTCAGGGAAGCGGAAGAAGAATTGGGTGTAATAATGGACCGATTAGAATTCCTGTACTCGTCCAGGATTAGAAATAATGTTGAATCTGAAAATATTCAGACTTTTTTATTTGTACATGCGGGAGCCATTCAGCACGATCCGGTGGAAATCGATGAAACTCGCTTTTGGTCGCGGGCTGAAATTTCTCAGGCCTTGGGAACGGGACTCTTTACGCCCAATTTTGAAGAGGAATTCGCATTGTTTCTGGCTTCACCTCAGAGCTTTCTACTGAAGTAAAGGCAGATCCTGCGCAACGGGAACCTGAGAAGGTGTCGCGTCAAGATTGGGTAGCCACTGATACAGGCCGACCAATTTATCGTTCTCCAATTGAACGCCCATTTTCTGGGCTATGGTACTGAGGCGCAGGGCTTTTAAGCGTCGGCACGTGGCGGGAGACATTTTTCCGCTCCCCTCCGTCATTTTATTTTGTTCTTCTGGTGCAAGGAAATTGAAGGCTTTGTCAAAACGATCTTCTTGCACGGCTTCGACAAACAGGGTCAAAACTTCAATCAATCGTGCTTTATCGGGTTTGACACGCGTTCCATCGTCTTCTCGCTTGGATCCTGAACAGCCTGACAGCAGTATGGCAAAAATTGTAAATAAGGCTAGGGTACACTTTATCATGGCTCTTTGCATATCATACCCAGCCGGTTCATGATTTTCAAGGCTACCGTATAAAGTTGGGTTTAAACTTCAATTTAGGCGCTTAATTTCAATACGACGATTCGCGGCGCGACCCTTGGCAGTTCGATTAGGTACAAGAGGATGAGAATACCCGTACCCGCTGCGTTTCATGCGACGCAAATCGATACCCAGCTTATTCAGGGCATCGGCCACGGCTTCGGCTCTTGCTTCGGTAAGTTCCTTAGCCTGCCGACCCGCACGGTCATCTAAATGAGCCTGAATTTCAATTTCCGTACCTGGAAAGGCTTTTAGTCGAAATGCCAGTTGAACAAGAATGGTATCCGCCGTTGGGAGCAGCTCGGCTGTTCCTGGCGTAAAATCAATGCCAGGTAAAACACCATCCCTAATGGGCTCGGGTCGTTCGTCCGGACAACCATCCTCATCTTGGTAGAAATTAATGATTTCTTTTTCGTTGGGACATTTGTCCAGCATATCCTGGATTCCATCCCCATCCGTATCTTGCTCTGGACAACCATCCGCATCCTCTATGCCATTTCTGTTTTCCGGTTGCATTGGGCATTTATCCTGAAGATCTGGAATCCCATCCTGATCATTGTCCAAATCCGGGCAGCCATCTTCATCCTGGAAACCATCTTTGTCTTCTGGGTCATTGGGACAGGCGTCACGACCCTCGAGGATTCCATCTTGATCATTATCCACGTCCGGACATCCATCGCGATCTTCAAAGCCGTCGAAATCTTCAGCGGCATATGGACATTTGTCTAATTCATCTGGAATCCCATCCCCATCGTTGTCGCCGTCTGGACATCCATCGGTATCTTGAATGCCATCCAAGTCCTCGGGAATAGTCGGGCAATTGTCTTTGCTATCTGGTACTCCATCCCTATCCGTATCACGGCGCATCGGAAAGCCCTGCCAGGCCATGCCAAGGAAAACGGATGCTGTTGGATAAATTCTGTATTGAAGTTTACTCTCACCCGCCGGTGAGAAAATGGCGATGGTATCCAAAGAGTTCCATGCTGGCGGTGCCAACACCACGCCGCATTGCATGGAAAAACTGCGGCCTACCGCCATTCCTAGACCAAGACTTAGCGTTACAGTTTGAGCGCGGGGCTGGAAAAAATCCGTGAGTTGGGCCAAAAGCGTTTCATGTTTAAACTCCGTTTCTAATCTAAAGCCAGGCGTGGGAGAAATTTCTGCGGCAATGGAGAGTCGAAGAGTACCCATAGGATCTTGGTCTGGAGCAGCCAGCGAACGAGTGGCAAAGACATTCATATGCAAAAGGGCTTCATTACCATCGGTCAATTCCGATAGATCCACAGTTAAGGCACTGCCTGCTCCCAACCTAGGCACATCAAGGCCCATTGGATGCGCGGTGCGGTTTGGAAAAACTCCGTCAGCGGGAATAAAGGCAATTTCTTTGGGAAGAATGCCTCGGCTGGAAGACGTAGGCGCAGTGAGCTCAGTTAATAGCGCTAAGGAAGTAAATCGTAAATTCCATGGCAGTTTTGACTTTATCAAAACGGCAATATCGCCTGCATCCAAAATTTCCGAATGCTCAGGAAATCCCGGTGTGTACTCGTAATACATCGGAATTTCCAGGGCTAGATCAAATCCATAGCCTAATCCCAAGCTGAGAAAATTATTTTCCAAATGGACGACGCAATCTTCCAGTTGGAAATTTTGACCAGGCGATACCGATTTTCCGCCATTTACCAGCGAGAGGTCCATTAAGGCACGATCGAAGCCACCTAAAATCAAGGCACCGGTTTTGAGAGGTTTAGCAGAATGGGTTCCCAGGACGCCCAAAAAACCATTTTCATTTGGAAGTAAATCAGACGGTCCAGGTGCAGAGGGCAAGGCGAGGCCAAGCGCGAGAATTGAAAGTAGACCGAGCATGGAGTTGATTATAGGCTTTTGAGACGAGGAGGGCAAGTCGTCCCACCTAACTACATTTAATGGCATGAATACTACGGAAATTCAACTGGAGTCCATCGCATCCACCATGGAGGAAGCCAAAAACATTGCCGGTTCACAAGACTTCTTGTTGGTTACCGCAATTGAGCAAACCCACGGGAAAGGCACTAGAGGCCGGTTTTGGACCAGTTGTAAGGGAAACATCCACATGACGGTCGGCATTCATAAACGGTACCTACCGGCTCAAAGGCTTGCACTGTTGCCGTTGGAAATCGGACTGCATGTTTGGGAAGAAACGGCCTATCATGTTCCGTCCCATAATCGCCCAAACCTAACTCTTAAATGGCCAAATGATTTGTTTTATAAAACCAACAAAGTGGCCGGCATTTTGATTGAGTCCCACAAAGATTTTTTTATGGTGGGAATTGGGATCAACATTGTCGCCAGTCCAACTATTAATGATGGTGGAGCATCCAGTGCGTGCTTGGTGGATGCAGGAATGTCTCCGGAAGCAGCGGGGCCCTGCATAGAAGGAATCTATCGACGCATCATGGCGGTTTTGCAAATACCCGGTACTCAACTCACCGAAACCAATTTTATCGATTCAGCCTATTCATCGGAAACTATTTTATTGGATTGGCAGGCCAAAGTGGATTGGAACCGCTGGCACCGCATGCGGGACAGGGCCGGTCAACCTTTAGTGAAACCGGTTTCGGTAAACCAACAAGGTCATTTACAGGTGTCGCACACGGACGGCAGTCGAGAATGGCTGGTCGCGGAGTATCTCGTCTAAATGGCTGTCCGCTTCAATCGTCCAGGTGAGTGGACGAGGTAACTGCAATATTCGGATCCAATGACGCGGAAACGGAACAGTACTTTTCCAAGCTCATGGCCACAGCCTTTTCGGCTTTTGACCTATCGATTCCAGAACCATGGATGTTAAACTTTAAATGGATTTTGACAAATGGCGCAGGGATTGCGCCATCCACCCTTTCGCCCTCCACTTCAATATCCACAGAGGTAAACGGGACGCGTGACTTCTTGAGTATGTTCACCACATCAATTCCGGAACAACCGGCAAGCGCTGCCAGTACGACTTCCATTGGCCGAAATCCACTTTCGTCCCCGCCGATGGATTTTGAGGCACCCATGTCAAACGTGTAACCATTGCCAGCTTTGGCTCGGAATTTAAAATCAGGTGTACCGGAAATCAGAATTTTCATTATGCGAACGCCTGCACGAAATCTTGGGTGGTTCGGTATTTTTCCAAAGCTTGAATGGCAGCTGGCATCTGATTGGCCTCAGTCATATTGGATAGGTAACGGCGGAATTTGGTAGCGGCTTTGAAATATTCGGCCGGTAAAATCAGCTCTTCCCGACGCGTGCCGGACATGGCAATATCGATTGCCGGATAAATGCGTTTTTCGGCAAGCCGTCTATTGAGGACAAGCTCCATGTTACCCGTTCCCTTGAATTCTTGAAAAATGACTTCATCCATTTGGGATCCGGTTTGCACCAAGGTGGTGGCGATAATGGTAAGACTACCACCCTCCTCCAGCTTGCGTGCCGCTCCAAAAAACTTTTTCGGCTCTTGAAGCGCTTTAGCATCCACACCACCGGAAAGCGTGCGTCCGGAGGATTTCAACTGATTGTTATAGGCCCGCGACATGCGGGTAATCGAGTCGAGTAGAATGACCACATCCCGTCCAGCTTCCACCTTGCGTTGGGCAATATCAATTACCATTTCGGTTAAGGCGATATGCTCCTCAATGGGCTTGTCGAGACACGATGCGTAAACTTTGCCTTTAACCCGGCGAATGAGATGCGTCACCTCTTCAGGACGTTCGTCGATTAGCAGTACAATGATGTCTACTTCTGGATGATTGTGCGCAATCCCGTTAGCAATTTTTTCCATCAATATGGTTTTACCGGTGCGCGGTGGCGCTACGATAAGGCCGCGCTGGCCCTTGCCTATTGGCGTCAGCAGTTCCAACAAGACCATGCTTTTATCCGCATCGCCGGGAGAGGAAAGGCGGTAAAACTCAAAGGGATTGACACTGGTCAGCGTATGGAACATGGGTGCTGGGCGCCAGTTATCCAAGGATTGATCTTGAATCTCCAGAAGCGTGGTGACAATTTTCTGGCGACGATTTTTCTTCATCCGCACTAAACCATGAATTTTATGCCCAGAACGTAGACCAAAGCGCTGAACCATTTCCCTGGGCAGCAAAATGTCGCCTTCCTGGGAAATAAAACTGGCCCGCTCGGAACGCATTAGAGCATAGCCAGCGCCTTCAACCATTTGAATATAGCCGGAGTATTCCTCGATTTCCGAACGTGGATCGAAGTCGCTGGAATAATCGAAGCCCGAATCATCTTTGTCACCGCGGCGTTTCTTCTTGTCTTTATGGTTACGGCCAGTGATTTTGCTCACTTTGGCGCGTTTGCGGCGGCGGCGGAGGCTGTCGTTGCTCTCGTGGGAGACTTGGTTCAGATTCCTAGATTTGTTATTTGGATCGAATGCTTGATCGGAATGGTTGCCGCTGTTCGCCTCGGCAACATCATCATCCTCCTGATCCATGTCCTCATCGTCATCGTCATCATCCATGTCCTCATCGTCCATCCCATTTTCCATGTCGGGATCAAGGGCTTCTTCGTCCTGATTATTGTCGGTCAACATTTCGGAAGGATTCCTATCCTGCATTCAAGATCCCTGGGTTGGTTGTCGTTAATCGCATTCATAATAAAATGGGATCCAAAGGCAATATTTCTATGAAAATTGGCACAGTCAAAGTGGCTAAGCCTGACTCTGCTTCCCACTTGCCAGCCCACACTGCGAAGGGGAAATAAAATTGAATCGGTAAGCTTCAGTGGCAAGTATAGCCATTACCAATAACACGAAGCAACGAAAAGCGTTTAATTTCGGGTTATTGAGCAAGAACACTGGTAACTTGCTGCCCTTAAGATACATAAAATCGAGGGATATTCAATGTTTTGCAGTCGAAAAAACCTCAATATTAGCGTGGATTATAGTTGTTCATGGTGACCATAATCAGGGCTAGGCAGGCCATAACCACACTGCCTGTAATGATTTGCTGCCGGTGCTGGTAGCCGTGTTTAACTATGGTTAGGGAATCGGTTCTGGCTTTTGGCGGTACTTGGGTCGACTTGCCTGAATCAAGAGCGTTTGATTCGGCCATTTTCCCTGATTTTATTGGGGCATCCACATTAACCGGGGCGTTTAAGACCGGTGCCTTATTTGAATTCAACCCGTCACTAAATCCGGGAACGTGTAATACGAGTAGAGCCGGGAAAATTAGAAGCTTCGACCAAATGGCCCTCATGTGCTAGCCATCCAATAGTTTTTTCAAAATCCCATTCACCTGATCGGGACTGGCCTTGCCCTGACTGAGCTTCATCGCTTGGCCGACAAAAAATCCCATCAGCTTGACCTTGCCAGCTTTATACGAAGCTACGGAATCGGGATTCTTTTCAAGTACCTCGCGAACCATTTTTTCAATTGCGCCGGAATCGCTAATGACGACCAGGTTTTTTTCTTTGACGTAAAGACCAGGAGCTGTTCCATGGGCAAGCATTTCTTCAAAAACCGTTTTGGCGATTTTCCCTGAAATGGTTCCGTCTTGAATCAAATTGATGAGCTCTCCCAAATGCTCGGCAGTGAACTTTAGAGCCTGCACCTTGATATTCTCTTCTTTCACGACGCGCAGCACATCTCCCATCACCCAGTTGGATGCGGCTTTTTTATCGCTGGTAATCGCGCAAACACGCTCATAAAATTCTGACACTGATTTTTCTTGGGTCAATACCGCGGCATCGTAGGCCGGAATCCCGTACACTTCAGCATACCGACGCCGACGGGCTTCGGGAAGTTCGGGAAGATGTTTTTGGATTTCGGCGATGGTTTCCTTGGAGGTATGGATGCGTACCAAGTCCGGTTCCGGAAAATAGCGATAGTCATGCGCTTCTTCTTTAGTGCGCGTGGCCACTGTCACGCCCCGGGCAACATCCCAGCGTTTGGTCTGCTGCGGAATGGTCTCTCCCCTATCCAGCATCAAGGTCTGTAGTTCGATCTCCGCTTCCAGGGCCTTTTCAATATTGTGAAAGGAATTCATGTTCTTGAGCTCAACGCGGTTGCCTAAAGGCGCAAACTCATCTTTGCGCAAAGAGACATTGGCATCGCAACGCAAATTTCCCCGTTCCATATTGGCATCGCAGATTTCCAGATACTCCAGGATTTGCTTCAATTTTTCCAAGTACAGATACGCTTCCCGCGGAGAGCGCAAATCCGGCAACGTCACGATTTCAATGAGAGGGGTGCCGCATCGGTTGGCATCGAATAAGGAGTCGGCCACGGTTAGATCATGAATCAGCTTTCCAGCGTCTTCTTCCATATGGATCCGCTTGAGCCCGATGTATTTACGAGACCCATCGTCCATGTCCACTTCCAGCGATCCTTCCGTGCAAATTGGCCGGTCGTACATGGCCACTTCGCCTTGCTGGGTAATCTGATACCCTTTGGGAAGATCCGGATAGAAATAATTTTTGCGGGTCCACATGGCTTCGGGATCGATGCGACAGCCACAGGCCAAGCCCATTTTGATCGCGTATTCCACAGCTTTAATATTGGGAACCGGCAACGTGCCGGGCATTCCCAAGCACACAGGGCAAACCAAGGTATTCGGTTCCGCCCCGAATTCCACCCGACAACCACAGAACATTTTGGTGCGCGTGGACAGCTGCGCATGCACTTCTAATCCAATGACGATACTATAAGCCATTGGTAAAATCTAAGAAAGAAGCAGGGGTATGTCAGGGTTCAATGGCTCAGGTTTAACCAGCAAGATGAAATTCCGCCTAGCCTTTTGCATCTTTCCATTCGCCTAACCCCAATTATTCTGACGTAAGGATTGAGATGCCTCTGCCCGCTGGACTTGCTTCCTATGAATTGCTGCGTAACCTGGTGCCTTCCCAGGATGTAGACAGGTATTATCACCTCCGCATACGCAAAGAAGCGGATGGTCTGCCCATGTTGGCTCCGGATGGCCAAACACCGTTTACGCCAATAGACATTGCCTCTTTTTTCGGCACTCCCGGACCCATTGAAATTGAAATCGGTTGCGGGAAAGGGGGCTTTTTGGTCGAGTACTGCGAAAAGCATCCTGAGGTCCCTTTTCTAGGGTTGGAATGGGAACCAGAAATTGCCCATTGGACAGCGCAAAGGTTGGCCAAGCGGCCGCAATTGGCGCATACTCGAGTCTTGTTGGGGGACGCTTTTTATTTTTTCCGAGATTATCTTCCCGATGCCTGCGTGGGAAATTTTCATATGTACTTTCCCGATCCTTGGCCCAAAAAGAAGCATCACAAGAATCGCTTGATGGCATTGCCTTTTATGGAATTGGTACAGCGCAAGGCCCTACCAGATGCCCGTTTCTACTGGGGCACGGACCATCAAGAATACAACGCCGAAGCCCGGTCCCTCTTCTCTTCCCTACCTTGGTTGGTTCTTGAAAAGGACGATGCGGAGCCGACGGAAGGGATTATGACAAACTTTGAAAAGAAATATCGGAAGCAAGGAAAGCCTATTTATCGCTGTGTCTTGCGTATCAAAAAGGATTAAAAGTGTCTCGGATTCGAAATGATTTTGGTTTTCGGAGTTAGTAGCCGTTTCGCCGTATGCGACGTAAAGATTTGGGCAACCCGTCGCGGTGCCAATTGCGCCACACTTCAAAATGTGCATAGGCGCGTTCCCGCTTTTTAAATTCCGGTCCATGCACAACACGCCGCCCGTTACGCGTTACGGGAGGAATTGCCGCATGCAGGCATTCGTGATACATGACTCCGTCCAGAATAGCCTCAGTAACATCGGCGCTATCATATCCCCGACTGATGGTAATGAGATGATAGCTTTGGCCGTCCGCATCCTGAGCAAGCGTATGGGTGGAAAGCCCGCCAAGGCGCGCGGACCAAGTTGGACGGGCTTGCAGGGCATTTTCAAAATAGGCGGTATTGACACGTTGGAAGGAAGCGGACAAATCGTGATGGCGGCCTTTAGGTGTTAACCGTGAGAGCTTGCGTTGGTTTCTCGCTAATTTTCTTGCATGCAGTTTCGGACCGATGGCTTCCGTGGGCGTAACCAGGTATGCGCGAATATCCGTTTCCAGTCGACGGCGTTCGGCCTTTAATTCTGGTTTTTTTTTGGAATCGCGCCGCGAAACCAGTACCGCCCATTGCAACAGGGATTGTTTGACTGGTAGGGGCGCATTGGAGAACATCTCTGGAATTTCCAACCGCAGAGCTTCTTTGCGTGGCGTCCAGGCTGCGCGCCAGCTGTCCCACAACTTTGGTTTCAAACAGACTTCAATGTGGGCAAAAGGACCCGTGCACAGAATTTGAAAATCGTTCGCTTTGTATTCTGCTGGCTTGGTCGGCTTGGACGGCGTGGGCGTGGAGTATTCGAGCGTTGATTCAGTTGTCTCTTCGTTGTCAAAGAGGGACAACTGGCGAATAAGGGAGGCCAATTTGGGTAAGACTGTATTCCGAAACATAAGGAACCGCCCGTTTGGTTTCAGCGAGTGCGCGTGGAATCCTTTTTGGGGGGAATCCGGGACGAGGTGTCTGCTGCCACGGGTGCTGGTGTTGGAACTGCACCTAATTTAGACCCTTTTAAAAAATCAGAATTTTTAAGAAAGCCGGAACGTTTATCCAAGGATTCGAATTCTTGTTCCAAATTCAGTCCTTGAACTTCTGGATTCAAAATATGGGGGGTGACATACACGACCAATTCAGTGGTGGACGTATGCAGATTGCGCCATGAAAACAAATATCCAAGTATAGGAATGCTTCCTAAGATTGGGACAAAGGTCCTGCCATTGTCCTCTTTGGAATTAATAAGTCCGCCGAGTGCGATAGTCTCCCCGTCTTTGAGACTAACATTGGTATTGATGGACCGGTTGGTTACGGGTGGAGGCGTTCCATCGTTTCCGACGGCAGAGGTTTTTATGGTTGGTGTAATATTGACATTAACTTCACCATGCTTGGTTATCCAAGGAGTGAGTTCAATGGTAATTCCGTCATCTATGGTTCTAAAGTCGTTGTTTTGAAAGCCGTCTTTAGTAATTGAATTCACCGGGTAGTAGGAAGTTTTGCTGACTTTAAGTTCCGCTTTATTTCCATTTAAGGTGGTAATTTTCGGCATCGCAAGAATTTTAGCCTTGTTTTTCGCCTCCAAAGCATGCAAGTTCGCGTTAAATAGAGGTGGCAATACTCCAATAACGCCTTTAAAAGCCCCTCTAGAAAAAGTCTGCTCTGCACCGCTCATGCGCCCATAAATATTGATTGCAGGGTCGCCATTAAGCGACTTTCCCGTTCCAATGCCGAGTTCGGAAGATTGATTACGAGTATATTCCACTACCACCACTTCCATCAGCACCTGTGGAGTAGGCACATCCACTTTTTCAAGGAAGGTTTTGACTTGAGAAATATCATCGCTGATTCCCGAAATAAGTACAGCATTCTGTTCTTTTATGACCTTGATATTGTCGGCTGAAATAGACTTCGGCAAAATTTTCTCGATATTTTCCGCCTTGATGTACTTGAGGTAAACCAAGTCCGCACCGGACAACGCTTGGCCCGAAGGCGTGTTGGGATTGCGATCCCCGATGAGCAGTATTCCGCCCCTGCGAAGGTAGGCGTAGCGGGTTCCTTGTAAAAGCGCAGCCAAGGCGTCGTCAATTTTTAAGCCCTTCAATTGGGCATTCACATTGCCAGAAACATCGCCAATGATGGTGTAATTGAGGCCGGCTTGTTCCGCCAATTCTTTGAGAACATCGCCCAAAGAAGCATTGTTCAAGGTTAAGGTTACCAAACCATTATGCACGTCGATATCCGAATTGCCTTGGCCTGGATTGGCGAACATTGGACTGCGGCGCGGCCGGCCGAAGCCTGGATTTTCATTTCCAGAAGAATCCCGATTATCAACCAGATACACGCCTGCTTTAAGGCGAACTTGATAGTTGTTGGCTTCCATTAAAGCCTTGAATCCATCAATCGGTTCCACATCTTTAAGATGCCCGGTTACCAATCCCCGTAAATCCTGACCGGGGACGATGTTTATTTTGCTCTTTTCCACAAACTCACGGAGGAAATCCTTTACCGGCCGGTTTTGCACATCCAAATTCATGCGCTTGTTGCGGATTTCAATTAAGCTGAAGGCCATCTCTTTGGTTTTACGCACTCGATACACATTGCCGTCTATATTCAATTCGAGTCCATGGGATTTGCAAAGCTTTTCAAGACCCTCCAAAACGGGAATATTCTCCAAATGAATGGTGATTTTAAGATCGCCGAGATCCTTTTCAGGAATCACGCTGAGTTTAAATGCAGTTGCAATGGCGCGTAGTACATCTAGTATAGGCTCATTCACATAATCCACGTTGAGCATTCCTTCTGAGGATTTGCTCAAGCTTTTGGCATCTCCTGCGGCAGGTCGTGCCCCCTTAAGGACTTTTCCACTACGTGCGGCATTTTCCCGATGTTTTTCCAGAAGCTCTTTTTCTTGATCCCCGAGGTTTGGCGGCTTGCGAAACCCGTTCGGTGGCCGACTGAAATTATTTTGACTTTCCGGATTGATTCCGGGGTAATTCCCGGCAGGCGGAGGAGGTTGATCCATAACTTGCGGCGGTGGCTCTGGAGGTTGCATCAGCTGTTGTTGCTGGGGAATATTTTCGTTGTCAGTAGGAGGGTTGGTCGTATCTTGCGCCCTCAGGTTCATGGGCCAAACAGCCAATACAAATAGGACTAATAGTTTTTTCATGTTTGGGCTTCCATCACAGCCACGCGAATGAGTTCGCTGGCACTGGTGATATGCAATTTTAGTTTGTCCAAGCCATCCACCACTAACTGCTTGTGGTTCGACAAGTCCTTGATAAAGGATTCACTTTTTCCATTGATAACGGCTTCACGAATGGCAGTATTGAATAATAACAGTTCAAAGATTCCAATGCGTCCCCGGTAGCCGGTGCCATTGCAGGCAGCGCAACCGGTTGCGGTTGGACAGAGTTCCGGCAAGCCGGGCAAAAACAATTTTTCTTCAACGGTAGGTGGGCTTAAAGTAAGGCATTGCTTGCACAGCTTACGAACCAGCCGTTGGGACAGGACACCGAGTACGGCCGAGCTGATGAGGAAAGGTTTGATTTTAAGATCCAATAGCCGGGTAACAGCAGAAGCCGCATCATTGGTATGCAAGGTGGAAAAAACCAAATGTCCGGTTTGCGCCGCCTGTACAGCGATGGCGGCCGTTTCTTCGTCGCGGATTTCCCCGATCATGATTACATCTGGGTCTTGGCGTAGCAAGGAACGCAAGGCACCGGAAAAAGTCAGCCCAGCCTTATCGTTGATCTGCACTTGATTGGCGCCATCCAAACGGTACTCGATGGGATCTTCAATGGTTGAAACATTGATATCCTTTTCCAGTATTTCTTTTAAGGATGCATATAGCGTGGAGGATTTTCCAGATCCGGTGGGGCCGGTTACAAAAAGCATTCCCTGTGGCCTGTGAATCAATTGATTCATGGCGGCCAATACTTCCTGGGACATGCCTAGCGATTCCATATTTTCCACATGGTCCATATGTTTGAGAATGCGAATGACCACCTTCTCCCCCACTCGCGTGGGCAAAGTGCTTACGCGCATGTCGATATATTCGCCTTCGTATAACCATTTGATACGGCCATCCTGGGGGAGCCGTTTTTCGGCTATATCCAGTTCCGCCAAAATTTTTATCCGGGACGTCAAAGAAGCTTGCACCCATTTTGGCAATTCTATGCTTTCCTTGAGCATTCCGTCTTTACGATAACGGACTTTGACCACGGTTTCAGCTGGTTCGATATGGATATCCGTGGCGATTTCCGCAATAGCTTGGTTGACCAAGTTGTTGACGAGTTTGATCACCGGTTCGCTTTGACTTTTCTTCTTGATTTCTTCCAGTGAAGAACCTTCTTGAATGGCCACTTCCGATTTTATCAGGTCAGAAAGGATTCCGCCCTCTTCCAATGCGCCGGATTTTCCGGTCATCCGCTTTACTTGAAACTCCAAAGTAGGGGCATCGGTTTTTCGGAATTCCACTGGGCGTCCGGTTCGCAATTGCAATGCTTCGCGCAGCAATTCGTCATTTACGTTTTGCGCCGCAAAAACCAAGACACCGTCTACGATATTTACCGGGTAAGTGCGGGAACGGATACAGATATCCCTACCGACATCATCGAGTAAGGCCAAATTGATTTCCAAATTATCCATCGCTTCGTTTACCTGCCGTCCTTTAAAACTACCAAAAATTGGACTCGGCATCCCGCTTGCGCGTGTCCTGCAGGACAAGTAAGTGATTGCGCGGATGGAGGAATGCATCCAAAGTCATTGGCACTCCATGGTCCACAATAGTCAAGGTAACATGAAAAAGCGCTACCAGTCTACTTTCCTCCGGGTCCAGTATTTCATCTCTATTGCGGTCCAGTTCCTTAAAATCGAGGTGGCCATCCCGATCGCTATCGAGGGAATCCAAATCCCACGGTAACGTTCCATCTAGTGTTCCCCCCTTGCTTTTTGGACGTTCTGGCCCTATCGGCACAATTTGCATGTCACCAATACGAAAACGATATGCCTTTGAATTGATCGTCAGTGTCGAATCTGCCCAGTGGTAATCTAACTGTACGTTCCCACTGTTCACCAGCACCAATTTGTCTGGGCCTAATTCGAGCACGCCCTTGCCTGCCAAAAGATTGTCACATAGACTGTTAAAAACTGTTGAAGATTCAAAACCCGCATCCCTTCGATCCTGTGTAAGGCGGGACACTCTCCCCGCATCCTTGAAAAAAGCAAATGCCATGGCTGCGACCAAACTGGAAAGAGCAATGGAAACGATCAGTTCCAACAAGGTGACACCTCGCTCGCATTCCTGTGTTTTCTGGAGGCCTGTCCCTGCAGCTGGACTTAATACCATTGGTACTCGGGAAGTTTTAGAATCAGGGTCAGCAATATTCGTCCTTCGGGTATGTTGGAACCTTCAGAATCAAACCATGCTTTTTGGCCCGATCCTATTTCGGTACCCGCCTCATTCAGTAGCACCTGAACTTTAACTTCTAATGGCTTCCGCAATTCCACCGGTGCCAATTTTTCATCCAAAGCAATTTCTTGCATGCTGTTCACGATGCGTACACTGTCAAAAACTTGGCGTACGAGTCGAAAAGTTTCACCGGCCGGTCCGGAAATCGCATACTCAGTGTCGTGCACGTTTTCCTTGGTAAGCATTCTCACCATTTCCAAATCCGATCGCGCGGCAAACAACGCTGTATGATGCATGCGATTCAGTTTATCCAGCTTCAAGGATGAACGGAGTCCGTACCACAATACCGCTGAACCTGCCGTCAAAATGGTCATGGCCACGGCCAGCTCAAGCACCGTGAGGCCTCGTTGCTGGTTTCTGGATTGTGAGTCTATCGCACTCATGACCTGCGCCATTCCATCAGTTTAAAACTGTAACGCCTACGGTCACCGGGTCCCAGTTGCAACGGTTGTATGAATCCAGCCGGAAGTTGCGCTCGATTTATTTTACCTGTACCTAAACAATTATGCGTTTGAGTGGATTCACATAACAGTTTCTGGGTCAAGACCGGACCCCGTACTTCACCGGCCAACCAAACGGATGCAGCCAGTACCACACCTTCCACCACATTAACCGTGTTGCCTAAAACTACGCGGCCATTGGGACCGGCAGCAATTAAAAAGCCTCGAGCCCTGGCTTGGTTATCCAGGCGAATGGCATTGAGGGTATCGCTTCCCTTGGCAAGGTGACGGTTGCCTACGGTAATCAGCACAGATTCCAAGGTTGTTTGACTGCGGTCACGGAGTACAATATCTTTTCCTGCCATAGCCTCCAATCCCAAATGGCATCGACCATGCAGAAAGATGCTTCCACGCGCATAGGCAGTGTTCTCCTCGCCGGACACACTGTCTTCAAATGTGATATCTTTATTCGAAAAAAGCTGAATATTATCCAACCGGATATTTCCTTTTACGCGGATTTCACCTTCGGCAAATATGCGTCCGGGTCCACGTATCACCCAGGTTTCCTCGCTGGTATTGATGAATTCCACCTGGCCCAAGGGAAAGCATATATCCCGCTTTAGGCTGAATTGGGGCCCATTCCTGTCTGTAAAGGACCCATTTCCAGTTTCGCAGCCTTCCTCTCCCAGCTGTTTGTGAAGAGCGGCATCCATTGCCAGGTACTTTTTATCCGTGAACGTCTGCGCATAATTCATAACTGAAAATCCCGCAGGCCAAGGTTCCGAAGTTACGCCTGCAGGCGCAGACCGCAGCCGCAGCGCACCATTGATGTTTTCCGATGGAAAGGGATCCAGTGGTTGGCTGTTTTCCAGAGTTAGCGCAGGTCCAAAAGCACTGTCGTCCAGTGCCTTACCGAACCGTGCGAAAACGGTTATGGCCCCATTGCGGTGGCGACCGGTAGAAGTAATATCTAGATAGGCCCTGGTGCGATCCACGGTAACCGTGGGTGGCGTAGCAGTTGTGTCTAGATGGTATTGAAACACATCATTTTTTGTTTTCGGAGTGTCAAATGCATCGTCGGCAAGCTTTACTTTGCTAGAGTCTTGGCTCGGTTCGGTCGAATCGGAAAATCGTTCAAGGTAGAGTTGAAAGGCTATGCCGGATTCCGCGGCATAGGTAGCCTGGGTCTCTTCATTTTCACGTGCCCATGGCCTAATATCCGCACGGTTTCGATCCAATAATAACGAAACCACTATGCCCAGTCCTGCCAGGACCACAAGTACGGTCAAGAGGGCAGCACCGGCTTCCGACTTGCCCCCGTTCATGGTTCCTGTTGGAGCTCAAATTTTCCGGCTCGGTCTTTAAGCACTACTTTATTAGACTCAATCGAAACTACCGTGGCCGAGTCCAGCTGTTCCCCGACCTTGACGATGTGCTTTTGTCCAATGGCATCTTGTATGGTAGCTACTTGATTGCCGACTGTACCTTTCAGGATGTACTTACGAAGTGGCGGAACTCCCTTTGGTTGCGCATGGGCGGGTTTAGTCACAGCTGCGAGTTCACGCGGGGTACGGAACGGGCTTTTATTTGCGGCCAACGAATCCTTAGGCAATGAGCTCGATGAACTGGATGTACTGGTAAGTGAATCCAAATGGCGCTCTGATTGAATAAATACTAATAGACTATCCTGCGTCTGGGGGTCGGATTTGGCATCGACAACGCGGTGGGAAATCTTTGGGAAATGCCTGAAAAAGTACGCGCCTCCAAAATAAAGGATCAGCATTGCGGGTAAAATCGGCCAAGACTTAAAAAGTTTTACGCTCACGGCAATTCACCGGGTTTACGATCGTATTCATAAAGCACCAAATGGGCTTCCAGCCGACTGTCTACTCTTTCTCCATTTTTCCGCAGGAGCATTTCCTCCAAGAAAATATCTGGATGATGCAGCTGTAGGGCGTCAAAAAACTCTAACAGATCAGTATAACGGGTATACCCTTCGACTTGCAATTTGAGCAAGCGAAGCGATTCGGCGCGGCTGAGGATGGGAGTGGTTTTGGTGATTTCAATTCCAGCATGTTGGGCTAAGCTGCGGACCTTATCAATGCTTGTCTGGATGCTGCTATCTGCAGTCAAGGCAGATTCTCGCGAAGCTTTAAAATCCTTAAGTAGTTTGACTTCACTTTCCAAAGATCGTTGTGTGGAATCAAACCAGGCTGCCTCATAAATGTTTTCTTGCAATTCAGTAATCTTAGCTTTGGTACGCGTCAAATGCTCCGCTAAGGGAAGGACAACGAAGTTGGCAAAGCTGGTTAAAATGATACAGGGAATCAGCCAGGCAGCAATCCGCCAACGGTCTTCCCAAATGCGATATCCCCCCGTCTCTTGCATCAGTTCCGCACCAATTGGCCGGTGACATGGAAAACGACCACGCCACTGGTCAAATCTTTTCGCTGTTCGGAGAGGGTGACTTTTGAAAACAACGCTGTGGCGGACAATTTATTTTGAATGCTCTGCACTTTGTCCCAATCCTTTACCCAGGAACGAAAGGTTACTTCAAGATGGCCATCTGGCTTGCGTACAACAGATAATCCATCCATGCCAGCCTCATTTGGAAGCGCTTTGGCTATTTCTGCAAACAGTGCTGCCCAATTCATCGGTCTATTCCATACCGGTTTCAGACTTTGCAAATCCGTTTCCACGGCAGTTTTTTCCCGCTTCAATTTGCTTATGGTGGCAACCTGACCGGCATAAGCGGACGCGGCCTTTTCCAGCTTTTGCAATTGACGCTGGTCTTGTTGAATCAAAATGCTCATTAGCGCGACAGCCACCAGGCAGAACACTGTTGCTATTCCCACCACCAAAAAGAATTGTGACCTGTCACGGATAAGGGCGTTATCGAATCGGTTTTTTTCGTCGACCCGGTTATGTGCCAGCAAGTCTTTTTGCCGAGCGGCATGCGCCAAGCCTAGATGGAGCAACAAAGGATTAGAGTTGGCGTTTCGAGTTGGCAGTCCTAGCGAAATCGACTGCGGTTTAAGTGCGTGCAAAGCTTCGCATTGCGCCAGGGGATCTCCAGTAGCCAAATATGTTTTTAATCCGCTACCTGCGATTTTACCTTGAGTCAAGGCGAATTCACGGTGCTGCCGGAGTCTCAAAGCTGTCTTCGGCCCCGCTTCAGCATCCAAACGCAGCACATGAAAAGGCGAACCATTTACATAAAGAAGCGAAAAACAAATGGGACCACTTCCGTAGAGCAATTGGAAGTTCCCTTCACCCTTTTCCTCCATCACAAGTTCACCCAAGGCTTCCATGGCAGCTTCAAGAGGTATACACGCATCCCTGTCCACGACTGTTTCACTTTTATTCGATGGATCTTCCAGATCCAAAAAGATCCTGTGGTTGGATCCCAGATTGGTGTCTTCGACATATTGGATATGCCATCCACCACGACGGAAATTGTCTTGGCGTGCGCCGAGGCTTTCCGCAAAAGCACTTTCAACTTGGGTTGCACCTACGGTTTCACCAAAAGGAGTGCGTATGTCCAGATGAATATAGGGCTGATCCACCAAGCCTTCCACAACCAATCCAGTCCGCCTAATCCAGCGGTTGTCGACTACTGCGGATTCCGCTGATCCATGCAGGAAAACCAGATGCTGGTCCTTGATTTGAAAGACGGCGTGTCCGATGCCCTTAATATGGGTGGAGATCAGTCGGGAGGGCCTGGAAAAAAACAAGGGAACTACTTTCTCGAACCGTTGAGAATGTCCAATAATGCCTTCAGTTCTGATTTGAAATGAATCCATTCCTCACGGCCCAGTGGCGTTGACTGCGAATCCTTAACGGGTTGGGGAACTGTTGCAGGTACGCGCAACAGCACTTGTTGGCCTTCAATATCGGCAGGGTCGGCATCGGCCATTTTCTTTTTGGCACCCGGTATTGTGTACTTTTCGTCGTACAACAGATATTTGATATATCGGATGACCTTGATTTCCTTGCTACGATAGGCGCGGTTTCCAGAACGGTTCTTCTTGGGCTTGAGCTGGGGAAATTCTGCCTCCCAGTACCTGAGAACATGCTGTTCCAGTCCGGTCAATGTACAGACCTCGGAAATAGAATAGTAGAGTTTGCCATCTTCCAAACGCTTTAGCTTGACTCTAGTCATTGCGTCTTGCTCCCAAACTTATTTTCCGTCCCTTTGACCAGCCTAGCGATATTGCTTCGATGACGAAACAAAATAAAAGTGCAAACCATGCAAGCCACAACCAGAATCGGTAGGAGCGTGGTATCCCGCCGCAATTGCAGCTCCAAAAAAATACTGGTCGGCATGACTATCGCGGCCGTTATCGATCCCAGACTGACATAGCGGCTGAGCAAGACTACGATGGTCCAGGCCGCTAAACCCGCCAAAGCGCTCAGGGGAACAAAATAAAGGAAAACACCAAAACCGGTCAGTACTCCTTTTCCCCCTTTGAAGGATGCGAATACAGTAAAGGAATGCCCAAGTACGGCCAGCACACCTGCTGCGAGCCCCCAAGGAAGGGACCCGGTTAACCAGAATGTTACCCAAGCTGCTAAATACCCTTTGCCCGCATCTATCAAAGCTACAGGTAGTGCCGGTTTCCAACCCAAGGCTCTGTAGACATTTGTCATGCCCGGATTGCCACTACCCACTTTGGCAATATCCACGCCATAAAAAAGTTTGGCGATCCATTTCGCCGACGGAAGCGAGCCGAAAAAGTAAGCGGCAGCTAACGAACAGCCGATGCCAATACCTGCCGATGCAGCCATTAGCCCTGAAGCCTTTCGTTATCCTTTCGGCCAGAACCCTGTTCTTCGGAATCGTCTTCGTCGTCTTCGTCGCCGTCCTCGTCGAAAGGTTCTTCCTCTGAAACTTCTGCTTCAAACTCCTCGTCGGTTTTATTGGACTCCTGATCCAGCCATTCTTCCTTAACCTCGATTGGGACAACTCCCCAGGCAAGATATTTTTCCAACTCTTCATCCGTGCGCAGTTTAAAGCGGCTTCGGAACCACACTCTTAAGGGCGCGCCTTCCAAATTGAAAAATTCAAAAGCTTGACGGCGTAGGTACCGGGTATAACTGACAATGATTCGTTCTGGATGATTGACTTCAAAAGCCAATGCCGGTGGATTCACGAGGACTTGGCAGCAACGGGTTAACAATACAGGACCCGCCGAAGTTGACGGATGCGGATGCTTGGCCATGGTTTCTTCGAAAAACTGGATCACCTTATCCCGGCCCAATACACGGCCCAAATTGGCTTTTACCTTAATGATCTCATCCAACACCCGAATCAGGCGTTTTCCTGTCAAGCCTGAAGTGGAAAGGAAGGGTACTCCTTCTAAATCCGGATTCTTGTATTTCAACTCCTTGACCATGTGATCAAAGGTTTTGCTTTCCGGTTGCATCACATCCCATTTGTTCAATGCGACGATGAGGCCTTTGCCGACTTCTTGAATCAATGTGCAGATGCGAAAATCCTGAATTTCCATGCCACGCTGGCTGTCTACCAGCAGTAAGCACACATCGCTGCGGCGAATGGCTTCCAAGGCCCGCATGTTGGAAAAATATTCGACCTCATCCTTTACCCGAGCTTTGCGGCGCAGGCCGGCAGTATCGGTTAGGATGAATTTCTGATCGTTGTACATGAATTCGGAATCGATAGCATCTCGAGTAGTGCCAGCGATTTCTGAGGTGATCACGCGTTCCTCACCGATTAAGGAATTGACCATAGTGCTCTTGCCCGCATTGGGTCGTCCCAAAATGGCAACTTTTATGAGGTTTTCCTTGGGTACGGTTTTGGGCTTGTTCGGCAACCAGGGCATCATGGCGTCTAGGACTTCGGCCACGCCGTCACCGTGGATAGCAGAAACAGGCCAGGGTTCGCCTAAACCCAGGGACCAAAATTCGGAAGCTTCATCGCGAATATGGCGTGACTCGGTTTTATTCACGACCATCAGCACTGGTCGTTTGCTGCGCTGTACCAGGCGAGCAAAAGTTTGATCCAAATCCGTGATTCCCGTCCGGCCGTCCACCATGAAAAGGACCAAGTCCGCTTCTCGCATGGCTATCTCGATCTGTTCTCGGACCAAGGTATCGATGGATTCAATTTCCTTGGAGATGAATCCACCGGTATCCACGATTTGGAAATAAATTCCATTCCATTCTGCTAATTGATAATGACGATCCCGAGTCACGCCCTCTCGGTCGGCTACGACAGCGGCACGGCGGCCTAAAACTCGGTTGAAAAAACTGGATTTGCCGACGTTGGGACGGCCTACAATGACTACGGTTGCGAGGTTCATGGGGGAAAAGTTATACCTTGTTTAAGTTATTGGCAATACAAGGCTTAGAAAATACATTTATCAGCAAATATGAGCAATATCGGACCCGATTTTCGCGCTTCTAATCCTGGATTTGTGAAGTTTGATTTTCACATGCACACTTTAGACGACCCATACGACCAACATGTTTATCATACCGTTTATGAATTGATAGATAAAGCCGCCAGCTTGGGTTTTGGGGCGCTTGCCATTACCCTACATGCACAACAATTCCACAGCCACTCCGCAGTAGCCTATGCCGAGGAACGCGGCATCCTTTTAGTTCCCGGTGTAGAACAAAATATTGAAGGCGTGCATGTATTGCTGATTAATTTTCCCAAAGAAATCGCGGATAAAATTTCAACTTTTCCAGAATTGGCCGCCGCAAGAAAGGCGTTGAAAACCGCTGGCGCTCCTGCAAACCTAGTGGTGGCCCCCCACCCCTTTTTTCCCAGTGAAGTCAGTCTCCTCAAAAAGTTCTGGGAACAAAGCGCCCATTTTGACGCCATTGAGGTTTCCGGATTTTACCACCGTTTCTGGAATCCGAATCATAAAGCCATGCAGGCCGCTAAAAAAACCGGGCTGCCTTTAATTGGAAACTCGGACACGCACACTCTAGAGCAGTTCGGCAAAACCTGGAGTGAAGCACCGTGCGAACGAAATACAGAAAGCCTGATACATGCAGTGAAATCGGGTCAAGTACAAGTGCGAGGCCGATCCCTTACTTTTACAGAAATGAGCGTCATAGGCTGGAAGGTGATTGCGCAAGGATACATGCGCTGGATCAACTACAAGCGTAAACGGGGATACCGCTTCATTCCATAGGAGTTGCGTCGTAACACATTTTGCAACACAACTTCGTAACACACTTTGTTATAAAACTGTGGTGCCCGGTCTGTACTCCCGATCTGTACTAGATGGATCCGTCTACCTGTGGAAAAAGCATGAATGGCCCCTTGCGGATTAGCGGCCTTGTCCATATATTGCAAAAATGATTAAATACCAACAATTCCGAAAATCGCCCCAGCAAATTCCTTTTTCCTCCTTCGGTTTCCTCTTTAGTCTCTTGGTTGGGGTGAGCGTAGCGGCTACTACCGGCCGCGTTGTGGATAGGAATGGCCAAGCGCTTCCAGGTGTTACCGTCACCTTCGATGGACAGGGTTTGACAGGCACGACCGATGCACTCGGCCACTTTTCGCTGGGTACAGTGGTTGGACTTGTTAGTCCAGGCTCACATTCAAATTCCGGTAAACGGGACAAAGAAACCAATCATTTCACTTTTACGCCTGGCCACAATCCAACTCCCTTGGTCAAAGAAACGTTTACACTTAAGGGTGCGCGACTCGTTCTGGAAAATGAAAATGTACCTATGCAAGCGCCGCATCCCTTGCGCAAGCAATCCGCCGGACCCGATACACTCTATCTGACAAAGACTGCTTACCTTGCAAAAAGGGTCGCTGTTGCAAATACCGGCATCAATATGGATGTGGGCGACATCATTCTCAACGCGAACTTTACTGGTACTGCGGAAAAATACCACGGCTACGATTTATTTCGATTCACACTGGCTGGTAAAAACGCACTTGTCCTAATTCCGAATAAAGTGCGGGCCGGAAGTCCCTGGATTTTCCAAACCATGTTTTGGGACCACAAACCCTTATTCGATTCGATCATGGCCCAAAACGGATATTATGTTGCATTCATCGATATGGGAAATACCATGGGCGCGCCCAAGGCGGTGGCGTGGATGGATTCACTCTATTCCCATTTGACCAGTAAATATGGCCTTAGTAAAAAGGTGAACATGTTCGGAATCAGCCGTGGTGGGCTTTTTATGTACAACTGGGCGCGCGCAAATATTTCAAAAATATCGACTATGTACGGTGATGGTGCCGTAATGGACTTTGTGAGTTGGCCTTGCGGCTGTTACGGCACGGGTGTTGGCAGCGTCGCGGACTGGTCCAGTTTGAAATCCGATTATGGATTCGCGTCCGATTCAATAGCCAAAGCGTATACTGGCAATCCCTATCAAAACATGCAAAGTTTCGCGGCCGCCAAAATTCCAATTATTCATGTCTACGGAGAAATCGATTCGGTTGTGCCGCCCGCTGAAAACGCCCTTCGCGCCAATGACTCTCTTAAGGCACATGGCTGGCAAATGAAACTATTGCCAAAGCCCAAAACGGGTCATGTTCATGGGGTCACGCCTGCAGATGGCGGTTTACCTGGACAGTTGGATACTTTGATAAACTTCGTTCTGAGGAATACCAGCTACTAACACTCCGGTTCAGACATTCCCAGATTGCGCAACTTCTTGCGCAGTTTTTCTTGACGTCCGATTTATCAAACGATTTTTAGTGATTTATTGGGCCTTCGGCAATTGGTCCGTCATTTGCTGTTTGATAACAGGCAAGGAGGCTTCAACATGTTCAAATTAAAAATGATTCCCAGCCTAGTTCTATTTCATTCCTTAACAGTCGTGGCGGCTTTGGCCCATGACCTAGGAAACAATCAAAAAAGTGCCGTATATGCTACTCCGGCAACGATGGTAATAACCTCGACACAACTGGGATTCCCAATTATTTCCCTAGCCTATGAACATTCGTTAACGAATCGAGGTTTGGCGCTGTTTATCCCCATGCACGGCGGTTATCTAGAAAACAGCTATACAAAACAATTTGCATATGGACTTGGAATCGGACTGCGAAGGTACATTGGCGAATCTTTTTCGGGCAGTTACTTAACCGCACAGAGCGATTTTATAAAGGGTGAGGATGATAACAATGGAGGCCATTGGGAATACTTGACTCCCGATCCCGCAACCGGTACAAATCCACGTGAAGTTTGGATTGATGGCACTCAACCCAGAAAGGAAATTTATCTCTCAATGAGCCAAGTTTCATATGGATACAAATGGATGTGGAAACAGGTTGCTTTGGATTTAAGTCTTGGGGGTGCCTTCTATGCAAACCAGGATGAAAAATTTACTGGATTCATTGGCGCCGCCAATATCGGAATCCCATTTGGAAAGGAAACCTTCGGTTTTTAATCGAAGTGTGAAGGAGAAACCCCATGCGCATCAAATCATTTCTTCCATTCAGTTTATTTGCTTTCGTCCAAATCGCCATCGCCGATGTTTCATACTCCAAAAACGATGCCTTGACCATTCATCCTATCCTCAGTATTGCCATCTTTGGAATCCATACATCCTATGAGGGCGCTCTGGGCATGAGTCGCTGGGCGTATGAAGTCCCTGCCTATTTTGGTTATAATGAACGTTTAAGTCAAAACCCAACGCTGTTTATGGGGACCGGCATTGGGATACGGCGATATGTTCTTGAGGCAGGTCAGGGTGCTTATATCGAACCGGAATTAGAGTGCGTAAACATGCATCAATTCGCAAGTGGTATTGATTCCAAAAGAAATATTGTTTTTATGATTCCCTCCCTGCGAATGGGTTACAAGCTTAGATGGCAGACGGTAGTATTGGATTTGGGATTGGGAACCGGTTTTATAAATGGAACTCTGACAGACGGCGTTCTTTCCAAAAATGATGGCTGGACACGAGCACTTATACCAACCGGCAATGTCGCAATTGGAATTCCCTTTTAACCGACGTTCCTTTTAAAAAAAACTAGCGCCTATTCCGGCCAATACGCATAGGCTCACAGCGATATTAGCCAGAAAAAAATCCTGGTTTAAAGCATCCAGGGAAGCGCTGCGACGGAAAAGATGCACGTATAGAAGTAATATTGCCACAATCCCTAAGCTGACCTGGAATGCCAATCCCAAATCACTTAGCCAACCTAGAATCAAAAGGCAAATCCACATGAGCGCGTGAAGCACTTTTGAAATACGCAACGCTCCAGGAATACCTAAGCGCACCACCAGAGAATGCAGGCCTCGTTGGCGATCAAATTCATGATCTTGTGTGGCGTAGATGATGTCGAATCCGGCAATCCACAATAGCAATGCCATGCAGAGCAGAATGGGTTCCCATTCAATATGGCCGCGAACCGCTATCCATGCGCCTACCGGCGAAATTCCAATCGCCAATCCCAGAAAAAAATGGGAAAGTGAAGTAAAGCGTTTTGTGAGTGAATAGCCAAATACAATTACCAAGGTGGGTATCGCAAGAACCAGGGCCAGCAAATTGACAAAATACGTTGTCACTACAAAAGCCGTAGCGTTGAGGATTAAAAATCCCAACACCTGATTCCGAGACAGAATACCGGCAGGCAAATGTCTGCGAGCTGTACGCGGATTGGCTTTGTCTAAATCGGCATCAACCAGCCGATTGAAAGCCATGGCGGCATTTCTGCAGGTGATCATGCAAATGAGAATAAGTAAAAAGACGCGCCAAGTTGGAAAGCCTTGGGATGCCCAAATCATCGATGCCAAGGCAAAGGGCAATGCAAATAAGGTATGGGAAAATCGTACCAGTCCCAGATAGTGACGCAAATTAGTGCGGATTCCAGTCATGGCTCCCTCCACCTCTTCCCCACTTCATGTTCCAAATTGAGATGATCTAGGATGCGGGCAAGTACAGTGTCTACTAGTTCCTCAATGGTTTTAGGCAAATGGTAAAAGGAAGGGTTAGCGGGGAGGATTATCGCGCCCATATCGGACAATACCTGTTGGTTTTGTAAGTGCAGGCTGCTCATGGGGGTTTCTCGAGGAACCAATATTAGTTTTCGCCTTTCCTTGAGACAGACATCGGCTGCGCGGGTCAGTAAGGTGTCACCGATACCATGCGCAATCTTTCCAAGGGTACCCATGGAAGTGGGTAGAATCACCATGCCTCCATGTCGGTAGGTGCCACTGGCAATGGCAGCGAAAAAATCACCGTTGTCATAAACCCGATCGGCTTTGGCTGTGATATTGGGAAAACCCTCGAAGGCGCAGACTTTTTTTCCCATCTCCGTCAGAACCAGGTGCACTTCCTCGCCAAGGTTTTTTAAATGGCCAACCAGCCTGTCGGCATAAATTGCGCCGGAAGCACCCGTCACTCCGATGATAAACCGTCCCATTTTATTTTCCTTTCACGGCCGTGACAATATGTGAAATACCGAAATCACAGGCGACAACAGAAACCGGCGAATAGCCCTGAATCCTAAATAATGCCGCGTACTCCGAAACCGAACAGAATTTAAGGATGGAATCAACCAGATAAGTATAGGCTGCACGTTTGGATGAAAACATCCAGCCCACAATGGGTATACATACCGGTGCCAAAATGCGGTAAAAGCAAAATGTAAAAAGCGAAGTTGGGCGGAAGAATTCCAAAGTAAGGAATGTTCCTTGAGTCCGTAATAAGGGACCCACGGCTTGGATTCCGGCTGAAAGGGAATCCAAATTACGCATACCAAAGCCACAGAGTACCACATCAAAAGTACCGGCTTTAAAGCATGGCTTAAGCGCGTCCATGCGTACCAAATAGGGCGTAGGCTTTCCATTTTCAGAAGCCGCATTGATCGAAGGCGATCGGAATTTCCTGGCCGCTTCCTGAAGCATTGGCAGCGAAAAATCGGCAATCACGCCACGTCTTAACTGGGGCGGGCGTTCTGGGCGTGGAAGGGACTCCGGCTGCATTTTGGACCATGACTGCCAGAAATCCCCAGTCCCACCGCATAGGTCGAGTACCTTTGCAGAATTCGAAAACTGTAATCCGTCTATTGCTTGACTGCGCCAGGCACGATCCCGCCCTGCACTGAGGAAATGATTTAGGAAATCATAGCGATCAGCAATACCATCGAACATTTTTTGAACTGCGAGACCCATGATTCCTAGCTCTTCAAGACCTAAAAATGTATATAATCGGACTCCGGCGCGCTGTGGCCGCCACCGGCTTAAACCGTCTTGAACTAAGTTGTAAACGTGGCCGAAAAATTTAATCGAAAAAAAATCCCGTACCTGTTTTTACTGGCATTGGCCTTGTCTGCGTTTGCAGATACAGGCGTTCCAAATAAGGCAAAAACTCCCTCTTCTGCGGAAAATGAAAGGTTGCCTCGGAATTTCCAAACATTTCTGCCCAAAAAGGGGGAAACGATTGAAGATCCTGCTACCCAGGTGGTTCAAATTCTACTGGATCGTCAAGATCAAGGCGCCTTTACCTCCTACATGGTGCAAGTTCTTTTCCATGGTCGACCGGCTGCCAGAAATTTTCGTGTCCTGGAAAATCGAATTGTGATTGATTTTTTTGATACTGGAAAGCCTTCAAATCGGCTTGCTAAAATACGAGGAGGTGCCCTGGAGGCGAGTTTGCTAGAGGAGCTTTTCTATCAAGATCCAACACCATCTGCGCCCAAGTCTTCTTCCCAGAAACCATCCCGGCACTTGAAAAGCATGGTAAAGCTCACCTTGTTCATTAATGGCAAAGTTCTCGATTTGAAATTCAGGGATACGTTGGACCGGACCTTGATTCATTTTCGACTTCCCAAAAGCTTGGACCCCTAATCTGAGCGGACGAATGCGAACAGACTTGTCACACATCCGACGCCCAATTTATGGGCCATCCTGGTTGACATGCCGACGTGTTAGGCTTAAATTTGGTGCGCTGTTGCCCCTTTAGCTCAGATGGTAGAGCAGTGGACTGAAAATTCACGTGTCCGCAGTTCAATTCTGCGAGGGGGCACCAGCAAAAAATGACTTCCATTCGACCTATCAGCCCCGAAGGCATGGAAAAGCTTAAGCAGGAATGGGATGCCCTTTACCGGGATGAACGACCCAACCTTCTGCTTGAAATTGCGGCAGCCGCCGCTCAAGGCGACCGCTCTGAAAACGCGGAATACATCTACGGTAAAAAACGCCTTAGAGAAATCGATAAACGCCTTCGCGAACTCGACCATAAAATGACTCATTCCTCGGTAGTTTCCGGCACCCGTCGCGAAACATCCACCATCCTTTTTGGAGCCCGAATCAAACTGAAACGGGCAGATGGAAAAGAATGGATTGTGCAAATTGTGGGCGTCGACGAAATCGATCCAGTAGAAGGCAAAATTTCCATGGACTCGCCGATGGGAAAGGCGTTAATGGGCAAGGAAGCAAAAGGTAAAGTGGATGTTTTGACTCCTAAGGGACCTGTTGCATATGAAATTATGGAAGTGGATTATCCTTGACCGATGCTATTTCCTGAAAATCCTGAAAGCTTGCCCGCAGTGTGTCCCAGTTTAATGAATTCGGGCACGTTGACCGTTCTAGCTGAGGTAAAGCAGCAAGTACACCGGCCTCACGAAGTTTTGAAAAAATCAATGGCAATGCCTCGTCAGGCAGGGATTCCATTTTTCGAATAATTTCCGGTCGAATCTTTTTCTGCGCCCTGAAGGAGTCGGGCACCTGCATCCCAGTGGCATAGTGGCGCACAATCAGGCGCATATAGCCCTGCCAATCAATTCCGGCACGAACCAGCCACGTCGGCCCCGGCACCCCGTTGGGTAGGGTTCCGGAATAGGCCTGAACACAGACAAAATCCTTGGCAAATACTCGGACGATGTAAACGGGGATTTTTTCCACTTGAACTGGAAAATCCTTGTCCATTCCAACTCCATATTGCACTCTACACCAGGCTAAGGGTCCCACCAGGTTTGGCTCGGCATCCAAAGCCGTCAACTGCTTGGCCCTTTCCCAACGTTTCAATCCTCGATGTCGATCCTCGGTCATACCTTGACTTTCGCTTGCTATATTTCCAAGGTAATACCTTTAGCCAGGAAAATGTTCTGACCCGCACTGCTAGGTGGTTACAAATTGGAGCGTTTTACTTAAGCCTTGGGCTTTCCGAGGTTCTGCTAAGTTGTGCCGGTTCCTCTGGAGGGACAGCCAGTAAAGTGTATGCGCCTGAGGAAATGCCGGAAATCTGCCAGGATATTGACTTCAATCAGGTGGGTACCGAGTTAAAAAATCTTTGCGGCGTGAAAACCAGAAATTATAAAGCGTATCGAAATATACCGGAACATCGCAACCTCATTCTTCCCAAGGGTGGAAAAATTGTCAAAAAAGGTTCGCTTATGGAACTACGGTTGGAAAACACCCTCCCCATTGCCCTCCCGAATGGACTGGAAGGCAAAATCTTGTTTGATGAAAAAATGCGAAGGACCTTTATAAAGTCCAAAATGGATTATTGCGAGTTCTTTCCTGAAAAATCTACGGTCCGGCTACGACTCATGAGCCTGGTCATTCCGTTGGATCTCGGTGGCGAAATCACGGTTTGCTACACACTGGTTTCCGGCCCATCTTTAAGCCAAAGGAATCCTGGAACTGCCGGCCATCTTGAACCTTTGGACTGCAATGACTTTCAACGACTGAAAGTACAGGCAAATTCCGAGAATTTACCTCAGCAATTTACACCTGCCCCAATTTCTGGGGCACGCCCTTCACCTTCTGCAAAGGGTTCGAAACCGTGAAGGGAGAAATATCCAATCCTCGACCTAACGGTGGGGATTGGATTTGGGCAAGACCTTGCCTTATTCCGCTTGGCCTACTGGAGCAACGCCATAGGCTTCAATGACATCAGAAACCTTATCCATCTTGCAAAACTCATCAAATCCGAACTCTTTGTGAAAAGTACTATTCAACTTTTCGAGCAAAATTTTTCGTTCCCCATAGGTGATTTTATAATCCACGATGAATTTGTCTTCGGCGCTGATATCTTCAAGGTCAAAGCCCACAACTTCGGCAATAATTGTCTTAATTTTTTTCACTTTATCGTTTTCCAATGTAAATCCTCTTTTTTCAAAGAAAGAAAAATAGTGGGAAAATCCAAGATACTAAACGGTTTTTCGTATAATCCGTCGACTCGAAGCCACTTTTCTCTAATTTACGAAGTAAGTAGCCCATTCACGATCATTTTTTAGGAAATTATCTGACCACCCTAATTTGTCGAATTAACGCTTTTTTAGCTTTCTTGCCCCTTGTCGGCCTGGCATGGGACTCGCCTTTACCATTCTCTAACTCACCCGCGACCACAACTGGACAGAGTGCCTTCGCAAATCCTGCAGCTGCAGCCTTCGGTTCTGGTTCGGAATACGGCCTGAGCTGGGCAGAGGGCAATGTGCCGGGCGCAACTCCTGAGCGGTTGTGGACTGCCCAGTATCAAAGGGAAGGTATCGGGACCGGCTTGCGCTATGCTACGGGCAATGGGCCGTATGAGGCCCGATTAGACCTTTCCATGGCAACGGATTGGCGGGACCTGGTCTCACCGGGTCTTAAACTCAGTTACGTCTCCTCTGGAGGTGCGCCTGATCATGGAATACTGGATTTTGGTATTGACCTTCGACCTTGGCGACAGCTGCTCATAGGTTACTGGGGTGAAAATCTTTGGACAGGCGGATTAGAGCAGCCAACTCAACATTTTGCGATTGCGATCAAACCCTTTGCCAGTTTCAAAGGTTGGCCCACTGATTTCCAATTAGGCATTGCCACCAGCAAACAAAAGGGCCTTTCTCAGCGCGGATTTCTCTTTACCCAACTTCCCATTTATCACGGCCTGAGAATGCAGGTTCAGCTAGATGGTAAAAATAAAGGGCTCTTCGGGCGATCGAGTGGGTGATTTTAGCCAATTTAGTCACTTGTAGGTTACCCTTAACGGTTTGAAAACACAGCGTACTGATGGAACTTGTTG
>JAYTHY010000041.1:0-14092 GCA_043732185.1 Fibrobacteria bacterium
CGCGGCCCCGATGATGGTGGAATATACCTGGACCAGGAGCTGGGGCTTGCGCATCGGCGGCTGAGCATTCTCGATCTTTCCGCGCGCGGGCATCAGCCCATGACCAGTCGGGATGGTCGTCATGTGGTGTGCTTCAACGGTGAGATTTACAATTTTCTGGAATTGAAAAACCAGCACTTTTCCGGCGACACGGATTTTGTCTCCCATAGCGATACAGAAGTGCTGTTGGCCATGTATGGAAAATTTGGTCCGGCTTGCGTGGAGCATTTCAACGGCATGTTCGCCTTTGCCATCTGGGACCGTCAGGAAAAATCGCTTTTTCTGGCCCGCGATCGATTGGGGAAAAAGCCACTGTATTATGCCTGGACGGCGGAAGGCTTGGCCTTCGCCTCGGAAATGAAAGCGCTGATGCGCGTACCCGGCATCGACAAGTCCATTGTGGAACGGCTGCTGCCCATTTACATGACCTATGGCTATGTAGCCGGCGAACACACTTTGCTGCAAGGTGTACACAAGCTGGCCGCCGGTCATCGCATGCTGATTAAAAACCGCAAAGTGGAAACGTCCCGCTACTGGTCCCCGACCTTTGCACCTGAATCGGATCGCGGTGAAAAAGTGTATGTGGAGGAGTTCTCGAAACTTTTGGAAGACGCCACCCAGCTCCGGCTTCGCAGCGACGTTCCGCTGGGAATATTCCTGAGCGGCGGTCTCGATTCCAGCGCCGTGGTTGCCATACTAAGCGGCAATCGCACTCAAAAACTGAAAACCTTTTCTGTGGCTTTTGATTTCGGCAAGGACTATGACGAAACGCCCCATGCCCGTAAAGTCGCCGCCCATTTCGGCACTGAGCACCATGATTTTTTTCTGACGCCCAAAGAATTCCAGGATTCCATCCCCACTTATATCTGGCATATGGATGAACCGGTCTGCCAGGCTTCGGCCATTCCTCTCTATCATATCGCAAAGAAAGCCAAAGAATATGTGACCGTAGTGCTGTCTGGAGAAGGCGCCGATGAGTTATTGGGCGGATATGACATTTACAATTACATGCGCGTTCTCCAGAAATATCGACATATACCCGCAGCGGTTAGAAAGATGCTTTCTGCCTGTTTATTCCAGCCCCTGGGACTGCGCAAAATCCTGAAATACGATGCGCTAGCCAAACTGCCCCTGGAAAAAACCTATTACGGTGTCGACTTGTATTCCAGAAATGGAATCGACGCCCCGTTTACCAAAGCCTTTCGCAGCCGAATGGATGAATCGTATCTCGATACTTTCTCGGCCCAATTTCAAGACCCGGGGATTGCGGCGCCGCTTAATAAAATGCTCAGCTTCGACACCCGCACTTGGCTGGTAGACAACTTGCTCATGAAGGCAGACAAAATGAGCATGGCGCCGAGCCTGGAACTCCGCTGCCCGTTTCTCGATTATCGCTTGGTGGAATTTTGCGCTCGCCTGCCGCTCAAATACAAAATCCATGGCTTCGAAAAGAAATACCTGCTCAAACAGGCGATGAAGGAAAAACTTCCCGCTTCCATTTTAGAGAGAAAGAAGGTCGGCTTTCCAACCCCGCTCAATCATATGTTCCGTTCCGGTTTGGCGGAGTATGCCGGGGATGTGCTGCGCTCTAGCGCCTTTTTGAATCGGGGATATTTCGAAGGAAGCGCCGTGTCCACCTTGCTGGATGATCATCACGCCGGTAAAGGGGAACATCATCGAGAGCTGTGGCAATTGCTGGTTTTGGAACAATGGTTCCGAACTTTTGTGGATGCCTGATTCAATCCCGTTCGAGGGAGGGCTTGGAGCTGCTTTTCAACCGCCACCGAATATACCGTAGGATTTCCAAAAACCCGGACATCTCCGCTTCAAATTCAAGCTGGGTGATATTCTCACCATCCAAAAACCGCTTCAGGGCAAGCTTGGGAGTGCGCGGGGTGTTGAAGCCTGTATCGCAAGTGGTGGCGCTTTGGACGCCTGCCGCCGTCAGCCAAGGTCCATGTTCCGGTTGCCATATGCCACTGGGATAACAGAAATGATTCAGCGTTCCAGTGGTCAGCGGCGCCAGCGCACGCCGGTTTTCCTCCACTTCCCTAATCGTACCGGACTTATCCACGGGCAGCCGATGTCGATGGGTATGCAGTTGTACGTCGATGCCGGACTCGGCGATTTTTCGCACCTCTTCCGGGTTCATCAAGTTCATGAGCCGCGATTTTTCCAAAGCGGAATAATCCACTGATAGCCGTTGGGCGAGTATGCGTATCAAATTATCTCGGTCGGCCTCATTCGCCAGAGTTTCACCGTGTAGGTAGACGCGTTGTACGAGATTCGTTTTTCCGCTGTCGTCCAATTCAGCCCAAGAGGCATTGAAGGCAATTCCTAAATCGGACAAGTCCATTTGTTTCACCGTCGATTTCCAAAACAGGTACTGGACGGCAAGCCGAAAAACGGGCACTTGATTCTGCATGTAATAGCTGGTCACGTATACAGTGGCCTTAAAACCAAACCGCTTCAATATATCTAGTGCTACGGAATAGAAATCATAGAAGCCATCATCGATGGTGATAACGGTGGCCCCAGCCGGAAGGCTGCCCGTATCCATCAATGCCAATGCTTCACCAAGGCCCAGTACTGGGTAGCCTGACTGTCTTAGGTATTCCATTCGGGTGGAAAAGGTTTCCGGGCGCATGAACAACAAAGGCTTGAATGCGAATTCGTCTTGCATTGCGAATCCGTGGTAACAGAGGATGCGCAGTTGCCCACGTGTTACGGTCCGTGTCAGGTGAAAAAGACCCAAGGCCTTGCTGATGGAAAGAAACATCGATTTTGCATTCATCGCATTCCCAAAACGCTTTTGATTTTACCAAACAGTAAAATCCGACTCGGCCCATCCACCACCGCAATCAGGGCGAGGCTGACATATACTACGGAAATTAGGGTCCCGCTTGCCATGAGATTCAGCCAACTTGTTACCGGAAGCACCCTAGCAAGTGAAAAACCTAAAATGCAGGTTGAAATGAGTATCGCTAGATTGGCTAGCAGGCTCTCTTTCCAAAGCCTCCCCAAACTTATACCGGTGGCCTTGGTCATTAGCAATGGGAAAACCAATCCGTCCGTGATGACTTGCGGAATCAAGGTACCCAACGCTACGCCGATAATACCAAACTTTTTTATAAGAATAATGCTAAGGATCAAATTGGCCAGTGCTTCGAGCACAACCACTTTGGCCATGGCTTTGTTGCGCTTTTGTGCAAATAGAATTTGGCGGGACACGGTTTGCGAGAGGTAAAAAGCTTGGGACAGGGCGAGTAGGGAAAGCACCGTGCCGCTGGAACCGTAAATGCCCCCTTCCACATATTTGGCTCCCATCCAAATGGTTAGAAAGGGATTGCCAAGCACAAGTACCAGCGCGACCAAAAGACCAACAATGCAAAAAATGTATTTGGTACCCATTAAGTACAGGGTGTTGATCGATTTGGATTGGTTGTTGGCATCGAATCCCGCGGCAACTTGCATCAAGGGTTGGCCCAGCGCGGCAATCACTCGGCTCATATAAGGAACCAAATTGGCTCCAATGGCATAGTAGGTTACGGCGATACTGTCCATCATCAAGCCAATCAAAAAGGTATCCGCAAAGAAAATCACCTGGTTGGAAACGTTGATAAGAAAACTGAAAGCTCCGAAATTTCGAATCTCGATAAAGGTGCTTTTGCTGAACTGCTTCCGATTAATCGAAAGGCCGGGCACCAGTTTTTTGGACCATGCCCACCAGAGCAGTCCCTGGGCCATTTCTCCACCTGCCGTGATAAGCCCCAAGTACAGCAGCCCCAAGCGCGCTTTAAGAGAAAGCAGAATCAAGACGAAGGTCAGGATCCGGACCACAATCACCACAAAATTTGAAATGTCGTAGCGTTGGCTTCCCGCCAAAAGCGCATTGAATACACCGGCCGGAAATTGCGCCGCCACGCCTACCCCAACTATCGTTACCGTGGCGCTGACTAGGTATCGGGAAGATTCCTCGATTTTGAACATGCCGGGAAATACCAGGGAGATGAGAAAAGAAAAAGCGACGATGACAAGGCCGAGAACGGAAAGCGATATCAGCGCTGTGTTTACCAATTCATTTAGTTTTTCTTTTTCACCATTGGCCAGGTAACGGGTAACATACACGATCACGGCCGAACGAATTCCCATATCGATGAAACCGTAATACCCGGTGAAGGTCATGATCAAAGTCCAAAATCCGTAATCCTTGTCGCCCAACGAGCGCACCAGGTAGGGCGATATAGCCAAAGCGATAATAGCCCCGACCACAAATGCAGCCCAATTGGATAAGGCGTTTTTCAAATACTGTTTTTTGTCAAACATAATTATGCATGAAGCAAATTTTCAAATTGGACCTGTGACTTCTTATCTCAATTGGAATAGTCCACGATAGGTTAGACTCAATTCCTGATCGGTTAAAGGGAAAAGTGTTTTTTTTCCAAGAAAAAAATAGCCCGTGGCACAATCATAAGCTCCTGCTTTGTGGAGCAGAATTCCATCGACATGTTTCAACCAAAAAGCGGTGTAATGCGCGAACAGGTGCGCAAAAATACGCCCCCATCGGCCGGAAAAAAAAGTCATTAGAAAATATTTGTATGCCAGAGCCAAGGCCGTACCCGGACCGCTGACAGGGCCGCTGGAGATTTCAGAAAAGCTCCTGAATAGAAACCGGTGTCCCACGTGGGAATATCGGTGCAAATCATACCTGCCGCCATGACCGGGAAAAAGGAAGGGCGTTTCGCAGTAGACTAAGCCTTCCGGTTTCAAAACCCGGTGGATCTCTTCGATTGCGCGCTTTGGGTCAACGAGGTATTCGGTCACCGCTTGGATCAGAACGCCATCCACGGATAGGTCCATTAGAGGCAGAGCTTGCGCATCATTGATGAGATTGGTGCGTGGACCCAAATAAATATCCGATTCGATAAAACGGATATCAGGGTTGTTTAAGTATTCGGAAAGCCCCTGGCCCACGGTACTGCCGCCAATGATCAATACCAATGGTTTGGAATTGATGGCCAGAATTAAACCGAAAAATTCCTTTAGATTGTCGCCCGCCACAAAATTTTTAGTGATGGGGGGAACCAATATATTTTCCAACCGACGGCGGAAAGGAATCTTAGTTGCAATTTTTTGGCCCTCCATCTGTTTAACAATTTCGACAATTGAAAACAGGCTGCGGTTTTCATTAATAAGAATGGGAACGCCTTGTACAATTGGAAAACACGCCTGGCATTTTTCTCCCTGACATTTAATTTCCTTCTCATTCCAGCCAAAACAACTGAAACAAATAGGACAACGCAGATGGTCCTGGAATTCCTGAATTTTGGTTTTCATTACGGTAGGGAAAAGTTATTTCCCGGTGAGGAACGCTTCCATAATCGCCACGATGCGTTCACTGGCCTTTCCGTCCCAGCCGGAGGGAAGTGCGCCTTGCTTCCATTTTCCATCCAGCACCCGGCTCACGGCTTGCAACAGTTTTTCCGGTGACGTGCCTACCAGCTCATTGGTCCCAACGGTTACGGTCACGGGCCTTTCTGTATTTTCCCGGATGGTGATGCAGGGGATGCCGAGCGCCGTGGTTTCTTCCTGAAGGCCGCCGGAATCCGTCATGACAAAACGCGAGTTGGCATTGAGTTTTAAGGTCTGATGGTAATCGAGCGGCGGACAGAAAATCAGATTGTGCATGGCTTTGACTTTATCCGACATTCCGAATTTTTCAATCATGGACAGAGTACGGGGGTGAGCGGGGAAAACCACTTTGAGGCGCTCCTGGATTTTTCCAAATGCCTCGAACAGGGCGCGTAGGATTTCCGGATTGTCCACATTGGATGGCCGGTGCAAGGTCAGCAGGCAGTACTGGCCAGCCTGTACTTTCAGGTCCTGGAGAATGGTGTTTTTTTCTGCGGCTTCACGGTTTTGGAACAGCGTGTCGATCATGACATTGCCGACAAAATGAATTTTGTCCTCGGCCACTCCGCAGCGCAAAAGGTTGTCGCCGCCTTCTTGTTCCGTGGTGAAAAACAAATCGCAAATGGAATCGGTGACGATCCGGTTGACCTCTTCCGGCATGCGCATATCGCCGGAGCGCAAACCGGCTTCGATATGAGCCACGGGAATCCATAATTTTTTGGCGACAATCGTGCAGGCCAAGGTCGAGTTGACGTCCCCGACCACAACTACCAGGTCCGGCTTTTCCTTCAGGCAAACTTTTTCGAATTCGACCATGATTTTTGCCGTTTGCTCGGCATGGCTGCCGGACCCCACACCCAGATCCACATCGGGATGCGGTATGCCTAACACATCGAAAAAGGATTGGGACATTTTTGCATCGTAATGCTGTCCGGTATGCACAAGGAAAGGCTTTAGACCTCCGGACTTGGCGATGGCGGCCATCACAGGCGCGATTTTCATGAAGTTGGGCCGGGCTCCGCACACGAGCAGGACTTTAGGTGGGTTCATCAGCGTCCATTCACTGCGAGATAGGTTAAATAAGCAGTAAGACCGGTGGTGGTTATGGCCGCGACCTGGGCCGTAATCGTCAAGGATTCCCGGAACCAATACCAGAATCCAGCTTGCGGATTGGGGATCGGTATCACAAAAATATCGCCGGATCGGACACCGGCTCGGCGCAGAGAGGTTCCACGGGAGAATTCATCCAACAAGGAAATACTGAGCACCTGTTTGCCCCGCATGACGCGCCATTTGAAAAGATTCACTTCACTGCCTGGTCCCCCCGCCAAACGGCAGGCATCCCACACTGAAGCTTCGGAGCCAACATACAGCATACCAGGCTTTTGCCAAAGTCCCAGCAAGGTCAGACGAATGACGGGCGTGGCCATGATATGTGTATCGCGCAGGTACGAAGCCATTTTCTGCCCCAAGTAGGTTTCAACAGTCTCGGTGGTTTTTCCATTTACATACATGCGCCCGATGATGGGAAGATTGGCATAGCCTGCCGAGTCGATGGAGAATGCGCCATTAAGAACCGAAGTGGTATCCAGCGGGACCTTGATGATCATGGCCTCATTGGCCTGAAACACGCCTGTGGTTCTGGTTTCCACAGTAGTTGCGTTGGAGTCCAACTCCGATCCCAGAGACATGGGTGCGGTAGTGGATATAATAAGGGCGAGGAGCATCCACGCACCATTAGTGGAACAAATGCGGTGTAAAAGTTTAAGCTTAAGCATGGGATCAAAATTACTATTTACTGGCCCAAACACTAGGCTTCAGGCGGAAATGTACCCTCTTAACCTAGGTCCAAGCGCATTGGCAATGGGCAGTGGCAGGCGCGTCCAAATCGCGCGCGTCCAACCCAACTTTCCTGACCCCACATGGTTTACCGTTTCCATGACCTGGCCGAGTGCATCGAATGGATACCAATGGAGTGGCTTTTCCTGGGCGAGCCATTGCTGTTTGAATTTGTAAGTGCCTTCATGCTTGGAACTGCGTCCAAAATCCACGAGGCGGCATTTTTTTTCAAAGGCATACCGGATACTTTCCCAATAGAGGGCGTTGTTGGCGCAATGCACCCGTTCCTCCTTGAGCGTCGAGGCCCAGGGAATAACCAGCGCGTCTTTCCACAAAATACGGAATAGCCCACCGATGCAACGACCAGCGCGATGTGCTGTGCCGATTTGGGCACCGGGGAGATGCTTGAGTATCGTTTCAAAAAAAAGTCGAGAATGGGTGGGCGATCCAAGGTCGCGCATATTGACGCAGAAAACCCGATAGAAATCATCGAGTCTTTCCAAGCCACCCCAGAAAACCTGTACCTGTGATTTTTCCGCCTTGCGCACTTGGTTGCGTACTTTGGCATCCAGGCTTTTCCAATAGAGGTCTGCGGCCGTTGGAGTTTTATCCAAGTTAAGCAACATGGCCACTTTTATATTTTCGGGTTCAGGCAATCCGATAAGAGCCGGAAGGCTGCGGATTTCCAATTTCGCCTTACGGGATTTGGCTTCGACCAGCAACTTTTCTCTTAAGGCGATTTCCGTTTGGGCATCCATGGCCAGAATCCCGCCATAATCCAGATAAGGCAGGCTGACAATATTTCTTCCTAGACCCGGCGCTCGCATATAACAGGCGGGTGCGAGCCCCTGTACACGGCCCTGCTCATCTACGGAGACTAAGGTAAACGCTTCCTTGCCATACGATTCACGTATGATATCGGCCCAAACGGGATCATGCGTGTACAAAGCATCGTCCGAGCGCTCTAAAAAATCCCGGCAGGATTTTTCCAGGCTGGGATCAAAAATTCGGATCATGAAACCTGCTCCCGGCGTTAACCGGGCCACATAATAAAAACTTTTAAGCCCGACGCCCTGTAAATCGGGCGGAATGGATCGATGTTATAGCAAGCAGCCCCAGACCCAAAAGCAACAGGCTGCCGGGCTCCGGAATGGTGGGCGGTGGAGGCAAACCGGTGGTAATCGTCAACTTGATGCCGTCATTGAAATAATGGCAGTCCGGATCAAAAGCCATCGCAAATCGGCCATCGCCGGAATACGTCATGAGGGTGGCGATTTGGCTGGCAGTGAAATTGTAAGTCAAGTCCACGGTGGCATGGCTCGCCAATTGCGCGGCAGTATAGGGAAGCAAATCGTTATAGGTAACCAGGCTGATACCCCCGAACTTGGCGTTGTAGTCGCCGGAGGCTTCATTGTCCGTATACGTATGGATTCCCGAATATTTCGCATCATTCAGCAGGCGGATATACAAGACGTCATTGCTTTCAATGGTCCAGTCGCGGATATTGTCGATAAAGAGTTGTGCGGACAGGATGGTTTTGCCCACTAATGAAGGGGAATTGATTCTCCACGTATAGGCGCTGTTGTGATCCAGATCGTACATATCGGCAACAGGCGGAATAAATGTAATGACCTCGGCACATAGCTTGGCCGAGCCAAAGCTAAGCAAGGTCAGGGCTAAAAACCCTAGGCGTTTCGTTCTCTGATTCATTCTCAATTACCCAAACTTTTCTTGGCCACCATAGATCATGCGCTATGGGGTATGAGAATACAACTGCAATCACCATGCCATGTAAAAACTGTAAATTCGCACCTTTCACCGAACAATTTGTGAACAAACGTAGGATATCTCGAAACCTGTCGGATTTCTTTACATTTTTTAGGGGGTTAGGCCCTATCCATAAGCATTTGCGTACTTGGACACGATTTCCTCGCCAATGGCCAAGGAGGCTGTGGCTGCGGGAGAAGGGGCATTGAGTACATGCAAGCTGCGTGCTCCTGTTGCAAAGAAGAAATCATCGACCAGGGATCCATCTGGTCGCAAGGCCTGTGCCCGCACACCTGATCCTGCCGGCAGCAGTCCTTCAGCAGTAATCGCGGGAACCAGGCGTTGTAGTGCTTTTACAAACGCGGATTTGAAAAAGGAACGATGAAATTCCCCGAGTCCCATGCGCCAATGCTTTCCGGCCAATTTACGGAAACCGGGATTAGCAAAAACTTCCACCAAATCCTTTATATTGAAATCCGATTTCTGATACCCCTCGCGCTTAAATGCCAACACGGCATTGGGGCCGCATTCGATTCCGCCGCCAATCATGCGCGTAAAATGCACACCTAAAAAGGGAAAGGCCGGATCTGGCACCGGATAAATAAGGTTTTTGACCAACCCTTGTGCCGCCGGCACCAAATCAAAATATTCCCCACGGAAAGGAACAATGCTGATGCCCGGCTCAACACCATCGAGCCTGGCGACGCGGTCGCTCATCAAGCCGCCGCAATTGATGAAAAATTCCGTTTCGAATTCAGTTTCTCCGGCGCGCACCACTTTTCCTTGTGGCATAGTGCGAATGGCTTCCACACGGGCGCTTAGGCGTATCTCACCACCCGCGGCGCGAATCTTTTCCGCCAGCTTTTCGGATACTTGCACATAATCGACAATGCCGGTTTCAGGAACGCGCAGCGCGCGAAGTCCGGCTACATGGGGCTCAACTTCGGCCATGGCTTCGGCGACCATTTCCGTAACGCCTACGAGCCCATTGGCCTCCGCTTTTTGTCGCAGCGCGTCAAGCATAGGCAATTCCGCCGAAGTGGTAGCCACCACCAACTTGCCGCATAAATCAAACGGCAACTGGTTTTCTTTGCAGAATGCTACCAAGTCCGCATACCCCTTGCGACACAGCTTGGCCTTGGCACTGCCGGGCTTGTAATAAATACCGGAATGGATGACGCCGCTATTGTGCCCGGTTTGATGGCGCGCGACCCCGCCTTCTTTTTCCAACACTAGCACTTTGCGATCTGGAAAACGCTGTAAGAGCCGCCAAGCCGTGGCCAGCCCGACAATGCCTCCACCGGTAATCAGTATATCCGATTTCATTTCAAACCTGCCTGTCCCTGTCTTCGCGCATATACTCGGTAAATGCGGGCCAGCCCCGAATTAAGACTAGACTGCCTATCAGACTGCCGAGCATGGCACCCAAAACCCCTGTGACATCCGAGTATCCGCCACTCACATATCCACCGGCCACCTCCAACACCATGGCCATGCAACCGGCCAAAAAAAGTGCCGACCAAGGAGCCAAGCGGGAACGTGGGAAAAAATATCTCATCAAAAAACCTAAGGGGAAATAGACCATCGCGTTCGCCAAAAATTCGCCCGCAGTGGCGGCCGTAGACATGGACGCGTGGGGTAAAAAAGGAATCCAATTGAATCCGGTATGGGAAGACTGAAAATGTAAGGGGTGTAATTTTTTTACGGTTGCCGCCAGGAAAATTCCTACCACACTAGCCAGACTCCACATCCAGGGGCGTTCACGAAAACCGGGGAAGTGAAAAACAATTCCACCCAGTACTGCGCCCAAAATTCCCACGAGTGCATCCTGAATTTCCGGGTATCTAGAGGCGATTATAAGCTGTGTCCCCTCCAATGCGATTCCTGCAATGATCATGAATAGAACACCAGTGTAGGCGGGTCGCGGCCATTTTACCTCTTTGAGTACGCGGCATAAAAAAAGTGTGGCTAGGAGGAAATGAATGCCGGCAACAAGATCATCATCGGGCATGGAAAAATGCCACGAGTAATGGAAAAGGGGTTGGAAGCGACGCCACATGCTGCCCACCTCCAACGAAAAATCAAAAGGGGCCCAGGTTCCGCCCACCACCAGAATCAAAAACACTACAGCTGGAAAGGCCGCCGGAGCGTCTAAAAACCCTCTGAAGGTGGGATGGGACTTGATGCCCAGCACCGATTTCTTGAGTTGTACGCCGAACAAAAGCCCCACGCCTGTTCCGAGTGTATTGAAAATCACATCTGCCAAAGCCGGGAAACGACTCCACGAAAAGATTTGTAAAAACTCCACGAACGTGCTGAGCGAGCAGCCCATAAGTACTATGACCCATTTTCGCTTTGGGGAGCTTTTACGAATGAGCGAAAAATAGCCTAGGAAACCAAATGGAATGAACAACAGTACATTCTGGATCATGTCCGGTATAGAGCTCAAGAGATGCCAGTTCACGCGGTGCAACAATTTGTAGATGGGATAACGCCCCGGCTTAAAGGCAAAAGGGAAGCTGGTTCCATATACGACAAAAAGTGAAAAAATCATCCAAAGGAAACGCGCGGTACTTTTACGCGGATAGGCGTTGGTTCCCGGATTCATATCGAGCTTTCAATAAACCAGTAGCAAGGCCACGACAGCCACATAAATACCGCAGATGCTCAGCATGGCGCCATCTTTGAGAATATCCGCCACCGTATTTTCACCAAAACCTTTTTCCATCACCAAATAAAGGTATCGGAATAAACCAAACATGGCAATGGGCAAGGAGTAGATGAGATTTCCAGTACGATGAATTTCCACCGTCTGGATGTTGGTGGTATACAGTCCGTAGGTAATCAGTGTCGCCGATAAAGTGACGGCCAAAAGGACGCGCAGAAATTCGGGAGAATAACTTTGCAGGACGGGACGCTTTTCCGCCAAGCTACGATGCGTGTCCATGCGTTCTGCATACCGTTTCGAGAAACCCAGGAACAGACTCAAGGCCATGGTGCAAAGCAAAAACCATTGCGAGGGCGGTATCCCAATTCCCCAGGTGCCGGCCAAGAGCCGGATGATGAATCCAAAAGCAATGCAAAACACATCCACTAGCACAATATGCTTGAGCACCCGAGAATAGAATAAGTTGACCAACATATACGCCACTAAAACAGCGGAAAGCTTGGGTCCCGTCCATAAACTGATGCCAAGCGCCGCCGCCGCAAGTCCAGCAGCAAAAGCTAATGCAGAGGGAGCAGACACTTCCCCAGAGGCCACCGGACGCAGCCGTTTAAGCGGATGATGGCGATCCTCTTCTAAATCGAACACATCATTACAAGCATAAACGGCGCTGGCTGCTAAGCAAAACGCGACGAAGGCGGAAAGAGCCAGAAGTAAAATTTCCGGGTTCCGCCAATCTTGGGCGAAAAAAATTCCAGCCAATACAAAGACATTCTTGACCCAATGTGACGGACGCGCCAATCGCCACAGGCTTTTCACAGCTTAAGCCTTTTGAAAATGGGTTCTGGAATGGATTTTATGATTGCCATAATGTACCGCCAGTAAAATGGGGTGTACACGACTTCGCGCTGCTGTCGAAGTGATCGGACGATTTCCATCGCCACTTTTTCCGGTTTGGCCATGAGCGGGCTTTTCAGGGTTCCCACCATCCGCGTTTGGACAAAACCAGGTTTAATGGTTTGCACCAAAATACCACTGCCAGCAAGTCGATGCCGAAGACCGGCCAAGTAGGCGGACAATCCGGCCTTGGAAGCCGCGTATGCAAGCACTTTACCTCGGCCTCTATCTCCGGCTACAGAAGAGATGCAGCTGATGAAAGGTTTCGTTTTCCTTGAACCGTGTTCTGCCATTTTTTGCGCCAAAAAATACTCGGCAAACAATCCCATAATCATAGCCGGTCCGGTTAGATTGGAATCCATCGTGAGGCGAGTTTTAGCCGGTTCCCGATCGCATTCTTCCTGAGGGATCAAAACACCCGCAGCAAAAAATAAGCCCTTCACCGCATGCGCCGCGATCAGCTCCCGAAACTTTGCATCATGCTCCGCAAAATCGAGCACATCCCAAACCACATAAGGCACAGACCGCCCCGACGCCTTTTCCAAAGCAAGCGACAAAGCGATCAACGCTTCTCGCGATCGGCCAATCAATACAAGGTCCTGACCCTCGGCCATTAAAACCCGAGATACAGCCGAGGCGATACCGGAAGTTGCTCCGAAAACGACTATCCTTTCCATAATTCAAGCCTCTCCGCCATTCGTGAATTGCACTTGGCTTCGGGATTATAACGCCTGACCGTCGCCATCCAGGCCGCACTTTCCGGATACATGGCGCGAAACGTATCCGGTGACAACCGAGCGTCCTTGGTCAGATAAACACGTCCTTTAAAATCAAGGACTACGGCATCGAGTAGGTGCAGTAACCGCAAAGTTTCCTTCCCGCGATAGGGAATGTCCAGAGCCAAAGTGTAGCCTCGTCGACAAAAAGGTAACATCACCTCATCGTCGCCACAGCGCTTGAGCACAGAAAGAAAAGCTCCGAGCCGGTTGTCACTCAAAAAGCGGAGACAGGCCCGGATGCCCTCCTCGCCCTTTGGGTCGGGGATAACGCATTGGTATTGGAAGAATCCGGATTTGCCATACAGGAGATTCCAATTCTCGATGCGATCCAATGGATAAAAGAATCCTCGATATCCTTCGCGCTTCACCTGGGCCTGTTTGGGCGCGAGCTTAAAGAACAAGCTATTGAAAGCAACTAGGCCGGGACGATTGAGTAGAAAACGCGGCATGGGATACGGAACATTCAGCTTCAACTGATCCATAGTCCATTTGAATCGCGAACTCTGTTTGGACCCAGCACTGCCGATAGACTCGGTATTCCCAGTGAACCCGGCATTCCCATTCGCATGATTGCCTAACATGAGCACACCCCTACCCAATGAAGGTCCGCGAGACAAACAATCGAGCCAGGCTACGGAATATTCAAAGGTGCTGTCATGCTGGGTGAAAAGCGCAAAGAGAGCATCCAAATTAT
>JAYTHY010000042.1:0-96623 GCA_043732185.1 Fibrobacteria bacterium
GAAGAATTGAAGTCGGAAAAGACGCTTGATTTTGTGATCGGCTTTAAACGCGAGGCATGAAATCAGCCGAGTCCTGCTAAACGGTTACTTTATGGAAACTCCCGGCGCATCGCCGGGCGTCTTTCTAATCTGCCAATGGACACTGGAAATAAAGAACTGGTATCTTTCTCTGACGACAGGTAAAATGGAGATATGTATATTTTCTTCAACTCATCTCTAATATCGGGAAGATAGGTCGCGCATGTATATACCTACAGTCATTGAAACCACGGGCCGCTCCGAGCGCGTCTACGACATTTATTCGCGCTTGCTTAAGGAGCGGATTGTATTTATCGGTTATGAGATCAACGATGTGGTAGCGAATACCATCGTGGCTCAAATGCTTTTCTTGGAATATGAAGATCCGGACAAGGACATCCTGCTGTATATCAACAGTCCTGGTGGCGTGGTGACTTCCGGGTTGGCCATTTATGATGTGATCAAATATGTGAAACCGGATGTGCAAACCATTTGCGTCGGTTCCGCGTATAGCATGGGAGCGCTGCTGCTCGCCGCCGGCACCAAAGGCAAGCGCTATATCCTGCCTCATGGTAAAGTGATGCTGCATCAGCCCAGTGGAGGCGCTACGGGCCAATCTTCGGACATACAGATCCACGCCAAAGAAATTATTAAGACCAAGACGGAGTTGAACAAGATTCTCTCCGAAGCGACGGGAAAAACCGAAGAGCAGATCGCTAAGGATACCGATCGGGATCATTACATGAGCGCGGAAGAAGCCGTTGCATATGGCGTGGTAGACGAAATCTTCACCCGCAAGCGGAAGGTTCCTTAAAGTCATGGCTCGAACAGGCAACGGCTACGGTTTAATCCGCTGTTCGTTCTGCGGTAAGAACGCGGAGCAGGTGGAAAAAATAATCACTGGACCCTCGGTGCATATTTGCAACGAATGCGTGGCCATGTGCAATGATATTCTCACGGAAGCGAGCCAAAAGGAAGCACTGGTAACCCAGGGCGCGAATCCTACCGCCAGCCCCATGGATATCAAGCAGCATCTGGACGAGCATATCATCGGTCAGAAAGATGCCAAAGTTGCTTTAGCCGTGGCGGTATATAACCATTACAAGCGCATCGGGGCCCGCATGGGTGCGGATGGCGTCGAGGTGGAGAAGTCCAATATTCTTTTTCTGGGTCCCACCGGTTCTGGAAAAACCCTGCTCGCGCAAACTATAGCCAAATTCCTCAAAGTGCCGTTTACCATTGTCGATGCCACCATTTTAACCGAAGCGGGTTATGTGGGCGAGGACGTAGAAAACATCATCGTTAGGCTATTGCAGGCCGCTGATTATGATGTGGAGCTCACCCAACGCGGCATCGTCTATATCGATGAAATAGACAAGATCTCGCGCAAGAGCGCCAACCCTTCCATCACTCGCGACGTGTCTGGTGAAGGGGTACAACAGGGGCTCCTCAAGTTGTTGGAAGGCACGGTGGCGGCGGTTCCCCCCAAGGGCGGACGCAAACATCCTGAGCAGAACCTCATTCAGATCAACACCCGCAACATCCTATTTATCTGCGGCGGGGCATTTGAATCTTTGGATAAAATCATTGAACGGCGCACCCGTGCAAATGGGTTGGGCTTTGGCGCACCCATTGAATCCAAGGCGGATAAACGCATTGGCGAAGTGCTCAAGCAAGTGGAGCCCGATGACCTCATTCAGTTCGGGTTGATTCCGGAGTTGGTGGGACGGTTGCCCGTTATTACCGCATTGGAAGAGTTGCCCCGTGAAGCCCTGCTGGAAATCTTGACCAAGCCTAAAAACGCCCTGGTCAAACAGTACTGTAAGCTTTTTGAGATGGATGATGTCCGTCTCAAGTTTCAGCCCGATGCCCTCGAAGCCATTGTGGATCGCGCTATTAAGCGCAAAACCGGCGCTCGTGGCCTACGCTCTGTAATGGAAAACGTACTGATGAACATCATGTTCGAATTGCCCTCGCGTAGCGACGTTGCCGAATGCGTAGTGACGCGTGAAGTGGTCGAGCATGCCAAAGAACCTGTTTTCATCCTCAAAAAGAGCAAGAAAAAGTTAGCATAGACGGATCTTTTTACTTTTCCAGGCGAACCCCCGGAGGATCTCCTTGGCAAAGCCCATTTCCCGCTCCAAAGCACCCGACCTGTTGAAGAAATCAGGTTCTAAAGAAGCGGCCCAAGCTACTCCGCCCGCAGAACCTGAAGTCCATTCCGAGGAAACCGCCAGCCAAGAATATCTCGAAACCTTGGCAAAAGGTTTGCCGGTTATTCCCTTGCGCGACATCATTCTCTTTCCCGGCACCGTAACACCCATATTACTGGGTAGACCCCAATCCTTAACCGCCATGATGCGGGCTTTGGAAAGTCCCACGCAACTGGCTTTTTTCGTCTTACAAAGGACGGCCTCGGAAGACGAAGTGGCGCCGGACTCGTTGCATAAAATCGGTGTGGTGGGTCGCATCGCTTCCTCATTATCGCTCCCGAATAATCTTTCCAAAATCCTGGTGGAGTCTTTGGGCACGGCTGAAGTCACCGAGTGGCAAGGCCTTCAGGCAATGATCGTGGCGGCTTTAGTTCCGCGCAAAGCCACAGTCACGGAGGGTGAGTCACTTAAGCGTAGACTCGAATCTTTGCGGGTCATGTTCGCGGAGTACATTTCCCAAAATCCGGATATGCCGCGCGGCATCGGGGATTTGATCGACGGCCTTCCTGGACCGGAGGAGAAGATCTACGGAATGGCCAGCCACCTTAAAATCGCCGTGGAGCTAAAGCAGACGTTGATTGAAGAGGAGACGCTGGACGCCAAGCTGAATAGGATTCAGGAGTTCTTGCGCAATGAAGTGGACACGACCATGCTGGGCCGCCGACTGGAGCATGAAGTGAGGGCCGGAATTGCCCAGAGCCAACGCGAATATTTTTTAACGGAGCAGCTCCGTAAAATCCAATTGGAACTCGGTGCATTTTCCCCCCCACTGAACCATGAACTGAAACAATTGGACGAGTCGGTAAAGTCTAAGGCCATGCCGGAAAAAATTCAATTGAGGGTTTTGGCTGAGCTCAAGAGATTGGAATATTTGAACCCGGCTTCGCCCGAGTACTCGGTGGTCCGCAACTATGTGGACTGGTTTTTAGCGCTGCCTTGGAATAAATATGCGGAAGACAATCCCGACTTGGCCAAGGTCAAACGTCAGCTGGACAAGGATCACTTTGGGCTGAAAGCCATTAAGGAACGCATCCTGGAGCATGTGGCGGTTTACAAACTGTCCAAGCACAACAGCACGCCCATCCTGTGTCTTGTGGGCCCTCCCGGCGTAGGCAAAACATCGCTGGGCAAATCCATTGCCGCAGCCTTGGGCCGGGAATTTGTGCGCATCTCCTTAGGTGGCGTGCGCGATGAGGCGGAAATTCGCGGGCATCGTCGAACCTATATCGGATCCATGCCGGGCCGCATTGTGCAAGCGCTCAAGAAATCCCAAAGCATGAATCCGGTCATCCTGCTGGATGAAGTCGACAAGATGGGCAGCGACTTTAGAGGCGATCCGGCTTCGGCCTTGCTTGAAGTGCTGGACCCGGAACAGAACCATGAATTCATCGATCATTTTATGGAAGTGGGCATCGATCTTTCAAAGGTCTTTTTTGTGACTACGGCCAATGTTGAGGAGCAAATCCCCGCGCCCTTACACGATCGGCTGGAAGTCATCCGTATTTCCGGGTATTTCGATTCCGAAAAACTGCAAATCGCCAAGGGTTATTTGGTACCTAAAATCCAGTTGGCATCCGGCCTCGTGGACAGCCAGTTCCGTCTCGAAGATTCGGTTCTCTCCATGCTCATCCGGCGCTACACGCGCGAAGCGGGCGTCCGGCAATTGTCCCGGCAAATCGCAAAAATAGCGCGCAAGCGGGCGCGGCAGGTGGTGGACGCGGAGGCCCGCACCAAAGGCAAGCCCAAAAAATCCGTGCTACTGCCCATTGGCAAGGACTCGCTGCTCGATTATCTCGGTGTACCTATTCGTCAGGAACGTATCGTGCCGGATACCTGTGGCCCTGGCGTGGTGACGGGTTTGGCGTGGACACCGGTGGGTGGAGAAATTTTGCGCGTTGAGTGCACGTTACTGTCTGGAAAAGGCCGTCTCAATCTGACCGGTCACTTGGGTGAAGTGATGAAGGAGTCGGCGCAAATTGCCTTGACCTTGGTGCGGGAACGCGCTAGCCGCTATGGTGTCGATCCCGCTATTTTTCATAAGACGGACATCCATCTGCATGTACCGGAAGGATCCATTCCCAAAGACGGGCCTTCAGCTGGTTTGGCCATAACCTTAGCGCTGATATCCGCCATGACTCGGCAAAAGGTGGACCCGAAGATTGCCTTTACCGGAGAGGTTTCTTTGGTGGGAAAGGTGCACGCTATCGGTGGATTGCCGGAAAAAGCCCTTGCCGCACTTCAGGCCGGGGTAAATCGGATCATGGTGCCGGAGGAAAACAATCCGGAAATTCGTGAACTTCCACCTGAAGCCAAAAAGGGCCTTAAAATCCAAACCGTGGATCATATCGACAAAGTACTGGCGGTATTGTTTAAACAAAAGACTATGCCCAAAGGCTTACCGTCACAGGCTAAGGACAACACTGCCCGGGCCAATGCCACTGAGTCGTGAGCGTGTCCGCGAGTTTAAAAGACAATTTTCACTCCGTGGAACAGCGCATTCATGCGGCCTGTGCCCGCGCCGGTCGCGATCCGGCTGAAGTGCGCCTTATCTGGGTGAGCAAGAATCATCCTCAATCCCGTGTCCTGGATGCAATAGCGCTTGGCGCACGCTTTTTTGGTGAGAATCGGCTGCCAGAAATTCTGGAAAAGTTTCCCTTGCCCGGCGTTCAAGAGCTGCACTTTATCGGTCGGTTGCAAACAAACAAAATCCGTAAGCTGCTGCCATTGGTATCGGCCATTCACTCCGTCGATTCCTTGGATCTCCTGCTGGCGGTGAATCGTATTGCCGGTGAACTGGGGTTGTGCCCGGACATTTTTCTCCAAGTCAATACCTCGCGTGAGGCGGCAAAAGGGGGCTTTGAACCGGACGCACTTCCTGGAGTGCTGGCGGCCCTGCCCACCCTTCCCCATCTGCATCTGGTTGGGCTTATGACCATGGGACCTGTTGGTACGATGGAGCCTAGCCCAGAAGCCCTCACAGGTGATGAAGCTGCCCGCCTCTGCTTCCGGGAGTTGGCAAACCTGCTAAAAGCCTGTCGAAGGCCAAGCGGTCCGTTAAAAGATCTCGCATGGTTGTCTATGGGCATGTCCGGTGATTTTGAGGTGGCGATTGCCGAGGGTGCCCATTTTATCCGCATTGGAACGGGTCTTTTTGGAGAGCGGGAACTGGTAAAGTAACCGGATTCAATACCCCACGCTGGTTTGTATGACTATTTTTAAGCCATAGTTAGAATTAGAAAGTCAATCTGGAGCCGGCATGATTACACCCTTGGATATCAAAAAACATGAGTTTTCTACTCGTTTCAAGGGCGTGGATCCGGATGAAGTCCGAGCGTTGCTTGAAACCATCGCCAAGGATTTTGAGGAATTGACCCGGCAGAACACGCAGCTTTCCGAACGCCTTAAAATCGCCGAGGAGCGTTTGAATCATTATCGCCTCATTGAGAAAACCCTACAAGATGCTGTGATTACAATTCAAACCACTTTGGAGGAAAAGCGCAAGGTTGCCCATCAAGAAGCGGAAGCCATCATCACCGATGCCCGCCTTAAGGCTAATGGCGATCTTTTAGCCTCACGCGAACAAGTGGCGACGTTACGCAGCGATATCCATATTCTGGAAAACCAGAAGATGCAGTTCTTTGCCCGTTTCCGCAGCCTATTGCGCAGCCAAGCCCAAATTTTAGATGCCATGATGGAAACGGAAGAGCGTGAAATGTCGCCACAACCAAATGTAACGCCAGTCACGACACCACCTTCAATCCCAACAGAAATACCGGGAATTCCGCGCATCCCCGCATCCGAAGCGGTGGATACTCGCTGGGCCCGTAAATAGTCCAATCAATCCCTTTTAGAAAGGAAAATAATGTCATTGCCCGGTTCAAGTACAGGTTCAAAAATTTTCAAAACCCTGGGATTTCTAGCCATCATTGGAGTTGTTTTTACTCTGGCTCGCTTGGTGATCAAGGGAATTCGCAGTGCAGATCAAACACCTGATGGAGATCAAGACGGGGTATAATTTCCTTAGTAGAGCGTTTTATTTTACCTATCCGCATTTTTCCTTCCAAACCAAACAAACTGGATTGAGTGTTCAATACCGATATTGAACGAGTACGAGTAGGAATGCGAATAGGAAAAATAGCGGGTAAGCAAGGCCTTACCCGCAGCGGGGTTTAGTTCCAGCCGTGCTTTTCGCGCACCTGCGACATCGCTCCTAAAATATTGTTCCACGTGCTCGGCAATTCCATAACCGCATTCGGGAACATGCAGCCGTCCCAGCACATATGCGCGATGTCAATATGTTTGCCCGCTTCATCTCTAAGCCAGAAACCGGCGTGGTAGGGGATGTCCAGTTTGCCGTTTTTATCATCGGCTAAACAGTGGCGGCCGGTTTTGTCATGGGAACCGGATCCGAATACGGAGGCGTCGTTTTGAGCCACGTGGAAGTCCTTGACCCAGGGCCTAAGCTTGTTGGTCAAGTCTTTATAACCCTTGTCATAAGCGGATTTTTCCCAATTAAAACCCTTGGGAACCAGGGAGTCTTCTTCTGCGTTATAGCCGAGCATGAACAACAACGTATGCGCCATGTCCGCCTGAATGCCAATCGTCTTTTGCATATCCACGCCGTTCAATAATTCCAGCAGGGATTTCCATCCATGCATTCCACCCCAGCAGATTTCGCCTTCGATGGCCAATTTTTCGCCGAAGCTTTCGGCAATTTTCCCGGCTTCTTTTATCGTGGCAATGTTTCTTTTTTGGTTTTCGATCGGGTCCTTGGCGAAGTTGGACGGGCTGTTGGCCGTATCGATACGGATTACACCATATTTACGGATGCCGATGTCCTTCAGCTTTTTACCGATAGCGCAGGATTTCTTAATCACGTCCAAATAGTTTTTTCGATCTTCGTCGGAGCCGAAAGCACCGCCGCCGCCCCAAATAGGCGCAACCAGCGAGCCGATGGCCAGATTGTGGGCAGAAAATTTGTCGGCCAATTTTTTAAGATCATCATCGGAAGACGCCAAATCAACATGCGGGGCGGCCAGAAACAAATCCATGCCGTCAAATTTGACGCCGTTTACATCGGCTTTGGCCGTGAGCTCCATCATTTTATCTTGGGAAATGATCGGGTCTGCGCCGGGTTCTTTGCCCCCTTTGCCGACGAGTCCAGGCCATGCTGCGTTATGTAATTTCGGATATGCGTTTGCCATAATAATTCCAATCTTTTTTTGTGATGGATTTTCGAGCCAGAAAAAATAGTAATGAAAAAGTCGAAATTGAAAATAAGCAATTCCAATATTTTTGCCCACTCTAAACACGCCGGAAAATCGTTGAAACATAGAGATAAAACGCCTCGCGTTTATATTGCTTAACGGGTTTGAACTGCCACCTTGGCCAAAAGTGTGGCATTGGGGCTGCAAAACTCAAAACCGTTGTACTTTTGAAGTCCACCAATGCGTCCCCTACCTTTATCCTTGACGTGCCGACCGTATCGTTGATAGAGTCGATTTCTAGCAGAGAAGGTGGCTTGGCGTGAATTTCAGGACCAAACTCTTCTTAACCCTTTCAGCATTCCTATTGCTTGTGGGCATTGCGATGGTTTTTGTCGTTCAATTCCCCATCACCGGCCTATTATCGGAAAAAATATTGGATTTGCCCGCGCTTCTGGCTTTGCATGTCAATGTTGAAAAAGTTGACGCCACCGCTTCTGGCAAAGTGACCTTGCACGGTCTGTCCGTTATGGGCAAGGAAGTTCTGTATATCCCCACTGTGACACTTATGGTAAATCGCCAGCAATTGATCCACGGACGCATTTCCATAGAATCCCTGCACGCGGACACTTTGAAAACAAGTCTGTTCGGGGTTGAGAAAATAAAAGATAGGATGACTGCGGATCAGGCCACCTGGTTCCACTCCAAGCTGATTCACTTACAGAAAACGCCCGTGTCGGTAACCGCGCTTCGGAATATTTCTGGCGCGCCATGGTCTGCGGGAGAAATTAAAATCCGTTTCGACAGTGTCTTCACAGGTGGTGTGGTGGGACGGGTTCAGTTACAGCGTGCCTCGGTCGGCAATTATCCCGCTGTAACTGCTCTGGAGCTAAAATTCCATTCTAACTCCACCGCATTGGCTCTCGACTTTGTCCGGGGTCAATGGGCTGGCGGGTTCATTCGAGGGGATTTGGACGTGAATTGGAGCGATGCTGTGAATCCATTTCAATGCCAGATGGCCTTTCGTCAAATAAATCTCGCACGCTTCAAAACTTTGCCCCTTATTGCTAGGTCCAACATAGAAGGAATCGCTCAAGGAAAAGTGAATCTCAAAGGGAGCCTGAATCGACTGGACGATATTCAAGCAGACGGGAGTTTGAAAGTCCTCACAGTTAGCCTGAAAGACTTGCCCTTTCAGCGCGGAGCGCTTGTCGAAAAGTATTTACCCGAAATCACAGAGTTGCGATTACAAGCGCTGGAGTTTTCGGGGATTTCCATAAGAGAAAACAGAATCGAAGTGGCCAATCTAAAGGGACAGGGAGATTTATTTTCTTTTTCCGGTCATGCCAGTCTGGACGAGCATGGAATCCACTCCGTTTCACTGGACTGTAATTTGGATCAAAAATATTTTCAGCGATGGAGTCCATTTCTCAGCGACGTGGGAATGCTGAAGATTCAAATCGATAGGTCGCGTTCGGGAGGCCTATCGGGGCGGGTTAAGGCGCCTCGCCTCGGCTTGAATGGTTTGCCGGACGCGGAGGGTCTGGACCTTAAATTCACTTTGGATTCCAAATCCCTGATTGTTGAAAATGCGCGGTGTAAATGGGCGGACGGTACTATCCAAGGCAGCTTTGGCGTCGATCACAGCGACAGCGATTTTCCCTTCCATGGTCGTATCGATCTCCAAAAAATAAATTTACGTCGACTTACCGCACTGGGGTTTTTTGGACATGCGAGCGTAGATGGGATTTTGCTGGGAAAAGTGAGCGTTGCAGGTAAGTTGACCCGTATGCAGGACGCTCAAGTCGCAGGGAATATTAAAATAGCCAAAGCAAGGCTGAAAAAATTTCCCGTTCAGCAGGACAAGTTGATACTCAATTATTTGCCGGACTTGAAGGATATACGATTAAACTCGCTGGAAGTTTCAGACTTTTCTTGGAAGGAAAACCAGATACTATTGACCAGTCTGCGCGGACAAGGAAATCCGTTATCCTTCACGGGACATGGCCGTGTGGGACTTCATGGCCTGCATTCACTTCGCCTCAATTGCGCCTTTAATCCAAAATATTGCCGGAAATTAAACCCCATCATTCGCGGAGCTTTTGTGGTGAATGGTAGAACGCTTCCCCGCATTCCTTGTGCCATCAAAGGCGATTTGCATGAGCAAACCTTGGTTGTGGACAAGGCTTTCAGCCGGGTGGTTGGAGCGATTATGAGGAGTGTAGGAAAGGGTATTCTCGACGAGTTTGATCTAACGGACTAGCCCTGACGCTACGCCTTGTTTTTTACCTTTTCGGCTTTAGAATTTCACCCTCAGCAAGGAGCTTTTATCTCAAACGTATTACCAGACGGCGTCTACGCAGAGTTCGATACAACCAAAGGCATCATTACCGTGGCGCTTGAATTTGAAAAGACCCCAATTACCGTTTCCAATTTTGTCGGTTTAGCGGAAGGAACAAAAAAATCCAATAAGCCAGCCGGTGAACCTTTTTATGATGGACTTAAATTTCATCGGGTCATCGCCAATTTCATGATTCAGGGCGGCGATCCTAAAGGCAATGGCACTGGGGGACCCGGTTATGAATTCCAGGATGAGTTCCATCCCAGTTTAAAGCATGATAAGGCCGGCACGCTTTCCATGGCCAATGCAGGACCAGGCACCAATGGCAGCCAGTTCTTCATCACTCATGGACCTACACCGCATCTGGATGGCAAGCATAGCGTTTTCGGCTATGTGGTGTCCGGGCAGGATATCGTAGATGCCATCAGCATGAAGGATTGCATCGATAGCCTCCGCATCATTCGCGTTGGGGCCAAGGCTAAGAAGTTCAAAGGGGATGAGGAAAGCTTTATCGCGGCCGTCAAGAACGCGTCCTAGACTCCTGATGATGGGCCTTGCAGGTTGTTTTTTGCCTGCTTGGCTTGTCTGAAATAGCCTGATTCCGAACGGCAATCGCACAGAAATATCCGCCTACCCAGGGTAGATTTTTCTGTATCAGGAAATGAGGCAGCGGTTATGCTAAAACACTGTAAAAACGTGCTTAAAATGATGGGCTGCATCGGAGGCGTATTCGGTGCGGCGTATTCTGCACTTCCCGTAGAGAAATACTCCAACATTTGGACTTCGGCTCCGACGCTCATGCCGTCGAACAAAGCCATGGACGCGCCCTTTATTGCCAACGGAGATATGGCGGTCAGTGTAGGCGGGACTCCCGCTGCTACTCGGTTTTATTTCGCCAAAAGCGATTTTTGGAAATTCAAGAGCCGGGAAGAAGGCGGCGTAGGGCCGCAGGTGCTCGGCGGAATCGATATAGCCGCACCGTCTCTGGTAGGCGGTAGCTTTTCGGCAAAAGTGCCCTATTACGTGCCGGAGTTGAATCTTCACTATGCTCAAGGGGTATCAGCCCTTAATATGCATGCTTGGATTGCGGATGATGAAAATCTGTTTGTATGCGAGCTGACCGGCGGCACAGTGGCGGTGGATGTAGTGATTAAATATTGGATTGCATCCGGTAACGGTTCTTTGGATTCTACAGGAAAAGACACGGACATCAACTGGATGTCGAGAAGTTTTGTTCCTGCTAGCTCGGGCGTTGATTTTGCATCCGGTGTGTCGTTCGCGGCAAAAAAATTCGGAGGCGGTTCGGACACCCTGACCTTGCAGCCCGGACAAAAAATAACTTTTGTCGCCACCATGCACAGCAGTTTCGAAATTCCGGCTTACAAAACCGCGTCCGTGAACCGGGTGCGCACATTGGCGATTACGGACCTGGCAGCGTCGTATCAGAAGCATCAAACCTGGTGGCAAAATTATTGGAACTTGTCCATGGTGTCGCTGGGGGATACGGTGCTGGAAAAAAATTATTATGTCGGCCTATACGCGCTGGGAAGTGGAAGTCGGAATCCAAGTTTTCCACCGGGGTTGTTTGGCCTTTGGGTCAGCTCCAACACACCCAATTGGAAAGGCGACTATCATCTTAATTACAACTACCAGGCTGCATTCTACGGATTGTACTCGGCGAATCGACTTCAAACCGCAGCAACGTATGAGGCGCCGCTGCTTGATTTTATGGACCGTGGAAAATACTACGCCACTTCCATACTACATATTCGCGGCATCTACTATCCCGTTGGGATTGGACCCAAAGGGGTGGAAACATCCCGCCATTCCAGCTACTGCAACCCGCAGGCGTTGGAAGGCAATTTTGCCGGTCAAAAAAGCGATGCCAATTATGGAGCAGTCAATATGGTGCAGCGGTATTATTCCACCATGGATACGGCATACGCGCGCAAGGTATATCCGTACTTTATCGAACTCGCCAATTTTTGGGAAGACTATCTCAAATTTGAAAATGGCCGTTATGTGATTTATGAAGATGCCATACATGAATGCACGTATGGGGATTTCAATCCGATTCTCGAATTGGCCTTTGTCAAAATGGTTTTCAAAACAATTCTGGACATGAGCCAGGATCTCAATGTAGACGCGTCCCGGAAAGCCAAGTGGCAGGATATACTGGCAAAAATCAGCGCCTTCCCGACTCAGCAAATGAGCGGAAAAACCGTCTTTCGTTACGCGGAAACCGGGACGGCATGGTGGCCGGACAACACCTTGGGCATTCAACATATCTACCCCGCAGGTGCTATTGGACTCGGTAGCGACACCGCCCAATTAAGCCTCGCCCAATCGACCATGCAAGTGATGAATCGTTTCAAGGATGGCAATGGGATGAACAGCTTTTTTCCGGCAGCGGCACGAACCGGATCCTTTCCACCGGATACGATTCTTGCCCAACTCAAATTGTTGGCCGCCAATTGTTACCCGAATTTGGTGCCCAAGGGCCAGCCGCATGGCATGGAGAATTACAGCATCTTTCACGCTACGCTCGATGAAATGCTGATGCAAAGCCATCAAGGATTGATCAGGATTTTCCCCATGTGGCCGATGAACAAAGATGCGCAATTTTCGACCTTGCGCGCGTACGGTGCATTCCTGGTTTCAAGTTCTTTAGTCGGTGGGACGGTGCAAAGCGTCACGTTGAAAAGCGAAAAAGGGAAATCCGCTTCGGTGCTCAATCCCTGGAAAGGAAGCCGAGTAACCTTGTACAGAAACGGTAGGAAGGACTCGACCCTCGCTGCTGATACGGTCCGGTTCGCCACATCACCAGGTGAGGTTGTGCTTCTGGTCAAAGAGGGCACGGTTTCCATCTCGGATATGGGTAAAAATGATTTTTCAAAATCGATGCGTATAGCGTTGCATGCCCATGAAATCCGGGTAACGGGCAATAGTTTCCAACCGTTATCGGTAAGCGTCTTTGACGTTCATGGAAAATTGGTGACGGCAATTCAACAAGGGCAACAAGCAAGCGGCAATCCAGTTGTGATCCAAATTAATCCCAGTTCACATGGCCTTTATTTAGTCCAAGTCATCAACGGCAGAAACAGGATTGCCGAAAAAATTATGCTCCAATAAAGCACAAAATCTTCAACCGGGAACAGCGAAGTGTTGCGATCCATGGCTGTTTGCTACTTGCACAGTCATACCAAAATGCATATACTGTATATACATTTTAGGAGGCACCATGGACGCGTCCATCCTCGATCTTCGCTATAAAATGAAGGAAGTCCTCAAGGCTCTTTCCAGACGGGAACGGGTGCGGATTTTGTTTCATGGGCAGGAAAAGGGAGTCATTATTCCCGTAGACAAGCAGGCTGGGCAAAGCGTCAAGGCGCATCCTTTTTTCGGGATGGATCGCAAATCCAAACATTCCGTAGAGGAAGTCTTGGAGGGACTGCGCGGCGGAAGGTACAATGCTCTTTGATACGGATATGTTCATCTGGATTCAAAGAGGCAATGACGCTGCCGCCGAGCTTGTGGATCGCGCTGAAAAACGATTCCTCTCAATACAAACCTATATGGAATTGTTTCAGTGCGCGCAGAACAAGAAGCAGCAGAAGGATACACAGGGTTTTCTGTCAGACTTTAATTTCATTATCCTTCCTTTGACCGAAAACATCGGCCACCGGGCCTCCATCTATATTGAGGAATATTCTCTAGGCCATGGCATTAGAGCTGGTGATGCCATAATTGCGGCGACAGCTACGGAAAACCATCTGACTCTTGTCAGCTCGAACGGCAAGCATTTCAAGCCGATTAAAGATCTTGATCTGAAAATTTTTCGACCTTGATTTGAACAAGTGGTGCACCCTGAGGGATTCGAACCCCCAACCCACGGCTTCGAAGGCCGGTACTCTATCCAGTTGAGCTAAGGGTGCAAGCCGATAAATCTAATTAAGTGCGCGCTCTATCACCTAGCAATGCTGGCGGGAATTTTCCCCTCGGCCGGGTACCCGTGTTCATAACGCATCTTGCGCATCAGCTTGCCCTGGGAATCGTAAAAAAGCTGATCCCCATGCAATACCCCCGCTTGGTATTGAGAGGACTCCAGGAGTTTGCCATTGGTTCCATATTCCAGCCAGTCTCCCGTGCGCTGGCCTTCTAGATAAAGACCCGTCAACATCACCTTTCCATTGGGGTGCCATTTCTGTAGGGACGCGGGTTGACCCTGTTTATACAGCATCAACGAGCGCTTGCTGCCAGATGGATAATACACCCATGCTTCCCCTTCCGGATGGGACTCGGCAAAATGTTGCCGCTCTATCAAATGGTTCAGCGAATCGTACCGCACTCGTTCCCCGGTGCCGGAAACAAAGGAGCCCCGTTCCAACAGGCGTCCCGCAGCGTCCCAGCTGTAGGAGCTGTCGTTTTCCATTCCAGCTTGGTAGTGTTTGAGGGAGGCGCGTTTGCCATCGGCACCGAAGGTTTCCCAAATACCCGTTTTCTTGCCGTCGGGGTTAAATTCGCCTTTCTCTATTATCAACCCGTCAGGGTCTTTACGCGTATACGCGCCGACGGGCACGCCTTTCTGGCAAGCATAGTCCTCTTTCACCGTCTGGTTGGCGTGGAAGGTTCGGTAGTGACCCCGTTCATTGGATTCGAAACATGAATTTTCCACCAGTTGTTGACCCTTTGCATCCCATTCTTTTAAGGTATCGACTTCCTTACCAGCCTTAAACGATCCGATGGCTTTGGCATCGCCATTTTCCCAGAATTGCCGCCAGACGCCCTCCTTTTGATTCGCCTTGAATTCGCCTTTAGCCGATATCGTGAACTGATTGTAAAAAAAGGTCCAAGTACCCACCTTTTGACCTTTTGCAAAACGACCTTCCGACTTTTTTTGGCCATTGTGCCAATAATCGAAATAGGCCCCATGACGCAGTCCCTTTGAGAAGTAGGTATCCTTTTCCTTATGGCCGTTGAAGGAGAAAATCTGTTCGCGTTTTAGATTTTCCGGTGACGTTGCGCCCCATAGTCCGTAGGTGCGAATGACCTTGGGCTTATTATTAGGAAAGGTCTCGGTCACCTTTTCCCGCCCACAGCCCATCAATAAGCAGGGAAGTACAATGCAGGCCAGTAAAAAGCACGCGCGCCATTGGCTGGCAGGCATGGCACAGGCATTTCTGTCGGTGGGCGGTAAAGAAAAAGTTCGCATGCTAAGTTTCCAGAGGGATAATATGCCTTTTTTTGGATTCAACTAGAAGATTTGATCATTTTCTGGTAATTTGAACAGCCTATGCCATCCCTAAATAAAAAAACTCAGAGTACATCCGGCCGCAACGGCAAAAACGTCCTTGTCCACGGCGAACCTTCCTTGCCTCTCATCAATAAGGATGTAGAGCTTTACCTCACGCCTCGCAGCGGTCATATGGCCCCGGTGCGCTTTCGGATCGGCGAGCGTTGGGTGCAGCCCTATGCTTTGGCACCTTGGGAGCCCGAGGAGCTCGGTAAAGATTTGCCTCCCGTCCTGCGCGTGTTGCGCGGGGATTATTTCTGCCTGCCCTTCGGTTCCAGCCATGGGATCAAGGACGTGCATGGTGAGACCGCGAATGCAGAGTGGAAGCTTGTATCAGAAGATGCCGAGCATCTGGTTCTGGAGATGGCGGTTACCGCGCCAAAGTGCCGGGTGCGCAAAACCTTGAGCATTAAAGCCGGCCAACGGGCCGTGTATCAGGAACATCTGATCGAGGGCTTGCAAGGACGATTCAATTTTGGCCACCACGCCATCTTGCTGTTTCCCGAAAAAGGCGGTCCTTATCACGTCAACACCAGCCCATTCCGATATGGCAGTGTCAAGCCGGATGCTTTTTCCAATCCCTTGGCGCGCGAGTACGGGGCGCTCAAGACAGGCGCACGCTTTACCTCATTGGCGAAAGTGCCTTTGGCTCAAGGTGGCTACACCTCTTTGCAGGAATACCCGGCGCGTCAAGGTTTTGAAGATTTGGTAATGATGACCAACAAGCCTGGTGATTTTGCCTGGACGGCAGCCACGCTGGATGGCTACGTGTGGATATCCCTCAAAGACCCGCGCACCTTGCCGAGCACGATGTTTTGGCTCTCGAATGGAGGCCGTCATGCTGCTCCTTGGAGCGGCCGGCACTTAAGGCGACTGGGTCTGGAAGAAGTGTGCAGTTATTTTTCCGATGGCCTGGAAACTGCGCGCAAGGATCTTTTGAAATCAAAAGGCGTGCCCACCACTTTGGCCTTTAAAGCCAAGGAGAAAAAGTCGATTCGTATGATACACGTGGTCCATCCCGTCCCCCAAAAATTCGGCCGGGTGGAGTTGGTGGAAAAAGACGAAAAGGGAACCTCGATCAAAGTAACGGGTTCGGGCGGTCAAACCGTTATCGTGCCCGTGGACTGGTCCTTCTTGTACGGTTGAAGCCCGTTTGCCTATATTTGAACGTCCGGATTTATAAACCGAAAGCCATGAAAGCAGCACCATGACCGATATAATGTCGATACCGAAAATAAGCAAAAAGCCGAATGTCAAAGCCGCCATTGAATCCGGTGAGGGCATCCTTCGTTTGGCACCCGCTTGGGTTCCACGATCTTTTATGATTCCCGGCAGGCGTATCAAACTCCATCCGGACGATATTTACGCACTAGGCGCGCATCGCGGTGGTTTATGCGAGCGCTGGTTTGCGTCTACAACTGAAGCCGGCAATGAAAACCGGGCCTTGGACGAAGGCCTGAGCTATGTCGTGAACGATGGCGAACGTTTTACTCTGCTTGAGGCCGTAGCCGCGGAAGGCGCCACGCTTATCGGAAAAGCCATGTGGGACAAGTACAAGCGCTGGCCGGTCTACTCCAAGTATTTCGACAATATGGGACCCATCGCGCATCATATGCATCAAAGCGCGGAACAGGCCGAGAAAGTGGGCCGGGAAGGCAAGCCGGAAGGCTATTATTTCCCACCGCAGTTAAACGCCATCGGCAACAATTTTCCGCATACCTACTTTGGATTGGAGCCCGGTGTCACCAAATCCGACATCCGTCGCTGTTTGGAAAACTGGAATAAGGGCGACAACGGCATCATCGACTTGGCCAAGGCCTATCGCCTCAAGCCGGGAACCGGTTGGCATGTGCCCGACCGTATTCTGCACGCTCCCGGATCCTTTGTGACCTATGAACCCCAATGGGGCAGCGACGTCTTCGCCTATTTCCAGAGCATGGTGGAAGGCCGCCGCATTGAGTGGGAACTGTTGTCCAAGGATTTCCCCGTCGAGCACCATCACGATCTCGACTACTTGGTGGATCAATTGGACTGGGAAGGAAACCTGGATCCCAACTTCCGCGATCATCATTATCTGGAACCGATTCCTGTGGCCGATACCGCTTCGGAAGGCTATGAGGACAAATGGGTCGTGTACGGAAATTTTGCCGGCAAGCAGTTGTTCACCTCCAAAGAGCTCACCCTGAATCCTGGTGTCAAAGTCACCTTAAAAGACGGCGGCGCAGCCGGACTCATCACCGTGCAAGGTACGGGTCGCATCAACAAGACCCGGGTGCAAAGTCCAGCCATGATCCGTTATGGCCAAATGGTGGAAGATGAAGTGTTCGTGTCCCATGCTGCCGCCGTGGCCGGGGTGACCTATGAGAATACCGGATCCGAACCACTGGTTTTGTTGCGGTATTTCGGACCCGATTCCTGCCCCGATGCACCGGACACCGGAGCCTTCAAAAACCTCATCAGAGGCTAAAAAGGTTTAAATATGGGCTATTTCTGGGAAAAAGGAAAATTCCAGAAATACTAAAGAGCTCAAAGGCGTGAAATCTGAGCGGAGGCTATACCCCTCCGCGTCTCGGCCGGGTTAAATTTACAATCCGGTCGAAATTGTTAAAATTGGTATAAAAATCACGGAGTGTGAGATGGCAGAAGCAGTAGCAGTACCCAAAACAACCACCAAGCCCAATGTCAAAGCCGCAATAGAGGCGGGAGAAGGCATTCTGCGCTTGGCACCTTGCTGGGTTCCCAGATCCTTTTTAATGCCTGGCAAACGCCTTAAATTACACCCCGATGATTATTACGCACTCGGCGCCCATCGCGGCGGCATCGACGAGCGTTGGTTCTCGTCCACCACCGAAGCTGGCAACGACAATCGCGCCATCGATGAAGGTTTGAGCTACGTGCTCCATGACGGTGCGCGCTTTACCCTGCTGGAAGCTGTAGCTGCCGAAGGCCCGCGCCTTATCGGTCAGAAGATGTGGGACAAGTACAAGCGCTGGCCCATCTACTCCAAATTCTTCGACAACATGGGACCCATTCCCCATCACATGCACCATAGCGAAGCACAAGCCAAACTGGTCGGCCAGGAAGGCAAGCCCGAGTGCTATTATTTCCCGCCGCAGCTCAACGCTATCGGCAATAACTTTCCGCATACCTATTTCGGTCTCGAGCCCGGTGTCACCAAAGCCGATGTCCGTCGCTGCCTGGAAAATTGGAACAAGGGCGACAATGGTATTCTTGATTTGTCCAAAGCGTACCGCCTGAATCCCGGAACCGGCTGGCATGTGCCATCCTGTATTCTACACGCTCCCGGATCCTTGCTGACCTATGAACCCCAGTGGGGCAGTGATGTGTTCGCCATGTACCAGAGCATGGTGGAAGGCCGCCGTGTGGATTGGGATTTGTTCGTCAAGGACACACCCGATCAGTACAAACACGATTTGGATTACCTGGTCAATCAGCTCGATTGGGAAGGCAACGTGGATCCCAACTTCCGCGACCATCATTATTTGGAACCGATCAACGCAGGTGAAACTTGGACCGAAGGCTACCAAGACCGCTGGGTGGTGTATGGCCGCTTCGAGGGCAAGGACCTCTTTACCGCCAAGGAATTGACCATCGATCCTGGTGTGACCGTTACCCTAAAAGATGGTGCCGCTTCCGGCCTCATCACCGTGCAAGGTTCCGGCTGGGCCAACAAACACCGCATCGAATCTCCATCCATGATCCGCTTTGGCGCCCAAACCGAGGACGAGGTTTTCATATCGCATGAAGCCGCCACCGCGGGCGTCACATTCAAGAACACAGGCTCGGAGCCACTGGTTACGCTGCGTTATTTTGGTCCGGATTCCAGCCCGACCGCGCCCAATACCGGTGCGTTCAAGAACTTGAAGAAATAAGTCGCGACGCATTTTCAAATTCACCGATTAATTGGAGTCAGGAATAATGGCTAAGAAAAAAATGAATGTGGGTATGATAGGGTATGGCTTCATGGGCCGTACCCATTCCAACGCCTTTCGCAAGGTCAATAATTTTTTCAAAACCGAGCATCAACCGGTGCTCAAAACCATTTGCGGCCGCAGCGAGAATGCGGTTAAGGCTTTTGCCGAACAATGGGGCTACGAATCCATCGAAACCGATTGGCGTAAAATCATCGACGATAAGAATATCGACATTGTCGACATCTGCACGCCCAATGACAGCCATATGGAAATCGCCATCGCTGCCGCGCAGGCTGGCAAAATCATCATGTGCGAAAAACCGCTAGCCCGAAATGGCGCGGAAGGCGAAAAAATGGTAGCGGCTGTGGAAGCTGCTGGAGTGGCCAACACAGTTTGGTACAACTATCGCCGCGTACCCGCCGTGACCATGGCCAAACAACTCATCGACGAAGGTCGTCTCGGTAAAATTTTTCACTATCGAGCCAAGTTCCTACAAGACTGGACCATCTCAGCGGATTTGCCTCAAGGCGGTACTGGTCTTTGGCGTTTAGACGCGGCCGCAGCCGGCTCCGGGGTAACTGGTGATTTGCTCGCGCATTGCATCGACACCGCAATCTGGCTGAACGGTTCCATGAGCAGCGTCAGCGCCATGACCGAGACTTTTATCAAAGAGCGCAAGCACAACTTGACCGGCAAAGTTGAAAAGGTTTCCATTGATGATGCCTGCACGTTCATGGGTCGGTTTGACAATGGCTCGCTCGCCTCATTCGAATCCACCCGCTATGCGCGCGGACACAAAGCTTTATACACGCTGGAAATCAACGGCGAACATGCTTCCATCATGTGGGACTTGCATGACTTGCATCGTTTGCAATGGTTCGATCATCGTGACGAGAGCAAGCTGCGTGGTTGGAAATCTATCCATATCACCGATGGCGATCAGCCGTATATGAAGAACTGGTGGGTTCCGGGCCTACAAATCGGTTACGAGCACACCTTTGTGCATCAGGTAGCGGACTTCATGGCCGGATTGGACACGGGAACGCCCGTGAGCCCAACCTTCCGTGAAGCCTTGGAAACCCAATATATCTGCGATGCCGTCCTAGATTCCGCCAAATCCGGGCGCTGGACGGACGTTAAGAAATAGTCCCCCCTGCTCTCACGATGAGAGCAGAATCGGATTCCAACCCGTTTCCGAGTGATGGCTGAAGCATTAGATTCAGTCTAACTGGGAATTCGGGGTCGGGATCCTTCGTGGTCCTGGCTGGGCTTTACCCGAGCTTAGCGCCCCGATTTCCCTCTCACTGACGCAAATACCGCAGGTGTGTATCACGACTGGCCACTGATTCCCGAGCCAGTTCCAGGCCACATGCGTTCGCCCATTTCGAACATTCGCTTGCCCATAATGTTGGCGCCAAGGCGCTCCGTGGTGTTCCTCAGCATGTCATTGACTGGACCCGCCTCACCACCTGGCCCCAGCTTGAGGTTTATCTCAATTTTCTAGGCCATCATTTCCACCACCAAAATACTGGTGTGTAACCAAGCCGAAACACTTGCAGACCTTTTTCGGAATGCACTTTATTCCAAACTTTCCTTTTTTATAGTTGATACAGATTCGTAAGTTTGAATTTTTACGGACATTAATAGGAATGCGCTGGTAACATTTAAGTTACGCCAGTAAAACAAAAAAAAGATCCATTTTTTTTACAGGCAACAATATTATATTCTCTCCATCGGTCACGAGCTTCCAAATGTTCTTCAGCTCAACTTGTAGGAGAGACGATCATGCCCATTCAACCGACCTACCCTGGTGTATATATCCAGGAAGTTTCCAGCGGTGTCAGAACCATCACAGGAGTATCCACTTCCATCGCGGCGTTTTTCGGCCGGACTCTGAAAGGTCCGCTGAATAAAGCCGTGCGCTGCCTTGGCTATGCCGATTTCCTGCGCGAATTTGGCGGCGGACATCCACTCAATGACACAGGGTTCAGCGTTAAACAGTTTTTCGATAATGGTGGGACGGATTGCTATGTCGTACGCTTGGCGAAAGGCGCATCGCCTGCCAGCGTAACCCTAAGAAACGGAACGGGCGGGAATTCATTCAATGTCCTAACTGCTACTGCGAAAGCCGATGGAGCCTGGGGACAGCAAATTAAACTGAATGTCGATTACAATACCGTCAATCCGGATGATTCTTTCAATTTGACGGTTAGCCATGAAGCCGATGGCGCCGTTTTAGTTCAAGAAATCCACAGCAACCTTTCGATGAATCCTACTTCACCGCGTTTCGCACCGCCCTATGTGTCCCAATCCTCCCGGTTGATAAACTTAACCGTGCACGCCGAACTGGGTGATCCGACGCTATCGGGATCGGTTATGAATCTATTCGGTAATACACCTCCGGCGTATAGTCAGAGCAGGAGAATATTTACGGGAGTGGATGCCGATGCACTCCGGAATGCAGTGAAAACCGAGATCGAGAATAAAATAGCCGCTGGAAAATCCAAATTTGATATCAACGTCAATGGTGTCAGCGCAACAGTCGATCTCGCTGGAATAGGGTTGTTGACTGAGTGGACCACCTTATCGCCCAATACCGTGGACGGAATTCTCCCGGCTTTGGAAAAGCATGTGAATCCGCAGCTTCAGGCAGTGGATGCGAGTTTAAAAGTCACTTTCACTTGGGATATTCTGGGAACCAGGCTGGTGGTGTTGAGGATAACGGCGGCTTCCGCATCCGGAACCAACAGCAATGTCAGTATCCGAAGAAGCAGTGCAAATGATATCAGCGCGGACCTTATGCTCGGTGTAGAGCAAGGCGGCATTGAAGTAGGCCGATACAGCAATCTGCGTCCCGTCCCCAATGGTTCTTTTTTCTGGGGCGCCCAGAATTTTGGAAACTTTACCACCGAACTCGGAAAATTCTCCGTCTTGAATCAAACGGCCATCAACAGTATTACCATTGCATCCAAGGTGATACCACTGAATCTGGTGACGGCGGGAACCTTGATGTATCAACAAGCCGCTGGCGGACTTGACGGTGTTCGCGAAAAGCTTCGCATTATCGTGCAAAAAATAAATCAAGAAACAGATTCGCCCTGCACCGCCGAACTTTGGGGATACCATCTCATCCTCAAAAAAAAGACGGGTACGATTAACGACAGCGTACTCATTTCAACGGGTTTAGTTGCGGATCTGGCTACGAATTTCGTGAACAATGTCCGACAGTACAGCTTGGGTGGACTTGGAACCGGAGTGTATCAATCACTTGGAACACCGGGCGCGGATGGCGTTGTTCCGGACAAGAACACCTATGTTGGTGATCCGGTTTTGCACACCGGCTTTTATGCTCTCGACACTGTGGATCTTTTCAACTTGATGGTTATTCCCGGAGACCGGGAGGTGACGCCAGCCTTGTACGCAGAATTGATCGCTGAAGCCAGCAATTTTTGCCAGAAAAAACGCGCTTTTTTCCTGGCGGATGCGCCAGCGAATTGGACCGATGGCGCACAGGTTAAAGCCGATGCGACCACGGTCAACGCAATTCGTGTTGGGGTGGCAAAGAAGAATGCAGCCATATTTTATCCGCGGCTCCAGTTCAGCGATGGTGGTTTACGGAAATACATCGGCCCTTCCGGCATGATCGCCGGACTCATGGCGCGAACCGATTCCGAACGCGGCATCTGGAAAGCTCCCGCGGGAATTGACGCAGACCTGCGCAGTGTTCTGGATGTCGAACTGAATATGACGGACAACGAAAACGGAGTGCTCAATAAATTGGGCGTCAACTGCATCCGCAAGTTCCCGAATGGCATAGTCAATTGGGGTGCGCGCACGCTGGACGGCAGCGATGATTTTGGTTCCGAATGGAAATATATTCCTATCCGCCGATTGGCTTTGTTTCTGGAAGAGTCGCTCTTCCGTGGAACGAAATGGGTGGTTTTCGAACCCAATGATGAGCCGCTTTGGGCCAAGATTCGACTCAACGTGAACTCTTTCATGCTAAATCTTTTTAGGCAAGGGGCCTTTCAAGGCAGCACACCGGATAAGGCTTTCTTTGTAAAGTGCGACGGTGAAACAACCACGGCCAACGATCGGAATTTGGGGATAGTCAATATCCAGGTGGGTTTCGCACCGCTTAAGCCTGCGGAATTCGTGATCATCAGTATCCAACAGATCCCGGACGTCTAACAGTCATAGGAGACAAAGATGGGAAAAGGTTTCGAAAAAAACGCTAAACGACTCGACCCTTACAAGAATTTCAAATTCAGGATTCTTTGGGACGGGAAAACCGTGCTCGGAGTGAGTAAGGTCAGTGCCTTGAAGCGCACTACCGAAGTGGTCAAACATCGCGATGGCGGACAAAACAGCACCGATAGCAAATCGCCCGGCAGAACAACCTACGATGCCATTACTCTCGAACGCGGATTGACCCATGATCCTGAGTTCGAGAAATGGGCCAACAAGGTTCACCCCTATTCCGGTGACGCAGCCATGGATTTGGCCAATTACAAAAAGGACCTCGTCCTGGAAATGATGAATGAAAAGGGGCATGTGGTCTACCGGTATTTCCTGTACTACTGCTGGGTCAGTGAGTTTACGGCCATGCCGGAGCTAAACGCCAATGCTAACGCGGTGGCCATCGAATCGCTCAAGATCGAGCTCGAAGGCTGGAGTAGGGATTTGGATACCAAGGAGCCTAAGGAAAGCGACGATGTGCCGCAAGGATGAGGACGGGATATAACTCATGCATCCCATACCTACAGGGAGTTATCCGGCAAGCGGCATAGCGATGCGCCGGTTTGGGATATTCGAAAGCGATTTAAACCTGGATTTTTCCAGCAAAAATATTCCTGCGTTGATCACGCGGCTGTTGGAGCAATGCGCCGTGGATTCACTAAACCTGCTTCCACCGGATTTTTTTCGCGAGCTTTCCGTCGGTAGGCGGCTGGAATATTTGCTGGCCCTGGCAGCAGGTCAAGGCGAATCGACATTCGAATTCCCTTTTGCGTGTTCCGGCTGCGCGCTGGAAATCGAACTGGAACTCACGCTGTTTGAAATTGCGGAAAAGCAAAGAGAAGCTGATGCGATTAACACCGTTCACTTGGACATCCAAGGTAAGCGGGTTGAGTTTCGCAAACCCTGCGGCCGCGATCAGGAAAACTGGGCGGCGATGGACTTCATCGACCCAAAAGAAGCTATCGAGGCGATGATTGCCACACTCTCTACGGATCAAGATGTTTTGTCCAACTTGGACCCGGAAACCATTGAGCGTGTCGACCAAATGATGGATGAAGCAGACCCGCTGGTCAATTTCCTGTGTCAGATAACCTGCGTGGAATGTGGTGCAATGAATCATTTCCCCATCGATTTGTGCCATGCCGCGCTCGCCATGCTGCGGCGTCAGCAAAAGCAATTAATAATTCTTGTACACAAGCTGGCCTCGCATTATCACTGGAGCGAGCAAGAGGTTTTTGCGATTCCGCACTGGCGCCGCAAGGAATACCTTTCTCTTATCTCGGCGGAAGGTTAGGCTGGGATGGGATATTTCTCGCGCATCGCTGCCCAAAGTGGGATCCGGCTACCGGAAATAAACCATACGCAAGACGTACCGCTGGCCAAACCTGTGTTCGATTCTGCTCCTCTGGGCGATGATGAAAGCGTATTCGTTCCTGCCTCATTGCCCGCTGCCAAGGTAGAGTCGATTCCCGAAATGGATCAAACAGAACTTGGGCAGGCTCGTGCCAATCTGCTGGATAAAAATCATGACGCAAATGCAAAATCTCCGGAGCTTGAGAACGACCGCCCTATTTCGATAGCGATGCCAAGACAGGATCCACTGAGCGCAGAAATGCAACCCGCAGCAAAGCCAGGGCGGAACGGTATTGGCCCGCCAGACTCCGTGTCACTCGAATCAAAACAGCAGGCTACATCTCGTAATGTGCCCGGGCCTGTGGAACTCTCCCTGGCTACTCACCGCGAATCCGGACAAACAGAAAACCCCCGCAAGCAAGTGAAACTGGTAGCTGAAGAGAATTCCAATCGTGAGAAAGTTGATTCTCAGTTGGAGTCCAACCAGGGTTCACTACAACCGGTCTCAAGCGCCGTCATCAATTCAAAAACTACGGAATACTTTTCCAGAACCGCCGCAATCCTCGAAATGGGTGGCGCTGCAAAGGAAGACATTGAATCCAAGGTTTTGCAAGATGTTCAAGAATGGATTGCCGCAGCAAACCAGGCTTCGGAAACGGCTAACGAAAAACCAGTGAGCGAAGAGGCCGTCGCAGTTACGCAAGCCAGATCTGCGCAAACGCACGCCATGGTCCGCGCACGTGAAGAGATCGCATCTGAAAGGGCGGCGGGTACCAGACCTTTAGAACAAAGTTTCAGTTTATCCATCGGCACAATTAGCGTCATTCTCGATACCCCGCAAACTCCCAGTCCACCCGCTCCATCTGCCCCACCTGCTATACCCGCCCAGCAAGGCGGCAATGGACCTGTTCGGGATCCGGTTAGTCGGTTTTCGCGAATGAACCGGAGCTTCATCTAGGAAATCCCGGGACTATGCCGCTAACAGACACTTCAAAAGCCATCGGAGCCGTTACAGAGGCGCTCAAGGAGCGACTCGAATGGAGTACGCAAGTACCTGTTTCGGTCGGACGGCTTGACAAAACCAGCAGTGCGGGCGGGCACCTCAATCTCTTCCTGTATGAAATCGCCTTCGATCCGCATTTGAAGAATACGCCGTTGCATGAAGGAGGCAAGCCTCCCATTTGGCTGGTTTTGAAATACCTTCTGACTGGATTCGAATCCACCGAGGTGAGCGATAGTTCAAAGGCGCATGAAATATTGGGCTCGGGAATAAGGGCCATATACCGGGATGATTTGTTGACTTTGACCGGCTTGCTGACGAGCACGACCCCCTTGGTGGACAATCCCAGCGCGCTCCATGTTACCTTTGATGAAGCACCAGCGGAATTGGTTGCCAAACTCAGCCAGGGCACGGATGAAACGCCTCGGCTCTCGGTAGCTTTCCAGGTACGCCCTGTAATGATTGCCCCGGCGGAACCGGGAACCTTTTCGCTTCTGGTGGGAGTGGACTACACCAAGCCGCCAATAGCCTTGTCGGCCGCCCCTGTTGGCTTGGACATCCTGCCCTCGATGGGCGCGTGGATGGAAAAACTGGAACCTAACGGGTTTGAAGTCGGTGAGGTGGTCGCTATTCTTGGTACGGATCTCCACTTGGCCAATCTGTCCATTATGCTGGGTCCTGTGGAGCTTCCCGTGACTATGCAGCAGCCGGATAGGCTTGAATTCCGGATCGATCCCAACCTTATCGGGGCTGGCGGAATCTCTGCTGGAAGCCATCCGGTTCAGATAGCTCAGTGGTTACCGGGTACCGGAAAAAAACGGAAAAGCAATGCCGTCATCGGCAATCTAGTGCCCACTTTGACCCATGCTGCACTGTCTGCTTTAAGTCTTACGATTATTCCCGCAATCCCGCCCAACGTGCCGGAAAAGGCTTTCGCCACTCTTGACCTAAGCGGCCTACTCCTTGGTGATAAGAACGATGATGTGATTCTCGCCCTTTATAGCCAAAGCAGCCAAGGCAAGGTTTACAAAGCGTTCGATGTGTTTACCGTGTTGCCTACTCCACAGCCCGCTCTGCAACCCTCTCGACAATTGGTGATGACCATGAGCGATGCCGTACCTGCCGGAGACTACAATGTGATCCTCATTGTAAACGGACAGCAAGCGCCGCAAAGCCCGATAGTCAGATTGCGCCTTCCATGACGGTCGCGACGCTACAACCGGAACCAATCGTGTTCTCCCCAGGATTGCGGGCCGATGACGCGCTTGCGAACTATTGGATGCGGCAGGCAACGCTCAGGACGCGTCGGGAAATTGCATGGATCTGGCGCGAACGGGGTCAGGGTGTACAAGGGCGGCTGGGTGAATTGCCGCCTTACCTGGATAAAGCTTCCGATTCACTGGATCTATCGCGCCACTCAGCGGAAAAAAAACAATTCTTTCAGGAGGATGCGGCCGCCAGTTACTTAACCGGAAAATTGGAAGAGGCTAGACCGGAATCAGGCCGCTGCCGTCGCGGATCATTTGAGTGGGTGGTCGGCGAAATTGGATTGGATGATGTGTCCGCATTTGCGCTGGGGCTCGGATTAGCTGCTTCCATGGATGCGAGTTTCGGTGCGGTCATTGCCGCCTGCCTCAATGATTCCATGCGCATTCATCCCAACCTTATGCTCATCCAGCGATTATGGGATGCACCAGAAGAGGCTTTGACGCTTTCTGATCCGATGCATCCTTTGTTCCGGTTTGGCCTCCTGCGCCGGAGCGCAGCGGCACGTAGTGCAAATGCTGAAACATTATGGGAACAGCCCCTGTCTGTTCCATCCATGGTTGCGCGCGAGTTGCTCACCGCGAATCCGGTGGCGCCTGCCGGGCTCAGCCTGCGCACTCCGGAGACTTCGCCCGACGGGGAGCTTGGGAAATCGGGCGAGCTCATCGCCTATCGGATCAAATCGGAAAAGCCCAAGCATTTGCGCGTAGTGCCCTTGCTGGGAAATCACCGCTCAGCATATCGCCAGGTGGCCGTGGATATTTCCAGAGTCGCGAACCGCACTTTGTGGGAATACCGTGGCGACACAGCTCTATTGGTGGCTGAAGAATACCTGAACATGTTGGCCACGCTTTGCTGGCTGCAGGACAGGGACTTGCTCATCTGTCATGAACTTTTCAATGGGGCCGAAAAACACCGTGAGCGCAACGAGGGACTCCCGCTTGTTTCCATCCCCGTGACTCTGTATATGGCGATTACCGAACGCCGACAGATCAAACACATCGAAGAAGGGTTTCTGTTGCCCGTGATCAGCATCCCACAACTGCCTTATGAACAACGGCTGGCCGTGTGGCGTGCGGAATTCGGAAGCAATGCCTCGGATTTCCAGCCCATCCTGATCGAAATCTCACGTCGATTCCGTTATGAATCCGAAACGATACGCCAGATTGCCGCAGAAATAAAAGCGCTTCCCCGCAAACCGTCCGAGGACGATTTCCTCGCGGCCTGCCGGGCTGAACTCAATTTTGATATCGGGGAGCTGGCCGCTTATGTAGAACCTAGGTTTAGGGAAGAAACGTTGATCCTGCCAAAAAAGCAAGGGATCCAATTCGAAGAGCAATTGGCGGCAATGGAATCCTTAACCTCAGTCCATTATGGTTGGGGCACCGCCCAAGCCTGGAATGAGGGCGGAATCACGGTGCTCTTTTCCGGCCCACCGGGCACGGGTAAAACCATGGCCGCGGAGATTATGTCGCAGCGGCTCAAATTGCCGATGTACCGGATCGATCTTTCCCAAGTAGTCAACAAATACATCGGGGAAACCGAGAAAAACCTGAAGCGCATTTTCGATGCTGCCGAAATTTCGGACATGGTGCTTTTCTTTGATGAAGCCGACTCGCTCTTTGGGAAGCGCACAGAAATAGGGGATTCGCGGGACCGCTATGCGAACCTGGAAGTCAGCTACTTGTTGGAGCGTATGGAACGGTTTAAAGGGCTGGCTATTTTGGCGACCAATCGCAAGCGCGATCTGGACGAAGCGTTTATGCGACGCATCCGCTACATCATTGATTTTCCTGTGCCGGAGGAAGCCCAGCGCGTGGCCATCTGGAACCAGGTGATTCCCCGCGGGGTCGCGGCGGATTCAAACCTTGATATCGCCTTTTTGGCGAAGCAGTTTCCCCTTTCGGGTGGACATATCCGCTCGATTGTATTCAACGCCTGTTTGCAATCGGCGCGGGGGAAGAGTGGAAAGAAGGAGCTGCATATGCAGGACGTGCTGGTCGCCGTCAAGCGCGAATACGACAAGATGAACCGTTCCCTGAGTCTCGATCAGCTTGGGAAATACGCGCAACATATCGAATCGCTGGGATAGGAAGCCATGCCGAACCGCAACATCCATATTGAAAACCTGAGGATTCACTTGCCCTCTGACCAGGCTGGACGGGCCCATGAAATTGCGGATGCCTTCGGCAAGGAAATTCTGCATGCCCTCGCGAAATCGACTGAGGGGAAAATCGGGGCGCTGAATGTTGGTGCCATAGAAATACATACGCCGGACCTCCAGGCGAATGCACCGGAACGGCAAAAGTGGGCGGCGGGCCGGGTAGCAGATGCGCTTGTGGATAAAATCGGATAAAAAGGTAGGGACCGATGGCTGGGCTTTTAATGCGGGGAGCGCTGATAGAATACGGATCGGACTTCATGGGTCCAATTCCCAATGTTGTTATTTTCCAGTTCAATCCTGAAACGTTATCGCGTACTGTGCAGATACCGCCCCGACCGGCATCCGCCACCTCGCGTGAAACATCACAGGCCGGTCAGCCTTCCATCGAAAAAATCACTTTCAAAGCGGCTTTTTCCGCGGCAGACGAACTGGGCAAGAATAATCCATTGGCACGGGCATTCGGCGTAGGAACCCGGCTGGCTGCACTAGAAAAGATGGTCTATCCGGCCAATGAACTGCTGGCAGCCATTGGCGCCGCCCTGGGATTGGGTGCTGGCCCGAGTACCGGGGATCCGCGACAGTCTATTCCGCGCCAGAAAATGCCCCGCATCCTTTTCATTTGGGGTCCGTTAAAAGTGTTGCCCGTCCTATTGGAATCCATGACCATTACCGAACAGCAGTATGATTTTCTGCTCAATCCAATTCAGGCCGAGGTGTCCATCACCCTGTCTGTCAACGCCGTAGACGCGTGTAGGGACGACATGATAGGAAAAGGCGCTCTATCCTATTCGAACATGGCGAAAGATGCGCAGGCGATGGCCAATTTGGTGAATACGGTGAGTCAAGTCGCGGAGATGATTCCGTTCTAACGGAGGAACACATATGTTTGATTCAAATTCACGTTATGCGCAAAGTCCGATTGTGGAAGTCGAGAGCAAAAAAGGAAAAGTAAGCGTCGTGAAGCTACGCCGCCTTCCGTTTGTTCCCGGAAACTTGACGGAGATAAAAGGCGCGGACCGCCTCGACATCCTTGCCCACCGTCGATTTGCGGACGGCACTAAATTCTGGCATATCGCAGACAGCAATACGGAGCTGGAGGCCAACGCCCTTGTGACCCAAAAGCCACCAGAGAATCCGCTGGCCAGGCAGGAAACGACTTTCATCCAAGTTTCGGAAACCTAATCCATGCAGGCCGAATTCAAAGTCTTTTACGCCGGTAAAGCCGCCACCAAAGAGCAACTTGACCGCATTGAGGAAATCGTTGTCGAGCAAGAAATAGACAAGGCTTGGGAAGCGCGCATCAAAATACCTGTTTGTATAGCTGAGGATGGATCTTGGGAAGGCGAAGACGATGCAGCCTACGCGGAATTCGCACGCGTCCGGGTGGAGGCGCGGATTGGCGAAGGCGAATTCGTTCCCTTGATCGAAGGCAGCATCTGGGCCCAAGAGCCAGATTACAATGCCGGACCAGGACTCAGCGCCGTCACCCTGATTGTCCACGACGATTCTAAAAAGCTCCATCGCAAAACCAAATCCGAATCCTACGCCGGCCAAGACGACGGCAAAGTGGTCCGATCCATTTTCAGCGCAGCCGAGTTGGGGGAAGGGCCCGATGTCGACAATCCCCCAGCGGGTCCGGCTGGGCATGCCGTTCTCAATCAACCGGGCACGATGATGGAAATGCTGCGCTCCATCGCCGACCGGTATGGAAATTACCATGCATACGTGCTTCCCGGTGCTACCGCAGGTAAGAGCAAAGGGTGCTTCAAGAAGCTTCCCACCAAACCGGATTCCGGATTGCCGATAGCATACTTAAGTGGACCGGATCGAAATCTCTCTGAGTTTCGGATTCAGAGAAATTCGGGTCGGGCGGCCAAAGTCGAAGGGGCGCATCTCGATATGAGTGATAAGAAGGTGACGACCGCCAGCGCGGGTCCCAACGACAACCTGTCTCCAAGTAACGAGGGCGCGACAACGGGTCAAGCAGACGATTTGCGATTGCGTCGCCTGCAACCCGGAATCGGCGATCACACGGATCTCACCGAAGCCGTCAAAGGGATGGCGGAGGAGTCGGGCTATACGCTGAGTGCGGAGGGGAGCGTTATCCCGGGAGTTTTTAGCGCAATCCTCAGCCCATACAAGATGCTCGCGGTCCGACTTTCGAATAGCCGATACAGCACCGGGTACGTGATCACCAAGGTTGTGCATACCCTGGGTATTTCACAATACAGCCAATCCTTCAATGTGATCGGAAACACAGTTTCAATTAAAAACGGAGCAGGCCCGGATGTGCCACAGGCTTCCGCGTCCCTGACCGCATCATTCAACGTCCAAGTGAGCATATTCTGATGGATTCCGAAATCGAAAATCAATTGATCCACCTCTCCGAGTGGAGGAACCGCCAGGTTTTCGGAAAGTATCGCGGAACAGTGGAAACCGTCGAAACAGGTGACCTGCTCGGTTATATTTCCGTTAAGGTTCCGGATCTTTTTGGGGCGGATTTCATAGTCGAGAAAGTGCGACCCTGCTCGCCTTTCGCAGGAAACAAGCATGGCTTCGTCGCAATTCCTGAACCGGGCGATGGCGTGTGGGTGGAATTCGAAGCGTGCAAGGCTTCGCTCCCGATTTGGACCGGCTTTTGGTGGGCGGACGATGAAATGCCGGAACCCAAGGGCCCCCTGGTCCGCAGTTTTATCACTACCAAGGGCCACAAACTGATTTTGAACGACGATGCGAATGAGGTCAAGTTACTGCATGCGGATGGCCCACAAATCACCATGACCAATGGTGATATCACCTTAAAAATTGGTGATACAAGCATAAAAATGACATCCAGTGATCTCACCATGCAGGTGGGAGCATCGAAGACATCGCCTCACATCAAAATCACCTCGACTGAAATCAGCCTTCAGAGCAGCTCGGTCGGATCCGTGAAGCTCACTTCAGGTGGCGTCGACATTGGCAATGGGGCCATGAAAGTGGGGGCTTGAACACATGCCGGGATATATTTTGACTACGACGAGCCAGGTAACTTGTACGCATGGAGCCAAGGCAATGCTGACCACTTCAAATACGCAGCTGAAGGTAGGCGGTGCTCCGGCCCTGATGGAATCGGACGTGCATTCGGTTGCCAGCTGCCCGTTCACCTTGCCGGGTCCCAAACTTTCACCGTGCGTCCGCATTGAATGGACGGCCGGTGCCTTGATGTGTAAGAGCAATGGAACCAAGGTTCTAGTCCAATCCAGCGTGGGCAAATGCATCAGCGATACGGGCTCGACCCAGGGCGTGGCCATCATCATGCAAACACAAACTAAGGTCCGGGGAATTTAAGAGCATGAAACTCCAGAACGGAAGACATCTCTCATTCCCTTTCCGCGTCGGCAACGACGGCAGGATGAAAACAGTCGGCACGTTAGATGAACATGTCCATGACGAACTCATCCAAACCATTCTCACGAATCAAGGTGAGAGGCCCTTCCTGGTTGATTTCGGGGCGGGCGTCCGCCGTCTCGTATTTGAGCCGGTGGATGAAACGGCCGGCGCCATCGCCAAGGCGACGATCACGCAAGCCATCAATCGTTGGCTCGGGCATCGGCTGGTCCTGGAATCCCTAAACGTCTCCGTCGAGGACTCCAAAATCATGGTGGATATCAAATACCGATTGGCCGGAACCGGTGACTCGCGTATGCTGCGCTTCCAACACAAAGGAACTTGACAGGTAAAATGTTTAGCGAAATCGAAAAACCCCTGCGGGAACTGGCATTAAGTGAGCCGCTGATGGCGCGTGCCCGGCTGATGACCGGTGTCGTCCCTGCAAATGCGCCCAATGGCATCAAACTTGTGCGCGTCCTTTCGGTTGACAACCTCAAGAATGAAGCGTTGCTGGAAATGCATTTCTTCAATCTGAATCGACTGGCGGATATCGTTGCGGCCTATGCTGTGGATCGATCCGTGGCGAAAAAGATTTTTCCGATTTCGGGAGGATCGCGCATACGTGCCGGAGCGGCCTTAGGGCAGGTACAAGTGGATGCCGCACCTTTACCCGCGCCCGCATCGATCGTCCTACCGTCCCCGACTGTGCCTGTGTTGGTCCTGCGAGTGGCACCCATCGGAGATTATTCCACCTACACCATCGGGATAAGTGCGCTGCAAGCCTCCGGATGGGTTTTTGACCCGCTGTTCGCGGAAATTGGTTTCAAATTCCGGCCAGGCTGCTTCAACACCAATTGCGCACCCGGGTGGGACATGGCCATGCCGCCGTTGTCGGAGCCTTCCATCGATTATTTGGCAAAGGATTATGGATCCTTTCGTAAGACCATGATCGCTGCCATGATGGAGCGCGTTCCTGGATGGGAGCCAACTAGCGAAGGCGATCTCGATATGGTCCTGGCCGAACTGTTCAGTGTGGCAGCCGATGAATTAAGCGACTTTCAAGATCGAGTGATGAACGAAGCCTACCTCGCATCCTCCCGTAAGCGCGTTTCCATCGCCAGGCATGCGCGATTAATGGATTACCATATTCATCAGGGGAACCAGGCGTCCACCTGGCTCGCGCTTGAGATCCTCCACTTTACCGGGCCAACCCAATCGTTCCAGCTCAAGGAAGGACTCAAAGTTTGGGCGGGTGAATCCAATGCCACCACAGGAACGGAAATCGATACCTCTGTGCATTTCGTTTCCAGGCATGCAACCAAAACCGTTCATCAATATTTGAACAGCCTTGGACTCTACACTTGGAGCAATTCCATCACTACGCTCACAGCGGGGAGCACGCGGGCGGATGTAAAGGTATTTCAAAAGTATTACCTGGACGACACTGCAGGCGCCATTCCGGATTCCACAGAATCCGCCGCGAAGGCAGTCCAAGATCTGATCCGGAACGGCAAAGTCAAGCACCTGCTTATTCAAGAGCACCTAAACCCGGAAACGGGATTTTTTGCCGGTCGCGATCCCAATAAACGACAATTGCTAAACCTTATTTCCGGCCATGATTTGGCTACTGCCGCCACCGCGCTCCAAGATCCGGTTACCGGCGAATGGTTCATCCGCGTCCGCTGGGAAAAAAAAGATGCGTTACGGCGTGATTATTGTTTTCGGGTTGAATGTCCTGCAACGCACGCGGGCACGGCCATAGGGCCGGTCGACAACATTTCTCTTTTCCATGGAAATTTGATCGAAGTTTTTCACGGGAAGGAAGGCGCGGCGCTTTTCAAAAACCCCGGCGAAATTCTGGGAGAAACCGAGCCGCTCCAATTTCATTATGAGCGAACCCGCTGGGGCGCGTTGTGCCGTTTGCCAGATGCGCCTCTGTTGTATCGCTATTCAGAGCCGGGCGGTGATGCCCCTCCGGTTTCCACTTTGGACCTCCAAATCAAGGACCCGGCACTGGGAACAGCCATACCTTGGTATGAAGTGCCCAGCTTCATTCATAGCGATGATTCCGCCAAGGGAGGGGATCATTTTGTCGTGGAAACGGATGAAGCCAAGCGCAGCGTGATCCGTTTTGGGAATGGACGGAATGGCATGGAATTGTCCGACACGGCGGAAGTCACGGTCAAATACCAGTTTGGAGAACCCGGAGAAGGCAATGTCGGCGCGGACAGCATCCTCTATTTCGATGCTGCCTCTGTGTCAGTGGATCCAAATATTCCTGTGCTTAACGTGTATAGCTGCTGGAATCCCTTCGATGTGACTAACGGCCGGGACCGGGAGCCTGTGGTGGAGATTCTCCGCCGGGTTCCGGAGGCCTATCGCCAACGGCAGCTTAGAGCCGTAACCCTGGCCGATTATGTTGCATGGGCTGAAGGTATAGAAGGTGTTTCTCGCGCGGCCGCTAAATACGCATGGACCGGCAGCTGGCGAACCGTGCGCATCACAATAGATCCCATCGGTACCAATGTGCTTTCCGATAGTTTGCGGAAACAAGTCGAGGCGGAGTTAAATGCCATCCGATTGATCGGCGAGGACATCGAAGTGCGTCCACCTCGATTTGTGCCTCTGGAAATAAAAGTTGCCGTGTGCGCGACTCCTGAGGTTTGGCCGGAGGATATCCAGTTTGTTCTTGAGCAAGAGTTTTCTGACGGATGGACACCCGATGGCCGCATGGGATTTTTCCATCCCGATTTATGGACGTTTGGGCAGGCGCTGCATGCCAGCCAAATCATTGGTCGGGCGATGTTGGTAAGTGGGGTGGAACATTTCCTGGCCAAAAAAGTGGGCCCGACAAGTACCGGACCCTTGATCAGCGTTTCGATCAAGCGTTGGAATTCGCCTTTTCCGCCGGTAGAATCGCTTACCCAGTTGGATCACAATGAAATCATCATGGTCCAAAACGATCCGGATCATATGGAGTTCGGCACAATCTCCTTCGAAATCAAGGGAGGCAGGCGATGAGCGATGTCGATAATGGCTGTGCCAACGAATGCGCGCTGCCCTTGCGGTTTCCGCAGCGGCCCGGGGAAAACCAGTTTGTGGCGCATGGCGCAGGATGTTCCTGCTGCCAGCCTGGGGCGAGCCTCACTTCCGACAATCGACCCGCCTTGCCGCATTTTAATTACCGTATCGGTACCTATGGAAGTATTCGCGAATGGCTCCTTCACCAGATAAACCAGGCGCCAAACCTGCGGAGATGGACCCATCGCTCGCCGGATGATCCTGGTATCGCTTTGCTGGAAGGCGCAGCCATACTGGGTGACATCCTCACATTCTATCAAGACACCTATGCCAACGAGGCTTATTTAAGAACCGCCAAATGGCGGGAAAGCATATCGGATCTGGTTCGACTGTTTGGATACAGGCTGTCCCCGGCCATTGGTGGTAAGGCTGTATTCGCATTCGAGATCAAAAAAGATGAGCCTGTGACGATACCCGCCGGGTTTCCTCTCAAGGCGTCTCTGGAAGGAGTGGATGCGCCCGCTGTCTTTGAAACCAACATAGAGTCGATTGCCTATCCCTGGCTCAGTCGCTTCAATTTGTTCCGGCCATTGGTGGACACGACTTTCGACGCGGAATTCGAAATCGAAATTCCGGAACAGCACCTTTCATTTGTGGAGATCAAGATTGGGGAACGACTGATTCTCGGTGAAAGTGAATCTGTCTGGAGCAACCGGTCCTTGGAGCTGGAGAACGCGGACATGTATTTCGTCGAGGCCATTCGCGAATTGCACGGCACAAAAATATACCGGGTGAAAGGCAAGTTGAAGGATTGGTCGCCAAATAAAAACGTGTTTGCTTTGCGGATCGGTCGCACCTTTCATCATTTTGGACATAACGGCCCCGCCAAGATTATAAACTCTGCAAAACCCATCAAATCAATTTCCGCGGTGACGGTGGGATCCGGTTCAGGTTCGTCCAAAACCGTGAGCTCTTCGGAAATTCCCTACTTAAGTGTTCCTTTCACAAGGCCCGTTACGGATGCGTCCGAGTACTATTCTGATTCCGCTTTGAGTCCCCCGGTGCGATACAGCGACTTTCCATTGGAGATGGAAGTCCAGGATCTGATTGCAGGGGGACCGGTAGTCATCCAGGCCCGATTCGCTTTCCCCGGCATCCGCAATGTTTCGGAATATTCTGAAGCCAAGACACTGGTTCGTACACTGGAAAAAGTCGAACCCATGACCATGACCTGGGGCGGGCTCAGCGAATCGATAACCCGAATTCGCATCGAGGAACGTATTTCCGATGCTGGGTTCTTGAATACCATTCCCGCCAATTTGTCCGTGGTGGCCGGGATGGAAGCGAGCCAAGCTGATACAGACGAGGAGAACGCTCGTGGCCTACTCGAAAGGGCCAATGCAGCGGCGGCTGCCGCCAAAGACGCAGCCGATGCCGCAGCCAAGGACGAGATCAGGGCCAAAGCGGAAGCCGCTGACCTAGCCGCCCGCGCCGATGCTGCGATCAACAAGGCTGCGGTTTTGACTTTGGCTTATTCGGTTGCGGCCGCTGCGTTGAAAGACGACACAACCGATGCCATGACTAAAATAGCCGCCCAAAAAGCGGTTGACGCTTTGAATGCCGCCAATACATCTCAGCGTTCAACGAATGCTGCTGCCCTTGATGCTCAGAACCATCGTAACTTTGCGGTTCACGCTAAAGATGTAACGGTAGGGGCTGATATCGCTGCGGCAATTGGTGTTGCGATCTTGGATCCGATTTGTGCTCCAATTGTTGCCGGAGTATCGATTGTGGCCACAACCCTAGCGGCCAATTCCGCCAATCAGGCAGAGTCCGTTTTGCACAATGTTAATGAGGCAAAAAAGGACGTTGACCTGGCGCAAATTGCCACGTCTGTTGCAAAAGTTGCAGCTGATAATGCTGCCAGTGCCGCCGCCGCCGATGCAGACGCGACGCGACGCGCAGAAGAGGCGAAGCAGGAGGCAAATAAAGCTAAGGAAGATGCTGACAAAGCAGTCGAAAAAGCGCTAAAGGCAAAGCAGGCAGCCCATGAAGCTGAGCGGATTGCCGAAGAGAGGGCCGCGCGGGCACACATTACTGCCAAGGCTGTCGAAGTTGCTGAGGAGGACGTTGCAGCCGCGGTTGATATCGCCCTCGAAAAAAATCGTATCAAGAATACCCGGATGTACATTGGGGACGCTTTGTTCCACGAAGTGACAAGTCCAAAGTTGCAAGTTAAAGCCGCCCGTTTGGAAACCTCAGAGGTTAAAGGCGCTACACTCAATTATTTCGGCACCGCGGATCAAGTGAAAGCGCTCTCCGGCCGCCAAATTCTACTGGAAAAAAAAGGTTCTCAGCCCGGTCTTTTAACCGTCGAACCCGTACTGGAAAATTTTCCCGCCAGCACCAAGGATTTTGCCATCCTGCGGAAGATCAGTCTATCAAGCGCGGTCGCATACGCCGATTTCCCGAACCTAAAACCTGTGACTACTGTTTTCGGAAATGTAGTCGAGGCCGATGAAGGCAAAACACAACCTGAAGTGGTGATCGGAAGCGGGGATGCCACGCGCGTATTTCAGAATTTTCAGGTTCCCAAAGCTCCGCTTACCTATCACATTGTCACGGAAAACAGCCCATCCGAAACACCAGCAGCGGAGGTCTACGTAGGTGGAAAGCTCTGGTCTAAGGTGGACAGCTTTTTCGGACACGCGTCAGAGGAGCGAATCTACATCGTCCGGGAGGATGCTGCGGGAAATAGTTGGGTGCAATTCGGTGATGGAAAAACGGGCGCGCGCCTGCCCAGTGGCTCGGATAACGTGACTGTTATCTATCGAACAGGAGCCGGAGCTTATGGAGCGTTGAAAGACGACTCCAAGGTTCAGGCTTTGGCCAAGCTCAAAAACTTGGACAAGGTGCAAATGCCTGGTGTAGCTACGGGCGGAGCGCCACCGGAGAACGGGGAGAATGCGCGGGAGGCCGCGCCGGGCAAGATTCAAAGCCTTGGCCGTATCGTCAGCCTAAAGGATTTTGAAGCGGAGGCGGCGGCTATTCCCGGCGTGACTTTAGCTTCTGCCGCTTGGGGGCTCGATGATAATGTTCCCGCCGTTATCGTGACGGTGCTCATGGACACCGGACGTAGCGCCGAAATTCAGGCTGTCCGCGATATTCTTGTTGCCTACAATTCTTCGCGTGGTGCAGGACGCACGCCGATTCTCGTGAAGGAAGGCAAGCGAATGTATGTTACCCTCACCATTCGTTATGCGCTTCAAGCGGGCTTCCGCGCCGATTTAACCGAACCCATAATACGCGGTGCTTTGGGTGGGACTGCCGCATCCCCGGACAAGCAGGAAACTTCGGCGGGACTCTTCGGAATCAAGCGACGGCGTTTTGGCGGCCGCGAATACGCCTCGTCCGTCGAAGGAACGATCCAAAATGTTCAGGGTGTTCTTTGGGCAAAGGCCATCACCTTTACAGCTCTAGGGGAGGCGGACGATCCGGAACCGCTGGCATTGCCGTCTGTAGCCGTCTTCTCCCCCATGGTTCCCTGTGATGCCGGTCACATTCTCAGCCTGTATGACAAGCATTTGTTCTTGACCGCGGTCAAGTCAAAGGAAAGCTGATATGTCGGACGAAAAACGCGTGGAACTTTATCGTCGACTTCCGGAAATCTACCGGATCAAGGATGAAGGCCTGCCCGAAAAATATCTGCATGACGGAGAGCGAGTGGAGGCGTACCAGCTCCGCAGCTTTCTGGAACCGGTGGAGGGCATGTTTTCCGCCATCCACGAAAATATTGAATCGCTCTATCATGATTTCTTCATCGAAACCTGCGATGAGTGGGTGGTTCCCTATATCGCCGATCTTTTAGGCACCACGCACCTTTCCGGAGATGCATGGACGCTGCGCGCCGATGTCGCCGACACCATTGCGCTACGCCGCCGCAAAGGAACGCTCGGAGCCGTCGAGCTCCTTGCCTTCATTTTGACAAAATGGGGCGTGCATTGCGTGGAGCTTCTGGAAAATCTGGTCTGGAATCAGCACCTCAACCATCAGCGTCCAGACGAAGGCGGAGCGCCACCTTATGGCTTGCTCAAATTGTCTCGTGGGGCGCCCATCCGAGGCGGAACCGTGACGCTGCGCGATCCATCCTTGCTGGCCCAGCTAAACACCCCATTCGATCCCTTCGCCCATGTAGTTGATGTGCAGCCGCACGCTATCGGCCAGGTCCGCCATAACCTACCCAACCTGGCAGTCTACTTCTGGAGATTGAAAGAGTACCGGCTGAACGTCGTCAAACCCCGATCGAGATCGGTCATTCCTTCTCCCGGTGCTTCTCCCATCGTTCGCATCCATATCGATCCAGTGCCGATGAATACGCTCTCCGCGCCCTATGTCAAAAATAACAACCAGCCGGGAGGGCGCCCGGTAACTTTGTTCAATACCAATCGCTTTGACCTTTTTAACAGGAAGCGTACAGGTATCGACAAACTCAATCTTTCGGCACTCAAACCACGGATCTCCACCGTGGACCAGGTCCCGGGGCCTATTCCGATGGAGCGATTGTCTGATTTGGAATTCGCCAAGCAGTATGATGCCTCGCTGGCTTCATCTACGCCGCAACCCTTGGAGACCTTTGCCGCTGCAGCGTTCACTGCGCCGCAAGAATATGTCGCTGTGGAAACGTATGACGTGCTGAATCCGAATCTGAATGCGTTGGACATTTCCGATCAGGGTTTGCAATTGCATCTTCCCGACTCCATTTTTCCAGGCGAGGCGTGGCCCCATACATCCCTTCCGCGTTACTGGACCATTCGTGGAGAAAACCTCTGCGCCTGGGAAAGAGGCCTCAATCCGCCGCTCAAGGTTCGCGAAATCGCCATCGATCCTGAGCGGGGACGCATGTGCATGGGTGTCGCCGACGATGCCCAGGCTAAGGCGATTGTCGAGGATATGTTGGTGACCTTTACTTATGGTGCGGTCGGAGACGTCGGTGCACATCCCATTTCATATCCCGCTTTGCCCAAAGCCTTCAATCATGAAATGAACCCCTTGGTGATTTACAAATCCGTGAACCTGCGCCAAGGGCCGGACTTGCAACAGTCTTTGGAAGCTGCGCTCGTGGCCGCGCAGCAAAAAGTAGCTGCCGATCCGGAACTCTTTGGAAATGTCCCGATTGTTTTAGAGATAGTCGACAGTCGCACGCATAGGCTGGATATCGGCGCACTCCCAGCATCGGTCTTCGTTACGGAAGGTGGCGTACCCAGTATAAAATTGAATGCACCCCTCATCATCCGCGCCGCAGACGGGCAGCGCCCAATACTTGAGCTGGTCCAACCACTCGCCTTTAGGCCTGCCAAATTAATCGGCACGAATGCGGCCCTTCAGGGTCAACTGGATGCCATGATGGGCAGTCTGTTCGTGCGCTTAGAAGGCCTGTATGTCGCACGGGAATTAAATTATCCAGCTGGTCTGCCGCTCATCAGTCGCGCTGCGCTGAACAAGTTGGAAATCTTGAATTGCACGCTTGATCCCGGTGGATTCATGCGCTTTAACCATACCCGCGCCCCGCTGTTGCCGGGCATTAGGCTTTTTGAACCTTATGGATTTGAGGATCCCGCGGAGAAACTGGCCTTCAAGCAAACTCCAGAACTCATCATCCAGCGATCGGTTTGCGGCGCAGTTTTCACCGATCCCGGATACCGAATCTGCATCAACGATTCCATTCTCGATTCCGTCCCGGTTACACTTCAAGGTGGGGGTGGACAGCAGGATGTCTTCGCCCTCTCCGGAGCGACCGATCCGGCAAGCGGGTATGCCGGGCAAACGACTCTGAAAAATGTCACCTGCCTGGGAAGGGTACGGACCGCGAGTATCGACGGGAGTGGCGGCATTTTCAAGGGGTTTGTCGATGTTTATGATCCACAATCCGGTTGCCTAAAATATTGCTATTTCACGGATGACACGGTTGTTCCCGGTCCAGCGGACGGTGCGATAAACCGTTTGCCCCAACACTTTGCCTGCGTCAACGGAAAGGAAGCCCGACTGGTCTTTACCAGTGAGTGCTTCGGAAACGCTGCATACTGTCAGCTCTCACTCGAATGTGATCCGGATATTCTGGAACGGGGAGTAGGCAACGATCAAATGGGTGCTTTCAATTTTCTGCGGGAAGCCCACAAGTGGGCCAATTTAAAAATCAGGTTTAGAGAATTCATGCCGGTAGGGATCAAACCGATTTTGATTCCGGTAACTTAGAAAGAGGCGACGAATGAGAGGCGATTTTTCCACTTGGAACAAAGATGGATCTCGAAATTTTAGAGGCACCCTGCATCAACAAGGCCGGGTCCTGATCGATAGGGATTGGAACGCGCAAACCGAGATCAACATTGAGTGGCAGCAAACTGCCGGACGCGATGCATTCGGTGCGGGTGTGGCCGCAGTTCCAGCGGAACTTCCGCAGGGCTTTAAGGTCACGGGCGCAAAAATAGTTGGCAGTGATGTTTTGGTGGCCGTAAGCAAAGGGCGGGTTTGGGCGGACGGCCTGCTAGTAGAATCTCCCAAGGATATTTCCAATCGCATCGCCAGTTACCTGAACCTGCCCCCAAAGACATTGCCCAACCCGAATGCCGCTCCACGTGATGCCGTGATTCTGGAGTCCTGGCTGGAGGAGTTGAATCCATTCCAGGCCACGTCGCTGCTGATTGAACCCGCGCTTGGCGGTGTCGATACTACGGAACGTGTTCAAACCGCTTTTCGTTTTCGACTCTTCCGAATGGAGTCTGGCGACACGTGCGATTCGATTTTGCCAAAACTTGCGGACGATTTTTCGGCCAAAGGAAAACTTACCGTTAAACTAGATCCCTTCACGGATACCGGCGGTGATTGCCCGGTGGTGGAAAGCGGCGGGTATACGGGATTCGAGCATCGACTCTACCGCATTGAAATAGCCGAGACCGCCAAAGCCGGCGCCTGGTTCAAATGGTCTCAGTTCAACGGCGGATTGGTGGGCACAGGGGATTTCGACGCGCCAAGTAGAAAGGTTTCCATTCACGGGAACCTGAATGCGATTCTCCATTGCGGCGTAAGCGAGTTTTATTTCGAAGCCTTGGATTTGGATGACGCAACCGGCTACTGGCGCGTGGCCTATGCCGCCAAGGCCACTCTGGGACCGGATAACAAGCTCGCCTTGCCTACCCCGGCGCACCCGGACGAATTTCTAGGTCCCTATCCACCTGCTCCTGTCACGGGCAAGCGCTTTTTCCGACTCTGGAACGGCATTGAACCCATTGCCGATTATGTCACGGCCGAAAAAGATTTGCCAGACCTGGTTGGAATAAAATTGAAATTCGATACCACAGTAGCTGCAAAGTATACACCATCCGATTTCTGGACCTTCCAGGTTCGAGCCGGTGAGATTGGAAATCCCGCAGTGTTGGTAGGCGATCCGGTTACCTTTGTAGGTGCGCCGCCGCAAGGCATTCTTTATCACCGCGTGCCATTGGCAGAAATCATGTGGTCTGCCACCGGGGTGGACATCGAAGACTGTCGCCGCATTTTTCTGCCGCTTACCAAACTCAAAACCTGCTGCACGTATCGCGTAGGTGACGGTGTCCATTCCCACGGAGAATTCACACGGATCCAGGATGCGATCAACGCCCTCCCCAAATCGGAGGGGGGCGAAGTATGCATTTTGCCTGGTGTCTACACAGAAAACATCGTCCTGGACGCGCCGCATAATCGCAACATCCTCCTGAAAGGTTGCGGCAAACGCACGGTCCTCCGCTCCGGCACGAAGGATCCGGTTATCCGCGTCCAATCGGGACAAAACATCCATATCGAATCGCTAGCGGTGGAAGCGAATGAAGATGGAATAGGGATTTTACTCAACGGCGAAGAAAAAACCGCGAGCAACGGAAACCGCGAAAAATATCTGAAAGATATCACCCTCTCCGAACTCTTCATAACGGCGGCAAAAGGTTCTGCCATCAAGGCTTTTGTTGCCCAATGCTTGACTTTAAATGATTCCGTGATCCAGATCAAGGATGCGGAAACGCGGGAGATTGCGGTCTATTTGGCGGGTGATGACATGCTCGTAAAAGGCTGCGAAATCCGAGTTGTTACCGAGCAACTGGCCAAACTCGGCGAAGCTACATCCAACGATCTGAATCATCTGTATCCCGCCAAAGGCGCACCAGGTGGGTTACAGATAGCCGGTGGGTCCGAACGCGTCCGTATTCTCGACAACTTGATCGTCAGTGGTACGCGAAACGGAATTACTTTGGGCAGCGTGGATCTGATCCGGCAAGGCCATTTGATCCGGAATCACATCCCCATCCACTGGATAGGCGAGCTCGAGGATTGCTGTAAGCCGGACGATGGCTTTGTGGACGACGGAAACACAACCGAAGATGGCAGCATTCCGGTAGCCGGACCACCGCTTGAAGATATTTTGATTCAGGCCAATCGTATTTTCAATATGGGCCGCAACGGGATTGGCGTGGTCACGTTCTTCAGTCTCGGCGACAAAACCGATCCGAAAGATGTGTCGGCCATCGGGAAGAATACTGAGAAAGGCGTGGTTTCCGTTTCCAAGTTGGTCATCTGCGAGAACCGGATCGAGCGCTGCTTGAATTCCAATCTCCAGGAAATTCCGGAAAAGTTCGGATCCCTAATGGGCTACGGCGGCATTTCCCTGGCGGATACCGAGGCCTTCGTGGTCCGGGATAATTTCATCATCGACAACGGTCCTGATTTTCTGGAACCGATTTGCGGGATTTTTGTGCTATCGGGTCAAGGTATCGAGATATCGCGCAATCATATTCTGAACAACGGCATGCGAAACCAAAAGGAGTTGAACGCGAAAACCGTAAAGCGGGGGCCCCGTGGCGGCATTTACATAGCCATGGCGCGAACCTCGGGAATCGACGTCATTCCTGGTTCGGATCGGAGTATGTATTTCGCCAGCGGGTTTCCAGCGGCCAAGATCCATGACAATTGTGTCACCGTTCCGCTGGGTAGAAGCCTGACCCTTATTGCAAATGGACCCGTGTCCGTCATCGGCAATCGGTTCACGAGCTTTGGTCTACGCCCCATCAATTTCCTTTCGTTGATCCTATCGGTGGCCACGCAAGGCAGTCTGAAGGCCGAATTGTTATGGGACCTCATTGACTTGATTGCCGGAAACATCTTCATTTTCAATCAGGGAATGCTGGCTCTCATCCCAGCTATGGATCATGGATTTAAGAATATCCAATCAGGCACAGCTGCAAATGCCCAGGTGGAAAAAACTCCCGTTACCCTGAACGCTGTATCACTTCCAAAAAACCAGGTCCGTTATTTTGCTACGGGTACCGTTCTATTCACCAACAATCAATGTCACCAGAACCTGGCCACACCGGCGCCATCCTTTGCATTATCATCGATATGTATCGCCAGTTTGGATGATGTAGGTTTTCACACGAATCAATGCGATTGCGATCTGGATCAGGACTTTTTGATGGTCAATGCCTTTATATTTGGAATGACAGCAAGAATCAGTGATAACCGGTTTCGAGAATCTCTGATGAAAGTATTTTTTTCCGCCGCGACATTCGGAATGCAAGTTATCACTACAGACAACGAATCCATCCATTGCCTACTTGTACTGGGCACCGCCTACCTAAAACGACACAACCTGGTTCTGCTTGAAATCGGAACCATCAATGGCGACATAACCAAGGTGGATGGTCCGCATGTTTGCGACAATATTATGAAGTTGTTCAAAAATTTTGGCATCCCTAATAAATAACTTGCGAGACATGAGGAAATGAATATGGAAGCTAGACAAAAAATTACCGTCGAACAGGCTGCTTCGGAACTGGATCGGAGCATGGAGAGCCTGGATGAATTGCGCGCCGCGCACCTAGGGGAATCGCTCAAAGTAGAAGGCGCCAAAGGGAATGTGTATGTCCGCGAACACGCGCGTTTGCTAGGGAAATACGGTAAGGGCCATCCTCGCACTTTGGATATAGAGGCGCGAATGAAAGCCAATCAGATGTACCAGGCAGCTATCGTTACAGAATACCACAACGCGTCAACGCCGCGCCCCCAGCCCAGCAAGGGTTGGGCTTTGGACGGATTCGTCCGCTCAACCGATGGCCGGCCAGTGCATGGGGTGACGGTAGGTTTATACGATCGGGCGAATATGTGGCAACAGAGTTTTGGACATGCCTGTACGGATAAGGACGGATATTTTTCCCTACGGGTTGATACGCTTCCGGAAAAACCGACCAGCCCATTATTCGTGCGGGCCGCCAAGGAAAGGCGGATCCTCCCATCCCGTGATTTGCCCGTGCTCCCCAAAGCCGGTGCCACCAAAAGAGTGGAAATTATTTTGGGGGAACAGAATGATAAGAAAGAGGATTGCCTGCCGCCGGACGGGCAAATTACTCCGATGTCTACGCCTCCTGAGATCCAAGAAAACGAAAAGCCCGCTACCAAGAAAAATCGCAAATGAATCCGGAGCCATGAAGACTTTTACATCGGATATACCGAAAAGAAAATTGCCGGAGACGGTGCATTCGCAGGACTGGACTGCAGAAAAATCGAGTGGCGTTCCGGAACCCTTTGGCCAAGGTCCGGTGCCTATCCTTCGCAAAGCTTCTTGTTCCTGCGGGGGCGGTTGTGCCTCCTGCCACGCATCCTCGAATGGTTTGCAGGTGTCCGAGCTTGGTGGTCCGGCTGAAATGGAAACGAGTAGGCAGAGAAATGAATGGAAGCCGCTGCCACTGGGTGTCGGGGCCTCTTCACAAAGCCCCGGGCATGTCCTTAAGGCATTGGACTCCGGCGGACAAGCACTCGATTCTCAAACCCGTAATTTTTTTGAACCGCGTCTGGGATACGATCTTAGCGGCGTTCGTGTACATACGGGCTCAAATGCCGAACACTCGGCGGCTGAGGTTAGTGCCAATGCCTACACCTTGGGCCAAAACATTGTTTTTGGAGCGGCTCGATTCGAGCCTGATACGCATCAGGGCCGCCTCTTGCTTGGCCACGAGCTGACACATGTTGTCCAGCAAAGCAAAGCTCAGATCCATGCGCATGCATTTGAACCTGAAAATTCGCCAGCGGAACGCGAAGCCAGCACGGTAGCGAACGACATCGTTTACGGCGGCGCTCAAAATACTGTGACAGCCATTCCTAAGGGAATTCCTCGCGACGTGGGTTTTGCTGCACGAGGGCCTATTCCGGATGCGTATGGCCTAGGATACAATGAGATCCTAACTCGTGGCGGTCAGGGTTCGATGGCTGCTGTGTTTGACTTAGCATCCCTCGAGACGGCATCGATGGATGCGGATCTGGGGAAATTTGACGCGATGACTCCGGAGAAGAAAAGCGCAATCCTGGCGCTCGAGCCTTACGCAGTAGGATCCGCATGCGCACGCTGGTTCAATCGGCTGCGCGCGCACGCGAATGTGACAACTGCTTTGTCAACGATGCCGAAGTTGACGCCCGAACAAGAACGGGAAGGTGAGCTCGCATACTACCAGTCGACACGAGCGTCACAGTTAGATTCCGCTTACAGGCAATTCCTTGTAGAGCTTCCGCAACTTTCACCGGACCAGATTTATGACCGGTGGAAGTCGGACCGGACGCGTTTTATAAAGATCGCATCGACTCCGAATCATGGCCTCCCTCCGGAGCAGATGATCCTAATCTATCGGCTCTACTGGGGCGATTTCCGAGAAAGAGCCGTCGCGAAACAAATTGACCTCAACAACCGCCGACTCGGAGCAACGGATGAATTCGATCACGCAGAGAGAGAGGAAGAATTCGCAAATGCAGCTCTTGCTGCGGTTGTCGACGCGCATGAAAACCTTTTGGCAGCGCAGGCAATCGGTAGGAGCTTGACACTGGACGTACTAACCGAATACGCCCTCAACTCGGTCGGCTTTCGACAGGGGTTGGCACTACTCGCTATGGCCATTGGATCGGTAGGCCAGGTTCGTGGAACCGGCTCGCCTCGTCCCACAAAATCGAGCGCTACACCCGCAACATCACAGCCCGTTGCAAGTTCCGCGCGCCAGCAAGGGCCACCGAATTTGGAAGTGATTCAGGGCGGCGGTCAAGGACGCGCCGCGCCGTCGGTTAACACGACACCGGCCGTGAACCAGCCGGTTGCCTATACAGGGCAAGGTGGAGCTGCTCCTAACCTTGCCCTCGATCCCGTTGTCGCGCCAGTCGTGGCACCACGCCACCTGCAAAGCGTTCCAATGCCTGCGCCAGTTCCAGTCCAAGCTCCCGTGATTATGCCCGCACCCAGCCCATTAGCGCCTACTGTTGCACCTATCTCTGCCATTTCGCCCTTTGCAGCCATCGGAATAGGGGTGGCCTCTCGAATCGGCACATCACAACTTCCTCGCCCTGATGTGGACACGGATTTGGATGAACCGGTAAAGCGTGGCCAGTGCACGTACCAATCGATTCCCCAGCAATTCGGGAGGTTCCCGTGCCACGCGGCGTACGCTACAAGTCTTAGTGGTGTTTCGCGAGAAGTTCGAGTCAAAAATCCCATCGAGCAGTCGGTTGATTTCGATGCCATGAATCACGGCGGTATGCTCTTCGAAGTGAAAACGGGATACCGATGGTTGCCATTCATGAAGGACGAGAAGCGCAAAAATGAAATCATAACCCGGTTCTGGCTGCAAGCGGTGAATCAGCTGATGGTGGCTGGAAGTTGCGGCCACCCCTTGAAGTGGTATTTCAACGACCCGTATGCTGCCAGTTTTTTCGGAGCAGTGAATTCGCCCTATCCTAAATACTTCGGTGCCCCGTTGCCTGTTGAGGTTTGGTACGTTCCTTATGCTTGCGACCAGGATAGTGATGGATAGGTTCACTTGGAGGGGAGAGGTAAACGGCCTATGAACGCAAGAGCCATGAACCAGAGAGAGTCTGCAAATTTCGATTTACAAAAGCACCGTCAAGGGGACCGGGCGGAACTTTTCCGGGAAATTTTCCCCGGGATGGCCGACCAGAATAGGGTTTCGGTCTTTCGCAAAGCCTCATGTTCCTGCGGAGGGGGTTGTCCCTCTTGCCAGGAATCCTCAAATAATTTGCAACTGTCTCAACCCGGTGATCCGGCAGAAGTGGAAGCCGATCAGGTTGCCGAAAAAATCATGAGGATGCCCAACAACGAAAGCGGGAAACTCCGGAGTGAATCCAAACCGGAGGCTTGGCCGATCCAAAATCCGGCATTCGCCAGCCAGGCAGCCGGTTCCGGTGGCGTTCCGCTCGATACCGGACTCCGTGGTTTTTTTGAACCACGCTTCGGCGCAGATCTCAGCGAAGTTCGGATTCACTCGGGACACACGGCGGCGGAGTCCGCCCAAGCCATCGACGCTAAGGCTTTCACGATGGGTAGCAATATTTTTTTCAATGCAGGAGAATATCAGCCGGAAACAACTTCGGGAAAACACCTCCTTGCCCATGAACTCGCACATGTCCGCCAAGGTGGCGGTGGCATCCGGCGCTGCGCCAATCCTGCAGTGAATGACCCAAAATTTGATTGGCAAATCGGTAAAGTCAAAAAGCATCCCAACTATCTGGCTTTGGCGGATAAAACTGAGGCCGATGATGTATTGGTCGAGTTGAAAAAGCAACCTGCGTGCCTTTGGATGCTGGAAAAGTTTCTGACGCTACTGGATACGGCGGAAAAAAGTGAGGCAACCATCACTTTGGAAACCAATGATTCAACTGCAGCTGCGGTAGCGGACGAAAAGACACGCGTAGCGATTCCCGCCCAGGCGAAAAACCTGACACTTGAAGAGACCCTCTCCGCGGATCCGAAACGGAAATGGGTGAAAGTCACCGGAAAATTTGGGAACGGGAAATACGAGGTTGACAATACAGATCCAAAAAATATTGTGGTGCGGGCGAAAATATTCCTGCAGACAGCAGGTACTGGCAAGGTTGCGGATGTGGATAGCGTCAAGGCGATGGAAGACGCGATTGAAAAAGCGGCATCGACCAAGGGGTTCACGGTGGATCTCACTTTTGTGAACACGGCCGGGAATGATGCGTTTGAAGTGGATGTGAATCCAGGAGCATGGGAGGACGCAACGAACTGGGCAGGAGGAGAACCCCTGGGGTTCGCGCATGAATTTTTCCACCTCATGTTCTATGAAGTGGACCGCTACAACTATATCGATGCCCATTCCACCAACGCATCGATGATGATACCATCCAGGATCCATTGGTTTTTGCTGCAATTGAAAAAACCGGCAGGCTGGGACAACCCCGCTTCCATTGCCGCCGGTGGGCCTCATCCACTCGACGATGATATTTGCAGGGTGGCCGGATTGCCTGAAGCCGATTGCATCCGAAAACGGAGATCTCCTTAACTGGAGAGACCCTACAATGGAACGATTGGCGGCATCGAACAAAACGGACCCCGCCCGAAATAAAACGCGTGGTGCTGCGCCTATACCTGAAAATGTAGACACCACTTATGGATTGGGTGGTTTTCCCGACATTATTTACCGTAAAGCTGCCTGTGCCTGCGGCGGCGGATGTCCAGCTTGCCTGGCAAATTCCGGTAGCCTGAGGGTTTCCCAACCTGGAGATCAGACAGAAGTAGAGGCGGATAAGGTTGCGGATGAAATCATGCGCGCCCCGACCCTGCATCGAAAGGCTTTATCCACAACAGGAGATGCGTCTTCCAAAGCCGCAGATCATGTGCAGAAAGCAGTTCAAGCGGGCGGTCGCCCTCTGGAGGATCGAACCCGTCAATTTTTCGAACCGCGCATTGGATATGATCTAAGTTCGGTTCGGCTGCACACGGGCGAGAGCGCGGCGCAATCCGCACACGCGTTACAAGCAAGAGCGTATACACTAGGCAACGACATCGTTTTCGGAGAAAATGAATACACGGAAGATTCTGAAAGCGGTAAACGACTGCTCGCGCACGAGCTTGCGCATGTCACCGGAAACCATTCCGGCATCCATCGGGATCCTAAACCCGATGCTGTGGTGGACCCAGTGGAGGTGAGGCTAGAGGGATTGCCAACCGATGGCCTAAAACTGATGGCCAAGGCTGAACGTACAGGCGCGAACATCATCGATGCAGAAATGGTGATGAACGGTGACTTGGTGCTTCCCGAATTCGGGGTGCATGACAATGCTGGAAAGGTATGGGCTTGGATAAACGTACCCGGGAAAAACGCCCTTGACGTTCCCGTCAACAGGGCATTCGCCAAAGCCCGCGGCTTCAATTATCCGATTTTGCACGGGTTCATCGAATTTAAATACCTCGGCAACATCACCATTCCGATTACCATTTATGCAAAGCCTCCCGAAAAAGTGGAGCCACCCGCTCCAGTTTCAGTAGAGCCTCCCAAAAGGGACAAGCCCAGTCCGCCCGAGGCGCAGCCCGCCAAAGATTTGATCAGCCAAGCGACTTCGTGGTCGATTTTGAGTAAAAAAGATCTCGGGAAAAAACTGCTCGATTATGCAGATGGTGGAGATTTTTCGACACCGGATTCCGTGCTCGAAGAATTATGGAGCAACAATCGGGACGATGTAAGCTTTGAAATGACCCTAGCCGCCAGCGACGAACAGCTTGCGGGAATGGCGGAAACTGCGGACGGACGGAAATTTCTGGACCGGCTCTACGATGAATTGACAAGTGGTTCCGCAGATGAAAAAGAGCAAGCCCAAGCCGAGCGCATACTGATGGCCAAAGCGGGTCGCATCGATCCCAAAAAATTCATGAACGCGGAAAAATCGGCCATGGTTATCCCATTCTCCGGATCCGGGTTCACTAAATTCAGCTCCGCTTCCCTGTCCGTGCATCGTATGGACAACGGAAACATTTGGGTGCGCAGCCACATGAAAACCGAGCATTGGAAGGATGCAAAACTTTCACCCGAGCACTATGCCATTATGTACTCCGGGATAGAAATGGATCCGGACACAGTCGTAGGGGTATACCTCTACGACGAAGGCGGAAAAATCATCTACATGCCGGCGCTTTATCTGCTTCAACTGAGCAATACAGATACCACGAAAGTGGGAATGATGGCGGGAGAAGCTTTCGTTACGGGCCTTACTTTTGGACTAGGTGGAGAGGCGGTGGCTGTCGGCGAAACTGCGAACGCTTCACGCGCTGCAATTTGGGGCGCACGTGCAGTCAATTATCTGAAATGGACCGACCGGGCTGCCACTGCGGTTGCAGCCGCAAGCACTTTGGTCAACGACCACAGGGGTTGGATTATTGAAAAATTCGGAGATGACGGGCGCTGGATCCTTAAGGAATGGGCCAAGGTCGATCGGATCTTGATGATCTACGGGTTGGCGAGAGGTGCAGTCGCATTGGGCCAAATGGGGTACGGTTTGCGGGCAAGTTGGAAAAATTGGCGGACCGCGGCTAGCAAGGTCGACGATTTGGCTGCGGACGAAAAGAAAATAGTCGATGAACTGTCTTCGAACGTGGAGCAGACCCTAGAAGAAATAGAAACGGCCCAGGCAAAAGCAGGAATGGGAGCGAAAGCACCGACAGCCAATGTCGCAGGGGAAGCAGATGCGGCAGCGGATGAAATAAACGTCCTAAATAAAAACGATACTGTCTCCACTGCGGGTGAAGTAGAGGGTGCCGGCGCTGAAGTTGTTGATTTGGATCAGTATAGGAAACAGCAAGCTGCCAAAAAGGCAGCCAAACAATCGGCACCAATCCAGCAATTGAAAAAAACGGGAACCGATGATACCGTGGCGGTTGCCCAGGATTCGACCATTGCGGCGAACGACAATGCGGAGATTGTAGACGCGCCTTCAACCTCAACCAACACCAGTACCAGCACTCGAAAATCAGCGGGAACCGCCACGGTTACCCCCATTAAGCCACGTGTGGAAGTCGATCTCTCCGAATTCCCCAATGGCGCCGACCTGACGAAAGACAAATGGATTGGGAAAAAATGGAAACCGGGAGATGATTTACCCAAAGGATATGTGCCACTAAAGGACGGAGGGATTCGACGGGGCCCCGGTTTTAGAGAGAAAAATTTTGTCCCGCTCGAAGTGAAAGATGGAAAGTTGGCCGTCGGCACTGCAGGAGAGCGCATCAGCAATCCCTCTGTGATGAACAGAAACTACAAGAGCGCTGTGGGCCAGGAGCTGCGGGCAAAAAACCCTGGTTGGACCGAAGCCAAACTGGAGGCGGAATTGATCAAAGAAGTGGAAAAGAATTCCGTCCACCATTTGATACCAGATAATGTGGTTCAAGATCATCCGCTTGCCCAAGCCGCGACCAAAGCGGGGTACAGTCTCGATAACGCCGGTAACCTAAAGGGGTTGCCCAAATCAAAGGTATTGACGGACATCGAGGCCGGCGAGATGGGGCATTGGACCAGTCACCCTCAGTATGATCGGCTCGTCAAAGACGAGCTCGACACGGTCCAAAAAGCGTTGGAAAAGGAGTTCAAGTCGCTCGATAAGGTGCCCAAACAGCGTTTGCTTGATGCACTGAAAAGCGTCGAAGACAAGCTCCGAAAACTGATCGAGGACGGCAAGGCTCCCATTAAGGACGGCCATCTAGCAGAGGATGAGCCAAGGGATTCCAATGATGAATCGGAATCCTATGCTTGAAGGGCAGAAGAAAATGACTTTGCCCAATTTCGCAACTCAATAGTTTTAATTCGCAGCGGGCTAAACCCCCGCTCTATTCCTCCTTAAAAGTTCTTCCGTAGAACATTCCCGCTTGGGAGTGTACCCTTCCAGCGGCAACATATGCTCATGCACGGCATCCAGAAAATCATTCGGCATGGGGAAAAAGGAGTCTTCCACCTCATCGGCCGGAGTAATCCAATTGCGGCTTCCAATCACCACCGGAGGCGCGTCCAAATCGTCAAAAGCAAAGCGGCTGATGCTGTTAGCCATAGTGTGCAGAAAGCTTCCGCGTTCGCAGGCGTCGGATGCCAACAGGATTTTTCCGGTTTTCTTAACGCTGGCAAGCACCAAGTCATAATTGAAAGGGACAATGCTGCGCGCGTCGATGACTTCCACGGAAAGGCCGTATTCCGCTTCCAAAATTTTGGCCGCGTCCAGGGCTCGGTAGAGAGTGGCGCCCACAGTTAAGATGGTGAGATCTGTACCGGATTTTTTGATATCCGGTTCGCCGAATGCCACACTGTAGGATTCTACGGGCACGCCACCGGGATGGAAATGCTCGGGCTCGTCATAGATGCGTTGGCTTTCGAAGAAGATGACGGGATCGGTGCCGGTCAAGGCGGCATTCATCAAGCCTTTGGCATCATACGGAGAGGCGGGAAAGGCCACTTTGAGTCCGGGAATATGGGCCACGAGACTGGTCCAATCTTGGGAATGCTGCGCGCCGTATTTAGAGCCCACGGATACGCGGAGCACCAAAGGCATGCGCAGCAATCCGCCGGACATGCTCTGCCATTTGGACATTTGATTGAAGATTTCATCGCCCGAGCGGCCCATAAAGTCGCAGTACATGAGTTCCGCAATCACGCGGCCGCCTTCCAGAGCGTAGCCCACAGCGGTGCCGACGATGGCGGCTTCGCTGATGGGCGAATTGAACAAGCGATGGTACGGTAACGCCTCCGTTAACCCGCGGTATACGGCAAACGCGCCGCCCCAATCCCGATTTTCTTCACCATAGGCGATAAGCGTGGGGTCGATATAGAAGCGGTCGAAAATGGCTTCAAAGAGTGCGTCGCGGATGGCGATGCATTTGATCTTAGGAAGCTTCTGGCCATTTTCATCCAGAGCCGAACGCGAACGGCCGGCAAGTTGCGCAACGCGGGGATTGTCTGCCTTGGCCAGCAGGGTTTCCGGTGTGCGGGTCGTATCCATGCTTTCCACTGTGCCGTTGGAGAACATGACTTTTTCAATCGTGCAGCCGATGCTCATTTGGTTTTCGCGCGGGGAAATATTGAGGTCCACCGATTTTTTATAGGCACGCAAAATGCGGTCGTCGATTTTTTGTTTTATCGCGTCCAAGTCCATGGTAGAACAAATTTTTCCCGCGACCAATCCTTCCGCATACGCGACGAGCGAATCCTGCTGCTGCCACATTTCCACTTCGCTTTTTTCCCGGTAGCTAGACGCATCCGAAGGCGAGTGGCCCGAGAACCGGTAGGTGATGGTGTCGAGTAGAACAGGGCCATCGCCTTTGATGATGATGTCGCGTTTGCGCCGGATGCCGTCGATAACGGCCAAGGGATTGTAGCCGTCGATGCGTTCGGCGTGCATTTGCTCTGGATTGACGCCTGCACCCATGCGAGCCAGGACTTTAAAGCCCATGGTTTCGCCTACGGGTTGGCCGCCCATGCCATAGAAATTGTTGGTGAAGTTGACGATAATAGGCAAGCCACCGCGATGGGCTTCGTCCCAAAGGGTCTTGAACTGATCCATGGTGGCAAAGCACAAGGCTTCCCAAGTTGGACCGCAGCCCGCGCTGGCGTCGCCGATATTACAGATGACGATACCGGGCTTTCCGTTCACCTTTTTGAAAAGTGCCGCACCCACGGCGATATCCGCAGAACCGCCTACAATGGCGTTATTGGGCATGATGCCAAAGGGCGGAAAGAAGGCGTGCATGGAACCGCCCAGGCCTTTATTGAAACCGTAGTCGCGGGCAAAAATTTCAGCCAGGGATCCGTAGATGAGAAAGTCAACGGCCAAGTCCTTAACCGTGGTACCGGAGGGATCTTTTTCAACCACCTTCAACGCATGACCACCAAAATAGTTGGTCATGATATCCATCAGCTGTTTGTCGTCCAGCTTGTGGATGGCGGATAGGCCCTTGGCCAGAATCTCTCCATGGGACCGATGCGATCCAAAGATATGATCGTCCACGCCCAGCAAATATGCTTGACCAACCGCCGAAGCCTCCTGCCCGATGGAAAGATGCGCGGGGCCGCGATGATTGTAAGCAGTGCCGCCGAAGGTGCCTTTGATTTTGACCTCGTTAAGCATGGTCTCAAAGGAACGGATCACCTGCATGTCGTGTTGGATGCGGACCAAATCGTCCTTGGTGAAATTTCCGGAAGCGGCTTCTTGCTTCAGCGTTTTGCCGTATTGATTGATTGGAATGGGTGAGAATTCGACAAAGCCTTTGGACCGGGCCTCTTTGGGATGGATGACTATACTCTTGGGCATGCAGGACTCCTAAGTCGGTTTATCGATGTGTTTAAGTGGTTCGGATTCGGGAAAGACTACGGTAATTCTATGGGTTTGGAAAAAAGTCATCCAGGCTTCATCGGGACGGGTGTCGGTGACGATGCTTGATATGGCCGTCCACTCTACAATTTTGAAAAGGGAGGGCGATAGGAATTTGGTTTGGTCCGCGACCAGTATTGCACGGCGGCTGTTGTGTACGGCTTGGCGATTGAAATGGGCGGATTCGACATCGCTGGCCGAAGGTCCGAAGTCCGCGCTCAGGCCATCTGCACCTAAAAAACAAATGTAGCCGCGGAGTTGATCGAAAGTGGCGGCAGCAATAGGACCTACGCAATCCATTCTATCCGGCCGGTATTGGCCGCCTATCAGAATGACATTGGTATTGGGGGCGTCGAGTTCGATAGCCAATCGGGCAGAGTTGGTGATAATGGATAGTCCGCGTTTTCGTTTGAGAAAGGGAGCCATCATAAAGCAGGTGGTGCCGGAATCCAAAAATATCTGTTCACCATCCTGGACCAGAGAAGCCGCCAATCGGCCGATAGACTCTTTGGCTCCTGGACTGCGCTGATGCTTGGATCGAAATGAGAAATCCGAGGACCGGCGAATCACCGCCCCCCCATAAACCAAGTCGATTTCGCCTTCTTCCGACAAGGTTTTCAGGTCCCGACGGATAGTAGCCTCGGAAGCACCCATGGCTGTCGCCAAATCCACCACGGTGGCGGACCGATGGCCGAATATTTCGTCCAAAATGTGTTGGCGACGATTTTGAGCAGAACTTCCCATTGGCTTGAAAAATATACCGTAATGACGTACTTTAGTCAAAGTCTTGATTGAAAAAAGAAAGAATTGATTTAATTAACGAAGAATTATGATGGCTTTACTCCGGTTAGCGGAAGTCGGCAACATTGCTACATCGTACGTTCGGCGTAAGAGGCGCGCTGAGTACGGCTAGTATTTGCCGTCCCTAAAAAAGGAAAGTGTCAGAAAAAGTATGCAGATTGTTGAATGGCTTAAGTCAATCGGTTCGGTAGAGAAAATGCGCGCAGCCGCTAAAACGGTTTCCGCCATTCCGCTTAAAGTGAATTCGCACGTGCATCTGCCTCCTAACTTTTCCGCCTTCACCACGGTGGAACAAGTTTTGGATTTGGCGGTAGCGCAAGATGTCAGAGTGATCGGCGTCACCAATTATTACGACTATCAAGTGTATGTGAAATTTGCCGAGCTCGCAAAAAAGGCGCGCGTGTTTCCGATTTTTGGATTGGAGATCATCAGTTTGATCGATCGCTTGGTCAAGGATAAGGTCAAGATAAACGATCCCGGCAATCCCGGTCGCATGTACATCTGCGGCAAGGGCGTAACCCGTTTCCTGCCCGTACCGGCGGGACCCGCGTCCATTTTGGAAACCATTCGCGCCAACGACACGCAGCGTATGCGGGAGATGGTCGATAAAGTGGCGGCTTTATTTATCGCTGCGGGCTGTGACCTCTCGGTTACGGAACCAGGTGTCAAAAAGATGATTTCCAACCGGCATAAATGTCCCGAAGATATCGTCTATTTGCAAGAGCGTCACATCGCGCAGGCTTTTCAGGAATCCTTATTCGCCAAAGTTGCAAGCGACAAGCGCGCTCAAATCCTCACGCAAGTTTACGGCACCGCGCCCAAAGCCGGGGCAGATGATGCTGTGCAGTTTCAGAATGAATTCCGATCGCATTTGCTTAAAGCCGGAAAACCAGCTTTTGTGGTCGAAACCTTTGTGGACGAAATCGAAGCCAAAAAAATGATTCTGGGCATGGGAGGGATTCCTTGCTACCCAACCCTGGCGGATGGTGCGAGCCCCTTGTGTCCGTACGAAGCGACGCCGGAAATACTGATCGAAAACATACTCGGCATGGGTATATATATGGCCGAGTTCATTCCCATTCGGAATACCCCAGAGGTTTTGCAAACCTATGTCAAAGCCATGCGTGCTGCAGGATTAGTGGTGGTAGGTGGAACGGAACACAATACCCTTGAGCTCATTCCGCTGGAACCCACTTGCTTAAAAAGCGCCCCAGTTCCTGAGGATATCAAAGCGATATTCTGGGAAGGCGCGTGTGTCATTGCCGCCCATCAGTTTTTGTTGGCGCAAGGACAAGCCGGATTCGTGGACGCAGACGGTGCGTTGTGCGCGGGATATGCTTCCGCCGATGCCCGAATTAAAGCTTTTGCGGCACTAGGAGCCGCTGTCATTCAAACCGACCTCGGAGTGTCATAAAGATGGAATGGCCCAAGTTTAGCTCCAGTGACACAACTATGGATCAATTGGTCAAGCTTTCCCAGTTTTATGGGCACGATTCGGAAATGGTCATTGCCGGAGGTGGAAACACTTCCTGTAAAGTGGCAGACTCAATTTGGGTAAAGGGAAGTGGAACCTCGCTGGCGACTATTGCTCCAGAGGGTTTTGTGGAAATGAAACGGGCTGCATTGTACAGCCTGTTGGAACAAAATCTCAGCCCCGATCGCATGCAGCGCGAGGCTGAGTTCAAAGCCCAAGTGTTGGCAGCGCGAATCCATCCGGAACGGGGTCAGCGACCCAGTGTGGAATCGGTTTTACACAATTTGCTGCCGCGCACTTTCGTCGTGCACACCCATTCGACCCTGGTCAATATGTTTACTTGCGCGTTACAGGGAGAAAGCATCCTGCGCGCCAAATTAGGCAATACGTTTATCTGGATAGGCGAGGTGGATCCTGGATTCCAGTTGGCTCGTACGCTATTTGAGGCTTTGCAAAAGTTCAAAAAAGAAACCGGACAGGACTGCCCCAGAGCCGTGATCATGGAAAACCATGGTCTGGTGGTTTCCGGCAATACCCCGGAAGAAGTCAAAGCCGATACCGATTGGCTGCTTGCGGCCATCCGCCCGCTAATTGAAGCCGTATCCTCCAAGACAGCCTTTGGGAGTGCCTCTACTGTTGACGCAATAGAAGCCAGAAAACAAATCAACGTGATCGGGCCTGCCCTACGTGGACTTTTAGGCACCGCGGACAGGCTCAAAGTCGCACGCTTCGAGGACTCGCCGGAAGTGATGGAACTGGTTTGCGGCAGTGAAGGCCAAACCGTTGTGGCCGGAGGCGCACTCTCCCCGGATCAAATCGTGTATTGCAAAAGTTTTCCGCTTTGGTTTGAACCGATTAAAGACGAGGCGGCTCGGGAAACGGTTCTGCGTTTGCGCCAAGCCATAGAAGCGCATATCGCGGCCACGCGCTTTTCGCCCTTGGTGGTGCTGGTCAAGAATGTCGGCATGTTTGGGATCGGGGAGGATGTCAAGAGTGCCCAAATCTCGGTATGGGTGTATAAGGACGCGGTGAAAATCATGGCCGGAGCCCGGAGATTGGGTGGCATCCGCTATTTAAAATCTGACTTCCGAAAATTCATTGAAGATTGGGAAGTAGAAAGCTATCGAAAAAGTGTTTCTGCCGCTAAGGGATCGCAAGGTCGCGTGGCAGGAAAGATCGCCGTGATTACTGGAGCGGCGCAAGGTTTTGGATTGGAAATCAGCCAGCATTTTGTTTCTGAAGGCGGCGTTGCGGTACTCACCGATATGAATGCCGATGGAGCGTCTAAAGCGGCTGCGCAGTTGTGTAAGGATAGAGGCGAGCAAAACCTAGGTGCTGCTTCCGCCCAAGGAGGGTCCGCCATAGGGTGGTCCGCAATCGGATTGCCGGTAAACGTTACGGATAGCGCTAGCTTGGATGCCATGATTCATGCGGTGATTCGCGCCTTTGGCGGCTTCGATGTTTTCATCTCCAATGCGGGCGTGGTCAAGGCAGGCAGCGTCAAGACGCAAAGCGAAAAAGACTTCGACTTTGTGACTACAGTGAACTATAAGGGTTTTTTCCTCTGCACGCAAAAAGCCGCGCAAGTGCTGGCCATACAACATTTGGCCAGACCTGGATATTTGACGGACATCATTCAGATCAATTCTAAAAGTGGATTGGTGGGCTCAAATAAAAACGGAGCCTACGCAGGCAGCAAATTCGGAGGCATCGGGCTAGTTCAATCCTTTGCCATGGAATTGGTCGAGGATGGCATCAAAGTTAATGCGGTGTGTCCCGGCAACTTTTTTGATGGCCCTCTCTGGAGCGATCCCAAAACCGGCCTTTTCATGCAGTACCTGAACTCGGGCAAGGTGCCGGGAGCCAAGACCATTTTGGATGTCAAGAAATTTTATGAAGCTAAAGTTCCGATGGGGCGCGGCACCACTACTGCGGACGTGATGAAGGCTATTTATTATCTCATCGATCAGAAATATGAAACTGGCCAAGCTGTTCCCGTGAGCGGCGGGCAAGTGATGCTGAAATAACCAGAGGAAGGATTGAATCCATGAGCGCCATTCCCGAAACCCAGTTTGCCATCCAACTCGTAGGTCCCGGCGATCTCAAGTTGAATCCATCCAAAGAAGTCTTCAAGCCAGGGCCCCATCAGATTCTGGTCAAAACCGAGGCCGTGGGCCTGTGTTTTTCCGATCTGAAATTGCTGAAACATTTTACCGAGCATCCTCGTAAGAATGAAATCCTCAAAGGCATGGATTTGGGCATTCTCAAGGAAATCGCCAGCTATGTCCCTGGAAACAAGCCCACCGTTCCCGGGCATGAGGTTTCCTGCCGCATCGTGGCCATCGGCTCCGAAGTCAAGCAGCACAAAGTGGGCGAGCGCGTGCTGGTGCAAACCGATTACCGCGATTTGCCGACTAATGGATCCACCGCGGCCTTCGGCTACAATTTCGAGGGTGGATTGCAAGAATACGTGCTCATGGACGAGCGGGTTGTAGTGGATAAAAAAGGCGAGCGTTTCTTAATCCCGGTCAGCGAACATTTGTCGGCCAGCGCCATCGCCATGATCGAGCCTTACGCTTGCGTAGAGGATTCATATGTGACCGATGAGCGCGTCACCATCACGGCTGGCGGCAATATGCTGGTTGTCACTGAGGATGCGAATATCAAGCCTGAGAGTTTGAAGCTGCCGTGGAGCAAACAGGGCATGCCTGCGAAAATCGTGGTCCGCAAAAGCTCTGAGCTCCAGGACTTACCGCATGAAGGTTTCCAGGACATCATTGCCTTTGCACCAAACAAAGCCACGGTGGAAATCCTGAACGATAAGCTCTCCCCCAGTGGCACCATCAACTTAGTCATGTGCGGTAAGAAATTTGGCGCGCCGGTCAATATGGGTGTGGGGCGTCTGCATTATGGCGGCACCCGCTGGGTCGGCTCCACCGGAAGCGATGAAAGCGAAGGGTACCGCTGGGTACCCGCAACCGGTGAGTTACGGGATGACGATAAAGTCCTGGTCATCGGGGCCGGGGGGCCCATGGGTCAGATGCATGTTATCCGCGCCGTGGCTTCCGGCAAGCGCAATATCAGCGTGGTGGCAACGGACATGGACGACTCCCGCCTGGAATCCTTGCGGGCCAAAGCCGAGCCATTGGCCAAGGTCGCCAAAGCTGGGCTTCGCATGGTGAATACGGTCAAGCATCCCTTATCCGAATCCTTCAGTTACGTGGCCTTGATGGCGCCGATTCCTGCCTTGGTGGCGCAAGCAGTCAAAGATTGTACCCCAGGTGGCATCATTAATATTTTTGCAGGTATCGCCGCTACCGTGAAACATGAGATCGATTTGGATCTGGTGGTTGAGAAAAAAATATTCCTGTTCGGCACCAGCGGGTCCAATATCCGTGACATGAAAATCGTGCTTGAAAAAGTCCAGTCTGGACAATTTGACACCAATTGTTCTTTGGATGCGGTGAGCGGCATGGCGGGAGCCAAAGACGGCCTCGACGCCGTTGAGAATCGGACCTTGGCGGGTAAAATCGTCGTTTACCCCCAGCTTCACAATTTGCCATTGACGCCGCTTTCTGAACTCGGTAAGAAATTTCCAACAGTCGCGGCAAAGCTCAATAATGGGCAATGGACCAAGGCCGCTGAAGATGAACTTTTACGCGTAGCCAATTAGTTTTCAAAGCCACTTTCAGTTCAAGGAAGCAGTATGGACACTCAGAAATTCCACCGATACCTGGCAGTAGATCTTGGGGCCGAAAGCGGCCGGGTCATGTTGGGAACGTTGAGTCCAGGACCGGATCAAAAAGTCGAGATTGAAGAAATTTACCGATTCGCCAATGCGGGCGTTTCGATTTGCGGAACGCTGCGTTGGGATCCGCTCCATCTTTTCCAGGAGATCAAGGCCGGGTTGCGAAAAGCGGCGGCCCTGGGCGAACCCATCGACGGTATCAGCACCGATGCCTGGGGCGTGGACTATGTGCTCTTTCGGGATAAGGAGCCGATGCTGACCTTGCCCTTCCATTACCGCGATTCGCGTACGGACGGGGCCATGGAAAAAGTGTTCGCAAAAATCTCCGCCGACGTAATTTTTTCCGAAACCGGAATTCAGTTCATGTCGCTCAACACGTTGTTCCAGTTTTATATGGACTCGCAAGATCGTCCGGAAACGCTGGAGTGGGCGGATAGTTTTCTCAATATGGGCGATTACTTCAATTATCTGATGTCGGGCGTACCCAAGGGGGAGGTAACCTTGGCGTCAACGACTCAATTGTTCAATCCGGCCACAGGTGAATGGGCCTGGAATGTAATCGGTAAGCTGGGCTTGCCCAAAAAGATTTTCCCACCTCTGGTTCCTGCGGGCACCATTCTGGGACCCTTACTTCCCGATATCGCCGTCCGCACGGGGCTTAAGAATGCGCAAGTCATCGCCACCTGTTCGCATGATACCGCTGCGGCTGTCGCTGCAATTCCAGGCAAGGGCGAACAGTGGGCTTTTATCAGTTCCGGCACCTGGTCCCTATTGGGAACGGAAGTCAAGTCTCCGGTCATCAATGCCACCAGCCGCAAATACAACTTTACCAATGAAGTCGGCTACGGCGGCACCATTATGTTGCGCAAGAATATTGTGGGATTGTGGATTGTGCAAGAGTGTCGGCGAGCCTGGGCGGAACTCGGAAATGAATATGATTATGATACGTTGACGGCAATGGCCGAGGCCGCGACCCCGCTGGTCAGCTTGATCAGGCCTGATGATCCTCGTTTTGGAAAGCCCGGTCGCATGGTTGGCAAGATCGCCGAATACTGCCGTGAATCCTCGCAGCCAGTTCCGACGGATCCCGGATCCATCGTGCGCTGTGCCTTGGAAAGCTTGGCACTCATTTATGCCCAAACCTTGGCGGAATGCGAAAGCGTGTCGGGGCAAAAGTTTACGAGCATTCATTTGGTCGGCGGAGGCAGTCGCAATCGCTTGCTCAACCAAGTTGCCGCCAATGCCACGGGACTCCCGGTTTTGGCCGGTCCAGTAGAAGCTACCGCAATCGGTAATATTCTGGTGCAAGCAAAAACCCTGGGCCATCTCCCCGGCGACTTGCGCGCGGTGGTGCGTGCGTCCTTCCCAGTGCAGACCTTTACTCCAGAAGACGGCGGCATCTGGAAGACAGCTTTGAAACTTTTCGGAACCTTACCGGTATAATAAACTTGCAGCGCGCCCCATTAGCCGTTCAGAAATCTCTTGCCTTTATTCGCGAGGAGATTCAATTGGGAAAATGTGCTTCCGGAGACCGGCTTCCCCCCATTCGAATCCTGGCGAAGCAAGCTCAGGTTTCGGCCGCGGCCATGTGTTCGGCACTTGGTGTGTTACGCACCGAAGGACTACTTTCCGTGGTCCGAAATCGGGGCACTTATTTCGGTAAGCCGCCCAGTCAAAACGGCGGAATGACACCTATCTTTTTCGAATCTCAGCGGTGGCAACGCCTCAAGACTCAGATAGAAAAGGATATTTTTAACGGTCAATTCACATCCGGAGAAGCCTTGCCTTCTCTTCGGGATCTGCAGAAAACTTACGACGTCTCTTTCAAAACCCTGCGCAAAGCCATGGAAGCCATTTCCGCCGAAGGAGTTGTCGTCCCGCATAAAAAAACCTACATGGTCCCGCACCTTACCCGTGCGCATGGCACCTTGGTTTTTGTCGGCGCTCCGGAAGCCGCATCCAAAATCAGTTTTGGCGGTTATCCGGTTACGGAGTTTCTTTCCGCCCTGCGCCGTGAATGCGGAAAAAGCCTCATTAACGTGGTGCTTATTTCGTTCGATCCGGATCGGCGCAAAAGTGTTTTTGAAAATCAGCTTTCCGCCCTGCACGATAAACATTCCGTGATCGGTTACATTCTTTGGACCTCCATGTTACCGGAGTTGAAGCTGGACCAGGCTTTGCAGGCCATACAGGATAAAAGCCGTCCGGCACTCAAAAAGGACAACCTCGAAAAACCCATTGCTGTAATCGATACCACTTGGGATATGCAGGTAACCAATTCCCTGCGCCGGCAAGCGGATATGGCGGGAATGGCTTTTCGTATTTTCATGGTGGCAGGCCAATTGGCGGGTCGGCGCGTCGGTCAATACTTGCTCAAACATGGCCATAGGAAGATCGCTTTCCTCTCTTATTGCCACAAGGAATTATGGTCAGAGCATCGGTATCAAGGTCTGCTCAAGGCTTTTCAAAGCGCAGGCTTTGCCGAAGGCGTGGGCAAGTTTGTGATTGAAGAAGTGGATGATCGATTTCAGGAATTGCCTGGACCGCCGGATCTGGAAGCGTATCGAAAAATTGCGGACGAGTTTCTGGCGGCCTCCGAGGATGCGGGGGAGGAATATCACGCCGCTTACGCATTGGAACAAATGATGGGTTCGGTGCGCAGTTATATTCATCATTTAAAAATGACGGCGAGAGTAGAGCCTATTCTTAACGCAGTGGGCCGCGAACCTGGGCTGACCGCCTGCGTGGGCGCCAATGATCGAATGGCATTGCTTGTCCGCAACTATTTTATAAAAAAGGGCACTCGCATTCCCCGGGATCTGTCCATCATCGGATTCGATGACAGTAAGGCGGCCACGGACAACGATCTTTCCAGCTACAGTTTCACCTTTTCGGAAATCGCACGCAAAGTACTTGGCTATGTGCTCAGTCCCAGGCAAAGATTGTTGCTGCCGGGCTTGAATTCCTTTGAATGCGAAGGCTTGCTCATCGAACGCGGTACCAGCGGTTCGGCCCCAGCATGAACCTGCTATTAAGTATTTTCTTTTGCATGCTGCTTTCGGCTTGCGCACATCATGATAAAGAGATGGAGCCGCTGTCTGCGCCCGCCTGGCGTTTGATTCCTGAGGCCATTGTGCTCGGTCAAAGGCGACAATTTTTTCTCTATGGCCGTCATCTTGATAGCGCCGAAGTCACAGTGCCGCCAAGCCTGCAAGTAGAAAAGGGCTTGCTTAAACCGGATGGTCGTGTACTGTCTTTATATTTAACCGTCTCACCGCTAAACCCGGATTCCTTGGCTCGGGGCCAAAAGCAGGGGCTGCGGGAAGTGCGCATAAAGACACCGGATACTACCGCTGTGTTTATTCTTAAAGTCGTGGACGAAGCGCAGCCTCGCTGACTTAATCGTTTTACCAACACCATGGGCCATAGCCGATGTCTATTGTGCTCACCGGTCGACTTTTTTCTTCCGGCATATCGATAGATCACCTTTTCCAATCTCATCCACATGTCGCTTACCGGACAGTAAAGAATTAGAGTCGCCTCTTTTGGCCAGCTGGGCCAAGCGCTATTCATGGATTGGGACGGCCGAAAAACTTTTAGCGTATCTGAATGCTCGTACGCCATTTTGGCAACAAAGCATTGTTTTTCCGAATTAGCCGCACTCACCGTCTCCTTACCAAGCACGTTTCTACAGCTCCATAAAAACCAATAGGTTATAATTATTTGCGTTCATCTCAAGGTCTTGATGTAGCACATCAGTTACCTTTGAAAAATGGTGCACATATGGATCCTAGTGCACATTTGGATCCCATTATTTTTTGACCTGCATTGCCTACAATTTCTCCTTCCTCCCATGGATACGATTTTGTAATCCTGGGTTGGCAAAGATTTGAAGCCTTAAAATGCTGGAAGTAGCAAATGACGAGATCCAAACATTACCCATGAATCATCATGGCCTCGTGGCAGCAGTCTGCAAGGATTGGCGAATAGCCGAAAGGATTGATGCGTGCCTGGGCGTGCATGATAAACCTATCGTCAGCCCCGGTCAATCCGTTGTCGCCATGATACTGAATGGCCTTGGCTTCACCAATCGCCGTCTATACCTGACCCCGCAGTTTTTTGAGAGTAAGCCAGTCGAACGACTTCTTGATGAGGCGATTCAAGTCAAAGATTTAAATGATCATTCCTTGAACCACCTGGACACCACGAGTATTAGTGTATCCGGAGAATACGCAACAAGCAGTACTTTCCCTGGTCGTCAACGGACCCGCCAGTATGCCGATTTGGATGGAGCCTCTGGATGGTAATAGTTCTGACAAAAAGAGCCTTCATGAGACCATCAAAAAGGTTCGTGCGTTTCAGAGCTGTATTCGAAGGATAAACTTCTTGCGAATAATGAATACCTGTGGCTCACGCGGGTTCCGGAAATCATTCTTGAAGCCCGGGACTTGGTGAGCAAAGAGGATGGGGCTATTACATGGCAACACAGCGAGAACGGCTGCAAGCAGGATGCTGAGAGTGAAGTGAAAATATTAAGGAAGAAGTACCCCTTGTACCATATTCACGGGGAGGCTGTTCCGATTCTAAAATATGCAGGTAGAGGCAAGCCAAGCGCGGACACTGTGCCAGAGGTCAAGGGCTACAAGTTAGATTTGGTGCTGGAAATGAATACCAAGGCGGTGGAGACGATGCTGACACTGAACAGAAAGGGACGATTTATTTTAGCCACAAATGATCTTGATGCAACAGGCTATTCAGATGAACGTATGCTGAGTGAGTATAAGAGTCAGAAAAATGTGGAAGGTGGGTTTCGGTTTTTGAAGGACCCGTGGTTCATGGTGGATTCTGTTTTTCTAAAATCTCCGAGTCGAATTGAATCCTTGATGATGGTGATGATGCTTTGCTTGAGAACCCAACCATTCGCTGGATATTCCAGATCATGGAAGGCAAAGGCATGGTTCGTTTTTATGAGCCGGGAGGGAATCGTCCAATTCGAGAGTTGGTGACAAACATGACGGACTTACGCAGGAAAATCATTCACCTATTTGGCGCAACGGCATGCCAAATGTATGGCCTTAATCCAAATATGAGCTCGGGGGGTGTGGGAATGTAGGTTTAAATCTACAGGTGTAAATATGTAACAGTATCGGCTTGCAAGCTGATACTCCCAAGGCTAAGCAGCAACAAAGGCGAAAAACGCACACTCATACGTCCAACTGCCGTTTCTAGGTTTATACGTTCGAACGTTTACGGCGAGCCACCAAGCTCATCAAGCCAAGCCCTGCAAGCATCAGCACGTAACTTTCTGGTTCTGGGACTGCAGACACAGAAACTTCAAACGCACCGTGGTCGTTGACGTAGTATGCATCGTTCACAGCAGCGAAGATATGCTGGGAGCTAAACAGTGTTAGTTGCTTCGAATAACCGATTAAGAACCAATCGTCCGCATTGGTTGGTGGAGCCGACAGCGTATCGATGAGTTCGCCGATTTTGGCATTCGTTCCTGCTGGACCAAAGCTGCTATCCGCACTAAATGAAACGCTCGGATTGAAATATCCGTAGCCTCCTGTCGTTACAACAGAAGTTGGAGTGCCATCAGGATTGATAGTGAACGATGAATCAGGCACCAGATCAACCGTGCCACTGCCGGTTATGAGGTAAGTGCCTGCGCTGAATTCGCCCAGATCAAATACAACTGGCGCATATGGATTTGAGCCATTGGTAGAAACGGTGGTTTCCATTGTAGACAGGCTAAAACAAGCACCGGGACAAAGCGGCATTGCCATTACATGTAGTGGAGCTGCAAGCGCAAACAGGCAAGCTAAGATAAGGTGTTTTTTCATGGGAGCGACTTTCTTAAAATAGGATGGTAAAAGGTGTGAATATTTAAAACTAAATATCAGGGATGTTGTTTATGTGTAGGCGATACAATTAATCGACATGTGCTTCGGCGACCTATAATTGCTAGGATTATATACCAAATAGATATTTTCTAAAATACTAAAATACCTAATACGGAAAATGGTGTCAAGTATTGAACGTGAACCTGACGCAAAAGTTAAGACTCGGAGGTAGTGTTGAAAATATGCAGGCTATTTTTGGTTTTTGGTTTAGTAGGATCTTGGTTGAATATTTTTGGTCAGGAAATCTGGACCCAAAGGAATCCGTACCCAACTGACAAGCATTTATACGCCTAGGCATGGACGGGTAAATATTTCGTTGCTGTAGGAACTAACGGAATCATCCTCACTTCTCCTGAGGGAATTACTTGGACTAAAAGTAAACCAGAAAACGATACCGGCCTCGTTTCAATAGCTTGGAACGGCACACAATTAGTAGCTGTGGGTCTAAATGGAGCTATTCTCACTTCGATAGATGGCATCAAATGGGTATCGAGAGTTTCTGGCACAAACAAGGTTTTGATTTCAATTACTTGGGCCGGAACCCAATTTGTTGTTGTAGGTGAATCAGGGACAATCCTCACTTCACCGGATGGTCACACATGGACCTTAAGAAACTCTGGGACAACCAAGGTTTTGTATTCAGGGAACCTCTAAGAATATCGTTTTCGGATCCAAATTTTATATAGTAACCCCGATGTGACCTTTAAAATCGATTTTTGGATCGGTTCACTCCTGATTAGTACTCCTCTTGAGGCTCTTTTTCGCCCGGGCGCTTGGCCCGGACGGATCCCCCCTCATGTCGCACCCTCCAAGTAGGCGAATCGACTCAGGTTGTACACCAGATTCCGCAATCCTATCTTCGCCTCCGCCCGCACCTGCCCGACACACCGTGTCAGTATCCCGCCAGTCTTGCGTTCCATCCAACCAAACACATGCTCCACTCTTGCACGGATACGGGACTTCCTACGGTTCCGGCGCTTCTGCCCATCCGTCAAGGGATTCCCACGATATCCCTTTTGATTGAATCGAAAACAGTACCCCAGTCTCCCCAGTTTTTCCTCTTTCTCCTCGCTCAAATAAGCCGAGTCCCCATAGACCACGCCTCTCGTATTCCAAGGGTCGAGCAGATTTTCCAATTCCACACTGTCATGGACATGCGCCGGGGTCACCGTGTATCTCCGAATCAACTTATGCTTCACGTCCACGCTGACATGATCCTTATAACCGTAAAAGGTCTCGCCCCGTTTCTTCGTCCAGCGTGCATCCATGTCTTTCTGCCGCAATACATTGGGGTTTTCCGAAAATGAGGCGGGCGTTTCGCCGTTCTTGATCTGACCGTTTTCTTCCGGTGTATTGCGCGATCTGGGAACTTCCACCATGGTGGCATCGACTATCATGCCCTTTTGCGCACGGTATCCAGCTTCCTGCAAATGCGTCTCAAAGCGTTCAAACAGGGGTTTGATGAACCCGCCTTTTGCCAAAATTTCTCGATAGAGCCAGATGGTTTTTTCATCCGGAATTCGTGTTTCGGCGCCAAAACCTAAGAAACGCATGAAGGAGAGTCGGTCCTTGATTTGAAATTCCATCTGATGATCCGACAAGCCATACAGGCTTTGCAGCACAAGGATTTTGAACATCAATAGCCCATCAAAGGGTTTCCGACCTGCATTATTCTTCTTCTCTTTACGCAGGGCTCGGTTTAGGTCCTTACGGAAAACGTCCCATGGGACTCTGCTTTGAAGGATTTCCAGAGGGTCTTTGAGATCAGAGAGGGCTTGGAGGCGGTTGTCGATGTCGAATAAACCAAGTTGGGACATAGGGTTCTCCTTGTTCCAGGTAAATATAGTAACCTACGTGTTACGTATCAAGTAAACAGAGTGATTTTTAGAGGCTCCCTTCAATTACTTCGACTGGTTCCCAACTCATTGCTGTTGGGGATGGAGGTATCATCCTTGCTTCTCCTGATGGCATGGCATGGACTGCAAGAGCCTCTGGAATAACCAACCGGCTACTATTTGTAACTTGGACCGGTACACACCTCTTGGCCACCGGCAATTTCAGCCCTATGCTTACTTCTCCTGATGGTATTGCCTGGACTCAAATAAATTCAGGTACACCATGGTCCATAAATTCGGTAGTTCAAACAGGAACTCAGCTCATTGCTGTGGGGGATAGCGGAATTATCCTGACCTCTTCAGATTCCAAAACTTGGACCGAGAGAAACTCTGGAACTACCTTAAACCTCAATTCTGCAATCTGGACAGGTAGCCAGTTCCTAGCCACCGGAGAATTCGGAACTATTCTGACTTCTGGGGATGGATTTACCTGGAAAAAAAGGAACTTTGGAGTAATTGACCATTTACGCTCTATTGCCTGGACAGGTGCCCAACTAGTAGCTGTTGGTGAAAATGGTTCCATTCTGAGTTCTTCTGATGGGATAACTTGGACTGCACAAGCATCGGAAACAAAGCAACCCCTCTTTAACATTATCTGGACGGGGACCCAGCTGATTGCAGTAGGCGACAGCGGATTAGTTCTGACCTCGCACGATGCAAAAACCTGGGCAAGAAAAAACGCAGGAACATTCAGCCAGCTCAATTCAATAGCTTGGAATGGAAAACAAATGGTAGCTGTAGGGGTCGACTTCAATGTATTTACTTCACCAGATGGTAACAATTGGACTGCTAGACCCTCAGAAATATTAAGAAGTCTCATGTTATCCATGGGGACGCTCAGATCTATAACCTGGACCGGCGCGCAATTTGTAGCTGTGGGAAGAAATGCAGCCCTTACGTCTCCAGATGGAATTACTTGGACAGCACAAAACCTAGGGGCAACAAATAGGCGGCTCGAATTCGTTTTTTGGACCGGTAATCAACTAGTAGCAGTTGGTGATAGTGGAACAATCCTAACATCTCCTGAGGGTATAAATTGGACTTTAAGGAATTCAGGAAAAGACAAAACGCTCCTTTCGGTAACCAGTACTGGCACGCAACTCGTTGCAGTCGGGGAAGGTGGAACGGCTTTCGTATCTACTGATGGCATCACCTGGAATGAAAAGAAAATTGGCATTGAAGATCTATGCTTTTCGATCACTTGGGCTGGCTCTCAACTGGTAGCTATAGGTGGTTGGGGTACAATTATCACATCTCCACAGCCTGTTTCAATCAATAGAAAAAAACCATTTCCTGTCGAAAATAAAATTTCAATTCAAATCTTTTCGAAAACCCTCTTTGCCGCCTTACCTAACGAGATGCTTGGACTTAATATTCGAGCAGCGATTTACAACGTTACAGGCCAAAAAATATTGAGCATTAATTCAAATAAATCACAAGGGAGATTAAATATTCCAATTTCAGGATTTCCTAAAGGGCGCTATTTATTTGAAGCGAAAGGGGAGAATACAAGGATTTTTAAATCATTCTTTTTAATTCAATAATTAATTCAATGATCTTAGGGATCCCCTCATATAGTTAACCCGAGGTGTTGGAGAATTATATCAATAGATGTTAAGGTGAATTACCATCCCGTAAATGGGCAAATAGTATTATCTTGTAAATAAATAAGCGAATTGTTACACAAAGGAGAAGCTGTGGAAAAGACATCGAGTAGCATTTTCTGCCCAATAATTCTCATAATATTCTCGGCTATTCATGGCTCAACCAATTGGGAATTAATCGATTCCAAAGTCACCAACGATTTGAACAAGGTGTTTTTCGCTAGCGCAGGGACTGGATATATAGCTGGGTCTAAAGGCGTATTGCTTGTCACACAAGATACTGGAAAAACATGGCGGCGTCAAGATTTGGGTATCCCTCAGGATTTACTGTGTGGTTACTTCTTGGACTCTAAAGTGGGGTTTGTTGGTGGTTCCGGAGGGTTGCTGATGAAAACCACAGATTCCGGGAATAATTGGACTAAAATTTCTCTTTCAGACACATCAAGTTTAACTGACATTGTTTTTGCAACTCCAGCAAAAGGATTTGCAGCAGGAGGACTTAAATTTCTTCTCGCTACCATTGATAGTGGGAGAACCTGGTCCAAAGTCGATTTGAGCAATATGATTTACGGTCACACCAATTCCTTATGTTTTCCATCGCCCATGATTGGCTTTGTGATAAGTGGGATCGGGTCTATTAAAACCACAGACGGAGGGGAGACCTGGAGAGCCATTCCGAGTCTGGCCGGTTTAGGCAACCTTACCGATTGCTACTTTCTAAGCGTGGACACAGGATTTATTGTCGAGAGGAGTTATCCCAATACATTTCTTACTTTCGACCAGGCAATCACATTCAAATGGATTAGTGGAAAGAGCTCAAACGCAATTTCGTTTGTAACGCACGAGGTTGGATATATCGTTGAAACTCAAAGAATTTTCAGGACCAGTAATCTGGGTCAAACATGGCAATTGGAAAATGCAGTACCCTTGCCGTTAAATGGTGCAACTGAATATTTAAAAGATGTTTTTGGCTTTGGTGGGAATGTGGTTTTGGCCGTTGGGAAAAGTGGATTCATTCTAAGAAAAGAAGAAAGCAATTCAACCTTACTTATTGAATCCAGGAGCAATGGTGTAGCTAATAGGCTAACCGGCAAGCGTAATGGTTTTAGCGCAGATGGGCGCGTTTCCGCAAACAAAAAGCGGTCAATAATGGGTCTACTCGGCTTAAAGTAGTTAGCGCTTCACAATTTCTAAACACGCTTTTACTTTTTCCAAATCCTTGTTGCCCGGTGACACCTCAACGCGGCTATTGAGATCCACCGCAAACGGTGCGCATGCTTTGAGCGCAGCAGCCAAGTTTTCAGGGCCAAGCCCACCCGCCAAAAAATAGGGTACAGGAAAATCTATTTGCTTCAGTACATTCCAGTCGAAGGTTTCGCCGCTTCCACCAAACGCACCCTTTGCCGATTGCGAGGCTTGCGTGTCCACGAGAAAATATGCCAACGGATGAAACTGACCCTTAGCTGCAATTAAATTTTTGCGCAGACCGCCTAAGTCGGCAAGCTGCACATGCGGAATGGCTTTGATTACCGGTACCGGCATTTTGAGGATATACTCCCAATCTTCTTGACCATGAAGCTGCACATAGTGGATGCCCGTCAAGTCAACAATACGAAAGACCTCTTCCGGATCCGCATCGACAAAAACACCCACAGCCTTAGCATTCCGTAGACCGGCAATCATCGGTGTGGCTGATTCTGGGGCAATGTAGCGCGCACTTTTGGGGTAAAAGTTGAAACCGATCCAATCCACTTTCATTTTATCCAGCGCCGCGACCTCGGATGGATTGCGTAAGCCACAAATCTTGACTCGACAATAATCCGATTTTGAATCCGGGAATTTCATAGGGCATGCCTTTAAGAATTTGGGGCTAGGGCCTTGGCCTGCCCCAGCATAGGGTACTTTCGGGCCCAGAAGGGTACCCGCACACCCAAAATAGAGATTTATTTCTTAAATTTTGATAGGGCTATTGGGTTATTTGTCCGTTTGTACGCGTTGGAAATTTGCATACTAGCCCCGAATTCTAGGAGAGTGGTAACCATGGTTGAAGCAAAAAAAATTGTGACCTTGGAAAACGTTGTTTTCAATTATCCTGCCGGCAATAATGCGTTGGATAAAATCTCCATGGATTTGTATGAAGGTGAAATTGTAGGTTTGGTGGGTGCCAATGGGGCGGGAAAAACCACACTCATGAAAATTTTGGCCGGTTATATGGATAAAACCGGTGGCAACTTGCATTACGCTGGCCGTCCGGTGGAAGAATATTCCAATAAAAAATTAAGTGAATTTGTCACGCTTGTGGAACAAAACCCTGAAGGCCAGTTGGTGGGCCCAACGGTTGAGGATGAATTGGCGCGCGCCTGTCGTCTGATTGGCTTTGAAGGGCGCTTGATCCGGGAAAAAATCGATTTCGTCCTCAAGCTGGTCCGCATGCGGCAAGCCAGGGAATGGTATTTGGACGAGATGTCTTGCGGTGAGCGCCGACGGATTGCCTTGGCGCTCTGTCTTATTGCCGATCCCACGGTCATTTTATTGGACGAACCCCTTTCGGATCTCGATCAAGTGGGTGTTCGGGATACCGTGGCGACGCTCAAGGAATTGAAACAACGGGGCCTTTGCATCGTGGTTTCTTCTCATCGGCTCGAGGATATTTTGGAATTGACGGACCGATTGGCTGTGCTAGGTCTGGGCCGCCTGCTCATGCTCGACCATCCGCAAAAGGTGTTGAGCAATGAGGAGATTCTCAAAGCGGCAGCCATTAACTTGCCGGCCATTCAGCGTTTGTTCTTGCGTCTGCAGGTAGAAGGGCTGGTGACAGCCGATTCTCTCCCCTTAAGTCTCGATGAGGCCGTGAGCCAGGTGCGAGAGGCGCTGGAGCTTAGGGCTTTGGCCTCTAATGGGATGATAAACGCGTCATCGGGACAATCCAGCCTTGGCATGCCTCAGGAATCGGAACCAGCCCAGCAATCCGTCTGATTTCTTCCAATAGCCTGGAAAGCGTATCCATTTGGGTATGCTCCATTGACTCCAGATCTTCTACCTTAGAGTTGCTATGGAACAAGAAAGCCTTTATCTCATCGATGTCTCGGCCTTGGCCTACAGATCTTTTTATGCCTTCATCAATAATCCATTAAAAAATTCTAAAGGGCAGGAAACTTCTGCCATTTACGGTTTTGCCTCGCATACACTGCGCCTCCTCAAGGAATGCCAGCCCACTCATATTGCCTTCGTCAAGGACCTGCCCAAAAAAACCTTTCGCCACGAACTGTATACGGAGTACAAGGCACATCGCAAGCCCATGCCCGATGAACTTGCCGCGCAGCTCCCGGTGATCGATGTTTTTGTTGAGACCTCTGGCCTTAGAACCGTGGCCTTGGCCGGGTATGAAGCCGATGACGTGATGGCGACTCTGGCGATGCAGGCCAAAGCCAAATGCATGCAGGTTTTTATTGTGACCCGCGATAAGGACATGATGCAGCTCGTGGACGATCAGATTTTTCTTTTCGATTTGGGCAAAAATAATCAAGGCTCCGATATCATGGGTGCCAAAGAGGTCATGCAGAAAATGGGCGTGCCTCCGATTAAAATCGTGGACTATTTGGCCTTGATAGGGGACGCCTCCGACAATGTTCCCGGAGTAGCTAAAATCGGTCCCAAGACGGCTGTGGAGCTTTTGGAAACCTACGGCACTTTGGAAAGCATTTATAAGAATGTGGACAATATCACAAAAAAAGGTTTGCGTGAAAATCTGAAAAACGATCGCGACAACGCTTTTCTGTCGCAGCGACTCGTAACCTTGCATGCCGCGCTGGAATTGCCTTTGGGCATTGACGACCTCTCCTACAAGGGGGTTGATGCAGAAGCTATGACCGCTTTTGTCGAAGAATGGGAATTGCGCAGTTTGCTTAGGCTGATACCCGGGGCCCCAACAGCCGCCGCCCGAAAATTGGCAGCCACCGTTCGTGAAGCGGCCATTGACCAGAATCATGCCAACGCGACGCAGGCTGCTGCAGTCGAGCAGCGTCAAGGTGAGGCTCAAAACGCAGCAAGCATTTCCCCGTCTATTCCTGCACCGGAAGCCAAATATGAATTGGTAGCGACTCCGGAAGCCTTGGCCGACTTGGTCGTCAAACTAAAGGCCGCTCCGCTCATCGCCGTTGACACGGAAACGACGGACTTAGACACAAAAATTGCGGACTTGGTGGGCCTCTGTTTATCGATTGAAGCCGAAGCGGGTTATTACCTTCCCGTTGGCCACCTTGTCGGTCCGAATTTAGTCTTATCGGTGGTGGTGGCAGCTTTAAAACCCATTTTCGATGATCCGAACAAACGCCTGCTTTTTCACAATGCCAAGTATGATCTGCCTGTTTTGGCGCGCCACGGACTGCTGCCGCAGGGATTAGAAAAACCAGGAAAACTGGTGGATACGATGGTCGCCGCCTATCTGGCCAATCCAGGTGAGCGTAATCTTTCTTTGGACGATTTGTCGCTGCGGCATTTCAACCACACCATGATTCCCATTGAGGCGCTTATCGGCAAGGCCACGCGCGGCGCTGGAGCCAAGACGCAAAAAAGTTTTGCGGAAGTTCCGGTGGCGGAAGCCTGCCGTTACGGTGCCGAAGATGCCGATATCACTTTTCGACTCTGGCAACATTATGAGCCCGAACTCTCAGAGAAAAATCTAACCCAGCTCTTCTTCAATATCGAGATGGCGCTAGTGCCAGTATTGACCGAGATGGAAGGTAAGGGTATTTCTCTCGATGTCCCAGCCCTCAAAACAATGTCGCTGCAGCTTTCCACCGAGATTACTCGATTGGAAAAAGACATCCACGCCCTAGCGGGTGGAGAGTTCAACATCAATTCGCCAATGCAGCTCCAGGAAGTGCTTTTCGAAAAGCTGCATCTCAAGACCGGAAAAAAAACCAAAACCGGTTTTTCCACCGATGCCGATGTGTTGCAAAAGCTGGAAGGTGAACATGAAATCATCGCCAAGCTGCTCGATTACCGTGAGTCCACCAAATTACAGAACACGTATGTGGATGCCCTGCCACAGATGGTCCATCCCAAAACTGGCCGTATCCATACCCATTATTCCCAAGTGATAGCGGCTACGGGACGCTTATCGAGCATCAACCCAAATCTCCAGAATATCCCCATCCGCACCGAACTCGGCCGCGTGATTCGCAAATGCTTTACTGCTTCTTCTCCAGACAAGGTGCTGCTGTGCGCGGACTATTCCCAGATTGAACTGCGACTGTTGGCGCATCTCAGCGGGGATCCGGTATTGCGGGAAGCGTATCAGCAAAATCTGGATATCCATACCCGGACGGCTGCGGCTTTGTATCAGGTGGCGGAAGATAAAGTGACCTCTGATATGCGGCGCAGCGCCAAGGTGGTTAACTTCGGTGTGCTTTACGGCATGGGTGCCACTCGTTTGGCTGCGCAGCTCAAGATTCCCCGGCCCGATGCCGCCTTATTCATAGCCAATTATTTTTCCACCTATGCCAAGGTGGAAGAGTATATTCGAAACACTGTGGACCTAGGGCGTAAGCTCGGTTATGTGGAAACACTGGCGGGACATAGACGTTACCTGCCTGACCTGCTTTCCGATAACCGGCAGTTCAAAGAAAATGCGGAACGGATTGCCGCCAATACCCCGATTCAAGGCAGCGCTGCGGATTTGATCAAAATTGCCATGATAAAAATCCACCATAAATTGAAGTCTCTGCCATATCCATGCGACATGTTGCTGCAAGTCCATGATGAACTTGTCTTTGAAGTGGCGAAACCCGATATCGAAGCTGTTTCAAAACTGGTCAAGGTGGAAATGGAGAGTGCCATGCAGTTGGAGGTCCCGTTGCTGGTAGAGATCGGAACAGGTCATAACTGGCTGGAGGCGCATAGCTGATGGGGAAGATTATCATTGGCGTGACAGGGAATATCGCTAGCGGCAAATCGGCCACGGCACGGTTGCTTCAGGAAAAAGGCTGTAGTCTTGTGGATGCCGACGTCGTTGCCCATGAATTGTACGGATATGATCATGCGCTGGTGCGCCAAATAGGTCAGGAGTTTGGATCGGATGTCGTCTGGTCCAATGGCATGCTTGATCGAAAAAAGCTCGGCAGCCTTGTCTTTGGTCGGCCCGATGCCATGGTGGCTTTGAACCGTATTGTGCATCCAGCCTTAATCAATGCTATTCGCGAGCGCATCCGATCTTCGCAGCGGGTGATGAACCGATTGGTTTTGGATGCGGCGTTGATCATCGAGCTTGGCTTTGCTGCGGAAGTGGATTATCTCGTTCTGGTTTCCGCGTCCATTCCTGTGCGTTTGGAAAGATTGCGGGAGCGCAGTGGATTTTCCGAAGAGGAGGCGATGCGGCGTATCGACAGCCAAGTTCCTGAAGAGCTCAAGCTGCAACATGCTGATTTCGTCATCAAGAATGAAACGACAAAGGAATACCTCCAAGAACAGGTCGACGCACTTTGGGATGAGATCCTATCCAGAGAAGCGTATGCCGAGGACAACCCCGAATAGACATCTAATAACCGATAACCTATTACCCCTATAACCGATAACAGGAGTGCCCGATGGATAAAAAGGTAATCGTACTTGCGGCTTTAGCTGCACTAGGAGGCATTGGTCTTGGAGTGCTGCGCGCACCGGCACGAAAGAATGGTGGTGAAAAAGCACAGGATCTTTTCCCTCCGGAAAAATTACTCGGACAGGTTGCCAATACCAACATCAAGGTGGTCGAAGACGGCAAGGACGGGCGACCGGTGTTGGCCATTGCAATTACTCAATTCGGAATCAAACCCGAACAGATTAGCCCTACCGGGTACGGAGCTCTCCACGCCTTGCACCGTCAGTATCCTAAAACCGATTGGGTTTCGGTATTTATCGCAGAGGATTCGGCTATGGCTGATGCCTCCAATTGGGTGGCTGTGGCTGAGCTGCGTCTTGGTAAGGTTACCGTAACCGGTGGGATTCCCACTCAAGCTGAATTCGATTCCTTGCGCATTATCGGCCAACCCTTAAAACGGCCGGCACCGGAGGACCTATCGGCTGTCGCGATGGTATTCGATAGTACAGAAGGTCTTACCAGCGAACGCTGGGAGCTTTCCCATACTCTACTTGGAGCCGGTTCGGGGCGGATAGACAAATCCAATTTTCTTGAGTTGGATCTGGAAACCGCGGCGCTGCATTCTGTGGCCAAGGCAGTAGGCAAGGATGCTAAGACACTTGAAGCTACTGTGCAAAATGTCACCCGGTTCTATTGGATGAAAGCCGGAGAACCCTTGTGATTTTCCTTTTTGGCAGACTTTTTGGGCTTTTTCACACGTCCTATAAAAGGCGGGAACTTATTTTAGCCCAGCTTGTCTAATGGAAAGTATCCCGCAGGACATCCATCGGCCAGAAGATACCGAGGACCAGGAGTGGGTTCGGGTCTTTCAAGCCGGACGGGAAGAGGGTTTCAATCGCTTGGTGATCAAGCACAAGGACCGTATTTACGGTTTGTGCCTAAGGTTGCTTTCCGATCGGGATCTGGCTGAGGATGCAGCCCAGGAGAGTTTTGTGAAGGTGTATCATGGCCTTAAAGAGTTTCGGATGGAAGCGAAATTCTCTTCCTGGCTTTACCGCATTGCCGTAAACACTTGCAAAAATCACTTGGCATCGAAAGCGTACCGGGACTCACGCGACAATCGCGATTTGGAAGCGGCCGACACGGATGACCTGCTTGCCAGACGTGCCCAGAACCCGGCTCAAGTGTTGGAGTCCAAAGGCAAACAGCAGGCGATTGAAACGGCAATTGCGCGATTGCCGGAAGAACAACGTCTCTTGGTGGTGCTTAGGGATGTGGAAGACCGATCCTACGATGAAATAACCGCCATGACGGGTTTGCCTCTCGGTACGCTCAAGTCCAGGCTCAATCGGGGCCGAGGTCAGTTGCAGGAATGGTTACGGGAGTTATGGTAAATGGCTGAGCTACTCGATCACTTAAGCGGCGATACCCTTTGCGAATATGCCGAAGGTTTGCTCGATGCGGTGGCACGTTCTGCGGCGGATGTGCATTTGCAATCATGCGAGAAGTGCCGTCAGGAACTTCGCGTGGTGCAAACATACTTCACCGATATGGCAGCTTTGGAACCCGTTCGGGCCCCGGCCGACTTCTTGACCAAAGTACGAGCCCGGGTGGAACGGCCGGCACCTCTGAAAACCTTTTGGAACCGACTATCCAATCCCTGGCGCCTGATTCCAGCACAACTTGCCTTGCTTACTTTGCTTGGCATCACCATTTTAACTGTTTATCTGCAGCAAACGGGCGGACTCTCTAAAAACGATACACCCTATACCGAGCCTCGATCTCCGGCCGCTTCCCTGAATGCACCGGCCTCTGCCCCTGCCCCTGCCCAAAAACCCATCCAAAAGTTATCGGATACACAGACATCCAATGCCAAGGAGGAACTTTACACTGACGACAGGATATCCACCTCCCAATCGGAACGAAAACAGATTGCCAAATTGGAATTGCAAAAACGCAAAACGAATTTGGAACCGGCTGCGCCTAAGGAAATGGTGGCGGGTTCATCCTCAGAATCCTTAATGGGATCTGCAACTGGGGCCTTGGGAAGAGGTCGGGCTTTGGCTAAATCAGAGGCTCCGGCTTCTGAGGCTGAACCCGCCGCCCTATTCTTGGATTATAGTCTGCGATTGGCAGTGGGCAAAGATTCAGCCGCCTTTTGGATGGGTTTACAAGCCATGGGAGCGAAAGTATTACGGGACGAGCATCAAAATGCGTCCCAGGGCCATAGCTATACCGTCTCACTTCCAGCTGCCATGCAAAAGGATCTTCACACGTACCTGACGCGCTACGGTAGCGTAGAAAGTCGGAAAAGCATTCTAACTAGCCCTGACGCTTCCGAAATCCGTTTCCGATTAAGTGTTATTCTGCCCTAATAGACCAGAATCAGGCCTTTTCAGATAATTTTAATTTCCTGGGAACTTTTTCGGATTGTTCCGGTCTTAAGCATACCAGCCCAAGAACTGGTCACCTTAAACCCCAGGAGAATCCGATGCGCCAACCCTTTAAGTACACGCTGTCCGCCTTAACCTTAAGCCTGATTTGCGCCGCCTGTTCCATAAAGAAATCCGAAGTAGGTTCCCAAGCCCAAGTCCCAGAGGAATCGACCTTGGCCAAAGAAGCGGAAGCAAATGATGTCGAACGCTTCAATATGACTCTAGATGACAAATCGAATCGAGGTATAACCACAATTTCTGGTCAAGTCAGTGCGCCCATAAGGAGTAAATTAACGGACCGTCTCTATCCTCAAACCCTGGCCTCGGTTTCCCCAGAGAAAAAAGCGGAAGCTCAGGCTAATGTCTATAAATACAAAGAGGGTTCCGCAGCTGGGGCAAAACCCGCCGCCAAAGTTTCGACCCTGTGCGCCGCGCCTTCACCCGAGGCGAATCGTCCATACCGGGCCTTGAGCCGTGAGAATCGCACGATGGATAAGATGTACCGGGCCGAATACGATGGTGCTGAAGAATATGCGTCCCTTTATGAAAACTCGTTCATGGATGCCCGCACCAGTCCGCTCTCCACTTTTTCCATTGATGTGGATGGCGCTTCATACTCCAACACGCGGCGCTTTCTGCAAGAAGGCCAGTTGCCCCCCACCGATGCCGTGCGCATCGAGGAGTTCATCAATTATTTCAGTTACGATTACCCCCAGCCCACCGGATCGGATCCCTTTTCGATCATCACGGAGGTGGCGACTACGCCTTGGAATCCCGAAACCAAACTTGTGCATATTGGTTTACAGGGCCGCCGCACGGACTCCGAAAAACTACCACCAAGCAATCTGGTATTTCTCATTGATGTTTCCGGCTCCATGTCATCGGAAGACAAATTGCCCCTGCTCAAAAACGGATTCGACATGCTTATCGATCAAATGCGCCCTCAGGACAAGGTTTCCATCGTCGTTTATGCAGGGGCTGCTGGCATGGTATTGCCCCCAACTTCCGGCAACGACAAAGAAACCATTCGTGAAGCACTCTCCCGCTTGAGCGCGGGCGGATCGACAGCCGGAGGCGCCGGGTTGATGTTGGCCTATCAAGCGGCCCAACAGAGCTTCATCCGGGGCGGGAGCAATCGTGTGATATTAGCCACCGACGGCGACTTCAACGTGGGCGTTTCCAGCGACCAGGAACTGATTCGGCTAATTGAGGAAAAGCGCAAAAGCGGAGTATTCCTTTCCGTGCTTGGTTTCGGTACCGGCAATATCAAGGACGCCAAGATGGAACAGCTTGCGGACAAGGGCAATGGCAATTACTTCTATATCGACAATATCAATGAGGCCAGAAAAGTGCTTGTGGAAAAAATGGCCGGCACGCTTTTCACCATTGCCAAGGATGTGAAACTGCAAATTGAATTCAATCCCGCCCAAGTCAAATCCTATCGGTTGATCGGCTATGAAAACCGGGTGCTGGCGGCGGAAGATTTCAATAACGACAAAAAGGATGCCGGAGAATTAGGTTCAGGCAGTAATGTCACTGCGCTTTATGAAATCATCACCGTACATCCATCCCGGCCAAGTGTGGACCCACTCAAATATCAGAAAGATGGCTCGCATCATGGCTGGAACTGGGGATTTGGCGGCACTGATGAAAGTGGCGAATTGCTGACGGTAAAATTCCGCTACAAGCAGCCTACCGGCTCAACCAGTAAATTGCTGACTCGTACGCTTTGCGACAAGTCCGTCGCCTGGCAGGACGCTTCTCAGAATTTCCGTTTCTCAGCAGCCGCAGCCGGTTTTGGCTTGGTCCTGCGCGGTTCCCAGTATCGCGGAAACCTGGATTTGGATAAAGTCGCGAGTATGGCGCGGGGCGCTCGGGGACGCGATATCGATGGTCATCGAGCCGAGTTTTTGAATCTGGTGGAAACTGCCAAGTCGCTGGGCGGGTATAGCCGCATGGATTCCAGACAGGACCAGGAGTAACCTTCAAGGTACATAAAGGACTTCGGGCTTACCAAAGTCCGAAGTCTCGATTATTTTAGAGATATGTTGCACTATTTTAATTTACCAGGCTATGGCGGGTCCGGTCCCAAGCATTGGCAAACCCTGTGGGAAAAAATGGACCCGACTTTCGAACGCGTGGAACAGCAAAACTGGAAACACCCTGTGTGCTCGGAATGGGTGGCAACCTTGGATGCAAAAGTCACTGCGTCCGCTGGTCCAATTATTCTGGTGGCCCACAGCCTGGCTTGCCTGCTCGTGGCCCACTGGGCGGTAGCGGCATCACCCGGGAACGTGGCGAAGGTGACAGGCGCGTTCCTGGTCGGCTTTCCGGATACGGGAAGCGCGGTTTTTCCAGAGGCCGCATTAGATTTCGCTCCGCTGCCGCTTAACCCGCTTCCTTTCCCCAGCCTTATTGTAGCTAGTACCGATGACCCTTATGGCACTCCCGAATTCGCGAGGCAATGTGCTCGGGCCTTTGGCTGTGGAATCGTTATACTAGGCGCCCGGGGCCATATTAACGGGGATAGCGGTTTGGGCACTTGGGAAGAGGGCAGAAAGTTATTGGATGCCTTTACGCTCTTTTAGAATGCCTTTACACTCCTATAGTTTGAGAGAACCGGGCATAGGCACTATATTTAGCCCATTGGTCGTTTAGCTCAGTTGGTTAGAGTACATCGTTCACATCGATGGGGTCGAAGGTTCAAATCCTTCAACGACCACCAAATCCCCTCACATACATCTCGAGCGCCCCTTTTTATCCCGCATGTGATATACATCACTGCATAACGACTCCTTTTTGCTTCTCCCTGTGATGTGCCTCACTGAATCCAATTGGTTTGCATGCTAGTTTATTCTTCAGTCATCGGATAAAATCAAATCCGGTAGTATAGACAACCTTAAATTGAACGCAGGAGAATAATCATGATTCAGTCTAACCCCACCACTACTTCCACCAGTACTTTCAATACCACCACCGTCGCCTCCGCCGCGGATTCTTCCTTGGAGCGCAAACTTACAATCTTGCGTCGCGCGGATTTGTTTTCTGCTTTGGCGGATCCGGTGCTCCGTCGATTGGCCGGAACCTTGACGGAAAGAGCGTATACTGGCGGGGCGACAATCATGCGGGCGGAGGAGCCCGGAAATGGACATTTTTACATCGTGGCAGAAGGCGAAGTGGCCGTGGTGCTGCAAACAGCGGATGGAAAGGAAACAGTATTAGCAACGTTACTGCCTGGTGAATTCTTTGGTGAAATGTCCATTCTGGATGAAGCGCCCAGAGCGGCGACAGCCAGAGCCGTCAAGGCTGCACGGGTTATGGTATTGCGCCGGGAGGATTTCAAACGGTACTTGCATGAATGTCCAGACCTGGCCTATGCACTGCTTACGGAAATGAATAGACGCTTGCGCCAAAGCAATCGTAAGGTGGCGGGTCTTTCCTATCAATCCATGCAAGCTCGGGTGGCTGCAATGCTGATGCGTCTGACCGAGGACCGGGGCGTTCGTCAAAAGGAGGCTGGCTTAATTCGTGTACTGATCCGCAACCGACCCACGCAGCAGTTTTTAGCGGAAATGGCTGGCACGACACGAGAATCGGTATCGCGCACTTTGGCCGCATGGGGCCGTCAAGGCTTGGTGCGAGCCCGGGGACGCGATTTGTTCATTTTGGAAGAAGAACAAATCAAGGCGATGGCGAGCTAGCTTGCCACAAAGTCAAAGTCAAAGGAACACGCCGTCACTCACAGCGGAATTTAGAGCTGCCCTCGGGAATCTCTTCGGGGTACTTTCCGTCAAAACACGCGGAGCAATAGTTTCCAGATCCGCCCGGTGCTACGCCAAGTAGCCCTTTGATACTTAAGTATTCCAAGCTGTCCGCGCCCAGTAACTTACGGGTTTCCTCTTGGGTCAAATTGCTGGCGATGAGTTCGGTTTTGGAGGGAAAATCCATCCCGTAAAAGCAAGGGTTGCGCACTGGAGGCGAACTGATACGGATATGCACTTCCTTGGCACCGGCATCGCGCAGCATTTTAGTCAGGAATTTAAGCGTTGTACCCCGGACAATGGAGTCATCCACCATGACCACCCGTTTGCCCTTGAGCACGCCGACAATAGTATTGAACTTGAGCCGAACCTTTTGCTCGCGCACATTCTGGGACGGATCGATAAACGTACGGCCAACATAATGATTGCGCAGCAATCCGATGTCAAAGGAAATGCCCGCTTCTTGCGCATAGCCAAGCGCGGCGGTATTGCTGGAGTCGGGAACGGAAATGACCACATCCGCTTTAACGGGATGTTCTTTGGCAAGCGCCTTGCCGATGCGTCGACGAATTTTATCGCAACTTTCTTCAAAGATGCGCGAGTCCGGACGGGCGAAGTAGACGAATTCAAAAATGCAGTGGGCCCGATGGGGCTTGGTAGTAAAGGTTACCGACTCAATGCCATTGTTGTTGATGGCGCACAATTCACCGGGTTTGATGTCGCGTACATAGCTGGCGCCGAGCAAATCCAGGGCACAGGTTTCTGATGCAACTACCCAGGCTTTGTCCAATCGGCCCAGGCATAATGGCCGGATACCGAAGCCGTCGCGCGCCACGTACATTTCATTCTTGGTCAAAAAAACCAGGCAGAAGGATCCGGTGAGCTGCGCCAAGGTTTCCGAAATGGCGTCGATCAACGCAACTTGTTTGGATCGGGCAATTAAATGGAGAATGATTTCTGTGTCCGATGTGCTTTGGAAAATATGGCCGTCTTCTTCCATAAGTTTTCGGATATCGGGGGCGTTGACGATATTGCCATTGTGGGCCACGGCAATGGGGCCCCGTTTGGTGGACACCAGCATGGGCTGGGCATTGCTTAAGTTGGAGTTGCCGGAGGTTGAATACCGCACATGGCCGATGGAAGCGGTGCCGAGCATGGAGGCAATTTCTTTTTCCTCCCGATTGAGCTCGGTGACGAGACCCATGCGTTTCAAGAGGTGGATACTCTCACCATTGGCGGTAGCCACGCCAACGCTTTCTTGGCCGCGATGTTGAAGGGAATAAAGACCCATGACTACGCGTCGGGTCACCTCGGGTCCATCGAAAACCCCCATGATTCCACATTCATCGTTTATCCGCTCCAAAAGGCCGCCTCGGTTGATGGGACCGGAAATATAGAACTTGAGGGCCGGTTCTATGCAGATTAGGGCTCTTATAGGCCGCGGTAAATTAACCCTAAAATGTCGATTTTGAACGATTGAGCTAGAAACGGGCCTCGCCCTCCCTTTATACTGTCGGTAAGGTAAAAGTATGCTGTCGCAAAGTTCATTTTCAGAAATTGGCCGAATCGTTGCCGTTGGCGATTTGCACGGGAATTATGGCGGATTTCGAAAAATCCTACTCGAAACCGGGCTCATTGATAGACGCGGGCATTGGAAGACCAAGGACACCCATCTGGTACAGCTCGGAGACATTCTCGGCCGAGGTGGAGAGCCTGGTAAAATTTTCAAACTGCTGCGCCGATTGGAAGTTGAAGCTCCCGGATACAATTCTCGCGTGCACGTGCTATTGGGAAATCACGAGGCCATGTCGATGAGCGGGCTGCTCATCTATAATACATTGGAAGAGTTTCAGGATTTGGCGGAACAGGAATTTACGGATCCCTTGGAGACCCTCAATGGCGGTTCCAATGGACGCGATGCTGTAGGCCCGGTGCGGACCCAAACCATTCCATCACACGATTGGTCCCCAGTGGCCGATGCCAAAAGAGACAAGCGCATGGACATGCTCGGGTGCCGGGAGTTTCGAGCCAGTCTTTCGCCGGGGGGCAAAGTAGGCAAATGGCTGGCAACGCATGATTCGGCGGTGATTCTCAACGGATCCCTTTTTGTACATGGCGGCCTGAACCAAGCGCATGGCTGCCAGCCTTTAGACGATCTCAATAGGCAGGTGCGCCTAGAGTTGACCCGTTTTCTGCCCCCGGATGCGGGAAAGGATCTGACGCACAAGAAAGATGGACCGCAGTGGAACCGTGAATTCACCTTGCGCCCTAGTGAAAAAAAAGGCCGGGAACTGGATCAAGTATTGGATTACCATCACTGCCAACGCATGGTAGTTGGGCACACGCCAACCTCATGCATTAAACCGTCTCAAGGTGGCCGGATTGTCCCGCTGTATGATGAAAAGTTACTGTGCATCGATACGGGAATAGGAAAATCCTATGGCGAAAATTTAAGCGCGCTGACCATTGAAAACGGTAGTGTATCGCCCCAGTATCTTTGAATAGCAGAGCCTTACTATATTTTAGCTAGCCTTCACGTGGAGAAAAAAATATGGTCGCGCCCAACAGTGAATTCGATGATAAAAATCCGCAAGCCATCAATATCGAATTGTCGGAGGCAGCGGCCGAAGGCATTTATTCCAACCTGGTGCTGGTCAGCCATTCCCCATCTGAATTTGTCATCGATTTTGCTCGACTACTACCCGGACCGCCCAAGGGCAAGGTGTTCGCCCGCATCATCATGACGCCGATCCATGCCAAATCCCTAATCGCAACGTTACAGGAAAACTTGGGACGCTATGAACGCAGCTTTGGCAATATCATCCCGCCGGCAGGCCCTGGATCTCAGCCTCCGGGCGAGTTCGATCTCTGATTGGGATAGGCGCGCTATCCCATGAAAGTTGTTTGTCTGGACATGGAAGGAGTTTTGACTCCGGAAATTTGGAAGCATGTCGCCAAGCGCGCGCAAATCCCAGGTTTAAACTTAACCACCCAGGACGTCAAAGATTATCGTGAGCTTATGGACAGACGGGTTCAGATATGCCACGACAATAATGTGACGCTGGCGCACATTCAAGGATATATTGCGGAACTGGAAATCTACGAAGGAGCGCGGGAATTTTTGGACTGGGTACGCGAGCGCTATCAACTGGTTATCCTGTCAGACACCTTCGCCGAATTTGCCGAACATTTCCTGAGGCTGTTGGGACGGCCCACTCTCTTTTGTCATAACATTGTTTTTAACGCTTCAGTGGGCCGATTGGAATATTCCCTTAGGCAGGAGAATGCCAAGGCGAAGGCTGTTCAAGCCATCCGTTCCTTAAACATGCGCACCCTTGCTGCTGGTGATTCTTACAATGACATTCACATGCTTAAAGAAGCGGACGTGGCCACCTTTTTCCGAGCGCCGGCGACTATCAATGAAGAATATCCCGATTACGGAAACTTGCAAACCTATGCCGAGCTTAAGGATTTTATTTTGAATGCGCTTTGAGCGCTATTGAAGTGCTGCGTGCACCCACGGAGAAGATTCAGTTTTTTCCACAATGTAAGTTTTAACCCATTTGTATTCTTGTTCATTCAATATTAAATAGACTGACATTATAAAATCTTGTTACCATCTTGCTCACAATTATTGTCTAAGATGATCTCTTTGGTCACCGGGACTAGATGAAACTGTTTTTCCAAAACCGCAATCCGATTTCCATGAAAAGAAGGAAAGAATAAAATGGCCAGATTAAAAATCACTGAAAGCCTAAAACCAAGTGAAATGAAATCGAAAAAACCAAAGCGGAATGGGCAGTATAGATTGGCCAGATTGGCCGTACTACCGTTGTGCATCTTTCTTTTTGCCAAACCCAGCAAAGCTGAAAATCCTAGTACCGATACAACCATAAATGGAAGGCCGAGTTGTCCTGATGCCGAGTTCAATTTTCGGCGGATCACACCAAGAACATTCATTTTGAGTGTGAAGTCCATTCGGGAAAGCTTCTTCGAGATTGGATTCAATGAATTGGATTCTTCAAATGGTGATTCCGGAAAATCTTTCGCGAAATCATTTAGACAATGGGCAAGTCCTGCAGGCGAAAAAGTGGATGTTTTCTTTGAAGATCTTGCGCCGATTATTTCGCGCGGAGGTTATGTGAAAGTCCATTATCATTCCTTGCAATCAGATTGCGACAGTTCCGTCCATAAATTCAAGTTGGTCCGAGTCTTCGATGTCAATGTCCTCCAATTCGACGGTGGGCGCGTATACAGTTTAGAGCACGATGGCAGTTGGCATAATTCCGCTGAATACGGGATACGGGCCTCGTCACAGTGGAATAGCTGGATCGATGGTTTTGCGGATATCCGCTATGCGTCTCTGGGTAGAATCGACACTTCTGGCCATGGCCTCGACTCATTGAATTCCTTAGTCAAAAATCAAGGGATGGGTACGCAACAATTTCAAAATCCATTTGATAGCAGAGGTGGCGTATTCAGAACTAACCTGTCCTTGCAATTTCATATCCCTCGACCTGAACGTAGCTGGCCATCTAATTGGACACCTCTTGCGTCGCTATCGGTAATTTTAGGTGGCGGCGCGACGTCCAATCCTGGCGATGTGCTCAATCAACTGCACCCACGATATTTTATCGGGTTCGGAATGAACGTGGAGGACTACAGTATCGGAGGTGTCAGTGACAATGCGAGTACATCCGGATTTGTTCATTTTCTGCTTGTAAAAGACAAATTATGGCGATGGGATGAAACCCAGCCAAGCATAGACACCTCTTTACCGCCAACCGTCGTCCCAAAGCACGAATTCGGTCGATTCGTTGTGGAAGGCCAGCTGGAAATTCCCGGTTTGGGTGGCAAGAATATTAAGCCTGCCTTGGAAGGGTATATCGATACTCCCATTTCTTCCGTAAACGTGTTCGACACCTTTTGGAAAGTCCACGATGGCGCCAACCCCGTTTCAGTTGTCAGCATCAGTGTTCTGTTGCACTTCGATCTGACAGCACTAAAGGCTATTGTCGGCAGGGAATGATATTGGTTATGGTATTCAAATCGGGTCTGCGAACCGTCATGGGTTCTTGGAGTTTGGCCACTATAATTGGTGCATGTGCTTTATCTGCACAAGGAAATGAGACGGTTCGCCCGGGCTTAAAAGACGTGCTGCCACAAATCTATGTGGCTGCTTTGAAAGCGGACTCAGCTTATATGGAGCAGCCTTGCGAAGGAAGCGATTCGTCCCAGTGTAGGGTCATCCCGTTTCATTATAGGGGCGATATTCTTTTCAAAGGGGAAAGACAAGCGGTCTTGCAAACGGATCCTGATAGTTTGGTGCAGTGGCTTTCTATCCAAGGAACCGATGGCCTGGTCGATGGTGTAGTGGATGCGGACATTGGGCTGGTGTATGTGGAAGCGCTGGGAATGGAGGTTCATAAGGGCTTCTATGCAGCCACCGAGGCCTTATACAAAAATCTTTTACCTCATTTGCGGAAAGATTGCCGTATCCGAATTGCCGGACACAGTCTTGGTGGAGCGATGTCCATTTTAATGGCCAACCTGCTTGTCACGGATTATCGGGTGGAGAGCTGCATCACCTTTGGTCAACCAAAAGTCACAAATGAATCTGGTAGCCAAGTCGCGGCCAAACGACTCAAAGACAAAAATGTCAGGTATATCCGCGTTGTCGATGAACTCGACATTGTACCCAAGGTTCCGCCGATCGACTTAAGAATTTTTAAGCGCCTCTTTGCTTCTGTCTATTTCCATTTCGGTGACGAATTGCATCTTGGAGATAGCAGAGTTGGCCTCGTTTCAACCACTTTCCAAACAAAGAACTGGTTGCAATCTACTCTAGCGGCAATTCCCCGGACGTGCCGGCTCATAGCGATGGAATGTCGTCAGGATAAATCCTGGCGAACAATAAAGAATTTTGCAAAGGCTAATATCATCGATCATTTTATGGTCAATTATATTGGACGATTGGAGACATTGATCCGGCAAAACGCTATTGTATTTACCCCGTATGCTAAACTCAAAAGACTCTGTCCGGAGTACCCGCTCAAATCACTCAAGACCTGTCTCCAAACCTGTTTCCAGCCTGTATTCCAAATGCGTCAATTGAGAAAGAACGAATATTCTATTTCTATTGAATCGGAATGTCGGGAACAGGTAGAGCTCGAAGTGCGGAGTCTGAGTACCGATGGAGCCAATCCAGCACCAATTCTAAGTACGGTTACAGCGACTGCGGATTCCAATGCTCCGAAAACGCGTTTGGCCCTATCTCCCAATCAGGCCATCCAAGCTTCAGGTGGCTGGGTGAGGTTGGAGTATCATACTGTCGATTCTACATGCGCTTCGCCGGTGTATGGACGGCAGTATCTGCGCGCAGCTAAAACCAACAGCGTGATTTTTAGGGTGGGAGCCATGGAAGATGCGACACCAAGCTGGACCCCGACTTTGGAATGGAACCTGATTGCCAGTTCGTTTTGGTTAACCTGGTTGGAAGGGACCGCAGAGTTTGGGTTGACTGCGCTCAAGCCTGTAGAATACGGAGGCTGGCGGGACGTGATCCGAAATGGATCTGGCCAATTTGATCCTTTCCAGGACCAGGGCCGTTTATTTCAGGCCCGTTTAACCGCCCATGCCTATCCGGTACCCGCTTCTTTCGTCCCTTCATTTATGGCTGATTTGGAATTCGCTTCTCAGCCAGGTGGATCGTCCCATGGCACTCGTCTTTACCCAGGACTGTTTGCCATGACCCAAATGGATATTCCAACCTGGTGCTGGACAACCGGATGGAGATGGGGCAGCCAGCCCTTGGGTCTGGTCCGCGCGGGATTTGGATACAATAGTCTTTTCGCTTCCTTACCAGCGCCAGGAAAAGGCGATTATCAGGCGGATTGGAGGCTTGAAGTCGAAATAGGGAGATCGCTGGTCAAATCTTTTTACGTCGTCCCAGTGCTGCGCCTGGTTCAAACGACGCCTATTTGGGACAAGCAAGTGGGCCCATCCCTGCTGACCTACAGTGCTTTGGTCGACATAGATGTCGGCGCCATGGGCCGTATTTTCGGAATTGGAGAATAAGCCCTATTGTGACACCGTGATTTAAGAATTAAACTTGTTTCTCTGTGCAAGTCAAAAATTTACGCCGTTCATTAAACTGTATTCCATTGGCTCTGGCGTTGACAGTCAGTCTAGCTACTCATTCCATTCAAGCCGACACGCCAGTTTCAGTTCTGGCTTCACAGTGCCGCATCGATACGCCAGGTCGCATCGAAGTGCTGGACGGCATCCGCTATGAATATGTCAACCAAGGGTCGAAAACGCCATTGGTTCTGGTGGTACCCGGATTTACCCAGCACAATCGCTCAATGGAATTTTGTATGGTTCGCGATCATTTTCTAAGCAGAGGCCTGTCTGTACTGATTATGAATCCACCTCAACACGGTGAAGATTTCCAGTGGACTGGAAAAATATACTCCTGGGGGGAACAGGAGGCGCGGGATCTAAAAATCTTAACAGACAGCTTGGGTTTGTTCACCAAGCACCCTCAAATCCACGCGCTTGGATTTTCCATCGGCGCAAAGACGGTGATACGCTTTGCATCATTGGAAGGCATCAATGGGCACTTAACTTCAGTTATGGCTGTGGCACCCCCATATAGAGTCAGCGACATCAATTCGCGCCTTTCCGGGGACATCGGCAAGCCAATGGAAGGTATGATTTCCTCAGGTGCTGCAGTGGATAGAAGTGGGTATGCGCGCATGCTATACATAGCCGCCTTTGGAATGACGAAAGCGTTGACATCCAATCGTGCCAGCCCTGCCGATGAGATTCTTGCTGTGAGGGATCCCTTGTTGCTTGTGCATGGTTCGGATGATTGGTTGATTAAAGCCAACCACTCCGTGCGGCTTTACAATCGTTCCGAACCAGGACAATCCGTTGCCCTAGTGATTCTGGATACGCGTACGCATGCAGAGGATTTGATAAGCAGGGACCGATCCGCAGTTCGTCAAGGATTGTTCGATGTATTGGATCATTGGGTGGGTTTGACTGCTTCCGGACAAGCGGCACTTCCAAAGGATAGTTTGCAATCCAGGCTAAAAATCATGTTGGATTCCATTCCATGGGTAAAGGATAACCGTGTTTCGGCGCAGCAGGTTTCTCTGCTTGACCATCCGACCCTATTTCAATCCGCGGATCGATTGTGGTATACGGCTCCCCAGAATCAGCCTTCGCTGGCCGAGGTGCACTATTCACATTCTTTGAATGCAAAGAATGGTGCCCATTTGAGAATGGATGTGGCTCCTTGGCGCGGTGACAAGAATTTACTGAGCGGTTTTGCGGCAGGATTGAACTTGGAAGACAGTGTTGGCAAGGTCCCCAACGGTATGGAGGCAAACCTATCCTATGCGCAAACTTGGGGTTCAGTCTTATTGTTCCGACGCATTGGGTTTTTGACCGGCATTGGAGGAGAATCCCAACGACGTATTCTATCCATGGATTTATGTCTCTACTTACTAAACTTCCAATTGAACTACGGAACTTTTGATACGCAGCGGCGCGACGCGGAGCTGGCGTTCAGCCTACCTTTAATCAGTGATGCAGCCGCCTCGTATTTTTTGGGAGTGGGATACAGCGCTTTTTTGACAGGATCAGTGAAGGGCTACCAGCGGGATACTTTTCACTCTTTTTTAGTATGGGGCCCTAAACGCCAAATTTTTGGAACACGGATTCGGTTTAATCTACAATACCAGCAAGAAGGACCTTTGTCCGCAGGATGGACCCCAACCTTTTCAGCTGGCGCGTCCCTGTCTCTATTTGAATAACGATTTAGAATAGTGGGCCCCATTTTGGGATTGTTTATTGTGCTTGCATTTGAATATGAATATTCGTATATTCTAATATATGAAATCAAAAGAGTTGACTTTACTCGTTAAAAATGCCGAAGCCGCTTCTGATGGCTTGAAATCATTGGCGCATCCAACCCGGCTTCTGGCAGTCTGTTTTATCGGTTCAGGGGAAAAAATGGTGGGTGAGTTGGAGGTTTTCTTGGGCACATCCCAAAGCAACGTTTCCCAGCATCTTGCCAAATTGCGTGACAAGGGCATCTTAGCCACCCGCAAAGAAGGCAACCAAGTGTTTTACCGGCTCAAGGACAAAAAAGTCCTCAACCTTATCAGTGCTTTGCAATCCCTGTATTGTAGTTGAATTTTCTTGTAAGGCTTAAGGAAAAGCGGAAGCATGCACTTTGAACTTGGATTTGTATTGGCCGGCCTTGCAGGCCTTAGTCTGGGCTTAGTTGGAGGCGGGGGGGCCTTGCTCACGGTTCCAATTTTGGTATATGGTTTTCAGGTATCGGCTGTTCTAGGCACGGCCTATTCATTATTCATCGTTGGGGTTACAAGTTTTGTTGGCGCGATAATGGCCTTACGCAGTAAGCATGTGGTCTTCCGGGTGGTGCTTATGTTTGCCCCGCCTGCTTTTCTCGGCATATTTCTGTCCAGAAATTTTATTCTTCACGAAATCCCTGCAAGGATAAGCATAGGAAACCACTTCTCCCAATCCCGTGAAGGCTTGCTGATGTGTGCGTTCGGATTGGTGATGGTTTTGGCCGCAGTACTAACGTTACGGAAACCTGTAAAAAACCCACCAGCCGCGCAATTAGAATTAAGCATTTCCAACTTGGTAATCTTGGGATTTACCGTAGGAATTCTAACTGGGCTTTTTGGAGCGGGGGGTGGATTTCTGATAGTTCCGGCTTTGCTTTTCTTTGCTGCCTTGCCAATGGAAAACGCCATTGGTACATCTTTAGCAATCATAGCGATCGATGCATGGTTCGGGCTTGCCAGCGACTTGGGTCATTATCAGGGTTGGGATTGGAATTTCGTTTTTTACTTCAGTGGATTTTCATTGGCAGGCGTGATGATTGGACAATATTTCAGCAGTCGGATAAGGGGCACCCATCTTAAGACCGTATTTGCCTGGCTGACCATGCTCTTAGGGTTGGGGCTTTTCATAAAAGAATTTGTGCAAGGAATAGTATGATTCTCAAAAAGTTTTATTTGAAATGCCTTTCCCATGGCTCCTATTTCTTGGCCGATGAAGCATCGCGTGAGGCAGCCATCATTGATCCTCAGAGAGATGTGGAACAATATTTATCCATCCTGACGGAAGAGGGTTACCGGCTGAAATACATCTTGGAAACCCATGTACATGCCGATTTCGTATCCGGGCATTGGGATTTGGCGGAGCAAACAGGCGCCAAAGTGGTATTTGGAGCAAAGGCTTTAGCGAAAAAACCATTTTTAAAAGTTCGGGATGGTGACGAACTTAAATTGGGCGCAGCGATTTCGATCCATGTTCTGGAAACACCGGGCCATACTCCGGAAAGTGTATGTTACCTAGTCCATGATTTGAAAGCCCCAGACTCCGTGCCCATTTTATTTTCCGGCGATACTCTATTTGTCGGAGATGTGGGCAGGCCGGATCTGCTGGGAACTAAAATGCCCGCATCGGAGCTGGCCCTGTTGCTCTATAATTCCCTTGAATATAAAATCAAGACGCTGCCTGATGAGACCCGTGTTTACCCTGCGCATGGGGCGGGATCGGCTTGTGGGAAAAAAATCGGTGATGCTGAGTTCACGACGATTGGAGCCGAGAAAAAAAATAATTACGCCCTGCAAGCCAAGGATCAGGAAACCTTTATCCACCTTGTCACTTCGGACCTTCCTGCTGCTCCGGGATATTTTACGGAGGACGTCAGGCTTAATTTGGAAGGCGTGCGTTCCTTGAAGGATGTTGTTCTGGAATTAAAGGCATTATCCATAGCGGAAGTGCAGTCGGCGGTGTTGGAAGGCTCAATGGTGCTGGATACCCGTTCATCGGATGAATATTCATCCGGCTCCATTCCCAATGCAATCAATATCGGATTGGAAGGACAGTTTTCACCTTGGCTCGGGACGCTTTTTCCGCCTGACGTTTCCATCGTATTGCTTTGCGAGGCCGGCACGGAAGAAGAAGCGGCAATCCGGTGTGGTCGTATTGGCTATGAAAAAATTGTGGGCTTTGTGGCAGGCGGTTTCGAGTCCTGGAAAAATCAAGGGGGACCAGTCGCGCAATTTGTTCGCCTAAGCCCATCAGAATGGAGCGCTTTGGATTTACGTCAACCAGAATTATCCACGAATAAAAAGCTGCTGCCAGGTGAAGATGTTCCCATATTACTTGATGTTCGCAACCCATCGGAAACTGAACAAGGTGTGATTCCTGGTGCCACAATTATTCCCCTTAATCGGCTGAATTCGGAAATGGACACATTGGATCGAAATAGACCAATACGTATTTATTGCGGAAGCGGTTACCGTTCTTCCATCGCGGCGAGCATTTTGCGTAACCGGGGTTACAAAAATATACAGGATTTATCCGGAGGAATGAATGCCTATGGCAGAGCGGGTCTGCCAGTGCATTATTTTTTGGAATCTGAATTGCATAAAATGTCGTAAACGCTTGAACAACTCATAAAAAGGAGAATTGTATGATAAAGAATATCGCCACCTTCGACCGCATTGGTAGAGTGGCTTTCGGAATAATAGTATTGGCAATGTTCCTACTAGGCAAAATCAGCGGAGTCTTGGCAATCAGCCTGGGGGCCTTGAGTTTAATTTTTTTAGGGACCAGCCTGCTTGGCTTCTGCCCCATTTATAAAATGCTTGGAATCTCAACCTGTAAAGTGAAGGAATAACCGAGATGTTCACGTTTATTAAAAACGCATTGGGATTGGGAGAAACGATTGACTTTGCAGCATTGGTTCAAGAAGGGGCCCAAATTGTGGATGTCCGGACCAAGGATGAATTTCAAGGTGGACATATAAAAGGGTCGGTGAATATTCCTCTCCAAGTTCTGACGCATAAACTGTCCAGCATTCGTAAAGACAAAACAGTCATTGTCTGTTGTGCCAGCGGAGCGCGAAGCGCCAGTGCGAAAGGGATTTTGACATCCAGTGGATTTTCGGATGTGCACAATGGTGGAGGATGGAGAGGTTTGCAGGGAAAATTGAACCGTTAGACTCACTGCGGGTGGGATGACACGCAATGGGAAGCTATGTTGATTAATTAGGAAATATCATGTCTCGCTCGCAACGCCTGTTAGAAATATTGGAAATTTTAAGACGCAATCGGTATCCGATAACGGGCGCCGCATTGGCGCAGAAGCTTGGCATCAGTCCACGATCGCTATACCGGGACATCGTTACTCTACAGGCGCAAGGCGCATCCATCGAAGGCGCCACCGGTCTAGGCTACATTCTGAAACCCGGTTTCACTTTGCCTCCTTTGATGTTTCAGCCCGATGAAATTGAGGCTCTGGTGCTTGGAGCCCGGTGGGTAGCGGAGCGGACAGACGATATCCTGGGAGCTGCCGCAGAAAATGCCTTAGCCAAAATTGCAGCCGTACTTCCGCCGCATTTGCGAGTAGAATTGGATAACAATACGCTCATGATACCTCCTGGAGCGCTCAAGGCTTCGGAAGGAAAGAATATTCCTGCCCTGCGAAAAGCCATTCGCGATCAGAAAAAAGTGAAGCTTGTCTATCGAGACGGCAAAGACCAAGGAACCTCCCGTATCGTTTGGCCGTTTGCCCTGGCTTTCTTTGACACCTCTCGGGTGGTCGTCACAAGGTGCGAGATGCGGGCGGGATTCCGGAATTTCCGTACGGATCGCATCGAAAGCGCAGAGGTGCTAGGCAAGGTTTATCCGCGGAAACGCCAGGTGTTGCTTGAGGAATGGCGCATTCAGGAAG
>JAYTHY010000043.1:0-13675 GCA_043732185.1 Fibrobacteria bacterium
TTCCATCTGGATGGGATTTTGGAAGTCCAAACTCCGAGATCGGATTAAGGTCTCAGGGCTGGCAGTCCATTCACGGGAAATGTACTCGGCATTGATCAAGAATATTTCCGATTTTTGGTGAATGGACCAGAAATAATCACGGATCTCCCTAGGAAGGTTTTCCAGAGATGTCAACAGGTTAACGGTTTCAGTAAGATAAAAGTGAACTTGATAGTAGCTGCCAAAGCCATTCCCTCGCAGTAAGGCTTGGATGAGCTCGCGACCTTGTCCAACAGCTTCTTCTGTCAGATTGAGACCGATGAGACACTTAATTTCCAATTGCCAAAGTCCATACCGATACAGGGTACCGGCTCGGGTAGCGTACAGCCCTTCCGCCATGTGATTGAAGGTCCGGATCAGTCTTAAAGCATGCAGATAGCGACCTTGACGATATTCTAGTTGAATGGCGGCAATGAATTCCTGAGCCTTGACTGGAATTTCAAGTGAATCATCTTCCGGTAGGGAAGTCGAAGGTGTATATCCAATTATCCCTGCTGTTCCCACCATTCCTGGGGTGTTCAATGTGCCAGTATTTCCTGTGCCGATAGCATTTGCGGCTACGGCGGTGCTGGACTGGCCCGTAGATTTTATGTCATTGCCAAAGCCAAGGCTGTCCTGGTATAGCAACCGCCTGGGAAAAACCATTTCATCGCCGTAAAAAATGGCTAAGGATTGAACCAGTGAGTTTTCCAGCAAATCAGTGGCAAGGAAAAGGTAATTGTCGGGGGAAGAGGTTGAACTGGACCGCTGTAATTGTTCCTGAAGGCGTGTCAGATGTTCAGACTTTGTTTTTTCCAAAACACCTTGAATGGCACCGACGAATTCTGTATTGCGATTTTCCAGTGATTTTTCGATCAGGATACGTTCCTCTTTGACGGTACGGAAGCTGAGATAGGCGAGTATCAAACCGGGCACCAGAATGCTGAACAAGAATACCTGGTAGAGGTATTTGGATAAATTCACGTCAATTCGCCTTGTGAACGTTTTCGATTGCCTGGAGCACGAGCATCAGAACAGCAGTGTTTCCAGCATCAGCAATGCGTGCTCACCCAGTTGACGGTAGATAAAATTGCGCGCAAAGGGAAATTGATAAATTTCCAAACAAAGCAAGACCATAGTAAAAACGATAAAGGCGACGAAAAATCCAATTACATAGTAGAGAAGAAAAAACAGGATACGCTTTGGTTCCCTCGAACTGCGGTCGATGGCAAAGGAATAAATGAAATTGAGTACGACCGTTGTCATGACTGTTGCATCCAAAAGGTCGAATTAATGTACCAAAAAGGTGCCTTGACCCTTCTGGGGAAAGTTAAAAATTAGTTGGGCATACCGTTACATTGCAGCTTACATCACGGTCGTTTGCACGATAACGGTATAGTCGCCGCGATTGATGATACCTGGATACAAGTCCTTGATTAAAATTGTGGATGATTTTTCCTTGATATTCACCACTATTCCATTCGCCAGCACCTTATCCGTCATTCGGCCATCGCTTTGGTTGAAAAACAAAACCATGTCTCCAATTTTATAGCCACGGGCAGACCCGCGGTCCACAATGGCGTATGAGAAGGGTTGCGGAAATTCCTCATCATTCAGCCAAACCACTCTTGCACTCAGTTTTCCGTTTGTGACCGGTGAATAGCCGGTGGCGACAACCTCGGTTAGCGAAGTCAGTGGGCATGCCCGGGCACTTTGGGAAATGGTGCCAAAACAACGAATCAGGCGACCCACCGAAGTTTTCGGCCCTACGCGCACTATTTCCACAATACCGTTGGTTTCAATAATGTGGCCTAAATCGTGTCCAGTAGCTAGGGAGCGATAACTAAGTCCGACATTGTAGGTACGGAATAAATCACCTGGTTTCACACCCACTTCGCGACCAGCACCAATCACCACTTCATCGAATAATTGTAAAATTTCCGATTCATTGGACCCGCTGTAACGCAGAGAACATTCATGCGGAAAGGCGTGGGAACCGATACCCGTTTCTGCGAGAAATGGCGTGCCGAGAACCACTTCCTGTGAGAGGTAATACTTAGCAGGAGCGCCCTCACTGGTGGAAGATTCCCGTCTTGGACTGTCCTGTGGAGGCAGCGGTTCACTTTCATTTGGCTTGAGTGCGCCCACTTTCTGCAGGTAGCTTTGCGTACGATTGGTGGGATTTTTTTTCCAATCTTCGTTGCCAAACTTCTTACTACCGCGGACTGATTTTGTGGAAGCGCCTTCGCTTTCTTTTTCCGGATTTGGCGATTCACCCACAGGGACGGGATTGGCAGTTTGTGGATTCAGTTGCCAAACACTGGGCCAATTCATGGGATCCTTTAGATGGGTTTTGCTGATCTCCCACAGTGCATCTGGATTTTCAACCAAAGGAGTTCCGGCACAAAAAAGGATGGTGGGAACACTGCACACCAAGGCTGCCAGTCTGAACTTATATCTCGGGAACTTAATTCGCATCCGGCCACCTTATTTGATGTTTTTGTGTCTTCTCAGACTAAGGATATGATTTCCTTTTTTTCGTCCAAGAGGCAACCCTTTTTCATTTTTGCGGTATTTGCGCTCTTAGTGAGGATAGCAAATTTCCACACATTGGATCGGTATTCACCCCTCTGCTTTGGCAAAGCTATGGAGGGGTCCAGAACTCGGTTAAAAATGAGGTTATTCTCGGGTTTTTGATGAGGTCCCCGTCCATTTCGAAATGAGCTTTAGCAACACCTTCGGCAACTGGGTCATCGAATGGCTTTATGAACCCTGATTTTCGTGGGTATTTGGATAAGTTCATGGGCCACTTAAGTCCATGAAATTCTAGGGCATTAGGTCCTCCACCCCATAAAATATTTAGACGTCCCAAACAAAGGAGTTCAGATGTACAGCCTGAACGAATCAAATAGTCCATCCTATCACACTAGCGGTCAGGTGGCGAAGGCTCTTCGAGTCTCCGTCTCTACCTTGAAGCGTTGGCTGGAAGAAAATCCCAGCCTCGCCGGATTCAGAACAAATGCCAGTGGCTGGCGTTTGTTCTCTCCGGCAGAGATCGATCTTTTACGCGAGCACCAGCGGCAGCGTAAAAAAGATGGCAAAACATTTAAGCCGTCTACCCTGAGGCCCGTCAACGATGAGTAAGATCGTGCCGTTCCTCCTAACCCTTGGACTCCTGGCCCACATCGCCATGGCTGCCCAGTTACGTTCCCGGGCGCAAGGCGTTCCAGGAGTGCTGGCATCCAATACTGTGGGCTTGGGTGACATTTGGGTTACTGTGGGCGCGAGTTCCTATTTCCGCATTCAACCGGTTTCCAATCAACGATTGGCAAAGCTGGTGGATACGGTCTACCGCAACGATTTCCGCCTGCTGTACGGGTCAGGAAATAGGTTGCATAGGGACTTGCTCCTTGCTCCAAGTGTCGGTGCAACATTAGGATTGGCGAATTTCTTGCATTTGGAAGTCGAGGGAATACCCTGGGACGGGGAAAAACTCGGCGCTTCCACTGCGCGATTAAAAGTAACGACTCCAGGAAATGACAACCTCCGAATTATCGGCATGGCTCTGATATTGAGTGCCACGCTGTCTACGGAGGAAGACATTTATTCCAAAGCGGAATCGACGCCCGGCTTTGACCCTATGCTGTACTGGGGTGTAGTTGCGGATCTCGATTTAGTGAAGGTGGTCCACGCCTTGCCTATCAAGGCCTATTTCAATTACACCAACTTGGACGACTATCGGCTTGTCCACGCTTATACGCAGCACCAATTTCGTTTTGCCATGGAATATATGGGAAATCGTAGGAATTGGTTTGTACGGGGTGGAGCGATGTTGTACAAACCCTTGCCTACGCAGTTCAATCCCAATCCTTCCGGTGGATTTCTTCCAACCATCTATGAGTTTGGAATGGGATACCGCGCAGCTATGGGGGATAGGCTCACCTTTACAGCTGATTTCACCATGGATCCCATTCATCCCATTTCCTTCTTCAATCGCGAAACGGGAAAACCACCAAAGTTGCAAATCGGGTTCGAAGCTCCACTGGTATTCAACGAAACCAGGACGGAAGCCATCCGAGCGCTCATATTCAACGAGGAGCAACGTAAGGCCTACCGAGAAAAAGTTGCGAAAAATGCCGCGCAGAAAAAGGGTCAACCGGATTCTGCTTCGACAGCCAGTTCTCTGGCTGCCTCTGGCTCAGCAGCGGCGGCCGCCGGTCTTAAAGTTGAGGAAATCGGTTTGGAAGAAAGAAAGGCAACACAGTCGAAAGATGTTTTCAAAGGCGTATTCGACGAATCGGAAGTGGAAGTCACGGAAAAGCGAAAGCAAATTCGGAATGAACTGAAACAAATTGAGGATTTATTGGAATGAAACAGTTATCTAAAACCCTGTTCATCGGGGTAATGCTTTACCTGACACTTGCCCAGTCGATTCTGGCTCAGGCTCGGCGATCGCGTCAGGATGGATTGAGTACGACATCCTCCTCCTCAACTTCTGGGGCGGGAAATATGAATATAACCATGTACGGCAGGACGTTCCTTTGGGACAATGCTGCAGCGCAAAAAATCCCTCCGGTTCTGCCGCATATTGAATTGAATTATGGACTAACCGATTTCCTGGATCTGGTAGGTGGTATCAACGCCTTAACCTACGTGTTCTCACCTGGGTATTTGTATGCCCGGGCAAAACTTACGACTCCGAATAACAAATACATTCGATTGCTGGGTTTCAGCCAAACTTTGGAATTGAAAAAGACTTTACTGGATTATTTTCCATCCAACGGATACCGAGTACAAAGAGAAGGATTTGGGCCGGAAGGATTCATACTCGGCAATTCCGATCGTGTGACCAGTTGGAAATTGCTGACCTCGGCAGACGTTGAACTTATTCGAATTTCCTCATACTTGCCTTTCAAGCTTTACGCAAACTTGGGATGGGAAGGGGAATTCTCCTCAGATGTCAATGACTACAATGCGAAATTGGTGAGAGAGAGCAAGGGAAAACTGAAGCTGCCGGGACAGGATTTATCCTTGGTGCCTATGTCATTGGGCTTGGAATTAAAAACATATACAACTGATTTCTTTACCGAATTCGAAGCGCAACCGTTCATGAGTCAAATTTCCAAAAAAATCCGAGCCAATATATTTGGCGAGAAAAATGGAAATTGGAAACGCTTCTATGTGGTTGGAAAGCCCTTTGACATGCATTTCATGGAAATGCCCATGTATGTGAATTCCGGAGCCAAGATGAAATACGCAAACGGACTTGAATTGCAAGGGGGGCTATCTTGGCTTCTCAGCAAAGACCGCGGGCCCAAGTTGGGTCCGTGCACTGTGGCAACCAACCCATGCCTGGAAGGCGCGTCAGACGGGTATTCGCCGTTTTATCCACAGTGGAAAGTTTTCTGGCTAGTGCGATATCCCTTCTGGTTTACCCAGCCCTCAAGTGAACTGTACCGATCGTTTCTGCTTAAACGCTATCAAGACAAACGAAAGAAAGTCGACCTGGACGCCACTTTGGGCGCGCCGGTAAACCAGTCCGAGGAATTGGACGCATCCGAAAGGAAGAAAAAGCTGGAACTGCGGAGAAAGGAGGCTGATGGCAAAACCGTCGACCTCAACTAGGGTCGGGATGCCGCTAGTGCGGCTTCTGATTCTGGTTTTATTATTCCTGCGTGCCCTTCTGGGTATTGCACCTGCTTTTGCTGCGGCTCCTGTCGCTTCTGGCTCGAGTCTTGGCTGGAATCGTGGCCTCACCTTTGGATCTATTGCACCCTCCAATAAGGGTCTTTGGTCCCAAGCTGATGCCATGGTTAATCGTCTGCGTGAAGAACGTCGCAAATTAAACCTCATTCTTGAGGAATTAGAACGATTGCAGTATATGGGGCAAGATTTCCGGGATCTCCAGCTTTATCCGACGCGGATTACCGGTTTGGGTCCCAAGGATGACATTAAACTAGACCGGATGATCGAAGGTCTGGAAAGAAACTTGGCCTTAACTCGGAAGCAGGTCCTGGAGCTTGAGAAGCCTCTCGAGGATGCGAATTTCATCGCTCGGGAAATGTTGGAAGAAAGTCCCAACCAAGACATGATCGATCTGTTGCTTAAAGACAATGTGGAAAGAATCGGACGCTTGGTTAAGGTACAGAAAGAATTGAACAAGCGATGGGACGATGCCTTTGCCTTGCTGTCGGAATACAGCGACCGTATTGGGCTAGGCAAGTTGGTAAATCAGAATACGCTTATTGAAGATGAATTCTTTAAGGTGCTGATGACCAATGTTGGCCGAGCGTCGCAGCGGTTCTATGGGGAAATGAATGACTATAAGGACTCCCTGGCGGCGCGCAGTGAAAAATCGGATTGGGAGAAAATGGCAAGCCTGGATCTTGGCCGTATTAAGGGACGCATTACCTCCAAGAGCATTGAAATGGTTCAATCTGATTTGGAAAGATTGTCATTGCGCTTCCACGGACGGATTTCAATTGGGCTCGTGAACTATTATTTGGGCGCCAGTTTCATGCAAGGTGAAAAGCCATTAAAGGCTGTGGAAGCATATGGCAAGGTTGCACATGAAAGCCGCATGTATGGGCCTGCATGCTTGGGACTTCTCCAAGCCCTCTTCGAATCCCGTCAAGATGATTCGCTCATCGTTCGTTTCCATGCCTTTAGGGCTGCAGGCATTTTGGATGCCAAGTTATTGCCTCCAGCCCTCTATTTGGTTATTCAAAGCACCTATGCACTAGGCAAAGATTCCTTGTTGGAAACCGAAATGACCTCTACAACGGCAAAGGATCGGTATCACTTCAAATCCCTATTCATCTATGCCAAATCGTTAGTGCGTCAAAAGCGCTATGCGGAGGCCCGTGGCGTGCTGGTAACCTTGGTGGCGGAATCGCAAATTGATAAGCAACTGCATAACCAGGCGGAAATTGCCCTGGCACATCTCAATTTTAAAGAAGCCCATTACGAGACTTCACTGAAGGGTTATCAAAACCTTCTCGACCAGCCTGGATTCCAAGCTGAGGCACTTTATGGCATGGTGTGGTCCAATATCAAGATGCAGGATTTGGATGCAGCAGAATTCATTTTGAAAAAACTGATTTCGCAATATCCGGATAATCCTTGGGCTATCGAAGGATTTATGGTCTTGGTCCGGAAGGTGATGCTAAAAGCCAAAAATGAATGGGCGTTCCGTGTTATGGTTGACCGGGAATCCGATCAACTGCAGGATTTCAGTAAAAAATTATTGGAACGCCAACAGAATAACCTCATTTCCGAAAGTCAGTTGAAATCGGTGCGCGCCAAATTGACGCAAGCCTCCGCCGCTTTAAGTCGACAGAAGCCACTGACCGCGGAACAAATCGCCCAGCTCTATCAACAAGGACTAGGGCTTTGTGACTTTGTTGATGAGCGTTACAAAACGGGCGAGTATTCCGAACAATCCTTCAATAGTGAAAGAGAAGCAGTGTTGACAAAACTGAAGGATCCGGCCCTTTCAAATCTGAAAGGTGTCGACTCCAGCGCGAGCGATACCACCGGATTCCGATTGGTTGTCAAAGAAAAGCTATTTGAAAGCCGTGCCCTTGCCTTGGATATTCACGTGATGCATAAAGCCTGGCTGGAAGAATTACTGAAGTATTCCCAGCGCAAGCTTCAGGATGAAATTTATGCTTTGCGATCGGATAGTTCCAAGACCATTGTTCGGTCGGAAATGGTCAAACGTTCACATGTATTGGCAGACGATATTTCGGAGCGCTTGGCAGGTAAATCGGATGACATTCTGGGGCGTATCCGTGAGCTGAGTGAGGACCCCAACTCCCTTGGTATTATGGATTGGATGCTGTTCCAGAAGGGTTATTTGAATTACGGTCTCGAGGAGGATGCACTAAAGAAACGTCTGGCATCATTCCAATGGATAGAGGCGCAGGCAGGTGTAGGCCGGGCTCCACAAGCGGAACCCACTCTCGAACCGGAGAGTTTTGAATTGCCCTGGAAGGATCTGATATCAAATTATCCGAACTCGCCTTACGTCCCTGCGGCTCTATACTATATGGGTTATTCACAAACCTTGCGGGGTGAAACGGTTTCTGGTCTGCACTATTTTGAAGAGTTGGTACAGCGTTTCCCGCAGGCGTCATATGCACAGCAGGCATATATATTTATTGGGGAATATTATTTCAACGAAAACAAACTGGAACAGGCTGCGGAAGCGTATGATAAGGTGCTTGACTTCGCGGATTCTAAATATTTTGAACAAGCTCTTTATAAGTTGGCTTGGACCAGATACAGGGCCAATGCCTACAAAACGGCCATCAGTTCTTTCACCTTCATATTGGAGGAATCCGGAAGAAACGCTAAAGGCAAGGTAAAATCCGTACTGACCAGTGAGGCACTCCAATTTGCGGCTCTATCCATTGCAGAAAGCGATACAAGCGGTGATGGAGGTCTCAAACAAAGTAAAGCTTTCGCGGAAAAACTGGGTGATGCGTACTTGGGGGCTAAATTATTACATCGCATGGCGGTAATTTATAGACAGCAGGGTCGATTGGATCGGTCCAAACATGCGCTGGAAGCCTTGCTGGATGGCTATCCCGATTATGATCGTATGCCGGAAGCCATTATGGAGCTAGGGCTCGCCTATGAAAAGGAACAGAATTATCAAAGAGCTGCTGAAGTTCGGGAAAAGATTTTCAGACTGTATTGTCGCAATGGCGAATGGTATAAGAAAATCAAGGCCAAGGAATCTAAAGAAATTGCGGACTCGGTTAGCCAGGCGGCCATCGAACTGGTGGCGCGTCATTACCTATACGAAGCCAAGCAATTGAAGGACGCGAATGGACCCGGAAAACAAACTCGTGAAACTTATTTCCGCAAGGCAATCTCAGCGTATGAGGCATTCTTGGCAATCTATCCCGAAAATCCAAATCGGGCCAAGTACAATTATCAGGAAGCGGATGCATACTACTCTTTGGAAGATTACTCTGCCGCAGTCAAGAAATATATTGAAGTTTCGGCCATCGGCGATAAGAAACTCAAAATGACAGCAGCGTACAATGCCATTGTGGCTGCGCAGGAAATGCTGAAGAAGGCTGAAGATGGCAAAAAGTAAGCACCGATTTTTACGGAGTGGAGCATTTTTGGCGGCATTGCTGCTGGTTCATTGTGCCGGCTTTAAGTCTTTGCATAAATCGTCGACACATGCGACAGGTGCGCCCTTACCGGAAATTGTTGCTGCTACCGCAAAAGGCGATACCGTGGTTTCGGTAGAATTAGATGTCCCTAAACCCGACTCTGCTCGAAAGCCACCTTCAGAGGCTTCTATCCTTTATCTGCAAAGCCTGGATAATTATCTGAGCTTGGATTCTAATGATGAAAAGATTCCGGAAATAATGCTTTGGAAAGGAAATCATTTATACAACCAGGGCGACTTTTCCAAAGCGCTGGTTATCTACGAAGCGATGCGGAAAAAGTTTCCACAAAACACTTTTTATGGTGAAGCGTCCCAGATGGCGGCGCAATCCTATGGTCAGCTCGGGAGGCTAAAGGACGCTGAAACTATTTATAGAACCATGCTGAAAGAATCCGATGGTGCGGCAAAGGCAGAGGCAACGGAAAGACTGGCCCAATCCATTTATCTGCAGGCGGAAAAAAAAGAAAAGCATGGTGATTTGCAATCGGCTTCGGAAGCGTATGCGCGAGTTGCCAAGGAATTCCCGACTTCTGAATTTGCACCCGTGGCACTATTTAATTCCGGCGTAATGCAGGAAAAACAAAAAAAATGGAAGGAAGCCATTCACATTTATGAAGTGTTTTTTGACGCCTATTTTGAATCGAAGCTGCTTGCTAAGGTACTTTTTCGTGAGGCCAAATGCCGGGAATTGGATGGGCAATGGGAATCGGCGGGTCAAAAATATTTGAACTTGGTACGCACCTATCCAGAAAGTCCGGATGCGGAGCCCTCGCTTTATAATGCTGGTTTCGCATTTTTCAATGGCAAGCGTTCAGATTCGGCTGCGAAAGCGTTTGAATTGTATGCAAAAAAATATCCACAAAATGCCGAGGCTCCCAATCTCCTTTTCCGCGCGGTGGAATTATATGGAGAACAACAGAATTGGGAAAAAGTCGGTGAGCTACAAAGTCTCTTCACGCGACGATACGCATCGGATAAAAATCGCCTTATACAGGCATTGTGTATGGGTGGAACGGCTGCGTTTCAACGAGGGCAACAGGAAGAAGCCGTACAACTCATGAAGCAGGCTGTAAATGAATTCTCCGGACTCAAAAACGCCGATGCCTCGGCTCGTTTTTACGCTGCCCAAGCCCAGCATACTTTAGGTGAAATCGCCAGTAAACGCATGCGGGCATTGGTCATCCGGGCATCAGCATACGAGTCAGATCTCAAGTCCAAAACCGCATTACTCAAAGCAGCTGTTGATGAGTTTATCAAGGTGCTCGATTACCGTATCGTGGACTGGTCTTTACGAGCTGCCTTTTCGCTTGGTCAAGGATTTGAGGACTTTGGCACAGAAGTGTATTTGGGCGCGCGCAAACCGACCAAGGTTGTATCTGATCAATTGGATCAGGAAGAAGATGCCATGGCTTCACTTTCTGCGGCATATGCCAAGGCACAAAAGCAGTATATGCAAGTGCTGGCCATTGGTCGGAAGCAGGAGGTTAATAACAAATGGGTTGGTGATGCGAGCCTGCATATGTTGAGTATGGCCAATGCGTATGAAGGGTTTCAAATCAAAGCCATGGCCTTGGTGGCCCAGGTAATTCGGGTGGATGCCGCTACCCCGGAAAAAGCCATTGCGGGAAAGCTGCAACAAATATCCCGGATTACGCCGTATCAAGAACAAGGCATGAAGTACTTCATTGCTTTTCTAGAAATCGCTCAAGAGTATGAGTTTGACCCCAAAACTCTCGATACTCTTGGAGGCAGAATACTAGAGAGCACACGTGATTTAGGGCGCCATTACTTGGCGGCTGCTGAACTGGCACGATCGGCTCCTTTTCCTTCCGGTTTTCAAGCGATGGAGCGATTCTATTATCAGGTAAAATTATTGCAGGAAGGCATTCCGAAACTTGAAGATAAAGCCATGGATAATTTTCAGACTGGTCTTGATTTCGCTTTCAAGTACAATCTGAATAAAAATTCCATGGTTGATTCATTGAAGCTTGACCTGGGCAGGGCCCTTTTTATACAGGCTAAATGTCTCGATTTACTTTCCCAGGAAGCTCTGACCAATCCTCCCATTCCTCCGGAGGCTGGACCTGAACAACGTAAAATTTATTCGGAAAAACTCGAAACTGCAGGATATCAGTTGCAGGACCAGGCCCTGGAACGCTATCGCAAATTAATCGAAAAAGTTATTTCCGGATCGATATCCACCGAATGGGGTGAACTTGCCTTTGCCAGGTTATTCCAGATTGAACCTGACAAGTGGACACATAGCGCCGAGGCAGACACCACACTGGATATTTTCACGAGTAAGGACTGGACGGTACTCCCCGAGTTACCCAAATCGGGATGGCCACCTGCCGATAGTTCTATTTGGAAGCGGTCTCGAAAAGGTGTAATGCCAAAGAAAAATTATCCAGAAGACGTGGCCGCGGTGGTTCGCTTTCTTTGGGCTGGAGATAAAGGGCAAGGTCCGAAGGTGGACTCCACTCTAAGCCCGTACATTCCTTGGAAACAAGTTTGGGCGCAAATGGTTTTTAATGTTCCGGATAATGTTCAGGGGATGGAATTAAAAATCGTTGCCCCGCAAGAATGGTCGGCGCAAATTGATCAAACCATGGTTTTAAGCCAAAAGAATTTAACGGGCAGTTGGGAAAAAGGAATCAGTATGGATATATGGCCATTGCTTTCCAAGAAAATGTCTACAGGTCGGCATTACCTTAGGATCTCGGCCCAAAACCTTAAGGTAACGGAAGGCTTCGGGATATGGGCGAGACTGCGTATTCACTTTAAGTTTGATGGGGCAGGAGCCGTGTTTCCATGGAACCAGGGAAAGCCAACTCCAGAATATTTGAAATCGCTAAGGGAACAGGAAATTCCCATTCCAAACTTTTCATCTCATGGCGCCAAAGGTTGAAAAAATAGTGGAAAGATTGAACTAAAGGAAAATTTGAGTTTCTACGAAAAATACCGATAATCTGGAACAGAATGAGTCTATTTGAAATGTGCAATCGCAGGGCAGTGTTGGCAGTATCCCTTCTTCTGACAGGTTTATACAGTAGTGGCTGGACTGCTGGAAAGGGTGCCATTGTAAAAAAGAGTGTAGTGGCCCAGCCGCCGGTGGCCAAGCAAACTGAAACCGTTCAGGCAGGTCCTGCATCAGAAACCAGTACTGTTTTTCAGGAATTGAATTTTAACAAAACCTTAGTTATTGAAGGCAAGGTTGAAAAACCGCAGGTGCAATTTACTTTGTTAAAAGAGCCACCTCCGGAAAAACAAATCCGATTCGAAACCAGTTTTCTTCAGAATATTCTTAAGCTGGATCGCGAAAATACTTTCAAGGTGGGGGAGTCCTACGGTCGGGATTGAGGCTTCTGCTACGGCTTCAAAATGTTTTAAATTCCGCCTCGATTTACTTGAAGGCAAGTATGCTGCGATTCCACATGTCTGGTGCTGCATAGCCTAATAAATTGACCGTTGTCGCGGCCAAGTTAGACAAGCCGAAATCCTTGCCATCGATTTGATACTTCCCAGTATTTACGTTGTCATAAAAAATGCATGGCACTGGATTCAAGGTGTGACTGGTCTTCGCCTTGACACGACCATCTTTCGCGTATTGCGGCTTTCCAGTTTTCTTGTCCAATTCATACATCTCATCGGCATTCCCGTGGTCAGCGGTGATCAATGCCATGCCACCTAAAGCGTCAATAGCTGGGAGCAACCGGCCCAGACACAAATCCACGGCTTCAATGGACAGGATGGCGGCGCGGAGATTTCCGGTATGTCCTACCATGTCTCCATTGGCATAGTTCAAGCGAGTCGATCGGTACTTGCCGGTCTTTAGTTGCTCGATTACGGCATCGGTGATTTCCGCCGCCTTCATCCATGGGCGTTCATCGAAGGAAACTCGATCAGAGGGAATTTCGATCCAGGTTTCCAGCTTATCGTCAAATTTTCCGCTACGGTTTCCATTCCAAAAGTAGGTTACATGTCCAAATTTTTGGGTTTCCGAACAGGCGAGTTGTGAGACACCGCTGGCGGACAAATATTCGCCCATTGTATTTTTAATCTCTGGCGGGCTTACTAAATAATGCGAGGGAATATGCAGATCCCCATCGTATTCCAGCATGCCGGCATAGACGACCTTTGGTTTTCGAATTCGGTCAAAGTGCGGAAAGTCCTGGTCTTCAAAGGCTCTGGAAATTTCGATGGCTCGGTCGCCACGGAAGTTGAAAAAAATAACGCTGTCACCGTCCTCAATGGTCCCAACCGGTTGACCGTTTTTGGCTATTACAAAAGGCGGCAAATCCTGATCGATGACGCGACTTTTGGCACCCTCTGCTTCGCTGCGGTAGGTTTTTATGGCGGTTTCTGAATTTGCAAACTGACGACCCTGTCCCAGGACATGCGTGTGCCAACCCTTTTCCACCATGCCCCAGTCCGCCTGGTAGCGATCCATGGTTATTTTCATGCGAC
>JAYTHY010000044.1:0-1961 GCA_043732185.1 Fibrobacteria bacterium
ATTGATCCAAGCTCACCTATGGGAAGATCGTCTCGATTGCAGCCAGGGAACGCAGCTGCGGGATTTTATGCCGGTTTCCGCTGTCGCCGATGCCTTCGCGCATCTTTGCAAGAGCAGCCTTCAGGGCGCAGTAAACATTGGGTCCGGTGAAGCGGTCACATTGAAAAGCCTCTCAGAAAAAATTGCCAATGAGGTCGGCCGTAAGGCCGAAGTTCGATTTGGTGCTTTTCAGGATTCTGTACCTGCGAAACTTTTGCCCCTACTGGATCGACTTAATAATGAAGTAGGTTGGCGGCCGCCAATTTCTTTAGCCGAAGGATTGTCAGAAGCCATCGAATGGTGGAAGGCGCAAGGCAGGCATTCAAATTAACCAAGGGACGAATTCCTTCATGGAAAGTCACCCGGAAACCACGGTCTTGGTCGACTCGTTTTCTAAAATAATTTGAGTTTGCGGCGAATAAGGCCGAGATCCATCAAGTCTTGATCCGTAATGACGCGCTGGGTTTGTATTGCTTTACGACTGCGCAAAGTTGAACCCAGTAAAAATATAGCCGCAGGAATGGCCAGCCCTTCCGACAACGCCTTTCCCAATTTTCCTTTCAGCAAACAAACAAAAGTGTCGCCCACACAAAACAATAGGTGCAAAGGAAGAAAAACAACCAAAGAGGCAAGGCCGTAATTTTTGATGAGAGACAGAATACGGTTACGGATAAATCGAAATTGATTCCTTTGAAAAAACGATTTACTGGAAGACCCGCCTCCTAGGTGGTATACAATCGATCCGGGGGCGTAACCAATACGATACCCAAACAAATTGATTCGCCAGCATAAATCGGTTTCTTCAAAATACATGGTGAAGGATTCGTCATACGTGCCGATTTCAAAAAAGACGTCCCGACGAATCGCATACGCAGCGCCCCGGACACCAAAAATTCGTTCTGGAGGGGGGATTTGGCTTTCAGATACGTGAAGGATTCTACCCAATCGATCGATATTGTATCCACGTGATTCCCGCTCTTCTGGATCCCTGCCGGTGCGCACGTCCGCTTGAACAGCTTCAAATCCTGTTGTCCGTAGATACTCATCTAATACAATGAGCCAATTCGGATCCATTCGCGTGTCCGAATTTAAGGGTATTAGAAATTCACCCTTAGCATGGTTGGCTAAAAAGTTGATTCCACCAGGGTAATATCGCGTTTCGGTAAGTCGAAAGACTTGGAGGCGCGGGTCCTGAAAGTGACTTTCAATCCAGTCCGCTTCCGGTTCTGGAGACCCGTTGTCTAGAAACAAAACTTCATAACTGGGACCTGTGGATTTCAGTAGCGTGCCTAGGCAATCATCCAGGAAACGCAGGCTTCGATAGCTGGTGATCAGAATGGAATATTTTGGACTGATCGTGTCGGTTTTTTTCATGGAAATCATTCGATTTTGTTGAAAAACGTGTGGTTCTCAAATTAGTAAAACTGGCGCAACCGCATTCAAATGGACAGGAACAGCATCGTACAACTATTGAGGGATTGGAAAAGAACTTCGATTTACCTATGCTCTTCAAAATGGCATTAGAAAATAAAGGGTCTATTCCTGACTTAGTAGAAAAGACTAGTGTGGCCTTCTGCTTACTGGACCTTCCTCAATGGAATGAATCTGCATCAGTTGGCCAAACCAGGCTTCGTAGAGTTCAAGCGTACCAATGTAAAATAGCGATGGTTTATCGGATATAATTTTAGTCTAAGGTTTTATAGTTGGAACAGAACGAGAAAACAGCAGAAATATTGAAAATTTTGCATACTTACCCAAACGATAGTAAGTATGGGGCCATAAAAATTGGTCCTTAGATCCCACATTCCTAGACCCTAAAAGCCGCTTTCCGCAATTAGCCCATACATCCTACACGCAGTTGGCCCGAACAGTCGAATAATTTTCTGCCGCAAATCACTCATATTCGTCACTAGTTCTTTTGA
>JAYTHY010000045.1:0-36587 GCA_043732185.1 Fibrobacteria bacterium
AGCCACACAGCTTAACCCGGTCCTCAAATGGGAGAGCCAGTGGGCTCGCTGGACTTGACTTTCCATTGGGATCCGTCGCCCAAGGCCGGCAGGGAAAAGTACGTGATGGAGTTATTGTTGATCGCCCATTTCCGGAATTTGTTGGCAGAGTCCATATCGCTGTCAAAGCGCCAGTTGGGTTCACCGGCATATTGTTTGTTTTCATTGAACCAGACAAAGACGCTTAAGGCTGGATCGGCATTGAAGTGGCTGAAGAAATCCTGAATCCAGTCCGCCTTTCCCAATCCTTCCGCGCAACCAATTTCCGTAATCCACACGGGTTTTTTTGGAAAACTTTTTTTTAGACCTTCCAGCGAGGCTTGGAAGACGTCGGTAAAACTTTTCCATTTGTGTTTGCGCGAATAGCTGTCGCCAAAGTTGTATCCATCCAGCCCGACAATATCCACGTACTTGTCCCCAGGATAATAAGGCACGATATCGGCCTTCACGGTTTTTTCATCCCAAACGACATTGGCGCTGAAAACAAATTGGACATTGGAGGCCTTCTCGTCTTTGAAGATTTTCCAGACGCGCCGCCATGCTTTCACAAATTTTTCCGGCTGTTCCCCCCAGACTACCCAATCTCCATTCATCTCATAACCAAACCGGTAGTAGATAGGCTGGTGTGAGGCTCGGGCCTCTTTGGCAAAACGATGGAAGTATCCGTCCCATCGACCCGTTAAAATCGAATCCAACGTATGGAAATCATCGCGGGCAGAATACCGGACCAATTCCTGCGATAAGATGGTGTGGATTTTTCGCTGCGCGTTGAAATGGACGATATCTTTTGGAAATCCACCATCTCGATCGACAAAATACATGGCGTAGGATGGACTGGTTCCGAGTGCATTGATTTCGCTTTGCAATCCTGCGGCATATGTGGAGTCCTTGGCCCATTGGTAAATTCCGAAAGCCTTACTCGTTTCAGTTAAGGGTGCCAGTGCCTCTTTGGTGAGCGATGTTTTATCGAGGGATGACGGCAGATGTTCTTGGCAACCGATAAAGAGTGCTGCAAGGGCGACAAACCCTGCTGCCATGAAACCAACTGGTTCAGCAAAACCTACTGGATTGTATTTTAACACAGCCATCTCTATAGTATAGAGGGGTTGCTGATTTTTTACCAGTGGGGCCATCTCAAAATCCCCAAAGCTTCGAATAAGGGCTTTACTAGCGGGTCGGACAGCCTGCGTGCAAGTGCCGTCCTTGTGGGACAATATCGCCGGTTTGCAAGTTTTTCCGCTTGATCCGGGTGACCTGTCGACAGTTGGAAAAATGATAAGTTTCGGAGTGTGCGCTCCACGCATATTTGCCTTTTTCCCCCTGCGAGGACATTCGTTTGCCCATCGCTAAAAACACCTTTTCACTATGAGTAAAATACTCTTCTGCATGGAACGGCGGACTGCCTTTACTAAGGGTTGGAGGCACAGGTTTTCTTAGACCCGTTGGATCCAAGGTTGTATTCAATAGCCACGCCAGACGAATGGCAGCCAGTTTGAGTTGGATCAGCACCTGTACAGTGGATCCGTGTATGTATGCTTCATTCAGAGAAACCTTGCTGCCTTTTGGAAAAGGTTTGCCGTTGAGAAGGTAACATCCCAGTGACTTGGCATGTGTCTCGTCCACCCAGGATCGAACCGTTCCCGAAGCATTACGAAGAACAAAAGCGGGATCGGCGGCCAAGTCCCGCCCCATTAGAGCGTGCAGGCTGTCCAATTCCAAGTGCAGACGTTCCAGCAAGGCAAAGTCCCACACGGCATGGAGATTGAAGGATCGCCGATTGACTATCACCTGCAGCTCGTTACCCCCTCGGTCATGATCCTCGCCCACATGCAAAGGTTGATGCAAATCTCCAACCAGATGCACCACCCATTTCAAAGCCTCCTCACGGGCATACCGATTTTTGCTGGCGCTGGATGCTGTTCCCAGAATTGCCAATTGCCTTTCTAAGGCGGTAACCACACTCGGCGAATCCGTATGCCCAGGCGCGTAACCCTTCTCTCCCAATTGGAGAGTAACAAAATGCCATGGTCGAGTTTCCGGGCGCAGACTGCGGATTTCATCAGCCCAATCGGCAACTTGCACCAGGTGGACGCTGGAATCGCCGGATTCAGCCGGGGGCAGAATGGAACGGATTTGCATTTTAGCATTCCGAGTCAACATGTCCTCAGCCAACGCAGCGATGACCTGATGACCCAACTCACCAAATGCATGAGCCGATGGAACTGCCAGCAAGGCTAGGCCCACAAGCATAAGCCTGAAAGAAAGCCAAAGGCTCATGGTGGTACAATCCTTTCCAATAACTTGGGTAAACGCTGGAAAGATAAACTGAATCCTGAAACATGGCCGAGAACGGGTAGAAAAAGATTTAGAACAGGCTAAAAAAAGTTAAGTTTAGACATAGCGATACTTTTATGAAAAAAATGAAAAATGTAAAACGCAAAGTGAAAGCGAAAAGTGGACGATAAACTACGAGTCGGCATCGAGGCAGCCAAACGGGTGAAGCCGGATATGGTAGTGGGTTTGGGCACCGGATCCACAGCCGCATTTTTCATTCGTGAAGTGGCCAGACGCATTCGCGAGGAAAAGCTGTCCATTCGATGCGTACCCAGCTCCATTGCCTGTTCGCTTTTGGCGCGCGAACACGGAATCCCACTTCTTTCCGTTGACCAAGTTTCTCGTGTGGATCTCTATGTTGACGGCGCGGATGAAGTTGCTCCCGATTTGGGATTGATCAAAGGCCGCGGGGCCGCGATGGTTGGCGAAAAACTTCTGTGTGAAGCGTGTGATACTTTCATTATCATTGCCGATGGCGGGAAGTTGGTGAAATCCCTGGGCGAGAAATTTCCGGTTCCGGTTGAAATCCTGCCAGGCGCTTTGTCCATCGCCCAGCGCGCCATCTCTCTACTGAACGGCGCACCGGTTTTGCGACTCGCGACCGGAAAAGACGGACCCGTGATTACCGATTACGGAAATCTGATTCTGGATGTAAAGTTTGCCATGGGTTCCGATTGGGAAGCTCTGGACACAGCTTTAAACAGCTTGCCAGGTGTTGTCGGGCACGGCCTTTTCCTCCGTTACAAGCAGAAATCCCAGGCTTTGATTGGCGTAGATGGAGGCGTGCGTTCGCTTCCTTAGTGTGCGGAACAGAATATGCAAAAATTACTGACGAATTTTCTCAAGGGCCTGATCATCCTGGTACCGGCCGTCCTGACCGGGGCGGTCATCGTATTCCTGTTCCGGAAAATTGATGGCATTCTAGGTATTCCCTATCCCGGTGTTGGCTTTGTGCTGACCATTGTCATTATCGTGCTTATCGGCGCATTAGCTTCCAATATTTTTTTCGAAAGGCTATTTGGATTTTTCGAAAGTGGCCTGACGCGATTGCCGGTGGTCAAACTTTTGTATTTCTCGATTAAAGATTTGATCGGCGCCTTTGTCGGCGAAAAGAAAATGTTCAACCGCCCCGTGATGGTTGCCATGGGCCACTTGCCCCTCGGAATAGAGACCAGCGCTGCCCCGCCTGGTTCCGATATCAAGTTGTTGGGTTTCATCACTTCCGAAGCCTTGGACTTTCTACCCAATTGCGAAAACCGCGTGGCCGTCTATATGCCCCAGTCGTACAATATGGGTGGATATTTGATGCTGGTGCCGCGAGATAGAATAACGCCTCTTCCGAACGTGGAAAGCGCCAAGTTTCTGGCTTTCATCGTCTCTGGAGGTGCGGCCCGAGGCAGTTAAGGTTATACTACCCCATATGTGGCCACTCATTTTTCTTTTTTTGGCAACGGTATCGATTTTCAATTGCCGATTCGCTGGGTTTGGAAAGAATGGACGGGATAGCGTGGATGGTGCTTTCAGCTTACATTCCCCCGTTTTTTCAGGTAAAAACCAGACTCTTTCTGCTGGGTCTGACCCCAAAGAAATCCTTTTTGACTCACTGCCTACCTCCGCCAGCAGGCGTTTGCCTCCAAGTCTGCGTGAGTTCCAAACTGTCTTTGCCGATGCAGCGGAGAAGGCTATTCCCGCCGTAGTCAGTATTTATAGCGAAAAAAATATTTCCGATCCGACAAGCGGATCGCCCTATGATGACTTTCTAAACAAGGGCCCTTTCGAATATTTTTTCGGCGATCCTGATTCAAATCGTTCCATGCAAAATCCCCGTCGGGAGTCCGGTCTGGGATCAGGAGTTTTAATCAGCCCAAGCGGATATATCCTCACCAACAACCATGTCATCGCGGGAGCGGATTTGATCAAAGTGAGGCTAGCGGATGAATCAGAATACCTCGCAACCGTTATAGGAACAGATAAACTCTCTGATATTGCAGTCATTAAAATCAAGGTAAATTCCGGTCCACTGCCCACGGTCCCCCTCGGCAACTCTGACATTCTCCGCATTGGTGAATGGGTGTTGGCGGTCGGGAATCCGTATGGACTTTCCCACACGGTAACGACCGGAATCATCTCTGCCAAGGGACGGAAGAATACAGGAATCAATAGCTACGAGAATTTTATTCAGACCGATGCGGCCATCAATCCTGGCAATTCCGGCGGAGCCTTGTTGAACCTATCCGGGGAACTGATCGGAATCAATACAGCCATTTTTTCCAAAACCGGCGGCTATCAAGGTATCGGTTTTGCCATTCCCATCAATATGGCCAAAAAGATTACTCTGGATCTTATCCGTGACGGCGAAGTTACCCGGGGCTGGCTTGGCATTTCCATTCAACCCATCGACGCAGGCATGGCGAACAGCCTTAAATTGCATAATCAGCTGAACGGCCTGGCCTTCCATGGAGCCTTGGTAAGTGGGATAGTGCCCGGCAGTCCTGCCGAAGCATCTGGACTCAAACGTGGAGATGTCATAACCAAGCTTGGGAGCGCTGAAATTCTCGACGCGAATGATTTGTTAAATCGCATCGCCCTGCTAATCCCGGAGGAATGGGCCGAGGTCTGGGTGATTCGGGAGGGACTCACTTTATCCTTCAAAACCAGAATCGCTAAACGGGATGAAAGACGTGTTACCAGCTATCACGGTGAGGACGAGCCACAAACTTCGCTGGTCGGTCTGCAGGTGGTGAACTTGACTCCGGAGCTTAAAGATCGCTTTAAGTTGGACAAATCCATTTTGAATGGAGTGGTTGTAATCGCAGTAGAAGCAAAGAGTCGGGCAGCTGGGGCCAAGCTTCAAGCCGGTGACCTGCTGATGGAAGTCAACCGGATACGGGTCCCGAATTTGAGTGCCTATCGCACGGCAATGGAACAAGCCATTAAGGGGAACAAGATTCTGCTCCGCATCGGGCGCGAGAAAAAAACCTTTTTTATCACTTTATAAAAAGACTTGAGCCCCCGCCCCAGATAAAAAAGAAGAGTTGCAGGCCCTAGGTTCAAAAGGAGATAATGGGTATCTCTGAAGGAATACGGGACGAAATGAAAGCAATCTCCAATATAACCCCGAGCGGAGTGGAATGGACCGAGGATCAGGTTATCCATTTCCCAACCGGACTTCCGGGGTTTGAAACCGCTCGGAAGTTCATCATCATGTCAGTTCCCGAGCATCAGCCCTTCCACTGGATGGAATGCGTGGATGGAAATAATATTCGCTTTGCCGTTATTAATCCGCTAAGTTTCCGTCCCGACTACCAGCCCAAAATTAAAAAGGAAAATCTTGATTCTCTGAATATCCAGGACCCGAAAGAATTGCTGCTCTACGTCATCGTAACCTTACGCCAACCCATGGTGGAATCCACCGCCAATTTGATGGGGCCATTGTTCATCAACATTCGGGAAAAACTGGGCAAACAAATCATCATCGAAAACGACGCTTACTCGCTGCGGGAAAGAATCATTCCCTAATGCTGATACTGACGCGCAAGGCGGGCGAATCCATCCGCATCAATGACAATATTTGCATCACAATTATAGAAGTGGACGGCAAGACCATAAAGATCGGCATTGAGGCGCCCAAGACCATCACCATCCATCGCGAGGAAGTGTTCCTCCGCATCAAAGAGGAAAACTTGAAAGCGGTTGGCGGCGCCAAGGATTTGGATCTCGGAACGTTATCCGATTTGTTCAAACAGAAATAAAGGGATTATTTACCGGAATACACAAGCTTTTTGGTAAGCTCGTTCTGGCCGGAGCGCAACGTAAGATACAGGAAGCCGGTGGGAATATCTTGCAATGGGATAAGTACCAACTTCTTCTCGGAATCAAGATGGTAGACCAACTGACCCCGGGTATTGAAAACCAAAATGGACGCGGGTACATCGAGATAAATCCGAAGCATGTTTTGAGTAATAAACGCATCGCCCAAACTGACTTTAGGCACTTCTTTGGCAATGGGAGAATTCGCCGGAGAGACGGGTGAATTCGCTTGGGAAGTCGGAAGCGGCTTAGCCTTTGCAGCAGACTTAGCGGACACGAGAACAGGCGAGCACATGGCCGTAACCAGTACTACCGCCGTAAAGATTTTCGAGAATCTGCCCTGCATGCCTTAAGTATGCTTTATTTTTGTCGAAAACGCTAGGTTTTTTAGGGGCTTCTTTGTACGGAAAGCAACTTTTTCAGCAAATTTTGTGAATGCGTGGCATAAAATGAAAAATCATGCTCCCCATCCGGGAAATAATGAATGGTCGAATTCGGGTATACACCTTTCCATCGATCCAAATAGGGCATCACCGCCGAGGTAGGAAAAAGCCTGTCCTGACCCCCTTGTAAGAAATCCCATGTGCCCAACGCGAACTGGGGATGGCCAACCAACGATTCCGGCGGAACCACTATTTGAGGGTAACAGGAAATGAGCAAACGTCGACGCAAAGGATATTTTCCTTGCGCACTATACGCGATAACGCCCAAGCTACCATCCGATACACCCACCATGGTGATGTTTCCTGGGTCGATGGGATAGTGGACGAGCATATAGGTAATAAGGGCATCAATATGACCCAGGCCTTGTGCCGTCAGCCAATCCTGGCCTGCAAATGCAGATGGGCTGCACACATAATAGGAACGCATATTTATGAATGGGAGAATGGCGCGGTGTGCGTCCGCCCCTTTGGCCGAGTTGCTGCTACGCATTCCACCATGTAGCCAAACGATCAAGCCAATTTTTCGAGCGGGCCTTTTTTCTGGAACAGTGACGCCACAGACATTGCTGTCTGGGCCGAGTCGAAGATGAAGAGCGGATTTTGGTTCAGCTTCAGAATTCGGAAGTTGCGCCGACCAAGTGATAGCGCTGATAGAAAGCAGAATGCAGAGACATAATCTTTTGGAAAATAGGTAAGAAATTTTGGAGCTAGCTAGACTAACGAACAGATTGGCCATGGAGAAAAGATAGCCCCCATTGCCCCTCATGGAAACACAAAAGATTAACGATCCGGTCGGCCTTTGTGTTTTAATTCCGATCTCTCTTCCCTTTTTTCCTCTCTCTTGTTTTCGCGCCGCTGATTCTTGAATTCTTCGCGCCACGCTTGACGCCGAGAATGCAAATCCGCTTGAATATCCATTAATTTATGGTGCTGTTCGGCGGACAGCCCCGCTTGAAATTGACTCCAGGATTCCACTTTGAGTAAGGTTAGCTTGCGATCTGCTTCGGCTACTTTTTCGCCAGCCTTCATTGCCTCACCCTTATTCACTGGATAGCTGGTTAAAGCATTTTTTAAGTCCAGTTCCGAAATGGCCTTCTCGCTTTGCAATTGGATTTTTCGTTTTTGAACAGTCAGGTGGGCTTCCTTAAACTTTTTCTGTTGCTCAGGCGTGAGATCTAATTCCCGAAGAAGCTTTGGATTTAAAGGTTCAATCTCCGGTCCAGGCCCTTCAGGCCCACCCGCATGCATTACCGGACCACCTGGACGATCACCTGGATCCACTGCCGGAACATTCGGCCCTCCCGGCTCAGCCTTTGCCACCTTAACCAAGGCCATTAGGAAAAGAGCCACCCATAAAAAACCTTGTCTCTTTTTTCCTGTTAGGGTCGACTTGCAATCCATCATAAAACCTCCTCCGCCGAATCATCGGCATCCAATTCCATTTCTCCTAAATCCGCGTCCCATCCCAAAATGTCCGGATCCAAAAACTCTGCTGCAACCGATTCTCCATGCACTTGGGTGGAATCTGCATGTAAAGAAATCCTGCTCGCAACTTTACTGCGATGTTGCATAAACATTCCAAAGCCTAGCAAACAGGTGGTCAATGTCACCGATGCTGCCAATTTGAAAAGTGACGAATGCCAAAGTTGGTCGAAGGCACGCGTAGTGTTCCATTTGGAATCGACAGGGTTTAGAACAACTTGGGTTGCAATCTTTTGCCACAATTCGTCCGAAGGCTTCAGACGTTTCGAATCTTGGAACAGGTCGTCAAACTTTTTCAACGCCAGCCTCCTTTTCCAAATATTCCTTGACCCGATCGCGGGCCCGTGATAGCCGCGACTTCAGCGTCCCTTCCGGCAGTTTGAACAAAATTGATAATTCCTTTAAGGGCAAGCCTTCGCCTTCTTTGAGCCAAAGCAAGGAGCGGGTTTCGGGATCGAGCACGGCTAAGGCCTTGCCCAATAGGTCCGACACTTCGTAGGACGTTCCAATTTCCCTGGGAGCCAACTCTTCCAGATTTTCCGATTCCAATTTCAAACGGTTCTTGGCTTGTTGCAACCGGTTGAGGCACATATTGTGCGCCACTCGAAAAAGCCAAGTTCCCAAACTGCTTTCGCCCCGAAAATCGCCGATGATTTCCGGAAGCTTTATAAACAAATCCTGAACCATATCCTCGGCCTGTTCCCGAGAAAGCAATATCCGATAACCCTGGTTCAGTAGTCTTTCCGAATGATTTTCGTAAATCCATTGTAAGCCTTCCAATTTCCCCTTACGGAGCATTTCCATGCTCTTTTGTTCGGGGCTGAACCAATTCACCATACTTGCACGCACCCTTGCCCATTTGGACTGGAAGAAAGGCTAGGTCTCACAAGCACAATATAACTGGTTCCTTATGAACTATTGGACTGGTAGAACGGTCCATCGGTTCCCTCTTCCACGGCATCAAAAAAAAATCATTCCCCCAAATGCGAAATTCACTGGAATAGATTAGAATGGCCTATGCTTTAGGAGGTTAAATGGAAAGACGGGAAATCCTCTTTAATTCTTTGCTCAAAGGGGTAACACCATCCGCCCCGACACGGGTAGCTGGAACGGACGCCGTTTTCGCCAAATACGCAAACCCCGCACTGCCCAAACGAGCAGTTATTTCTGCTGGACTAGAACCCTTTTCAGGCACGTGGGATAAGCGCCAGGCTATGCATCTCCTAGGTCGAACCCAATTCGGGTTTACGAAAAGCGATGTGGACAAAGCCTTGACCTTAACGGCCGCCACCTGTGTGGATGCTTTGCTCAATTACGCCGATGAGATCATTGCTCCACCTGTTGTAGTGGAATCCACCGACACCGTTCCCGTAGGTGAAACGTGGGTTACGGCAGCGTATGATGGCACGATCAACGGTCTACGCGGCCGATCACTTCAATCATGGTGGATGCGTATCATCGTTAGCCAGTCGTTCTCGATACGGGAAAAGATGGTGCTTTTCTGGCACAACTTCCTCCCCTCCGAAATCGATGCCGTTGGGGATGCCAGGCTGAGCTACATACAAAACGTGCTCCTCCGAAAATCCGCTCTCGGTAACTTCAAGGATTTGATCCGACAGATCACGGTTGATCCGGCGATGCTCCGGTATTTGAACGGCAACACCAATACGAATAAAAATCCAAATGAGAATTATGGCCGCGAATTGCAGGAGCTTTTCACCATTGGAAAAGGCCCCGAAATCAGCGCCGGCAATTACACAAATTATACTGAGGAGGATGTGAAAGCCGCCGCCCGTGTGCTTACCGGATGGCAGGATGTGCGATTGACGATGACATCCGAGTTTATCGCAAACTCCCATGATGTAACCGACAAAGTATTTTCCTCCGCATATGGCGACACTGTCATCAAAGGCCGAACCGGGGCCGATGGTATATTGGAACTCGATGAACTCATCAATATGATTTTTGGGCAAGCGGAAACCGCACGATACCTCTGTCGAAAACTATACCGATACTTCGTCTACTATGCGATTGATGCCGCTACTGAGCAAAACATAATCGGTCCAATGGCTGAAATGCTTAAAGTGAATGGGTTTGTGGTAAAACCGGTGGTGGCCGCATTGCTTAAAAGTGCCCATTTCCACGACGCCCTGAATATTGGCTGCGCCATCAAGAATCCGCTGGACCTGGTAGTAGGCTTGTTCCGGCAATGGAACGTTTCCCAGCCCTTGACCACCAACTTTCAAGAACACTATGCTTTTTCAAATGTATTGGTGCAGGAATGCGCCCGTATGCAAATGGAAATCGGCAATCCGCCCAATGTCGCTGGATGGCCCGCTTACTATCAGAACCCGGTCTTCTATGAACTGTGGATCAATTCCGATACATTGCCCCGCCGGGTGCAGTTGTCGGATAAGCTTACCTTGGTCAATGGCTATGGTTATAAGGGATACGCAGGCAACCAGCTCTATGCAACTCTGGATGTAATAATACTCGCCCAAAACACTTCGAAGCCCGGCACCGTTGCCAACTTGATTTCAGACTTAGCGGATTTTTGTTACCCCATAGCGCTTACGGACCTGCAGCTGAAATATCTAAAAGACACCATGATGGGTGGTCTACCCGATTATGAATGGGGAGTGGAGTGGGATGATTTTATAGCAGCGCCTACGGATACGAAACTGCGTTCTCCGGTTGAAAATCGGTTGCGTGGTTTGCTTCGCGCGATGATGCAACTTGCCGAATATCAACTTTGCTGAACTTGGGGGATGCCGATGCATAGAAGAAAATTTTTGAAACTCGGCGCTGGCGCGTGTACGGTACCGATTGTCGCGGGAAGCCTGAGTGCAAAAGCCTTTGGCAGTACGCCCCTTTCCGCGCTGGTTGCCCAAGCCCAGACCGACCGGGTATTGGTATTGCTACGCATGGATGGCGGCAATGATGGGCTGAATACTGTTTTACCCCTCGATCAATATGCCAACTTAGCTAAAGCCAGGGCGAACATTCTCATCCCGGAATCCAAAGCGCTCAAGCTGGATACGGTTACCGGTCTACATCCTGCGCTTGTCGGCATGCAGAATATGTATAAAGATGGGAAGCTGCGAATCGTCCAAGCCGTCGGTTACCCCAACCACAATCAAAGCCATTTCCGTTCCACGGACATCTGGTTCAGCGCTTCCGATTACAATGAAGTGCTTTCCACCGGGTGGCTTGGACGTTACCTGAATGGGGTTTATCCCGCGTACCCGGATGGGTACCCGAATCTCGATTTTCCAGATCCTCCCGCCATCCAAATCGGTTCTTCGCTCTACACCTTGTTACAGGGGCCTTCGGTTCCGATGGGTATGGCGGTGGCAAACCCCACGTCAATTTATTCGCTGGTCCCGGCGGGCACGGATACGGCCCCCAATACGCCTGCCGGCCACGAACTGACTTTCATTCGTCTGATGGCGACGGAGACACAAAAATACGGTGAGTCGATTAAAAAAGCGTTGGCGAATGCCACCAATCGATCGGCGCTCTATCCAGCCACAGGGAACAAACTTTCCGACCAGCTCAAAGCCGTGGCCAGACTTATCGCGGGCGGATTGCAAACCAAAATTTTCGTCGTTAATCTGGGCGGGTTCGACACCCATTCGAATCAAATTTTAAATTCCGCGGGCGATACCACCGTTGGCACCCACGCCAACCTGCTCGCAAGCCTGGATACCGCCTTGACGGCATTTCAAGACGATCTTAAACTGCTTGGCATTGAGAAACGCGTACTGGGTGTGACGATGTCTGAGTTTGGGAGGAGAATCCTTTCCAACGCCTCCTTTGGAACCGATCATGGAACATCGGCGCCTTTATTTTTATGGGGCGCCGGAGCAACAGGTGGCATACTGGGGAAAAACCCCACCATTCCGTCTGTTGTAACGGTAAAAGACAATATCCCAATGCAATATGATTTCCGCTCGGTGTATGCAACCATTCTACAAGATTGGCTCGGCGTTTCCGGAACGGAACTGAAAAATGTGCTCCTCAAAGACTTTACTACCCTGCCCATCATCAACACAGCCGTGCTACCACGCCTTTCGGGATCCCATTTGGAACTTGAACAGAACTACCCCAACCCATTCCGAGGGGCCACCACATTGCGCTACCGAGTTGCAACCAGCGAGAGAGTGAGACTTCGATTATTTGACGCCCAAGGTACGTTGATACGGATGCTGGTGGACAGTTTTCATGTACCTGGAACTTATTCTCGCAACGTGGATGCCAGCACGCTTGCGCCCGGTGGGTATTTCTATCAATTGGAAGTGGGAAGCCATAGCCAACAACGGCAGATGCAAGTCATTCGCTGACTGCATACGCTGACTGGATTCGTTGACTGCGCCCGTAGTATGAATCCGCTGAATTAAATTGCGGTGGCTGTTTCGGGTTTGCCTTTGGGGTGAACGGCCTGCTGAATGAGATGCCTAATTATTAGAATGGCTATCGCCGTTGTGGCCAATGCGGATCCCAAAATCACCCAGTTCCAAAGTGTCAATCCTTTGTCATCGTCCAGCCAGCCTTTGCCCATTCTTCCGATGTAAAGGTAAAGCAAAATATCCGGTGTCATTCCGACTACCGAACTCAATAGGTAACGCCTGTAGTCGAGCTTGGGAATGGTGAATAGGTAATTCAAAAGCGAATATGGTAGGAGAGGATTTAAGCGAATTAAAAACACTAGGAAAGCACCGTGCTTGGCAATTGCTTCAAACACGGCCTCGAAGTTTTGATTGCGATGACGCAGCTTCTCCACTCTATCCCGCCATAAACGTTTGCCCAGAGCATAAGTGACCACGACCGATGCGAGACCGGCCATGGAAACCAAAATATACCCGCTCCAAAAACCATAAATGGTTCCCGCCAGCATGATAAGCGGGGAAATGGGGATGAAGAAAACCACGCAAAACACGAATAGAAGAAAAAAGAGGATGCCGCCCCAATGGCCTTGGTGCTCGGACCATTCCACCGCATTCTGCAAGTAATCGCGAAAAGGGAAATACCAGTTAAAAGCGATGAGCCCTAGGACCACGAGGGTTATCAATAAGTATTTGATTTTCATGGCATCTGCTGGACAAACATGGCTGTAAGTTGTCCATGAGAATTTAGTAAATACCAGACTGCCAGGCCTTTTTGGCAAGAGCTGCGGGAGCATCCGGCCGACTGCCGTTGTCCGGGTCCGCTTTTAATAGCTGGCCGAAGGAGAGGACCTCGGTAGGGCAAGCCGTCACGCAGGCCGAGCAGCGAACGCATTCCACATCATTCATAGGAATCCCTTTGTTGGCATAATTCATAACATCTATGCCCATGTGGCAGACCTTGGTGCAAATATTGCACGAGATGCACTTTTTCTTTTCCGAAAAGATCCGGTATTTGGAAAATCGACTATAGGTATGCATCAAAGCGGCTAGCGGGCACCCATACCGACACCAAATCCGCCCGGACAAAAAGAAGTACACGCCAAGTCCGAGCACTCCCGCAAAAAGCACATCGATGGAAAGTTTGTATCCCCCTCTCACCGTGTCGGCAAGGAGGTTACCCATACCCATCCGATGCGAAGCATAACTGCCTGCCGTAGCGACCACCGCCCAGAGTAAAACAAATTGGCCGATATGTTCCAAACGCTTGGGCGTCAAGCCATGCGGGGCCTGGGTTCGGTATTCGTCGCCCAATGTTTCCGCCATGCCCCCGCAACTGCAAATCCATCCACAGTAAGCGCCTTTGCCCCAATATTTGACAATAAGAAACAAGACTCCAAAGGTCTGGACAAACGGGAACCAGGTCCAAAATGTGCTCGTTCCAAAATCGTTCATGTTCAAAGGCCAAAGCAGGACAAACCCAAAACAGGACCACTTTCCGGAGGGAAACATTTCACGCAGGATATAGCTGTCCGGGGATAGATGGGCTTTGATGATGGGATCAAAAAGATGGAAGGGTAGAATGAAAAGAAAAAAGACTTGTACAAAAAGCAGCGTCAGCACTTGATATCGGATATATCGGGTCTTACGCACCAAAATCCTGCGAATGCCGAAAAGAAGAAGGGTGATGCAATACAGCAAACTGTAAAAGTAGGTGGGCTCTTCCACCCAACCCGCATTGCGGCCAAGCAGGTAATGGAAATACACCCAGGTAAAGAAGACCGCCACTGCTATGAAATAACCGTATTTAAACTTACCCCACGCTGTGCCAAAATACTTTTCCCGTCTACGAATCATGATGACGAGCGCCAAAGTCCCGGATGCGAGAAAAACCATGGAGCCGATCCAGCCGAGATAGAAGTTTATTGCCGAGTACCAGGAGTAATGGTTTAGGTCCCAATTCAAATGGAAGGACAAGGGTTTGTAAAAATATGCCGAGGCTTTATCCATCCATCCGGGCGCATCCTGGAATAGATTGCGAGCTAAACCGGCTTTGCCAAAATACAGCATGGAGAAGAAACTGAGCATGGGGACCAGAAAAAGATACCAGGCTCGATCCTTATCCCCTTCCATTTTGATGCCCGAACGCTTTAAAAATGTTAATGGTAGCTCACGGCCGATGAGTATAAATACTGGACTGCACTTGATGACTTGGTCTTGACCGGCCACCGTCAGCAGGGCATCACCGGGACGGATGGCTTTGACCTGCGTATTGAACAAGGGCGTGATGCGGCCCGCTTTATTCAGCTCCTCAAAGGCAGATAGATTTTCAGCTTTTGGGCGCTCTAAAGTTTCCTTGCGATAGGCAAGCGTCACTCGGTTTCCCGCCTCCGCCAAGGCAATGGAGGCTTCCACGGCCGTGTCCCCTCCTCCGACTACTAAAATATCCTGCTCATAAAATTCACCCGGATCGAACAGACGATTGTAAACCTGCGGCAAATCCTCGCCTGGAACATTTAAGCGTCGCGCGTCTCCGGTCTTTCCAATGGCAACGATGACCCTTAAGGATTGAAATTCCCCTTGCTCCGTTTTAACGACTAAGATTTTCCCACGTCGATGGATAGCCTCTACGCGGCAGCCCAAACTGAGTTGTAAGGTTTTGCCTTGCAGTTGTCGGTGCAGATTGAGAAGTAGGTCTTCTTTATGCCCATCCTTAATTTCGAGTGGGGTATTCGCGCTATAGCCATCGGGTTTGGCAAGGATGGGCTTGCCTTTGGGGAAATTCTCAATAGTGCTGAAGAGTTGGGAAGATTCCAAAAGATGGTAATCGATTCCCAGATTTTCGGACTCCAAGGCACACGCCACTCCGGCCGGGCCACCCCCGAGAATAAGGACATCATACACTCGGCCTTGACCTTTGGAACGATTGCCGACGCCCTGTTTATGAGCTTTAAAATCCGCGTCCGTGTCTAGGCTTCGCACCACACGGCTGCCGCTTTCCGCAGCCAGCTTGAGCAGGGGAATGCCGGTGAGATCACCAATGATAAATACGCCCGGAAGGGAACATTGGTTGTCCTTATCTATAGCGGGATAACGCTCGACTACGCCTACCGGATTTCCCTTTTGCAGCCAGGCTAGATAAGGACTTATCAAAGGAATTTGCACGTAGAACCTCATTAACTAAAATAACTATTCGCATCTCTTTAGTCGCCGCCGCTGCCTTTTCGTTTCAAAATGATCACGGTTTAGTTATTCCAGATTTTTTCTTTGCTACACTTTAATCATGGACATCTTTCTGGTGCAAATGGCAATAGCGCGGGGAAAGCCTGAATTAAACAGGTCTAAGGTACAAGCACTCACCGCGGGAATTGGACCGGGCAGAGGCGGCTTGATTGTGCTTCCGGAACTTTTCAGCACCGGGTTCTTGGATACCAATGCCCTCAATGCCTCAGAAGCAGAAGCTTGGGCGGCCGTGGGTGCAGCGGATGGTTTGTTCTTATCGACCTTGGCCCAGAAGCTGGGATGTTACATAATGGGTTCCACGGTTGAAATGGGCCCATTGGGCGCAGTGGACTTGGAAAGCAACGGCGGATTTCGAAACTTAAGTCTCCTTATTTCTCCCGATGGAGTTGAGCTGTCCCGCTATCAGAAAATCCACCCGTTCAGTTACGGAGGAGAGGACCGGCTTTTCACCCGAGGTAGCGAAGTGGTTACCTCAGAAATCGAAGCTGAGGATGGCGGTGAGTCCTGGATTGTTCAGCCCAGCATTTGTTATGACCTCCGTTTCCCTGAATTGTATCGATCCGGTTCCCGACAAGGTGTTCACCTCATTATTGTACAGGCTAATTGGCCGGATGCGCGGCAAGCCCATTGGGAGACGCTACTAAAAGCACGGGCTATTGAGAACCAAGCCTATGTGGCAGGAGTGAATTGTGTCGGGGATCAGAATGCCTTGCATTTCGCTGGCGGTTCGCTTTTGATTTCCCCTAAAGGTGAAACGCTGGCGCAAGGCGCAGCAGACGAGGTGCTGGTACACGGACAGGCAGACTTAAGTGTATGCAAGCAATGGCGTAAGCACTTTCCATCTCTCCGTGACCGAAGGCCTGAAGATTTTTTTAGACCTTAAAGCCTTACCGTGACGCAATAGATTTTCGATGCAAGCACTTGTGATTTTGTTTATCTTCTGGTAAACATGAAAGTCGCCACGGAAATCTTGATTCAAGCCACTCCGGATACACTTTGGAAAATTCTCGTGGACTTTGCCGCTTATCCGGAATGGAACCGTTTCCTTAAAGCAGTTAGAGGCCAAGCCGCGCCGGATGCCCCGCTCGAAATCGACATTCAGTATTATGGGAAAAATGTCGAAAAGCAAGCGGTTACGGTAACCGGATTCATGGCGCCCAAGTACTTCAGCTTTGTCTGGAAACACCGTCTGGGATCCTGGTTCCTGTCGACGGAATTCGTTTTTAGATTGAAAGATAAGGAAGATGGACGCACCGTATTTTTCCAAGAACTGTATATCACCGGATTGGGTCTGAAATTTCGTCGCCGTGACCTGGAACATGCTGCCCGCCTTTCCATGGACAAACTCAATGACGATCTGAAGGAGAGGGGAGAACCCGATGCAAAACTTGAAATACCTGATATTGGTAGTCGAGGACGATGAAGGTTTTCGCAATCTAATCACCACCATTTTAAGGGTTTCCGGGTACGATGTGGTTTCCTGCGCGGATGCGGATGAAGCCTTGGCATTGACCCGAGAAAACGGCTTCTTTATTCACCTACTGGTAGCGGACGTGCATTTGGGCCCGTACATGGACGGAATTGAATTGGCCCAAAACCTGCGGGGCGATTTTCCCAATTTAAAAGTCCTGTACCTATCCGGAAGGGAAGCACGCCAGGAGATTATAATGGAAGCGGCAAACAACCTCGCGGCTTATTTGGCCAAGCCCTTTAAGCCCAGTGCCATGACAAATGTACTTACGCAACTTTTGAATCCAACAGCGGAACAAACACCGACCATCGCCCCTGTGAATGGCGTAAAAATCTAGTTGGTCTTTGCCCGCTTTTTGGCCTTGTTAGATTTAGCAGCCTTGGCTGCATTTTTTTGTTTGGGGCTCATGGAACCATATTCCCATAAATATTCTTGAACCTGGGCCATATGGGAAGCGTATCGGGACATGACAAAGAACAAATCACTAAGCCGATTCATGTATTTGATCAGATTTCCGTCCACTGATTCTTGTTTGGCAAGCCGGAGAATATCCCGCTCCGCCCGACGACATACTGCCCGACATTGATGCAACAAGGCATTGGCCATGCTGCCACCGGGAAGCACAAAGGACTTAAGAGGTTGTAGGGATTTCTGCATCCTATCCATTTCCCGTTCCAGTTCGCGGGAATCGTCTTCATTGAGCTCTGGCATCCCAGAATAAATCTGCCCTGCAGGTGTAGCCAAGATGCTGCCCACATCAAAAAGCCGACTTTGAATTCGCCTGAGAGACTTTTCCAATTCCACCACGACCTTGAGAGGCAAACCGTTTTTCTTTTCATCCAATACTGTTCGTGCCGTACCCACCAAACAAATAAGTTCGTCGACGGTGCCGTAGCTCTCCAGCTTTTGACAGTCCTTTTCGACGCGGATGCCGCCCACCAGCGAAGTCTGGCCCTTATCCCCGCTCCGGGTATAGACGCGATTTATTAGGATAGCCATATCACGCCGCTCCTTTGAATTGTTTTAGCCTGTGCAGGGCCAGCGCCATCGTCTCTTCCCTTTTGCAGAAACAGAAACGGAGCTTATGGTGCGCCCGAGCGCCTACCAATCCGCCACCCTTGGCCCGGTAAAAGGAACTACCAGGAACCGTGGCCACTTTTACTTCCTCCACTAGGTAACGCGCCAGTTCCGCATCGTCTCTAAACCGCGCGGCAACTTGGGATGAGGGCCCGGAGGTTTTGGACCCTTTAGGTCCGGCACCCTTAATCAAGTGCGCCACATCAGCCATGACATAGTAGGCACCTTGCGGAACATGGCAACGAAAGCCCACTTCTTCCAAACCTTCAACCAGAAAATCCCGGCGCTTAAGATAATGGGCTGCCAAGTCCCGATAAAATTCTGGACCCAATCCCAATGCCCCACGGACAGCTTCTTGCAAGGGCGTGGCGGCGCAGACCGTCATAAAATCATGCACTTGACGTAGACCATTTGTCAGCCGCTCATGGGCTACAGCCCAGCCGACCCGCCAGCCGGTGATGCCATACGTTTTAGAGGAGCTGCCGATGGTGATGGTCAAATCCTCCAAACCCGGTACCGAAGCCGGGCTCACATGTTGGACGCCATCATAGAGAATGTGCTCGTAAATTTCATCGGAAAAAACCAGGACGCCCCACTTTTGGCAGAGTTTGGATATAAGTTCCAATTCCAAACGAGAGAAAACCTTTCCCGTGGGATTGTGCGGAGTATTGATGACAATGGCGGCAGTATTGGAGTTAAAGGCCCGAGCCAACTCTTTTTCATCAATGGACCAATCCGGTTCCCGTAACGTGACATACACCGGTTTGGCCCCACTTAAATAGGCATCGGGATGGTAGTTCTCGTAAAAAGGCTGGAAGAGAATGACTTCCTTACCGGGATTGAGTGTAGATAAAAAGGCGCATATCATGGCCTCGGTGGCACCACAGGTAACGGTTATGTTACGATCGGGATCGGCCGAAATTCCATTATACTCGGAATACTTTTTTGCCAGAGCCTGTCGCAGGGCAGGCATCCCCCAGGTCACGGAATATTGGTTGTAATCGGCGTCAATGGCTTTTCGGGCCAACTCTTTAAGCACCGGCTCACACGGAAAATCCGGAAACCCTTGAGCGAGATTGACACTGCCATGCACCATGGCCAACCGGGTTTGTTCACGAATCACGGACTCGGTAAAATTTTTGAGTCGGTTGGACTTTAACGGGGTTGTGGTTTTGGGTTTGGTTTTGGTTTTGGGTTTGGAATTGGACCTGGGTTTGGACTTGGGTATAGTTTTTGCCATGTGCAAAATCTAACTAGAAAGGGATGCCGGCCAATATTCTTTTCCGCAGGAATTCAGCATACAGGTAAAATCCCAGGCGCACCTGCAAGGAATCGATTTCTGCTAAGGCCTCGGCCTCGTCCCATAGACTGAGCCGAATGTGCTCATGCTCATCGGCCTGCCCGGTTTCACCGCCGTCCAATGCTGCGATTTTTTCCGGTGGAAGGACCACTTTGCATCCAAAGTAATGAATCGCTTCATCATCAAGGCCCGCGGAGCTATACAGGGGCCGATCGCATAACGCGTGCAACTCATGGCGGGCAATATCCAGCCCGGTCTCTTCTTTCAATTCCCGAACGGCCACACCCACAGGATCCTCGACATCGCCATCCAACATACCGGCTGGGAATTCCAGGCTTTCACCGCCATGTCCGATGCGCCGCTGGCGCAGCATTAAAAATTTTCGAACCCGGGTTTCTGAATTTTCAATTACCGTGACCACCACGCTAGCATGGCCGCGCAGCAGCAAGTAAGCGGGCAGTGGTCGGCCCTCAGGATCCTCAACTTGAGTGCGGAGTAAACCGAATAGAAGCGAACCATCGCGCTTGGACAAGGCTTGCAGCATTTCGACATTTCGAACCAGGCAGCCTGCACCTTCCACCTTGCGTTTCCACAGGCGATATTTGGGAGAATGCTGGAACAATTCCGGCTGATCCACGCTTTCCTCCTTTTATTCAGACTGCGCCGTTAAAGATGCTATAGGCCTGGATGGTATTCAACACCAATTCCTACGCGAACCAAGGCTTGCGAATTCTTTCCAATAAAATAGGATGGGATGAACGCCAGGTAATACTGGGTTTTTGTCTGTATGGGAAAGGAAACCATCATGTCACCCCCAAAGTCCACGTAGAAATCACGGATAATAGAAAACCCCAAATGCGGCCCTAATCTCAAAGCATAAGGCTGGTCCAACTTCGGCAAATAATAGAATGTCCCATAGCCAGCAAACTCCTCCGCCGATGTCCATGTTGAAGTCTTGGGTCGGAAATGGGTGTAATTGAGATGACAGCCAAAATCCCAGTCCGTATCCAGATTTCTAATACCCCCGAATGTACCTCCCCATCCCAATTTGAAATTGTCATCGTAAATAGCCGCACGCGGCCCAGCATCATAGCTCCAAGTGCTGGCGGCTGCCGCAGGCAAATACAATAGCGGTAAGCAGGCCAACAGATGACGGAAATTTCCCATCAGGATCTCCTTCAAGGGGTATAGTACCCGATACAACTTAATGTTTGATATGTATGGCCAGAAATATACGGCCTAAATCAAAGGAAGGCAACTGAAGTAAACACTGCGGATGTCCAATCAAATAAACAAAGCGAGACGGGTTCTCCCGTTCCTTCCGCAGTTACAGCTAGAATTACCATCTCAATGGGAGTGACCGTGGCAACCGCAACAGCAGTACCAACGGCAGTCGGAATTCTTTACAACGGTCCAGCCCAGTCACGCGGTTTGAGGAAATAGCTCGTCAACTTTTCCTCCGCGCTACCGGGCACTGGTGTATAGCCATAAATCCACTTGGCCAATGGAGGCATGGACATCAGAATGGACTCTGTACGGCCTCCAGATTGCAGACCAAAGAGTGTTCCCCTATCATGGAGCAAATTAAATTCCACATAGCGCGCCCGCCGATAAAGCTGAAAATCCCTTTGCTTCTCAGAGCAGTCTTCACTTTGATTCACAAGAAAGGGCTTGTACAAATCGGGAAAGCCCATGCCCAGTGCCTCCGTAAAGGCTAAATCTTTTTCTTTGTCCACTTGCAGATGGTCGAAGAACAAACCGCCGATGCCGCGCGCTTCACTGCGGTGTTTGAGAAAAAAGTAGGCATCACAGGCTTGCTTAAAGGCTGGATAATCCCGGCCATGGGTCAAGCAGAGGGCGCGCAGCGCGCGGTGAAAGGACACCACTTGGCTCTCCACCGGGTAGTAAGGCGTAAGGTCGATGCCACCGCCAAACCAGGACACCTCACCCGCTTCGAAATAGCGGATATTCATGTGGATGGTAGGAACATGTGGGTTACGGGGGTGAAGCACCAAGCTCACGCCAGTGGCGGTAAACCGAGTGCCGGGCGGAATTTTAAATTGCATGGCGGCCGAGGGCGGAAGGGAGTCGCCCTGGATGGCCGAAAACCCCACACCCCCTTTTTCCAAAAGGGGTCCTGCTTCCCAGACTCTGGTAATACCGCCGCCGCCGCCGGCATAGTTCCAGGCATCCTCGCGATAAGGCACATCCACGCCGCTTAGAAAAGCGCAAATATGATCCTGCACCTTTCGAAAGCGTTCTGCAACGGTATCCTTGAAGAGCGGCATAGTGAAAGTCCAAGTTAGAAAAATTGCTATTTTTTCGCCCGATCCTTTTCCTTTCCTACCCTTTCCAAGGCGGTTGCATGGGTGATTTCACATACTTTTGGCAGCACCTACCTGAGAAACTGGACCCGGTGCTCTTCCATTTGGGGCCACTGCGCATCCAATGGTACGGCCTTATGTATATCGTCGCCTTTACCATTGTCTTCTTTGTTTCCCGCTACCGAACCCGTACGGAAAGCCGTTTCCCTTACGATGAAGAATTCCTCAAGAACATCCTGACTTATGGATTCATCGGAGTCCTTATTGGAGGACGGCTGGGCTATGTGCTGTTCTACAACCTTCCGTATTACCTAGCCCACCCATTGGAAATCATTCTCCCCTTCAGCATGGAAAACGGCTTCAAGTTTACGGGCATTTCCGGCATGTCCTATCATGGGGGAGTCACCGGTGCCCTTATCGGCAGCGCCCTCTTTGCCCGCCGTTACAAAGTGAATTTCTGGAATCTCTGCGACCTTTTTGTACCTGCCTCCGCGCTCGGCTATACCTGCGGCCGCCTCGGCAATTTCATCAACGGTGAACTGTGGGGCCGATTGACCACCTCCTCCATCGGCATGTACTTTCCCTTGGCACCGGATGCGACTTCGCTGCGTCACCCCTCGCAGCTGTACGAAGCTTTTTTTGAAGGTATTTTTTTATTCGTTGTGCTGTGGTCGCTGCGCAAGCGCAGTCTGCCGCAAGGTTCCATGGCCGCTTTCTACTTGTTCGGATACGGCTTTGTACGCTTCTTTATTGAATTCTTCCGACAACCGGATGCCCATTTGGGTTTCGTCTTCCTGAACCGGTTTTCCATGGGACAAATATTATGTTCCTTGATGATGGGGATTGGAATCGGCCTGTACCTGTTTCTCCAATTCCGGTCCAAGCCCGCCGCCGAGCCTCCGACTGCCTGACCGCCTCAAGGCGCGGTTGCCAAGCTGGCCGCAGGCGGCCATGGTCTCCTGACCTTTGGTACCGCGCACCCGGCAGTACTGGCCCGCTTCCATCAGCCAACGGTAAAACTGAACCACTCCTTCCCGCTCCGGCCTTCCATACGGCGAGTGAAGTCTGGGATTATACGGGATGAGATTCACGCAAGTAGTGAGGCCGCGCAAGTATTCGGCCACTTCCAGCGCATGCTCGCGCGCATCGTTTACGCCCGGGATGAGTACATATTCCATAAATATGAAATCGCCTTTGCGTGCGAGCGGAAAATCAAGCAAAGCCTGTTTCAACTCCGCCATCGACCATTTGATATTCACCGGCATGATTTGCTTCCGAATCGAATCATTGGGAGCGTTCAAGCTGACTGCGAGCCGTAGGCGGGAAAATCCAAGTGGCGGAGGCAACCGAGCCAGCGCTGTCAATCGCCGGATGCCATCCACATGGCCAACTGTTGAAATTGTGATGGATGTTTGGGCGATATTTAATCCGCGTTGATCGGAAAGAATGCGGATGGCCTGCAAGACCTGATCCAAATTGTCCATGGGTTCACCCATGCCCATAAAGACCAGATTCTCAACCGGCTCCTGGAGCAAATGTCGAGCGGCCCAAACCTGGGACACAATTTCTCCAGCGTCCAAACTGCGCAGCAATCCCATTTGCGCGGTTTCGCAAAAAGTGCAGCCCATTTTACAGCCAACCTGGGAAGAAATACACAGCGACTTATAATGCCGCATGGGAATGACTACCGATTCGCTTTCAAGCCCATCTTTAAGCCGCATCAGAAATTTAAAAGCCTGACCTGATGGTACCGCGCTCACCGGTTCCTGACGAGCAGACGTTTGGTCACTCGCATGCACTTTATCGGGAGTACGATCCAAAATTTCCGGACGCCGGAAAGTATAGGTCGAATAAACCGCTTCCGCTAACGCTGGATTGGCTTTGAACTCAGGGAGCAATCGCGGATCTACCACACCCTGGCGATAGAGAGAACGAAACAAGGCACCGGCATGGTACTCGCCTTTGCCGAACCGGGCCCCAAAGTCCGCTACCAAACCCGCATAATCATACTGGAGGACGTCCATAATTATGCATATATGAAGTCGTGGAAAGGCTTCCAAGGGCAAATCCACACTATTCTGCATTGATTTTGAGATTTTCTAAGCTTTCTGTATCTGTTTACGCGCCGTCATTCGTCTTATGTCCCAGAAACCCGGACACTTTTGGAGGAATCAGTATGAATATTCACAAAAATCACACCCCAGCCATGGCGGGTGCTGCATTGATGCTAGGCACGGCCTTGCTTTCAGGCTGTTTGTTTGGCGGCGACGGAAATGCCCCAGCCACTATCGATACTCCCATTAAGGTCACGGCCTGCCAGGACTTGGCGCCGGCCTTACAGAAGACCGCCGATTCCTTGGTTGTATTGGGCACGGCACAATTGACCGGTGATTTTGAATATATGTTCAGCGATACGGTTCAGGACTGGAATGGTTTTAAATCGCGGAGCACGGCCGGGGCATTGCAAACTTTCGACCAAGCGCTTAAAGTTGCACCCAGCCATTGCGGGGCCATGTTTGGCAAAGCCGTGGCTTCTGCGATGATGATCACGCAGGATCCAAAACTCGATGCCTTTGTTAAAAAAGCGCAAGCGTACAGCGACTCCAACGGCACCAGTAATATAGCGGCTCAACAAGTCCATTCGGGATTGGCTTTGGTCAAATTGTCTCCTGATCAAGGGGCTGCGGTATTGCTTAAATTGTCGGCCGAAATGAAATATTTTGATCCACCCACCGTGGTGGAATTTCAAGCTTTGGTCGAAAGTACGTTGATGCCAAAACTGGATTCGACCATCGCCTCCATGGATGCAGCCCTCAAGTTTGATTCTTTCGCATTTGAATTCACCAACAAGCGTGGGATGACCTATCAACTGGACCACGGCGAGATTGGCCCCTTGTTGGCCGGATTGAAAGTGGCCAAAGCCTTTTTGACGCTTGTGGCCGGGTATCAATGGGAAGTGGCCTTGGATGGAAAGTACGGATGGGCTGATACCCTCGCCAATATTGGCAACCAGAATTTTTCCGGCGATTTGCCCACAAATGATTACGACCACTTGCGCCCCAGTCAAATCGCGGCCTTGGACCATCTAACCGGATTGTTCTCAACGAGCAGTTCGTTCAGCAAGATCAAGCCGACCTGGAAAGCCAAAGTGAAAAACATTCCGGTTCTATTGTTATCCGCGGTAGAAGATGCCCAGAAGGGGCTTCGCTTTGCCATTGCTGAAGCAGGTAAGAGCACTGGACAGGAGCATGATGTGTATGTGGTGGGAACGGGAATGGATGCCGATGTGGATCCAGCTGATTTGTTGGAAGCCGTGGATTTGCTGGAAAGGTCAAAAAAATATTTGACCGGGGTTGTACCTCTCACGTATAACAAAGGTTTTCGCACCCTAAAAGTCAATTTCACAAAATTGTTCGACATGGAAGACATACAGAGCAAGCTGCCCTACTTCAAATTCTATCCCTATGCAGAGTGGAATGACACGATAAAGGCTGATACAAATTGGACTCCGTATCGAGGATATGAAACGGACCGTGAGATTATCAGCAGATCGAACATCAACATTGGGAACGGATATGCCGTCTCTGTCAGGGGAAACGCTGGATTTATTTTAACCGATACCTTAAATATTATCCTGAGCGGCCAATATTATAAAAGAGACTCGCTGTACTTTGATCCAAACCCACTTCTTGCCACGGTAACGCCAGTGCCGGGAAGCGCATGCATGTTCACCTTTAATAAAGAGTTTGAACCGGCACTTCTACCAGCTGATCCCGGCTCTCCTCCGGGAAGTATGCCACTGTACACTTTAAAAGCAGCCAAGTCACATGGCACCTTTAAACTTTCCGGTTGCCGCGAAAATTTTGGCGATGTGGAGTACGTGGGTTATATCGATGCCACATTGAAGGGACCCCTCTACTTCACCAATGCTGCAGGGGATAAAACCATTGATCTATTTGCCATGAATAACCAACCGGATTTGGCGGCCCTTAAGTCCCAAATATTTTTCCGGGATCCTACTTTTGGTGGACTCTTCCCAGACCTGACACAGGATAATATTTGGGATGTCATTCAGTCCCTGAGGTTTGTGGAACCTCGCACGCGACAAGTATGTGAGGAAGTTATAGATGCCAACGGGATGTATACCTATACCTGCCATACTATAAAGCCTGCTAACCCCTCCGATTTGGATTTGTTTATTTCCGTTACCAATTGGATGGATGTCGTACTATAAAGGAATTGCATTTGGCCTGATGCTGGGACTGGGGCTCGGACCCGCACCAGCACAGGCCCAAACCCTTCCCGTTCTCGATGGCGCTGGAGTCGATGCAGATGCATTGGTTTTCCATCGCCAGGAACCGGCATTTTTTAACTCCGCCTTTTCCGAATGGATGAATCTGGGTGCGCTCCGATTAGCCAGCAGTTCTACTTGGACGCCGACCTTAAAAAATACGGGGACGGAGTCGGTCACACTTCGCTCCTATCAGGAATCCCAAACGCTGTACCTTGCTCTCGGAACTTGGGCGGATTTAAAATTAGGCCGTTATACAATGTATTCTACTTACGCCTTTCGGGATTCCGCAGCCTATGCCGCACAGTTGCAATCGGATAGGCATGGCTATCCCGTTGGCGTGCTCTACCACCTGCTTAAACAAGATATGCAAGGAACCCATTTCGATTTGCTCCTTGATTTTAAGGCTGTGGAAAAATTGGAATACCATCTGGGATTTCAATGGAGTCGCCCAGATGTCGTTGGCCAATCGCGCTATTTCAGCTTGGAATGTCTGCATACGTATCGGGATGCCAGCGACCCATTTCTCTTTGCGGACCTACGCCCTTCCGGCACCAAAGAACAGTTGTCCGGCACTTACAATGCCCGGTATCAAAGCCTTTCCGCGCTGTCCGAAACACGCCTTGGCCCGGGCATCTGGGGAGCCAGTGCGCTGTATACTTGGAGCCAACCGAAGCTGCCCAAGGGAGAATACGGATTCACGGACTCATCGCAGTCCTTAAAGCTTGGACTTCAGTTCAAGGGAACACGCAAGCTCCCATCCTTGTGGTATGCCTACACGGAAGGACGCACACGCACATCCGGCATTCGAGTCCCGCCCGGTTCCGAAGGAAGCAAACGGTTTCACTATGCCTTGTCCAGCCACACCTTGCAGGAATTGCGAATGGAAAGCCATCGCCATGAATGGATTCCCAAGGTATCCAGTTCCGTGGGCCTGGCAGGCAGTTATTTTTCGTTACAATCCGAACCCTCTCAATCAGCCATCGATCAGCATAAGGAAACCTTAAGCTACAATCGATTGGGTTTGTCCTTTATTGCGGACATGTACGGCGGCTTTTCCCGCAGTGGAGAACTGATTGGCCTGAATGGAAAAATAGAACAACTAGAATTGGTGACACATCACGAGCTACATCTGTCCACTTTGCGCCTGCTGCTGGACCTGCCCATCATTTTGACTTATATGGACGCATCCATGCATGGCGAAACCCATACCCAAGGCTTGTTTACCACCAGTGTAGATCGCGTTTATGATTTTGGTAAGACGGGCCGGATTCTTTCCCTCACGCCCAGATTGAAGGGAGAATGGCAAGTGGGAACGTTGGGTCAGGGCAAATTGAAAATGGGAGCCAAGGCCAGCCAAGCCATTTTTCTTTGGAACGATGTAGAAAATAGGCCGGGCACGTCCTCTAACCCTGCAAAGCCATCGGACCCACCAAAAGCAACCGCATCTACCTCGACCGCAGACTATCCGCCTCTATCCAACGGCTTTCTAGGTGAGATCTCCATGGCTCTAGACTTTTAGCATTTCAATGCTTTTATTCCAATCAAGCCTTAATGGAAAAGGGCGTAAAGTTCGTTTCCGTATCGAAATAATCTTCCTTTTCCGCGCGCTTGAGAAACATTACGATGCGGTAGGTCAGCGGCGTCATGACGATTTCCCATCCGGTTTTGAGCAAATACTGAATTATCGCGACCTTGATCACATCCCCGGTCGCCCAAATGCCGTAAAAGGCAATCAGATAGAATAGAGACGAATCCACCAATTCGCCCACCAAAGTGGAGCCAATGGTGCGCACCCAAAGAAATCGCCCCTTGGTGCTAATCTTAAGTTTAGCGAGCACAAAACTGTTGGCAAAACTACCGGACCAGAATGCGATCATGGAACCAGCCGCGATGCGCCAGGCATTGCCGAAAACACCTTCGAGATGCCCCTGATACGACTTCATGAATGCGCTGTCCGATGCGGGAAGGCTGACCACTATCCAGGCCATCACGGAAGCAAAAATCAAAGCGCCAAAACCGGCCCAGACCACGCGCCGGTCACGGGCATAGCCATAGACTTCCGTCAAAATATCGCCGAATATATAAGAGATGGGGAAAAACAAAACCCCAGCCCCAAACTTGATTTCACCCAACCACGGCAAAGTCACCACGGCCTGTTTGGCTGCGCCGATAAAATTCGAACATAAAAGTACGGTGACGAACGCCGCCATCACCAAGTCATAATATTTGTACTGCCTTGCAGCGGACTTTTCCATTTTCAACACTCCTAGATTGATTTTTTTAACCTCCACTGCGGTTCATCCATATCCCGGGTCCGGCGGCAAATCCTTACGCTGAGCGGCCTCCTTGGCCAACACGTCGCAGCGTTCATTTTCCACATCCCCATTATGGCCCCGCACCCATACGAAATGCACATCATGCAGCGCGCACACCTTGAGCAATCGTTCCCATAAATCGGGATTCAGCGCCGGTTGCTTGTCCGCCTTGATCCAACCCCTCCGCCGCCAATTGGCCGCCCAGCCTTTTTCAATGCCGTTCACCACATACTGCGAATCGGAATGGACGGACACCTGAGTGCGCGACTTGAGGGATTCCAGGGCCACAATGGCACCCAACAGCTCCATGCGATTGTTGGTGGTCAGTCGATACCCATCGCTAATCTCCTTGCGATGCCCTTTATACAGCAACACCGCGCCAAATCCGCCCGGTCCCGGATTGCCCAAGCAGCCGCCATCGCAATAGATTTTGACAGATTCCAAATCGCCCACATGCTCTCCAATTCGAATGCACTCGAAAGATTGCAGAATATCCGGATTCTGCAGGACGAGCAAACATAGTTAGTTGCCTTGTATTTAGGCTAGCGGGGAAAAGCTGTAAACTTCTGAGCGATGCGCTCTATTTTCAATTTTAAAGCCTGGTCCTGTACTAATTCGAAATATTTGGAAGCCGGAAGAGCAATTCTAACATCACCCCCACTTGATACGCGTCACTCCTTCGCACGACTTAAGTGTGTCGATGATTTTCTTCGACAGCTGGAACACGTCGCCGCGATGCAGCTTTACATCGCATTTTAACGTGCGGGTTTGACCGGCGATATCGTAATCCAAATCCACCCGCTGGACGCGGGCTCCCGAGCTTTCCAGATGTTTTTGAATATCCTCATCCGTGATTCCATTTGAAGCCAGGGTGACGGTGATGGAGTAATAGAAATCTTTTTTGATATGCTGTTCAACCAAGGGCAGCGCGAACAGGGCGAAAATCGCAATGGCCGTGCCGATACTGCCTAATAGCAAATGCCCGCTGCCGAAGGCTAGACCCAAAATGGTGATGAACCAAAGCACCGCGGCAGTAGTCACTCCGCGCACCAAATGTCCTTGCCTAATGATGGCTCCGGCTCCTAAAAACCCGATTCCGGTTAGAATACCGGCTGCCAAGCGCGCCCGATCCGGCCGAAAGACGCCGGTCTGGATGAGGCTCTCCCGGTAGAAGTCTTCGGACAGGATCATGGCGATACAGGAGGCTACGCAGGCCAGGATTGTGGTTTTAAGGCCCGCCGCCCGGCCATGGCTTTCCCGCTCCAGGCCGAGCACCAAACCGGCCATCATGGCAAAACCAATGCGAATTAGGACATCGTGAAGGGATAAAGCTGCCGATAAATTCAAATTTTCCACCCTTTCCACAGGTAACTTTGATTTTAAGCCTCTGTTGGGTAGATTGCAATCCCCAGGTTTCGCTTAAAACCCGCTTTGCAGGCTTCAAAAAATAAATTAAAACTTTGTTGCCCCGCAAATATGGTGTAATGGTAAAATGTGGGCTAAGGAGTACAGACATGAAAATGCCCGCCCATATTTCCCCTTGGTTCAATGACGAGGATCTCTCAAACTGGGTGCGCGAAGCGCCTAGCCTGGACGCTTATAAAAAGCGCATGGCCATTTGGCTTACACATCGAGGTCCGTTCCATGCCCACCGGGTTTCCGAGCTGCTACAAGTTTCCAAGCAGGCGGTTTGGCTTTGGATCAAACAGTACAATCAAGGCGGTCCCGACAGCCTCGATCGCAAGGGCCGCGGTGGCAGACGTCGCGCCTATCTTTCCTTGGATCAAGAAAAAGCCTTGGTACAGCGCTTGCAATCACAGGTTTCCAAAGGTCAAAATCGCAAAGCCAAGGAATTGCTTCCGGAAGTGCTCGAGGCCGTGGGACAAAATGTTTCCGTCGCCTATGTATATCGCTTAATGCAACGACATGAAAAACGACGCGGACCAACTCCAGGTGCCAATGCGGCGGCAAAACTCATGCGGAAACCGGACGACGCCACCGACATGTCCCTGGCTTCCATTCTTCCTCCGAGCAGCCTGCCTTCTCAAAATCAAGCCCTGAGTTAAACCAAGAATTTCCCAGCGATACCTGTGAACTTTTAACCGTTCATTGCCCTATCGCTGATTTAAAGACCCGCTTCAATTTCTTCTAACTCTTTGCCCTGGCAAGATTTATATCACATTTTTTTTCAAATCTGATATATATTCCCAAAAGAAGCGCGTGGGATTTTTCAACCGCTGAACCGAGTCCCATTCTGCTTTTGGGGTTACCTGGCAACCGGTAACCGAGTCAACAGGCAACGGAAGGGGACTACCGTGCAAAAAGCTGATTCGAATAATTTCTATTGTGGTATTACAAATTCAATCGTAACCTTGGCCACACGGCTAAAGCCTGGTTTTATTCTCTGCTACCTTTCTCTTACCGGCTTCGCAGGTATCATGGCGGTACAAAAGTATTTTGGCCTAAAGTATGAGCCAATAATATGCTTGTGTTTTACAGGTATGGTTTTCAGTATATATACCTTCAACCGTTTTACAGATGCCAAAGAAGACTTTAGAAATGATATAGGAAAATATTTCTTTTTCAAAAATCAAAAATTTTTCTTTCCCTTGGCAGTCGCATCGACAATAATTGTTTTTGGAATATTGATTGTCACTTTGAAATTGAACTGGCTTCACGTTTCCTTACTACTTTCAGGATTTTTCTACTCGTACCGAGCCTTTCCTTGGTATTCCAAAAATAACGGCCTTCACGTTATCAGGCTTAAGGAGGTCATTTTCTTAAAAAACCTCCTTGTCTCTTTCTGGTGGCCAACTTCAATTCTCGCCTTTCCAATATTATTTTCTGGAAGAAGGGTTGACGACTTATTTCTTTTAACGCTTATAGGGTCGGGGCTTTTCCTCACTATTTTAAATAACACCCTCTTCCATGACATAATGGACGAAAACGGAGATCGGCTTACCGGAATCCGTACACTCCCAACCATATGGGGGTCAAAAAAATCCTATCAATTTCTTTTTATTTTAAATAGCTTGTGGGTTGCATGCATCACATTATTTTTTCTTCAGGGAAAATTAGATTTGGCACACGCTTTATTTTTAAGCTTTTTGACTATATATCCCGCAACCTATATATCCCTCTACCTTTTCCAGAACACCTCTCGACTAAAAATGGAATTATTATCAGAGTCGGATTTAATTTTATTTTCCGTTGGACTCTTTTTCCTAAAATCCTATTAAGGATCAATTCTAACTGACGGTCAAAGCTGGTTGTCGTGGCTGAGGATTGGCTTTTGGAGCAAAGTTACGTTTGTTGATCAAATTACTAAGAACATACTCCTCCGAGAAAATTTCCGGACTATTTCCCATTCCGTGGTCCAAGATATATAGGCATGTTTCATACCGAGAAACAACACAAATTTTTAGATAGTGAGAGATAGTTTTAAACTGTGTAGTCAAAGCCTTTGATCCAACAATAACCGTCATCATAGAAGTGGGGAATTCATTTTCATTCAAATCCGTAACATTTTGAATAATGTAAGGCGTGATGGCAAGATTTTGGAAAACTCGAATCAAAATCGAAAGCTCTTCCATTCCTTCCTTAACAATAACTATGGGATATTTCGTTTGTTTCTGATCTCGCATACTTTCAGCATAAGCTGGAAAAGTCATGATCAACTTCATGCCATGTTCGCCTGATTTTTCCATATTTTTAGAATAGGCACTAATTTTACCGCCATGACTTTCCACTATTGTACGCGTGATCGACATTCCCAAACCGGTTCCTCCGGTTGCCTTTTTAGTTGTATAAAACGCTTTGAAAAGTCCTTCCATTTGCTCTTTATTACATCCTGAACCATTGTCTTCAATGCTGACAACTAGTACCCTATGATTCGTAGCAATTTTTACATTAATTTTACAAATATCGCGATTGCTCGCTTCAAAGCTATTCTTAAAGGCATTCAAAAAAACCTGTTCGAGCTTACCCCAGTCACCATAAATAAAATGTTCCTGATCAAGATTCTTTAGTGAAAAAGAATATCGTGTACTAGTAAAATGCTTTTCGATTGTTCCCTTAATCACTTCGGAAATATTGATAGGGTGCGTTTCCAGGATAATAGAGGTACGAGAAAGCTTTAGTATGTCGTCACTGAAAAGTGATAGCCGCTCGACAGTTGAAACGATGTTTTTAACTATGGCCTTTCCCTTCTCAGAAAGGCTCTCCACTTCCTGTAGGACCTGCGCATTTCCAGCAATCATAAACATGTAATTTTTAATCTCATGATTAATAATAGCTGTTGATTCTCCAAGTTGTTTGAGTGCATTTACTTGCTCTAAATCTTTATAGGCAGTTTCCAGCTTGCTAAAATTATTCTCTTTTTCACTCAAGAGCATTAAGAAACGCTCGGTAAAAATCATTGCACCCATTAGTCCATATCCTAATACTCCCAATGTACTCATGCTGGGAACTGAGGACAGTATGTCAAATGATACGGAAGCCATGTCCAGTGTACCACAAATACAAAGCCATACAAATGCTACAAGGTGGAAAATCAAAATTTTACGTTCGGAAGGTTGAGAATGAATTAGTTTATGAATGATGATATAGTTCGAAAACAAAATGTAGGCGATTACAAAAGGGACGAAAACCACATTGTATAAAATGCCTCCCTGCAATACCCCTTTTGATACCAAAAGCATTTTCTCCGAAAGGAATACTGTCGATAGTAGGAGGCTTAAGGTTGCAATTATCGGAATAAATTTTAAGTAGCGAGAGGAAGTTAGGATGAGCAAATACCAGATAGAGAAGGACATAAAAATGCAAGTAATAAAATGAAAAAGCCTTTGCCAAAAAAGAAGCTTAATGGGATCTTTCATTCCAGGAGTAACCCACAGATCAATGGCAACCATGCCACAAAGTAGAATGAGTGAAATTCCGAAAAAACGAAAACTCCTATCAAAGCGCGTCCGCACATCAATCAGGATGAATAATGCGCCCACAGCAAACAGAAATGCGCAAACTATCTGTAGAACCAGGGCCATCGTTTACCGCCGTTTTTGGAAGTACGAAAAGTCTCGGAACTAAATAATACATCCGACCGAAACCATTATTCAACATTAATTCAACACCAAAACAACAGCCTCTTCACACTTTACCGGCTGACATAATGCATTAACGGCGATCTGAATATAACGCTAAATTCTATACTTTCATACCTATCGATATTTTCGTTATGGAGTTAATCCACTTTTTCTAGTATATATAGCTGTCTAGGGCGCAACCAATCCACTTACCGACCATAAAACGCATGGGCTGAAATCACGAAAACTACAGGATGGGTTAGCACAACAATTTAATAAACATATTTGTTCACATCATAATACAGGTCGGCTAATACCCAAAGCGCTCGCCCACTCACAAGGACACTCAATTTCTGCGCCCCTTGTTCAATTTATGGGTATCATATGGGCTTAAGTTTATTATCGCAAAAACCGTTTCTGCGTTTGCTATTCGACTTTTTCATAAAGGAATCAAAATGCAGTCATTGATCCTATTTCTGCTTTTTTTTCTCGTCCTCGCACCTAATGTCGATAGCTTTGAAAACTATGAAACCAAAGAAGACGCGGCGGTTTTTCAACTGGACGGCATATTGAGCACCCAGAAAAAAAATGAATCCATTTCTACTGAACCTTCAAGTACCCGCTGCTATGGGTTTTCATTTTTTCCAATAACCACAATTGTTGGCCGTGACTTAGTAGGAGGCGCAGAGTTTTCGGTATTGCCAAAGCGATTCTTTGATCAGGGGTCAGTCCTAAATGGACCTTTTTTGCAAAGTTATGGACTAGGATTGGGTTATCAAATAACGCATTCTGAAAAGCAAGAGGGCTTTACCTATGGCTTAATCGGAATTGATGGAGACATGCGTGAAATAGGACCAAACAATATTTACGGCGACCTAAGCTATACCCACCAGTTTATTTTTTCAAATAAATTAGTGCTTGGGGGAGGATTTGATCTTCATTTCTATTTTGGGGATTACTTTCCCTATCCAGTAGCTCTATTAGATTGGCAGGTTGCCAAGCATACCAAGCTTAAAATAAACTTTGACACTGGCGAGATAAAGCAATTTTTTTCGGATAATATTAGCCTCTCAATTGGAGCACAATACGATATTTTTCACTACGGATTTGGTAAGCAGAAAGGGTATGTCATGGAATCCACCAGCGGCATGGTGAAAATAGAATATCGACTTGGAAAAAATATTTATGCGCGTATTTTTGCAAAGCGCCAATTCTGGGGTGGCGAATCGATTTGGCTAAAAACTCGGCATGAAATGAAAATAACGAGTAAAGAGGGCGTATCCATTAGGCTTCAATTAGCCTACGCTGGATAAGGAATAAACAGAATTGTACCTTTAATCATGATCGTGGGTAGCCTTTAAATAATTGCCTACTCATTTTTTCGAGTCAATATTTTCAGAACCGTTTCTTCACAAAGAATTTGCTGGTCGTGTGGACTTTTTTCAACCTTAAGTGGGCGCAGCATATAATTCCGGTCGCATGTGTAAACGGGATTGTGATTGAATCCACGACCATTAATCCACTTAGACGACTGAACGTCTGTAATAGATTCGTCCAAAATAAGCAATTTATCCCGCCAATATGCCGAATTCTTGAATTGTTTTTCGATTTGATTGATTCCAACAACAGATAATTTAATCCCAAGATTCTCACAGATAAGAAGTGCTTCCGTTATCAATTCATTTTGATCGGTAACTATAAGGAATTCCTCCCAATTCCTTTTTGTGCCAGCGGAAATTTTATCGGAAATAGGCAGTAAAATGTTCGCAATCAGGCCGCTTTCCTTCTCACAATATCTCGCCTTTGAGTAGAATCGCATAGTTCCTCCGTGCGCACGAATAATTCCTTCTGCTATCGAAGCCCCCAACCCTAATGCTGCTTCATGCTTTCGCGTGGTAAAAAAAGGAAGCCTGATTTTTCCCGCAATTTCTGGCATACACCCGTGACCGTCGTCTTCAATACAAATCGATGTCAAGCCAATGCCGACATTTAGCCTAATTGCAATATTTTCAGATTTTGCCTCAATACTGTTTTTAATAGTTTCGAAAATCGCCCGTGACAATTTGATTTGATCAACCCAAATTAAATCGGATCCTTTTCCTGAAACGGAAATTTTTATTCGAGTTTTTGAAGGAATTTTTTCAAGTGATAATTCAATTACCGTTTTTAAAGTGGTGGAAGTCAAATAGCCCAATTGCGAACAGGAAGAAAAATCTAAAAGTCCGCCGGTATACCTTTCCAAGCCAGTTCGTATATTTTCAATTCGCGTCACTTCAGCATCACCCCCAAATTTTTTGAGTGCTGCAAGACTGAGTGTATTTTTTTTTAAAATTGATACTTGATTCTGAATTTCTTTTGAGATCTCTGCAGCCGAGATACCCAATTCACGCATTGGTAGATTAATTGCTAAAGCTCCATTTATATGATCGATTTTTAATAGTGTTGATCTTTTTTGTGAAAAGAGCGCCACCATTCTATCGGTAAATATAAAAGTTCCAACTATTCCCATTCCCAAAATTCCGAATTCTATGAAAATCGGGAAATCGTTTGGCCTATTGATGTTTATCATGATTAACAGATCAACTGATCCGGTAATTGCCAATCCAAGATAGGCTGAGCAAAGAAGTGTCAATGTCCTTTTAATATCTGCATGGGCGCTTCTTAGCCCAATTACAGTTTGATAAATTAGCCAGGCAAAAAACACACTAATATATGGAGAAAACACAAAATCATAGAGCCAGCTAGTTCGAAAACTAGAGTTTTTCCACTCCAGGAACAGTACTTTTGGGTAAACTATATCAAGAATAAATGCAAACGCCATAACTACTAAAATTAGAGTGTGGACCACAGAAGTTTTATAGCCAGGACTTTTCAAAAGCAGGCGATTCATCCGTAAGCGTTCGGTGAATACATCACTTTGAGGGGGGAGGCAAGCCACCTTGAGATCAAGGGCTAGATTACTGGATGACCAAATGAGGTCTGATTATTG
>JAYTHY010000046.1:0-188875 GCA_043732185.1 Fibrobacteria bacterium
CAATCTGGGCAGCCAATATGCAAACAGGCTTAGGCTAACGCCATGCTTTTGGCGGAAGGCAACCCGGGAAAGGTTACTCGCGTGATACTGGTCTAATAGGTTCTGGGCTTGGGCGGTATTGAGTGGTTGTCTCGGCATTTCTTCCTCGGGTTAAACCCTGGAAGACTAGCCTATCTTTATTCCATTGCGAAGGGGGCGGCCGAGAACGGATACGGTGTTTCGGAGGGTTTGATTCCATATGCGGTTGAGAGCATTGTTAAATATTTGGCCATCGCTCAACTGCAACATATATTCAGGACATGCAAGCATGCACAGCGTCCCTTTTAAGTGACCTTTCCCCTGGTTTCAAACCTGTAGGCCATTCCTAAAGTAAAATCGGTCAGGGCCGTCTCCATGTTTGGGAAGAGTTTCAACTATATCGTAATTAATAACAATGGGCGTGAAGTCAAGGAGGCGAAACAAAATGAATCCCTGAAGAATACGCGTCCATTGGAACGTCTACTTTAAAGAACAAGTACACATAAAAGGAGATTTTATGCTTATAAAAGCCAAGACACTGAATGGTTATAAATTGAATGCCAAAGATGGGGAAATCGGAGCCATCAAGGATTTCTACTTCGATGATCGGTACTGGACGATTCGCTATCTAGTCGCACATACCGGTAGTTGGCTTGAGGGCCAACAGGTACTGATTTCACCTTATTCATTTGGGGCCGTGCAAAAGGCGGAGGAACTTCTTGAAATCGATTTAACCAAAAAGCAAATCGAGAATTGCCCGTCCTGGGATAGCGACAAGCCCGTTTCCCGTCAGTACGAAGAACGTTTCTACGGCTATTATGATTGGCCGATTTATTGGGGTGGCCCGTTCATGTGGGGTAGTTATTCATACATATCGCGTGATCGGGATGAGTGGAAGAGGGTAACTCATCATGAGAAAATGTGGGACCCCAATTTGCGTAGCACCCTTGATGTGGTCGGACATCACATCCAGGCAGTGGACGGCGAAATCGGACACGTCGTAGACTTCATCATCGATGATGCGACATGGGCGATTCGCTACCTCATCGTCGATACGCACAACTGGCTGCCTGGAAAAATGGTATTGATTTCCCCCAGTTGGATCAAGAGCATCAGTTGGTTGGATTCGAAGGTCTTCGTCAATCATACCCGGGAGGCCGTGAAGCTGTCTCCGGAATATACGGACGAATCCTTGTTGAGCCGGGAGTATGAGTCCGAACTTCATAATCATTACCAAAGTCAAGGATACTGGGTCGATGAAGAAACCGTCCACGACGATTCTTTGAAGTAGAAGGGAACGAGGAAGGAATAATTTTATGAAAGAACACATTGCACATTCCGGAACATGGGGAATCGCCCTTATAGTAATCGTGGTAGTCTCATGGTTTCTGTACCGCTATCTTGCCCCCAAGACTTGGAAGGAATGGGCGAGTGCCGGTGTAATCCAGGCATTTATCATTGCTCTCTATGCGGAAATGTATGGATTTCCCCTCACAATCTACCTGCTCGTTCGGTTCTTCGACCTAGATAAGTCAAACCTTAACGCCAACCTCTGGTCCACGCTTCTGGGTTTTGGTGAGACGGGAATGATGGTTTCAATGGTTCTAGGCTACGTGCTCCTCTTCGCCGGCATCGGGATTTTCATGGAGGGATGGCGCGAGCTTCACCGCGCCCGAAAGGAAAACCGGCTCATCACGGATCAACTCTTCGGTCTCGTGCGGCATCCCCAATATACGGGTCTTTTTATCGCGATTTTCGGCGAGGGAGTTGTTCATTGGCCCACCCTGTTTTCTGTCGTGCTTTTTCCCGTCATCGTTCTCGCCTATTTCCTGTTGGCGCGAGGCGAGGAACGCAAAGTTGTGGAACAGTTCGGTGACGCATATATCTCTTACCGGAAGCGGGTGCCGATGTTTTTCCCACACTGGGGGCAATGGCGTAGGCTGGCCACGACAAGAACCACCAATTCAAAGGATCCATAAGCTCGATTCAAATGACGGGAATCTAAATTTCCCGTATGTTCGGGGCAAAATGGCCGTAAGATTCCTCATCCTGGGAGGTATACGGCGATACGTCCTTTTTGATTTCTTGTAGCAAATTTAGTGCGCATCTAAAGTGCACCCATCTTCAACCGATATAGATAATACGCGGAATGGACCGTGCTATCTAAAACCAGAGGAAAAAAATGCATATCAGCAATGTCACAAGTACCCCAACCCTTGAAGCAGCCAAAGACAAAAGCCCCATATCAAAAGTGGAGAATGGAGCGGTGCCTGCCAGCGAGCCCCAGGCCGATGGGCATACTTCTCATACCCATCAGAGTTCCATGCCGTCAATGCCGGGGATGGGCGAAATGGTTGATGAAATGGCCTAAACTCCCGATTTTCGGGATTTGTACGCCGGCCCCCCTGCCACTAAAGGTTGTCGGGAGCCGGCTTCATTTTTTTAATCCATAACACGTAACATTAATTCGCCCATATAAATGAATATGGCTTACCCTCCCTTCCATGACCTATACTTTAAGATAGATGAAAATTGCTTCCATCAAAAACAACCCCCTGCTCGGCCCAATCCTGATGGTTTCACTTTTCCTGACTTTGGAAAAGCAGATTTTATTTTGCTGCACCCTAAGCGAAAGCGTGGCGGAAAAGATTCAGGAGTATTTTGGGGGCGGTTCTTCCGTTTCGGAAAATCACCATGCCGAAGGCCATTCCAGTCCTACAGCCAAATATTACGTCCTACAGGATGAAACTGTTCTCCATATCGAGTCCGGCTCACATCCCGGTTTAGGCTTCCAATCTTCCGACTCTTGTTTATCCGAAAATGCTGATAACGAGATCATGATTCTTGGGCTTCACTTTGAGGTAGCTCTTCATAATGGCATTGATTTTCGGCTGCCTCATTTGCCTCAGCTGCTTTCCAAAGTACTCTACACCCCACGTCCTCAAAATAAGTCCAGCCCCCCGATCTTTCTGGCTACAATCCGCATCCAAGTCTAAGATCCTCACCCCAAGGAATTTGATCCTTATTCAAGGATTGAATGTCCATGGAGGCTACCCACGTATTCCATTAGCCCCTCGATAGGGACTTTTCGGAATCATCCGGGAAAGAATCCCGGTTAATCCACGCTTTTTGAAAAATGGGACTCGTCCTTTCCTTACTTCACATGCCCTTTTTTGGGATGTGATTGGGCTTAGGAACGGATGTCCATTTGACAGATGCAATATAATCGGGAAGAATGAATGTTCGAATCGGATGTAAACGGTCAAAAGCCAAACTCGCGGATTGATATTCGCATGGCCTCTGTTTCCAGGGTAAAAAATGGCGAAAGCCCTGCGTCCGTGGCAAAATTTTTTGGAGTCCACCGTGTTTCCGTCTACCGCTGGCTCTCCAGCTTTGAAAAAACAGGCGTAGATGGATTGACCAGCAAACGGTCGCCAGGAAAAGAACCGCTGCTGCAGCCACCAATTTTCGATTGGATTTGCGAAGTCATCGCGCAGTCGAGGCCAGGAAAATTCGGATTTGAACAGGCTGTCTGGACTTTGGACCTGATTAGGGAATTGATTGGCAAGGAATTCGATTTGAAGCTTTCCAGACGCTCTGTTGGAAGGTTGCTCAAAAAGGTCGGGCTGGATATTAAACGTCCGTCAAATGGAATATTCAGATCCGCCTCGGATCGGATTCAGACCTGGATCCAAAAGGAGTTCAAGGAAATCAGGAATCTTGGCAGGCATGAAAAGGCCGAAATATTTTTTGTCGAACGTGTCCGATTAAATTCGCTTTACGACGGTTCCAATGTGCGGGACGCATTTGTAGCCGTCACTTTGCGTGGCCATCTCTATTTTCAAGGTGAAGCGGCTCACAAGGGAACAGGTTCTTTGAGTGAATTTCTGAACGATCTTGACTCCACGCATTCGGGGCGAAAATGTATCATCCTCTTCGACCAATCCATCTTGTCGGAGGGCCCGGCTTTTATTCTTCCTTTTGGGAAAAAGAATAGGTGGATTTTCCGGGTTGCCTTTCCATTATTCAGGCAAATAAAATGAATTGAACTTCCTTAGGAGATGGTGGCATTTGTCCATGGTTTCACAACGAAGGATGGGTCTTTGAGAATAACTTCATTTTTTGCAATCCGAATTTGCCGTGATTATGGACTTGCCGTCCTTGGTGGAATGCAAAAGTCGTAATCCACTATTATTAATTACCCCGTATACTTGATATTCTTATATTTACCAGACCAGAAGGACTAATTGCGAGGGACTATCTTGAACTTGAAAAGTTATCGGTTGCTCCCTGCAATTTCCTTTCTCACCGCATCATTGCTCCTTATAGGTGAGTTTTTCAACTGCTGCCGCATCAATGAAGACCTCTCCAATGATGTCAGGCTATTCATTCAATCAATGGGCCTGATTCGACAGGCAAACCCAGTCGCCTCAACCTCGGAAGAGCAGGACAACCACTCCCATTTTCACGGGCAAGTCCAATCCTCTCAGCACATCGGAGCGGTTTCTTAGGCCCTGATCGACGGTTTATGTGCCGGAAACGAAAGAAAACATTGAAATGGCGGAAAGAAAATTCCTACCATCGGCCTGTTTACAATTCGACAGCCAAAGATGAGCGTTCCTTCGAACCCAACGCGAATGGAAAGCCCGCCGTGGCGAAGAATTTTGGCCTTACTGAGCCTGACGCTGATCGGGTTTGTCGGTACCGCGCTACCCTTACGCCTGCTCGCCTCGTTTCGGCCGCCTGAACCCATCCCGCCCCCCTTCTCGATGAAGGCCGAGCATCTCCGACAGTCGAAAACGCCGAGCGAGGTAGTGCTCCTAGGATCGAGCCGTGTGCATAATCAAATCGACCCGAGTCTGCTGGACAGCGTACTGGCGGCCAAAAAATTGCCCCTACATTCCTATAATCTCGGTTTTTCCGCCTTGACCTTGTTGGAAAGCACGCGCCTGCTTCAATCGCTTTACGATGAACCCGGCTTTCGGCCCAAGGTGGTGCTCATGGAAGCAACCCTGTCTGCCCGCGTCCCAATCTATACTCTCCGCTCGGCGCGAACCCTCCAATGGCATGACCCGCAGGGCTTTCGGGCCGCCCTGCGACTATTGCTTGGAGGGTCCCATGGACTTCTGGTCTGCCTGCGGTGGGGCTTTTTGCACACCACGGCATTTTTGGGCAACATCTTCAACTTCGGAACGGTCGCCAATAAGCTCTTCGCCCCCGCCGAATTGGCGAAGGAAAGATGGCTGACGATTGGGAAGGACGGCACGGGCTTCGTGCCCTTCAGGCGTGACCATCCCAACGAATTAGGCCAGCCGCCCGCCGAGGTGACCCCGGAACAAATCCAGCGGGCCGTTGCCACGCATCGTCGCTTGGCTGGGCAAGAAGGGTTGGTTCTTGGCGCTGCGGAACTGAATCTTTACAATCACGCGGATAGCCTGGTAAAAAGCCGCGGAGGCGAGTTGCTGCTCCTGGCGTTGCCCTCGATGGATCCGGAAATAATTGGCGAGTATTACCGCTTCGCGCATTCGGCCCAATCCGGAACGTTGCGGCCCCTTCTGCTTTTCTTCGCCCAACCTGATAGCCAGCCGGATCTGTTTCGGCGCGAAAACTTCCGTGACTTCGACCATCTCTACCAAGAGTCCGCAGGCGAGATGACCCGGTTGATCGGGGCGCGTCTCGCCGATCAACTCGTGGCCGGCCGGACCCGGAGGCCGTGACACCCCATGCTGTTCGTTGAGGCGCGTTTCTTCGTTTTTTTCATCTTGGTTTTTGGAATTTATTGGGCGCTACCGCGCACTTCACAAAAAAAGATATTCCTCCTTGTGGCCAGCGCGACCTTCTATGCGGCTTGGAACTGGCGTTTTCTCGGTCTGATGGCCGTGCACATCATTGCGGACTTCAATATTTCCCGCGGCATCGAACAGTCCCCGTCGCAGCAGACCAGAAAACGCCTGGTGATCCTAAGCATTTGCCTCAACCTCGGTATTCTGGGTTTCTTCAAGTACTATAATTTCTTCATCCTTTCCCTCCATGGCCTGCTTGAAAATCTCGGCTTGCCAGCATCGTTGTCGACGCTGTCGATCATCCTTCCAGTCGGTATCAGTTTCTTTACTTTTGAATCGCTCAGCTATACGGTGGATGTGTACAGGGGCACCCGCAAAGCCGTCCCCCGAATGCTGGATCTGGCGCTGTTCATCAGCTTTTTCCCTCATTTGGTGGCGGGCCCAATCGTGCGCGCAAACGACCTTTTGCCCCAGCTCGAGCGAGGCCCCCGGCCGTTCGCAGCCATCAATTTCCGACGGTGCCTCATCTTGTTCCTTGTGGGTTTCGTAAAAAAGGCCTGCATTTCGGATAACCTCGCGCCGGTGGTCGACGCCTATTTCGCCACCCCGGGAACCTTCAAGGTCGTTGCGGCGTGGATAGCCGTTACGTTCTACGCCATCCAGATCTATTGCGACTTCTCCGGTTACACCGACATGGCGCGGGCCTTGTCCGAGATGCTTGGATTTTCCTTGGCGGAAAACTTTCGCTCGCCTTATCTTTCAGCCAGCATCACCGATTTTTGGCGTCGCTGGCACATGAGCCTGTCTTCGTGGCTCCGCGACTACCTGTACATTTCGCTCGGCGGGAACCGGCGGGGAACGCTGCGGACCTACCGCAACATCCTTGTCACCATGGTGCTCGGAGGGTTGTGGCATGGGGCTTCGTGGACGTTTGTGGCTTGGGGCGCTCTCCATGGCATCGCCTTGTGCGGGCACCGCTTACTTTCCCCATTCCTCACTCGCCTCCTGGGCCCTCGAACTCGCGGTGTTCTAGGCCTTCCCCTCACCTTCATTTTTGTCTGCATCGCGTGGATTTTTTTCCGCGCTCCAGATTTTGAAAACGCTCTGATGTGCCTACGCGCGTACGCCCTTTTCTCCAGCGCCGGGTCGGCCTCATTCCCGACCTGGTACTTTGCCGTCGCGCTGCTGCTCACCGTGGCACACGTGGTTGCCCACAAAATCGACCTCACGACCCTCGGAACTCGCGCCCCGGCCCACCGGTTTGCCATTGCCTATGGCGCTTGCGTGGCGCTGGTGTTTCCCTTCATGCCATTGATTTATCATCCCTTCATTTATTTCCAGTTCTGAAGCAATGGATGGGGCGCGAATCGGCGGTTTGAAGGCGTTTCGGTGGAGTCTTGATCGGTAATCTTGAGGTCAGATGCGACCTAAAGAAAACCAAATGTTGGAGATTGATGAATTCGATACAGTTTCTTCATAGTTGGAAATCCCGGATGCATAGTGCAATGCAAAAGTCGTAATCCAGTATCATTAATTGTCCTCGCCGTCGAATATTCTTATATTTTCGAGACCAGAAGGATAAAATGCCAGGGACTATCTTAAAGTTGAAAAGACATCGGTTGCTTCCTGCAATCTCGGTTCTCACGGTTTCATTGCTTCTTACAGGTGAGTTTTTCAACTGCTGCCGCATCAACGTAGCCTTCGCGGTGGACGTCCGTCAGGTTATTCAAACTTTGGGTTTTATTACGCCGTTAAAGGCTGTGGCCTCGACTTCGGAAGACCCTGACCATCATTGCCATGGTCATGAAGTCCATTCCACCTCTCAAATAGATGGTGATGCCATCCCAGGCCTTTCCATGTTCACGCAAGTTGGAAGTTGCATATCCGATCAGTCGATAGCCAAGAAATCCATGGTGGGAAGCGAATCCTTCACATTGGAAATACCCACGGCGGCTACTAGGTTTCTTGAAGAACCGCTCGTCGTTAAATCGTTCTCTATCGACCATCCTCGCCCCCAAAACAGGTCCAGCCCCCCCATTTATCTCCTCACCCTTCGTATCCTCGTTTAAATCCCCGCTGGAAGCCGTATTTCCGGTTTCTCTATTGAGTCTTTGGCGTAAGGCTTAACCCTCCCGCCTTAGCTCATCACCGTACTCAACATATTGACTTTTTGGGTTTTGTAAACAAGGAGATCAGTGAAATGATCATTTTCAGGAAATACGAAATCATCCTGGCATTACTGACAACCGGTCAAGTATTTCCGTCCGACCTAAGCCTCGATAGCCTCGTTCATTCGGCCCTTCGAAACAATCCTGAATTGGAAGCCGCGCGTCAGGAAGCTATCGTAGCGGCACAGGATACTTTGACGGCTCAAGTTTTGGCAAACCCCATCCTAAGCCTTGAGGCCTTGCACAATATGAATGATGGGTCAAAGCCGAAAGCCGGGGTGAGGCTCTCACAGGAATTCCGACCCGGGGTCCGAAGTAAGCGACTCGAAGTCGCCAAAGCGAATTGGTCAGCGACACTTGCTCGGCAAAAAGCCAGGGAATGGGATCTTACCACCGATATCCGCACGGCATATTTCTCTTGGCAGCTTCTCAATCAAAAACTCGCCATTCAAAAGGAAGTTAAAACGCGCTGGGAAGGCTTGGCCCGCCTGGCTACGGCCAAGGTAGCGGAAGGTCGGGTTTCCCAAGTTGAGGAAGCGCAGGCCCAATTGAACCAAGCTAAAGCCGGACAAAGGGAATTGGAATTCCAAACCGAATTGGATGCCATTGGAAAACGTCTCGACTTTATGACAGGTAAATCCGGAATCGGAGATTCCATCGCTCTTGAAAAACTGGATTCTCTTCCCTCAGTTCCGTCCGTGGATTCCCTTAAAACCTGGATAAGTGCCGCCAACCCTGACTTGAAGACTTTGGATCTGGAAACTGCGGCTGTGGATAGGCAACTTGTTTTAGAAAAGAGCCTTCGGCGGCAATCGTTCAGTCTCACCTTGGGTTTTGATCGGGAATCCGACGGCAGCAATTTAATCGGAGGCGGTATTGAATTGCCATTGCCCCTGTTCAACCGCAATCAGGCCGGCATTGCCAAGTCCAAGGCTTCTCTCCGTGAGGCCGAGCTGCGCAGGTCAGCGGCCGGGAAAAAGATTGAAGCTGAAATCCAGGAAATCCAAGAGAGGCTTGTCAATCTATCGACCCGTCACCGGAATTATTCGGAACATATCCGTACTCTGAGTCAAAAGCAACTGAGCTTATCTGAAAAGGGATTTAAGCAAGGGTTACTTGGGATTTTCGACCTTTCACGTGTCCAAGAGGAGACTCTGGCACAAGACATGGAAGCACTCGATATCGTCGATCAGTTTTATCAACAATGGAACCGCCTGGGAAGGGTGGTCGGGGGAAAATTATGGTAAGCATCCGTACATTCGTTCAATGTTTGGCTTTGGTTATCTTGACTGGCGCGAGCCGAACTTTCGCCCATGCCGGGCATACTGAAGCGCCCCAGGAGCAAACCGGCGCAGGAGGACCGGTCTTCCTATCGGAGGAGGCGGAAAAAAATCTAGACATCCAGACGGCGGAAGCCACCGTGCAAGCCATCGAGAAAACCATAAAAGCCTCCGGAACCGCGCAGGCCATCCCAGGCACACGTGAAAACGTGGCCAGCAAGATTGCCGGAAGAGTGGTTGAACTCAAGGCCACGCTGGGCCAGTACAAGAAGCAAGGAGAACCCCTGCTCATTTTGGAAGCGCGTCAGCTTTCGGAAACCCCTATTCGCGTTTCCGTCCTCGCGCCCCGCAGCGGAAAAGTGGTCAAACTCAATGTGATCAAAGGCGATGCTGTGGAAACGGGGACCTCCCTGCTTGAGATCGCCGATTATTCGGAGGTTTATGCGGTTGCGAAGGTGTACGAATCCCAGGTTGGTAGGATCACTAAAGGCATGCCCGCACGAATCTATTCTCCTGCGCTTAAGAATAAGGAATTGGACAGCAAGGTCGATGTGATCGGATCCGAAGTGAACCCTCAGAGCCGCACCGTGGACGTATGGCTTCGGGTCAAAAACCAGAATGAACAATTGAAAATAAACATGACCGTGAGCGTCTTTTTCCTGGCCGATAAGGAAGATGAATCCATAGTCGTGCCGAAGTCGGCTTTACTAGGTTCGGGAGGCGAGCGCTTCGTTTTCGTCGTGGAAGGAAACAAGTACACCCGTACCTCCGTTGTTACGGGTATCGAGAATGACAAGTGGATCGAGATTGTTGAAGGTCTCACGCCGGGGGATTCGGTTGTGACGCAAGGGAATTATCAATTGCAATTCGCCAAAACCAAACCGGCAACGGGTACCCCGGCAGAAGCTGGAAAACCCGGTTCCAAGGCGAAATGAGCCAATATGCTTAACTTAATCATCCGCTTTTCTCTCCGTAATCGGCTCCTTATTACGGCCCTGGCCGTCTTACTCACCGTGTACGGGACCTATGTGCTGCGCAAGCTCCCCGTGGATGTCTTTCCGGATCTTAATCGTCCCACCGTTACCATTTTCACGGAAGCCTCTGGTCTTTCCCCGGAAGAAGTGGAAGCCTTAGTCGCCTATCCCATCGAGACCGCCATGAACGGCGCCACAGGAGTCGAACGGGTTCGATCGGTCTCAACGCCCGGTCTGGGCCTGGTGTTCGTGGAGTTCGATTGGTCCACGGATATTTATATCGACAGGCAGATCGTGGCCGAAAAACTTCAGAGCATCCGGGAAAATCTCCCGCCTTCCGTGAATCCGGTCATGGGACCCATCACGTCCATCATGGGCGAAATCATGCTTATCAGCGTCAGCGGCGATTCTACTTCACCGATGGATTTGCGAACCTTGTCGGACTGGACCATAAAACCCAGGCTACTCAGCATTCCCGGGGTGGCCCAAGTTATCCCCATTGGAGGCGATCTTAAACAATACCATATCCTCGTCTCGCCGGATAAGTTACGCCAGAACGGCGTGACCCTGCGTCAGGTCGAGGAAGCGGTCAAGAAGTCCAATACCAATTCTACAGGTGGATTCCTGGTGCAGGGATATACGGAAGCCGTGGTACGCAACCTCGGACGCGTAGAGTCCCTGGATGATTTGCGGAATACTGTCGTCGCGTTCCGGGACGGGCAATCCATCACCTTGGATCAGGTAGCGGATATCCGTTTCGGATCTCCGCAAAAAAGAGGATCCGGGGGATCGAATGCCAGGCCCGCCGTTATCCTGAGCGTTAAAAAGCAACCGGGCGCAAGCACCACCGACCTCACGGAAAAAGTCGATGCCGCCCTGAAGGATTTGCAAAAGACCCTTCCAAAGGGCGTTGAAATCAATGCCAACCTATTCCGCCAATCCAATTTCATAACTACCGCCATCGGCAATGTCGAAGACGCCTTGCGTGACGGGAGCATCCTGGTTGTCATCGTCCTCTTTTTCTTTCTCCTGAATTTCCGGACCACCTTCATCACCTTAACGGCCATTCCGTTGTCCATTCTGATTACCGTACTGGTCTTCAAGATCTACGGCATTTCCATCAATACCATGACCCTCGGGGGTTTGGCCGTCGCCATCGGAGAGTTGGTTGATGACGCCATCGTGGGAGTCGAGAACGTATTCCGCAGATTAAAGGAGAACAGCGCGAAACCCAATCCGGAGCCGGTCCTGGACGTCATATACATCGCATCCTCGGAGGTCAGGAATTCCATCGTCTTCGCGACCTTGATCGTAGTGCTTGTCTTTATCCCATTGTTTTCATTGGGTGGGATAGAAGGACGCATCTTTGCCCCGCTGGGCATCTCCTATATCCTTTCGATCCTGGCGTCGCTGCTGGTTTCCCTCACGGTCACTCCCGCATTATGCGCCTATCTGCTTCCCAATGCGAAGTTTTTGCATAAGGAAGCGGATGGGCCGTTGGTCCGCTTCCTCAAGAACTGGAATCGGAAATATCTTTTGGAACCAACCATCAGCCGACCTTGGTTGTCCCTATCCATAGCCCTGGTACTTTTGGCAGCGGCCGTCGCGTCCTTTCCATTTCTGGGAAAAGAATTCCTACCGCCATTCAACGAAGGCACGGCGACAATCAATGTCCTTTTGCCGCCGGGAACCTCGCTTCCCGAATCGGATCGCATCGGCATATTGGCTGAAAAATTAATCCTCAAAGTGCCGGAAGTCCTGTCGACTGGGAGGCGGACCGGCCGGGCTGAAGAGGATGATCATGCCGAAGGGGTCCACTCAGCGGAAATCGACGTGGATTTGAAGCCCAGTAAAAGAAAGCGGGAAGTCATACTCGGGGATATCCGCAAGAATCTCGATTTGATACCGGGTATCGCCATCAATATCGGTCAGCCCATCTCCCATCGCATCGATCATCTGTTGTCCGGTATACGCGCCCAAGTGGCCATCAAGCTCTATGGCGACGACCTGGGAACATTACGGCAAAAGGCGGATGAAATCGAAGGACAATTGAAAACCGTTCGTGGCGTAGTGGATTTATCCGTCGAAAAGCAGGTTCTCATTCCTCAGATTTCTGTAAAGCTAAATAGGGACGAACTGAAGCGCTATGGCCTACAACCAGGTGACATAACGGAACTCATCCAAACAGCATTGGGCGGTGAAAAAGTTTCCGAGGTCCTGGAAGACCAGAAGCGTTTTTCCATGGTCGTCCTGCTGGACAAGGATAGTCGCGCCGACATGGAAAAAATAGGCTCGATCCTGGTGGAGCTTCCGAGCGGGGATCAAATCCCTCTGAATATGGTCGCGACAATCCTGCCTGCCGTGGGACCCAACCAGATTTTGCGTGAAAACGTCCGGCGGCGCATCGTTATCCAATGCAATACTAGCGGCCGCGATCTGGGCTCCGTCGTTAATGACATCCAGAAGGTGATAGGCGAAAAAGTCCAATTGCCGACTGGATATTTCATCGAGTACGGCGGACAATTCGAAAGTCAAAGGGAGGCCAGCCGAATGATTGGGCTTCTCAGTATTTTCTCGCTATTGGGGATGTTCCTCGTACTATTCATGCACTTCCGTTCCGTCAAGCTTGTCATGTTCATCATGCTCAACATCCCCTTCTCCATGATCGGCGCCGTACTCGCCCTTTGGCTTACGACCCGGACCTTCTCCATCGGTTCCCTGGTGGGATTCGTCACCCTTTGCGGCATCTCCGCCCGCAATGGCATCATGATGGTCTCGCATTACCTCCATCTGCTTCGGGAGGAAGGAGAAACATGGACACCGCATATGATCACGCGGGGCGCTTTGGAGCGCTTGGTTCCCGTCCTCATGACGGCCTCAACCGCGGCCTTGGCTCTTATCCCTCTCATCCTGTCGCCTAGCGAACCTGGTAAGGAAATCCTGTATCCGGTCGCCGTCGTCATCTTTGGCGGACTGATCAGTTCAACCTTGATGAACATTGCTTTGGTCCCAACCATGTTTTGGAATTTTGGTCAAAAGGCCGTGGCTCACCTTCTGGAAAAAGATAAGGCTGAAGCCTCAGAAAGGAAGGGCAACACGAATTAACCCTTGGCACCAACCTTGCTCTCTGTCTCAATGTCTCTCTGTACTGTGTATTTTCAACCATTCATCACTAGGAGTAAATTATGAAGAACACGAAATTGACACTGCTGTCCACCTTCTTTGCAGCCACCCTATGTACCGTTCCCACCATTCAGGCGAACGAGAAGGGCGAGGCCGCACACGATTCGGCTATGTCTAGATCACCGGAAATGCATATCAATCCCACCGAAGGATTGAAAAATATGCATGCCCAGCTGGATAGCGCGGACAAGTACTTGGCAGCAGGCAAACTTGATCGTATGCATGTTTTCGCCGAAGCCATCGAGGGAGCCGTCGTCGGAATCGACAAAGACACATCCCTAGATGCCATGAAGCAGAAACGTGTTTCCGGTTGCGTGAAAAATATCGCCAAGCTGGCGAAGGAGTTGGACGAAAACGGCGATGCCAACAAATTGGAGGAGACCCGTAAAACGATTAAAAAGCTAAAGGCCCAGGCAGAATTGTTGGAAAAACAGTTCAAGAGTAAAGCCGGCAAGGAAGATCACCATAAATAACGGAATGCGATATCACCGTAATATCATTGGGTGATTCCGAAGCTGCCGGCGATTTGAAAACCGGCGGTTTCTCCTATTTTTCATAGTAGTTCTAGAATTGAAATCAAATACACAAACGAAGAAAGCGAGGTCGAAAATGGCCTTTCAAGTCCTGATTCGGGCTTTAGGTGCCATAACTCTATTGGCACTTTCTGGATGCTCAATAAAAATGAATGACGGTGCGATGGGAAATCCCTCCACGGTTGCCATACCAATAATTACCTCCGATGCGCTCTATGTCGTTAATGGAGGGAGCAATTCTTTGACGGTCATAAATACCTCTACCAACGAAGTGGCAGGAACCATTGTGCTCAAGGATGTTACCTTTCCTCACCACCTTTCTTTGAGCCCGGATCGGGGGTCCCTGTCCTTGGCCGTGCCAGGCATGGACCTCAGCGCGGGACACGATGGGGGCGGAATGGCCATGAAAATGAAAGGCGCAATACTCAACCTCGACGCCGCCACAGGACAAACCAAGGTCAGCCGCTTGCTGGACGCACCAAATCATAATGGTGCATTTTCCCCGGATGGCAAGGAGGTGTGGACGTCACAGATGATCATGTCAGGGAATATCCTGGTATTGGATGCTGTTACGCTCACGACCATCAAGATTATCGACGTTGGTGATATGCCCGCCGAAGTCACCTTTTCCAGCGACGGCAAGTATGCCTTCGTTGCCAATGGGATGTCCAACAACGTGACGATAATCGACGTCGCCATGAAAACGGTACTCAAGACGCTTTCGGTGGGCATGAATCCCGTCGGCGCTTGGCCAGGGCCGAACGGCATGATGTATGTCGATAATGAAAAGAGCAAAACCTTGACTGTCATCGATGGAGCGAAGCTCGATGCCGTCAAAACCATCAATCTAGGATTCATGCCAGGCATGGCGGCCATCGCACCCAATGGAGAGCTGTGGGTGACGAATGCGGAAGACGGTAAGGTTGTCTTTTTTTCGGCCACGGATGGTTCGAAGTCAGGTGAACTGGCCACGGGAGCGAATGCCCATGGCATAGCCTTCGCCGGTGATGGGAAAACCGCTTATGTTTCCAACCAAGGGGCCGGAACCGTTAGCGTCATAGATATTCTTTCAAAAGCTTTGGTCAAAAATATTCCGGTCGGGGCGGAACCAAATGGAATGGCTTTTAGGAAAATGCCTTAGCATCAACGATGAAATTATTGAAACCAAATACCGAGGAGACGAAATAATCATGGAATTAAAAAACCTTGGATTTCTGGCTGCTATCCTCCTTTTCGTTACGGGTTGTCTGAAGCAGGAAAGTTCCCCAACCGGACCAGCTGCCAATGCCCCATTCCAATCCATTTATAAGCCCATCAAAAGGGAATACTGGATCACCACGGAAACGACATTCAAATGGGATATGGTGCCGGGGGGTGAAGCCATGATGACCAATGATGTCATTACCCCCGAACGACGCTACCTCTATAAAACCATCCGGTATGTGCAATCCGACAGTCAGTGGAATACGCTCTCCCTACCCGAATGGCAGCAGCTCTCCGGTCCCATCATCCGGGCCACCGTAGGGGATTCCGTGCTGGTCCACTTCAAGAATGGCTCGAACACGGGAATGCCCCTGAGCATACATCCACATAATCTTTTCTATAACGAAGCCAATGAGGGTGTATGGAGGAAGGACCGGCCCAAAGATTGGCCTGAGCAAGGGACGGCGGGAGGATCCGTCCAACCCGGAGGCGAGTTCCTTTATCACTGGAAAGCCGAAGCGAAGTCCGTTGGGGTTGGCCCCTATCATAGCCACTCCTTCCACCCCGCGGAAGAACTCTCACTGGGTCTTATCGGAACGATCATTGTTGATGAGCCCCCCGATCATCCGGAATACGTGAAGTTCGATACCACAATCGCATTGATCTTTAAGACTTATCTGGCGAGGGTTTCCCCAATGGATACCACCGTGAAGGATTCCACAAAAAAGGATACCTGCACGCCGCCCCTTATACCCTGGAATGGCGGCTGCCATCCGAGAGAACACGTGCCCAAAGATCAATGGCCGGAAAATATCGTGGACTCATTGGCCCATGGGGGTGGACCGGAAGTGCATACAATCAACGGGATTGCTTATGCCAATCTTAAAGGGCTGAGTTTCAAAAAAGGCCAAAATATCAGGTTCGTCGTGGTGGCGATGGACGATGAAGGAACACAAAACCACACTATCCATTTCCACGGAGAAATGCTCCAGGAAATGACGCGGACAAATCTATACAAGGACGTGTTCGATCTTCCTTCTGCCGTGGCAATCGATTTGATAATGAAGGCCGAAAATGTGGGTAAGTGGATGCTTCATTGCCACGTCGAGCATCACGCTTCGGAAATGATGGCAACTTACGAGATCAGGGAATAAGAATTTAGAAATCAACGCGTATTCAACGAGAAGGTAAATCTAATGCAACTCAGAAAAATCGAAGCCTACGTCCGTAGAGAGCGGCTTTCGTTTATTCTCATGGGCCTGGACAAACTCCCCAAGTTCCCGGGAATTACGGTCCTTGACTGCCAGGGTTTCGGCAACGAGCATCAGCCAAAGACCCACGCCCGGATTGTAGAATACCTCCTTGAACCCTTTCGCCATGCCAAACTTGAAATATTCTGCCCCGAAGATGAAATGGGTCGAATTATTGGAGTTGTTAAGGAACAATCCGGGACCAAAGAAGGAAGCCATGTTAGGATTTTCGTATCTGAATTGGGAGAGTTCGAGGAAGTTAAGAGATGACAACCTTGTTGGATAATATTTTGAACCCTATTTGGCGGGGCTTCAAATAGCCCGCCTTCTATTTTTCATCCTCTTTATCTTGAATACTATGTACGCATTCGCTGGACGCTGGGTCGTTCACGATATAAGAAACATTCCCGGCAAAGAGGTCAACGTAGTTGTCGGAGACCGGAACGGAAATAAATGGATTGGAACAAATAAAGGCCTTGCGGAGTTGACCTTTTCCGGGGAGTGGAAGCTGTTCAACAGGAAAAACACCAATGGAAATCTGAATTCGGATTCAATCACTTGTTTAGCCGTGGATTCCAAGAATAATATTTGGATTGGAACCAGGGGAGGAGGGGTTTCCGTCTTTGGCTATGGGTTATGGAAGAATTTCACTTCGGAAGGTACCAGCGGGTCACTTCCTGACAATTGGATTACGGCAATCGATATCGGTAGTGACGGTGATGTTTGGGTCGGCACTTACAACGGATTCGCGAAACTTCGTGGGATGAACTGGACTAGTTTTTCCGGTGATAAGATCTCCGGACACCTTCCCAGTAAAATAGTGACTGCCCTGGCGGTGGAGGGTGAGTCCAATGTGTGGATCGGAACCGCCGGCGGGCTTGTCCATTTTTACCGGTCGGAGTGGGAGATTTACAAAAAAGAAAATACCTCAGGTGGATTGCCTCACAATAGCATCACCTCAATTTCAATATCGCCTTCGGGAACAAAATGGATTGGAACATATCGTGGAGTTGGAAGGCTTTCTGGTTCTGCGTGGAATTCTTTTCCGAATGTTAAAATGCCAGATGAATTACGTGAGGCGCATATTTACCAGGTTAATGCGGACAAAAAAGAGGATGGTTGGGTTTCATTCAAGGGTGGAGCGGCGCATTGGAATGGAAATTCCTGGAAAATATTTACCAAAGAAAATACCGGAGGCGGGATTTCCACAGGTTATGTCTATGCCACCTATCCCGAGGAGAATGGCCAAATATGGTTTGGAACTAGGGAAGGGTTGACCCAGTATATTCCGTAGACACGTTTTTTTTAAAAAAGGTGTTCAGAATGAAACCGTAGATTTTCAAAGGCACAAACGCCCAAGGAGAGTGCAAGTGAAACCAAACCGAATCATACGTCTTTGCCTCGCAGCCCCGTTATTTTTCCTTTCCGGCTGCCTGACCAAGGAAAGTTCAACCACCGGCCCGGATGCCTCACCCGCATTCACATCCAGCTATTCTCCCGTTAAAAGGGAGTACTGGGTCAGCACTGAAACCAAGTTCAAATGGGACATGGTGCCGGATGGGGAGGCCATGATGACAAATGACATCATATATCCGGAAAGACGTTACTTGTATAAAACCATCCGTTACGTCCAAACGGATAGCCAGTGGAATGTACTCCCGCAACCCTCATGGCAGCAGCTTTCCGGACCTATCATACGCGCGACGGTAGGCGACTCGGTTATCGTTCACTTCAAGAATGGCGCCAATACCGGAATGCCGTTGAGCATGCATCCTCATAACCTGGTCTATGATGAAGCCAATGAAGGCGTCTGGAGAAAGGATCGACCCAAGGAATGGCCTGAAGGAGGCACCGCGGGTGGCTCAGTGAAGCCGGGTGATTCCTTTACTTATAAATGGAAGGCCGAGGAGAAGTCGGTCGGCGTAGGTCCCTACCACAGTCATTCCTTCCATCCCGCGGAAGAGATCGCCTTCGGGCTAATCGGAACAATCATCGTGGACCAGCCGCCGGATCACCCCGACTATGTGAAGTTCGACAGCACCATCGCGCTGGTTTTCAAATCCTACTTGGCAATGGTCGCTCCCATGGATTCAAGCATGAAGGACACGACCAAGAAAGACACCTGCACGCCGCCCCTCATTCCATGGAATGGAGGATGCCATCCCAAAGAGCATGTACCCCAAGATCAATGGCCCGAAAACATCATCGACTCAATGGCACATGGAGGCGGTCCCGAGGTACATACCATAAATGGAATCGCGTATGCCAATCTCAAAGGTCTGGTTTTTAAAAAAGGACAGAACATCCGATTCGTCGTGTTCGCAATGGATGATGAAGGAACACAGAATCACACGGGTCATTTCCACGGCGAAATGCTTCGGGAAATGTCCCGGAAGAACCTCGTTAAAGACGTATTCGATCTTCCCTCCGCAGTGGCGATGGACCTGATGATGAATGCGGAAAATGTGGGGAAGTGGATGCTGCACTGCCACGTAGAACATCATGCGTCCGAAATGATGGCCACCTATGAAATCTCAGAGTAAGGAATCGAAATGAAAAAGACAATCCCTTTCATAATTGTCGCCGGAATAGGCGTATTCGGATGCAGTCAAAAATCAGAACGCGAGAAAGAATCCACTTCTATGTCGGCCCAGGAATCAACCAGGCCCAAACCGGCCTTTGCTGCCCCGGACTCATTCAAAGTGGGGCTCGGAAAGGTTTTTGAAGGCTATACCAATATCGAATCCGCCTTGGCGCATGATAACTTCGCCCAGGCCAAAGATGCATTCCAATCCATGCATACCATATTGCACATTCTCCAAACCGACGGTCTGGATAGTTCCGGCAAAGTTTACTGGGATTCTCTGGATGGGGCCATTATGGGAGTTCTTCATCCCATGGCCGCTGCGGAAAACATCTCGGGAATGCGCGATCACTTCATCGATTTCACGCCGCTGATTCTGGATGCGGTTGAGAAATTCGGAGCGTCATCCGAAATCCAAGCCTACCTATTCCATTGCCCTATGGCCAGGAATAAAAAAGGAGCAGATTGGCTTCAACGCGATACCGTGCTGTTAAACCCCTACTATGGGAATTCGATGCCCACCTGCGGGGCGCTTGTGAGAGAGGTAAAATTCCACTAGCGCCCCTATTTCCAGATTTGACTAGGTATCATCTTTTAGGGTCTCTCCACCGAATTTCATTCACACGAAAGGTGTACAAAAATGAATTACTCGAAAATAGTATCCAAAATATCCCTGCTCCTATTCTCTTTCATTTTGCGAAGAGCTGCATTCATCCGTATCCTCAAGAGTCTCATATTCACCGGAATTGCATTAACCAGCGCATCTCTGATATCGTGCGCTCAATCATCACCAGGAAATCGCGACTCCGGTGAAACGAATTCTTCGACTCTGAATAATTCAGGAGAAATCCAAGGCGTTCTTCATGAGTTTCAGCTAAGGCTCGATTCAGTAAGGTCGGCGATCGACAGCAATGACCTAAACAAGATTCATGGACAGGCCGAAAACCTCATCCACTGTAAAAAAGCGATCGGGGGTCTGTATTCCTCGAAAAATGCCTGGGAACGAAATAAAGTCAAGAGCTATTTACACGACATCGATCTTAGCCTTTACTGGCTGCATCAATATGCCGATTCAAGGGATAGAGCAGCTTCAAATAAAATATTTAATTCGCTCAAATTGGAATTTGAAGCCTTACAGAATTTCTTAGCTCCAAGAATTAAATGAATTAGGTATCACAAAGGGAGGACTTTTACAGCGTGAGACAACCTTTTCCAGGAGTGAATGTTTTGGAACCAAAGAAGCCGCGCTTGACTCCCCGCCCAATTCGACATGTCCCTGGCCCTCCCATGGAAAAGACGCAAGCAGAAGGGCAAAGCATTTTCAAATACCGCGACTATCGCGAATTCATCCGCGACTTCTACACCTCAAGAAAAGCGAAGGATCCGAAATTTTCTTTTCGCAAGATGGCAATACTCCTAAGCCTCCCCAGTCATGGCCATATTATATTCCTAATAGACGGCGCAAGAAATGCGGGCACTAAATCTTTCGCGAAAATGATTCGCGGCTTTGGTTTCTCAGGGAAAGAAATCCCTTATTTTGAAAACCTGGTAATGTTTAACCAGGCAACCTCAAACCAGGAAAAAATGTTCTATAAAGGGCGTCTTACGGAGCTATTAGGAAAAAAGCCTTTGCGAACAAATTAAGTGGTAGGGTCGCACGTGCCCCCTTTCTGCTCCCGAAAGGAATTTGATTGCTATTATTGCGTCATGCCAGACCTATTCCAAAGTTTGATTTCACGATACAAGTCCGATCCCGAATCCGTATACCATACGTGGTTTCTTAATAGCGGAGAAAGACTCAAGGCTTTCCGTTCCGTTCGGCTTGGTGTCGCGCAAGTTATCTCGGACATCCAGACTGGGAAATTCGGAAATGATTTCAAAGGCTCTTCGCTGGAGTTCGTTCTCAACTGCATTACCGAACAGAAGCAGGTTTTTGAAGGGGCCGCGCATCCATTTTATTGGAAACCGAAGTTGCGTATTCCCGATATCTATGAGAATCAACCCAACAAAATTGCGTTCGGACAATTTCTCGAAAAGTGCCTGAACGCGACCAAGGAGGAACAAATACTGAAGGAGATCGCGCACTTAGACGATCTCTCCATCAAGGGCCTGGGCCCGGCGGTCGCCAGTATCCTGTATTTTCTTCATCCAACCCTCATTCCCCCGTGTAACACCGCCATCGTCAACGGTTTCAATACTCTATTCGGAGAAAAAAGGAAACTGGGTTCCTGGCAGGAATATTTGAAGATGCGGGAAACCATCCTAGCCAGGAACAGCGAATGGAAATCGGAACTGTCCAACGATCTAGGCGCAATCGGTGGATTCCTGTTCGATGTAGGCGTTAAAAAAATCGTTCCCGATGAAATCCAAAATCTCACCGCCGAAGAAAAAGAAAAAATCGATTCCCTGGTTGGAAAAAGACGGAAGGACATTCGTACGGAAAGAGAGGAAGAAGGTTTGCATTCCGAAATGCAGTACCATCTTCTCAAGATCGGCAAAGCGCTGGGATATGATGTAATTAGCGCCGTAAATGACCGCTCCCGTCAGCATCAGGGGAATCTTTTCTCCTTTGTATCACTTCAACATTTTCCCGTTTTGCCCGTGGATGAAGATGTCTTATCCACAATCAAGCTTGTCGATGTGCTCTGGTTTGAGAAAGGAACTTCGAAAATCGTGTGCGGGTTCGAGGTAGAAAAGAGCACGTCTATATACTCCGGAATCTTACGATTGAGTGATTTATTTTTCTCCCTTCCGGACCACCAAACCAAACTTTTCCTGGTGGTTCCCAATCAAAGGGAAACCGAAGTCATAATGCAACTGGGGCGACCGTCGATTAAAATCCATGCCACCAGCATTCAATACATCCTTTTCTCAGAACTCCGGGATAATTGCGACGCCTTATGCCGGTTCGGTGAAAATCATGCGATCATGAGTAAAATTGCCAAAAAAATCACATGACCTCGCTTTACGCTGAACCAATCCCGTGTGACACAAATACTCATAGCCGCTTGAGCACTTGAACCGAAGCTCCCCCTTCCAAGCATTCAATTTTTTCATGGAGACTGAAAAATAATCCCGGGGTTGTCTTATAGACAACCAATTTCCTGCCAACTCCGCCCTTCTTTCCGGAACAGCCATAGATTCAACTCTTGAGATCCTGCCATCCGAGGGTTTCTCCTTCGTTAACGTCTCATGGCTTGCTACGAACAAGACTTGATAATGTCAAAATCCCAACTGGGAGCAAGAAAGAACAGAATGCCGGCAGCCGAAAAAACTTTTATTGGAATGTCCCTTTTTCTCCCATCTCGGATTGACTTAGGATTTCTCTATCTGGTCCTACTTTCGACTCCAAACCCGACCTGGTCGCACGGCGCGGATGCTGCCGCTGCGGCCCATCCCGCCCATATCGGTTCAGGAGTGGATATGATGGAACCGGATGATTCATTGAAAATCGCTGTGGACATGTTCGGATACCTCGCAAACTCCTGGACTTCCACGCTTGGAGTAGGGACGCCTCTTGGAGCGGGAGGCAAAGGCCCGCAGTATTACAATCAATGGCTTTACAAGAACGGCCCTTTTGATCGACCACATCTCGAAAAACCGGACCTTCGGCCGGGATATGAAGACTTTTCCTATGTGCCCACGTGGCAGCCGGATCAGTTGGAACTGCGGACCCAATACCGTTTTCTTCCCCGTATGTGGGGATCGATTTCCCTCGGATATGATGCCGACCCGATCAATACCGAATCTGAAGACGCCCTCCACGCTCCGACCCTCGAAGAGCTGCTTCTGAAGTGGGCGCCGGAAGGCACACCCGGATTGGCGTTCAGCTTCGGTCAGCAAACCATTGCCGGATCTTATAGTCCGATATTTGATCATTTCACATTGATTCACTCCGAGTTCGCCGGGCTTACGGCCACTTACGAACGCGAATCTTCCAGCGGCGTAAAAATGGAAGGGACGGCGGCCGTGGGCCAAGAAGGCGTTGGTCGATTGAAAAAGCCTGTTCAATCAAATTCAAACGATGTCGGCGATCCCGGAACCGCAATGTATACAGATGGCATCCGCTCACGCAATCATTTCCAGGCCAACATTCGGCTCACCTCTCCCGGAGGATTCTACCTGGGCTTCCTGGGCGAATACCAGAGCTTACCTGAAGACAGCACGGTCATGGTCCCTCTGGCCGCCACCTTATTCAGATACCATTGGCGTAGGAGCCGGGGTTGGCAGGCCGGCGGTGAATGCGGATATGTCGGTAAGATCTGGGAACATCATTTTACCGTAAGTCATGGCGAAGGCGATGTGAACATGGCATGGAGCGGTCCTGACGCCATTTCCCTGCCCAGCAGGGTTCCTCCGGATGTGGAATGGACCAGAGAGGGTAGCGCGTTATCCCAGGCTATCTATTGGGGCGGATTCCATGACGGGCGCTGGCGCATCGATGCCGGTGCTTGGACGCAGTGGCGCGACCCCGCAAAGGATGCGGGGTACTCCTACGCCACCGGAAAAACCGGACCGGACAGCATTCTGCAACTGAAAGCGCAGGACTTCCGGGCCGCGAAGCTCGCATTGGAACCCTCTTTCAAGTGGAGAGGATTCATGACGCTCGGGCTTCGTTACGATTACTTCCTTTATTTGGATCCATCAGCCCATGCCAATACCATAGAACCCCTTACCGATGCAGCGCTACGACCTGTTGAAGCCGTTTTACCAGATGGATCAACGGCCCAAATGCAGGGACCCTCACAATGGGAGCGCGAAGCTGCCAACGCGCAAATCATTTCTCCCTTTGCGCAGATGGATCTGGGCGAAGACTTCCATGCCCGTGCAGGCTGGTCCGGAGCTTGGTATAGTAAAGGTGTGAACCGCCAGGGTTCCATTGGGGAATTCCATGCCAATGCCACTTTGGCGGCTTGGTTCACTTACCGCTTTGACCAATAAGAACCGCAACACTTCTTCGCTTCGGGCAGGTTAAATCCTTAGCGACAAAGCCATTCCAGTGGAGGGCAAGAACGGCCTTCTCAGGATCGAAAACGTTAAACCTAAAACCTGCTTAGAGTACCCGGCTAAACTAATGTTTCCTGGTGTCCACAAAGTGTCCACTTTTTGAGAGTAAGAGGGAGGATTTCGGAGGGTGAGGGAAGCAAATGTGCCTCCCTCACCACCGGCCTATCGCCAAATCCTTTCGAATTTCAGCGATTAAAAGTGCACCCGGCAGGATTCGAACCTGCGACCAACGGTTTAAAAATCCTATTCCACCCAATGGTTGGAATAGCGGTATTAGAACCTACAACTTTAGTTGCCTCCTCAATCCTGAACCACGAGGCATTGAAATGCAGGTTGAAGCGGCAAGTAGCTAATCAATTATTTAGGAGCAATTCCCTCCCTGCCTGACTTTGGAAAAGGTCAGCCTCCAGCCTTAAGTAAACCGAACAACCCGCCAGGGACACCCGGTTAATGTTGAACTGGGGGTGTCCACTTTGTGTCCACTTTTTCGGAGTAGAAGGGGGGGCTTCGTAGGGTCTGATCTGACCCGAAACAAAAAGCCCCTCCGAAAATGACAGATTTCTCGCGAAATTAGGCATCCCGAAGGGGCTTATGGAGCGGATTGCGGGACTCGAACCCGCGACCCTTTGCTTGGGAAGCAAAAGCTCTACCAACTGAGCTAAATCCGCAAATCAAAACTTTTCAACAGAATCAATTTGAATGCCTAATATAGTGAGATCCAATTTCTTTGGGAAGTGTGACAGTTGCCAGCCGACATTAACAATACCCGTGCACCTAGCGCCCATGCCGGTAAAGATATTGCACATAATAGCAGCATAAAAATCCGAGGCACCTTTCCTGCCTCTAAAATTTCCAAAAACTGGGCAAGTTATTACTATTCAGCCAAACTTAGAGTTCGGGAAAATCATGGAAACTACTTTTGTAATTGTTAAACCAAATGGCGTCAAAAATGGTCTGATCGGCGAAATTATCGGCCGCTTTGAAATGGCTCGTTTGTCCGTATCGGCCCTTAAAATCAAAACCATCACCAAGTCTGAGGCGGAAGCCTTTTATGGGGAGCATAAGGAAAGAGGTTTCTTTCCTGAATTGGTAGCCTTTATGACTTCGGGCCCTTCGGTCTTGCTGGCCCTTTCCGGTGATAAAGCCGTGGAAAAGGTCCGTACCCTAAACGGCGCTACCAATCCCGCCAATGCAAGTCCCGGTACTATTCGCCACGACTTTGCGCCCAACACCGGTGAAAATATTGTCCACTCTTCCGATTCTGTGCAAAGCGCGGAACGCGAAGTGGCTTTCTGGTTCGAAAAGACGGACCTCGTTTCCTACCCTGCGTATTCGCATATTCGTAACTAAAGTCCCCGCCACCTGGGGCTGATTCAAGAGGACCGCTTGATACTGCCATTTGGTGACACAGAACCCCAGCTAGGTGCCAGAGTTTTTGTGGCCCCTTCTGCCGACCTAATCGGTCAAGTTGTTCTCGGCGACGACGCCTCAATTTTTTTCCAATGTGTTTTGCGCGGAGACATCAATTCCATTTCGGTGGGTGCGCGGTCGAATATTCAGGACCAAACTACCGTGCATGTGGCCAATGATCTGTCAGCCATACTCGGCGAGGATGTTTCCGTGGGACATGGGTGTATCATCCACGCCTGCACTGTTGGCAACCGTGTCCTAGTTGGCATGGGAAGCATTATTATGGATGGAACGGTAGTGGGAGAAGAGTGTTTGATTGCGGCAGGAAGCCTACTGCCTAAGGGCAAGATCTACCCGGCCGGTTCTCTGATCATGGGTAATCCGGGGCGCGTGATACGACCTTTGACACCGCAGGAAATCAGCGATATTCATAAACTGGCGGCAAAATATGTTCACGTAAAGGACGTGTATTTAAAGACCCGTACATGGCACGTCTAAAGGCATTCAGTATTTTCTTGTTGGTACTGGTCGTTTTGGCCTGGGTCATCAATGCCTACATAGTGGTTAAAACCAAAGCCCACATGTTTTCGGATTTGGCCTCGATTCCCTACGTGGACGCCGTGATTGTCCCTGGAGCCAGTGTCTATCGCTCTGGGAAATTGTCCCCGGTCCTCCGCCAGCGCATGGAAGGCGCTATCAAATACCTAGCCATCCATAAAGGGACCAAACTGCTGTTGTCCGGCCATGCCGTACCAAGAGGTTACAATGAAACGGTTTCCATGTTGGAATATGCGCGTCGCAACGCGATTCCGCCGGAGGATATTCTAGTTGACGAGAAGGGACGTTCCACCTATGTTACCCTGCTCAATTGCCGCAGAAATTTTTCTTTTCGCCGCATCTTGATCGTAAGCCAAGATTACCACCTTCCTCGTTCACTGTATATAGCCCAGAACTTGGGGTTCGAGGCTTCCGGACTGATTGTTGCAGAATCAGAATCCGCCATTCCTTTTAGGGAATATCTTGTACGACTTAAAGACTTCATACTGGTACGTATCGCAAAATGGTTTAACGCCAATGCAAAATAATCGCTTGGCCATCGCTTTTTTAATCAACCCAATTTCCGGAGGAGGAATTGGCGGAATTGTCTTTCATCAGCTTCCGCAAATTATGGAATCGTTTGGGTTTCAGAGCGGGGATTGGAAAGCGGAACTCACGGATTCTAATCGTTTGGCAGAGCAGACGGATGCGCTGCTAGCGTCTGCTCAAAAAGTTATTGCGGTGGGTGGCGATGGCACTATTGGCTTTGTATTAAACAGGCTGCGCCTCATGGTCGTGGAAGATACGCAAATCGGCTTAATACCTTTGGGAACCGGGAACGATTTGGGACGCTGTCTGGGTGTATTCAGAATTTACGATCAACGCGGACTGTTAGCCTGCGTCAAACGGCTACTCAAAGCGCAATGCACCGGGTTCGATTTATGGGAAATAAATGGAACGTTGACCATGGCCAGCTATCTTAGCCTGGGAATGGACGCTGCGGTATTGCACGATTTTGATGTAGCCCGTAAAGGCGGAAAAATACCTAAAGGTTCCTTTTTTAATCGGCTCTATTACGTAAGCGCTTTTTTGCGCAGAACAAATTACCGTATTCAGGCCAAGTGTAAAGTGCGTTTAATGACAGGATCGAAAGAGGAAATTCTCGATCTGGGTGATACGCTCTGTTGCTTAATTGGAAATATCAATTCCTATGCGGCCGGTGCCAAGCCTTTTCCATCGGCCCGTTTTGATGATTCCAAATTGGAAGTAGTAGTTTTCGACCGACTCTGGAAATTCGCCATGCTGGTTGTCTGTTCACGGATACTCCCGCGGTTCGGCCGTTACATGAAAAAATATGTCCAGGTCTATCAAGCCAATTCAGTGGAAATTTTCGGCGCTGAAGGAGAATTCGCCCAAATCGATGGAGAAGATATTACCAGCCTTGTCAAAACCTCTGGCGTGCTTGCCGTCAAGTCCGGTCGCCAAGTACAGCTACTGGATTTACGGAGTGCCTTCTTCAGTCTTTTTTAAGGGCCAACAAAGTCTCCACATCATCGGTAACTAATCCCATTACGCCCAGCTCACTCGCTTGGCGAAAGGGCTTCGCTCCGAAAACATCCCATATAAAAATATTTTCGGTCCTGATATTACCGGTGGTGGACAGGGTTTCATCAATTAGGCTTTGGAAAAGTCCCCAGGATATGGAATAGAATTGGATGGCATTGGCTGTCTCCGCATCTTGCGCGGTGTACACGGATCTGAATCTGGAATACGAGTCAAAGATACCGCCGAGGAGCGGATACGCGTGTTGTTTGGCAAGCCGGCAAAGCAGGTCGGTAGTAAAGCTGCCTAAAAAAGTTTGCGCATGCGGGCGAGCCGCTTGAACCATGCGGGCAGAGGTCAGACCAAGTTTGTCCTGGTAATCGTGGTCGCTGTTTTTGGATTTTGGCACCTTCAGTTCCAAGTAAAAGGCGCGGTGGCCGAATTCCGACAGAAATTCTTCCAAACTGGGAATTCGATACTTCGCTTGTCGTTCACCGCCATCTTTGCTGGTGTAACTGTTTTTCAATTCCATGGAAAGGTCTTGCAATTCCTTCCAGGTCAAATCAGAGGCTGCATCGGAATTTCCAACCAATCGGAGACACTCATCGTCGTGAAAAATGAATGGTATGCCGTCCCGAGAAAGCTGTACGTCAAACTCGACCATGTCACAGCCTGCCGCATAGGCGGCTCGGAAGGCTTCCATGGTATTTTCGATATGCCTGCGGTGGAATCCCCGATGGGCCACCTTGAGCGGTTCACGAAGCACGTTCGCCATATAGGCGTTAACCTCCTGCACGATGTCGGTTCCTGATTAAAAAATTCCGGTAGTCGGCGTCTTGACCCAGTTGCGCTCCCAATAATGGCTGCTTAGTCAGAAAAAATGCCTCCACGCGTGGGAGGCTCGCCAAGCCGCCATCCCAAGTAAAATAAACATCCGTACGACGGCGATAAAAATCTTCCGGCGTTCTAGCCCATTCCCGTTCGTAGGCAAAATGAACTTCCGCCATAAGTATAGGAACCTCGCCGAGGAGGCGCTCAGTCCCACCGGATAAATTTTGGGTGAATTCCGCTAGTTCCAAGGCTCGTAGGCCGTACCGTCTCATCCAAGTTACCCGTATCTTGTCATCCACAAAAGAGAAAGTGCGCAGCTTTTTCTCAAGCGTTGCCCTGGCTCCAGCGTTCAACCATGCACCGGGTAGTAGGCGAGCCTTGATATCCTTTACCTTTTTTCCATCCCCCAAAATGAATTTGAGATATTGCTCGGCCAAGGTTCGATGCGTCGTGTACTTTCCACCGACGGCGGAGAAAACTCCGTCCTGCAGTTTATGGAATTCATGTTCGCGACTCAACGTTATGGTGCTCCCGCTAACGGCGCGCGCCAAGGGGCGCAAACCCGTAATCGTACAAATGACATCCGGCTTTTGACCGGGGAAGTAAATTTCGGTAAGGCGCAGCAATTCCGCAATTTCCTGATCCTGCGGTTGCATGGAATCAGGCGGATAGTCTCCGACTTCCGTTTCCGTGGTACCGATCAGGTGTGTCTCCTTCCAAGGCACAACGAAAAAGTAGCGCCGGGTGTTGGGCACCGGCAGGATGAAGCAGGCACTGGAAGGCAATCCTCGGACAATTAGATGGATGCCTTGACTCAGGCGAACCTGGGGAGCGGACAAGGGAAAGGCCGTCTTAGCGACTTTATCCGTCCAAGGTCCTAATGCCAAGGCAACGCTTTTGGTCCGGTAACGGGATTCCTGTCCAGAAATGCGATCCAGTACTTTGACCTCGGTCCAACCCTCTCCCCCACTCTCTACCCCTAGAAAGCTGTGATAATTGTGGATATGGGCTCCCAGGGCTCGCGCATCCACCAGGTTTTCCAGAACCAGACGTGCATCATCCATAACGCAGTCAGAGTATTCATAAGCCCCGCAGGCTTCTTGGGGAAGGAAATGGGGTTCTAATTTTGTGAGCTCGCCTGCACTTACCCAGCGATGTGATTGGATACGGAGCTTACCGGCTAGGAAATCATATAACGTGAGTCCAGCCTTGATACCAGCCCGCCCATGCCGGCCTAAGGAAGTACGCGGAAACAGAAAGCGACGCGCTTCCACCAAGTGCGGTGCAATTCCTAATAGCTGGGCGCGTTCCCGTGTCGCGTCCCGGACCAACGAGAATGCATACGTTTCCAAATAGCGGAGTCCGCCATGAAGCAATTTTGAAGTATTTGTACTTGCCCCTTGTCCAAAATCGCCGGATTCGAAAAGGGCCACCTTTAGGCCTTGAAAAGCAGCCAAGCGGGCTAAAGCCGCGCCATTGATGCCTCCACCGGCAATTATGAGATCGTATTCCAAAATATTGACCGTGCCCTTTCCTCGTTTAATTTTCCTATTTTTCGTCGTGAAGTCATATTTAAAGTTCAAAGAAATTCACAATTTCACCAGGCACCATCCTATATGTCAAAAAAATTGCAGCTCCTAGCCATGCTTTTCTGCTTAATTCGCGTCGTGGTTCCCCAGGCGCAACCGTTAGCGGCCTATGCCAACCCAGAGCCTTCCCGCAATGCCAATGAGGCTTCCGGCCAAGGCCCTTCAGAAATCCCCGGCTTAGCTACAACTTACAAGGCCGGCAAACCCACTGCCGTAGTTATTACCGTGGGCCCAAACAAAATTCGACAGAGGCAAATTGATACCCTGGTCGATTTGATGTCCCGCGCCAAACGTACGCCTGGAACCTTGGATCCGAGAGAAAAAATATCCTTGCAACGGATGGTAGCCACCAATTTGATTGGCCAAGAATTGCTCGCATTGGAATCACAGCGCCTTAATGTGGTTGCCCCCGACAAGGAAATCGATTCACTATCCAAAGTATTCAAAGCCAATTTTCCAGATGACGCGAGCTTCAAACAGGCCCTAGCCCAAGCTGGTGATACAGAAAAAGGATTGCGCGAAAAAATGATCCGGCAAATCAAGGCCGATAAGCTTCTCAACTCCCAACTGACACCCGTTTCAAAACCAACGAACAAGGAAATACAAGACTTCTTCACCGCTCACAAAAAAGATTTCCCTTTTAATGACTCGCTCCGCGCCTGTCAGATAGTAATGATAACCGGCAAGGATGCGTCTCCATTGGCAATCGGCAAAAAGAAAGCCGACTTGGAGCGGGTTCGTCAGGAGTTAGCCAAAGATACTGGCGATGTCGACATGCTGCTAACCCATTTTGTAATGGCTGCGCAGCAAGTATCCGATGGGCCAGAGAAAAAAGATGGCGGAGACCTCGGGCGGTTTAACCCCGCGGATTTTCAGCCCGAATTTAAACGACAAGTCATGGGACTTAAAGTGGGTCAAATGTCCCAGATATTCAGCACTCCCCTGGGTTACCATTTGATTCTACTTACCGAACGTTATGACGGAAAATTCGAAAGCTATCGATTGCAAATTTCCCGCATCTTGATCCAGGAAAAATCGGCCATAGCCGGCAAAAATTTGAAGAAATACTTGCAAACGCTTGCCGCGCGTTATAAGGTCAACTACCTCCAGTCAGGCTTAAAAGATACGACGGTTGCCGGAGTCTATTCCCGCTAAGCCTTTTCAATATGATTGCCCAGGACGAATTAGTAGGCACGCGGTTTGAAAAATGCGTCGTTGAAAGTCTGATCGGAAGAGGTGGTTACGGCCTCACGTTCCTGGCATTTGATGAAGAGCTTCGGGAACATCGCGTCATCAAGGTTTCCCAAGATGCTGGCATGGATGAAACCATGCGCCGCCGACATCTCAAAACGTTTCTAGATGAAGGCCTGATTTTAAGTCGACTTAAACATCCGCAAATCGTTACCTTGCGCGGACAAGGTGAAAAACACGGCCATCGGTACATGATCTTGGATTTTATTCGCGGCTTCAATATCCGGAATATTATCGATATTATCCAACAACGGCAGCAAGAGCTTGACTGCGAATGGCAAGATCTTTTGGATCCGGAAACAGCGTCGGCCCTGGTGCTATCCGCGCTGTATCCAATGGAATACGCCCATCGCGCCAATGTCCACTTGCCTGATCGCGAAATATTCGGTGTGGCCCATCGAGATATCTCACCTGGTAATCTAATCTTAGGCGTCCAAGGCAACGAAAAAGGTCGGATTATACTCATCGACTTCGGTACGGCCAAAACCGACCTTACGGAAAGCATTACAATAGACCAAAACCTGGTCGGTACCGTTCCCTATATGAGCAAGGCGCGGCTACAAAAAACCAACTCACCAGAAGAGATGGCGTTGCATCAGGATTTTTGGACAAGTTTCCGTGAAACCCAGCACGATATTCACGCCCTCGGTGTCCTTTATTTCCAACTGCTTACTGGCCGACTTCCTTTTTCGGGAGAGACCTCACCGCAAATCATCGTTAAAATTCTAGACCCAAAATATTATTCCCAATGTCATATGGAAATCGCCCAAAGCCATCCCTTTGCGTCCGGCATACTGCAAAAATGCCTTGTTTACCACGACCTTTCGACACCTGTAAAGGATCAGCCCTATCAGTATCCGGATGCAGGGCGCATGCTCCCAGATATGGTTAAAGTTTTTGATAAACTTTCCCGCGGGCACTCAGCACAAGAAATTCTGGTGGAGTTGGGGAAAAAGTTAGCTCGACCCGAATTATTTATTCCCGTCCAAAACAAGGTCGCATTTACCTTTCCCGCGACTACAAAAATGCAGGAAACGCGATTGTCTAAAAAACCGAAGCGCCTCGCCTTGAGAATGGATGGATTAAAACCGGCTGTCCGAGTAGCAGTCTATGCAGCATCACTTCTTTGCGCCATTGCTCTAGCTATAGCGGTGAGCCAATGGTTTCAATCTAAGGCCAAGAAAACCTCCACAGAAGCCACCCGTTCGCCTCCAGGCAAGTTGGAAAATCTGACCAATGGAACCGGTATCGTGGCTGCTTCCAAGCACACCAATAATGGCGAGCACACCAAAACCGAAGCGCGCATTCCCAGCCCCATGGTCGTTGTACCAAAATCCAAAAACAGTGATCGGCCAGCAGCTGCTTTAACGCGCGGCATTAAACGCCAGGATAGCTCCTCTACTCAAGCTCGCTTTGACAAGGACGTCTTTGTCCAATTACAAGGCTTGTTTAGGGAACAGGACCCGTCCGCCTATGATCAGATCGTTTCTTGGTTGAATAAATTCCCCGAATCCGCGGATCTTCGTTTTTTGAAAATCCAATTGGTTCTGTCGGGGAATCCATTGGCAGAAGATATTCGACCGGAGCTGGTCAGCTTGCAAAATGTTCAACCAGAATTCACACATCCAAGCTTGTTTCATCAATCCGTCCAATATCTGCTTTTTGAACTTGATGCGAACGTGTTCCAGGCCCAAAAAACCCCAATAAAACGGATTAATATGCAAAAATCAGCAAATGCCTATCTTGCCGAGTACCAGGAGAATCCGGCTTTTTCTGAAAAGGTTAAGCAGATCAAAGCACTTCTTGCCAAGTAACGGCGTCATTTTTAGCCTTTTCCCTTTAAAATGTGGCGTGAATTTGGTAATTTAAGGCCCCAGTTTTTCCGGGTCCACTCAGGTGGAATCTGCACGTAAAGGATAGCCATGTACTCAGTTATAGAATCCGGGGGTTTTCAACATAAAATCACCGTAGGTGAAACCCTGAAGCTTTCAAAAATTGAAGCCAAGGTCGGTGAAGTGTTGACTGTCTCCAACGTATTGCTCTATGCAAACGGGGAGAGCATCGTGGTTGGCAAGCCGATGGTTGCTGGCGCTTCCGTAAAGATGGAAGTACTGGATCAGGGCAAAGATGACAAAATCATTTCATTCAAGCGTAAACAACGCAAGCGGTATCGCAAAACCATCGGACACCGACAGCTCTTTACGGAAGTTTTAGTCACTGAGATGGTTTGCGGCGCAGACAAATCCAGCGTCGATGATAAAGCCAAGATTCGGGCCCGCGCCCGCGCCAAAGCCTTGGCCGCTCAAAAGGTGCAAAATGTGCCTCTCACCAAAGCCCAGAAAATTACGGCAGCGAAAGCAGGAAAGTAAACCATGGCACACAAAAAAGGACTTGGTAGCACCCGTAATGGACGTGATTCCAACCCCAAATATCGGGGCGTCAAAAAGTTCGGTGGCGAAACCGTTATCGCAGGAAACATCATTGTTCGCCAAAAGGGAACGCGTTGGCATCCGGGCCTGAACGTGGGCATGGGTCGCGACTATACCATTTACTCCGTTATTGAAGGCGTTGTCAAGTTTGAAAGACTGGGCAAAGATCGCCAGAAAATCAGCGTATATCCCGTGGTCGCAGCGGACGCTTCCGCTGCGACTGTGGCTGCCTAAAAAAGATTTTCTTTACTGGTTGGGCCCATTTTTGACCCAGCTTATTTTCACCTAAGTATCGAAAAGGGACATCAAATGGTGTCCCTTTTTCATTTTCACGGATATTAGTGAAGTATGGGCCAGGCGAATGGACTTTTATATCTTAGCTCGGCGATGACCTTGCGAAAAGACTGGTTCTGCTCTCTGGGTCTTATCGCCTTGTTGTTTGGCTGTTCCACGGACCATAAGCAACAAAATTTCAGCTACCTTCGCAGTCCGGCCTATTTTAAGGTGGACACAACTTTAAGCAATCATGCCTTCTGCGCTGATTATTCCGGCACCTTTGCTTCGCAAGCAGAGTGCATGCAGGCAAAAAAATACCGACTAAGCTGGTTACGCCCCGAGGACACCACCAAATTCAGTGGTTACAGAATCTACGTTGATACTATACCCCCCAATACTCCCACTGGGCGCCATTGGGCTGATGTACAACGCGACCCGAAGCTAGCTAACCTGATCGTAGAAACCACATCCCCCACAGACAGTGTGATTTTTATTTTCGGGAAACGGGAATTCAAACAAGATACCTTAAGGAAAAACAATACTAAGATTTATATTATCGATACAACCAGTCGTCAGGAAACCGAATCAGGTCGACTAGTATTTGCCCTAGTTCCCGTATATGCGGGTGACGCAACACCTGGTCAACCTCAGTATTCCTGGTTTATTGTAAACGATAAATTTCCGCCGGACATATTCAGCCCGCGAATAAAGCCTGGAGCACATGAGATCGCAATCACTTGGCAGCGCCCAACCGATCCGACCAGCTTCTTTGATGCCAATCTCGATTCCGGTCTCATTCGCACTTACCTACTCAAGTTGACACTAGGAGGCCGCATCACGGCCGATCGAAAACAAGCTTTTGCGCCGACCATAAAATTCACACGTGGCGGGAAAGATGTCACTGAATCGGTCCGGGACTCATTGGTACTCGACCCACCCGATGCAAGGGACAAAAGCACTTTGATCCCCAAAGGTCACATTTATTTTCTCCCCGATTCGAATCGTGCCCACCGAGCTTCGCCCACCCTAGCAGATAGCTTGAGCGCTGTTATTACCGGGCTCACTCCGCGAGACACCTTGAACGTGCAAGTCTGGGCAATGGATAGCTCCGGAAATCAAAATGCAAATGCCATGGCAACTGTAGTTGTGCATCTCACCGACACCACCCAGCCTTCTACCCCAAAACTTTTTGTGGATAGCAGCACCATTAGTAGCAATGGCTTTGTGGTCAGGTGGAAGCCTTCCAGCGACACCTTATGGCTAGAAACCGGTTCCACTGAGGTAAAGTCCATCCCCAATTATCATATCCAAGAATACCGCATGCGCCGCACATTACTAAGAGATTCTGGAGAAAAGGCAAGTCTACTGGACCGGATGGACACCGTCATTGAAGTGGCTAAACCCATAGACACCTCAACCGTTTTTGTAAATACCATGCGCTTCTTGCCACCCGGCCGGACCTTTCAATTAAAGCTTAGCGCATTGGATCTGACCGGTTTTGAATCGAACGTAGACTCCATAACCGTTCAAACGCCAGCCGTTCATTTCCTAGGCAAGGATAGCGCATTGACTTGCCCCACGGGCTTTATTCCTATTCCTAGAGCGCGATTTACATTAGGTGAAATAACCAGTGGGTCGCAACCTGATGAAACGCCAACGCATATCATCAATATGGGTCCATATTGTATTGAACCCTATGAACACAGGGACAGCTCCGGCCAATTTATATCTGGGGTTACCTGGGAAAAAGCGGATACCCTTTGCCAGGCCATGAGCAAGGATTTCAATAGTCAACTTTGCTCCGAAGCGGAATGGGAGCGGGCATGCGAGGGTCCAGGGGTTGGCCCCGACTCAGCGCTTCTGCATGGCATTCAAAGTGAACAAAAAAATGCATCCATCTTACAATCAACCTGCAACCAAGGCACCAATGATTCCGTAATGGCGCGTGCTTTTGATAAACGCAATGCAACATGCCTGACAAGGGAAGGCGTCTATGATATGGCCGGAAACTTTTCGGAATGGGTTCGTGATGTGTATTCCGAACGGGCTTACTCACATCTCCCACCCGGCGATAGCTTGGACCATGCCTATGCCTATACCGATTCCGGACAAGTTCATGGATTTCGTGGAGGAAATTATCTGGCCCCGCAGACGCTTCTCTCCTCCGTTGCAGTCCAAAACTTAGCCCGTTGTTCAAACCGAGATTATCCCAATCAGATAAGACCCATTTTTCGTTTGGATTGCTTGGATTCTTCCCAGCCAAAAATAGCCGTCATTTACAATTCGGGATTAGCCGGGCACTTTTGCATGCCACTACCCGCAAGCTTACGCGATAAGAAAATAACCGACTTGATTTCTGCACCAAAGGACAGCACTAAAATTCTGGTTTTTTTATCTGGAGAGACTCATCCCGACACCATATCGCTTCTAAGGCCTGTCGGTGACACTCTTTTCCTCAAAAAGAAACCCGTGTTTGTGCGGATGACGACGCTTTCATTGGCAGTGGTACAATTTGTAAAACCAGGCGTAGATACGATAATCAAAGACACTTTGGACGCAGCCGAAATGCGCGACACCTCCCAAAGTAACCTGGCGAAAATATTTTCCCGCGAAGCCGGGAATTCGGGATGGATGGTCAAACAAGAAGCAGGCAAGTTTGTAATTAAATACATTTACGCCTACGCAATGTCGGGCACCAAATTACCCAAAGCTTACTATAACAATCATACTATCAGTTTTCGCTGCTGCAGTTTGGCGAAAACGTTCCCAATTCCCTTGCCCAAATCGGTACGCTCGCGCTGAGTGGTGCTAGCCCTTTAGCGCTCGCCCATTTCTTCCGACTGACTGGACATTTTCCAAATCTTTCGTGGCAAAGAACTCACTAGGATGCGGCCGAGTTCAGTTATCGGAACCCATTTAAATCCCTCTGGCAGCTCGGCTGTTTTAGGGCCTTTACTTCCCGGCTTAACTTTCGCAATGGCAACTTTAAGCTCTAATCGGTGATGGGTAATACTATGGATTACGTTATGCGGTTGCAGTGAAAAATTGGATACAACAATTTGCGGCAACAATTTATTCCATTCGATTCCAAGAGAAGTAATTTTAGAAACCGTAAAATATGGGAAGGACCATAATCCTTTCAAAATGCCGGCAGTCTCTGACCGATGCATTAAAACCTCGTGCTCAACAAAACCGCTGTTTAGCCTATTACTCCTTCTAATCGCAATAACTGCAATTCCCGCTATGCGCAAAATAGCCTTGCGAATTTTGGCTGGAGGGAATTGTTCCTGTAAACCGCCGGCACAAGCTACGCAGAATGGCGCCAATGGGCAGGCCCCACATAAAGGTTTTTTAGGTGTACAAATAGTCGCGCCCAGTTCCATCAGTCCTTCATTTACTAATGCGGGTTCGTTGCTTTGCACCCAAGCGCGCGCCAATCCCCAATAAACAGCCTTCGTTTCACTGGTTTTTGGAAGAAAGTCTAATCCATATCGACGACTAAAAACTCTTTCCAGGTTGCCATCCAAGATGGGCTCTGGAAGATTAAATGCCAGGCTTGCAATGGCTCCAGCTGTATATTCCCCTATACCTTTTAAGGAGAGCAAGTCCGTCCGCTGCCAGGGAAACTGACCGGAAAAATGCTCCACCACTGTGCGCGCTGTCGTAAGAATGTTGCGTACTCGAGAATAGTACCCAAGGCCTGCCCAAGCTTCCATTACTTCATCTTCGTGGGCTTTAGCCAAATCGAAAACCGTTGGGAACGTTCTCATCCAACGCGTAAAATATTCTACTACGGTCGAGACCTGTGTTTGCTGAAGCATGATTTCCGAGATCCATGTGGCATATGGATCTCGCCTATAGGAAGTAGGGGTAACCCAGCCTGGCTCTGCTACGGAGTCGTCATCAATTGAAGAATGGGCTTCTTTTCGCCATGGCAATTCGCGGCGATTTAATCGAAACCAACTTGTTAGAGCGAGTGCTTCAACCGAAACGTCGCGGGTTTGACCGAGGTTCAACCGCCAGTGCCAGCCTCAGCATTGGCAGGAACTCCACCTCTTGGATCGCCATAAATTTTCTCGACTTTATCGTTTTTGAACGTGAGTCCAGTTATTAGGTTCCCTCGATTATTCACGTACTCCCAATTGGTTTCGCCTTCAGAGGTTCGGTCCGGATTGCCGAACAATTGAAATACCATTTGGCGGGGCATACCCTCAATAGGAAAGCCTTCCAGGAAAGCCTGCTTAATATTCTCAGGAATGCCAAAACCATTTTGGATAATGTAGTCCTTGCGTTCTTGGGCCGGTAGACCGCGGGAAATCAGGGGTCGAGTATAGTTCGAAGCACATCCAAATGCCATAGCCAGGGTTGCCACAACTGCGAGAACAGAAATCCATAATTTACCATCCCAAAAATGTGTTTTCTTAACCATCGATTGAAGCATACTTTCCCTCCTATTCAAAGACTGCAATTCATTTGAATATAGGAACTAGAACGCCAGACTCAATGGGTGAGAAATCCAATTGACAATATCCAAGATTTGGGACACAATAGCTTGAACTTGCAACCAAATCTGTTTAACAGAATTGGAAGGTAAGTTGTGCCGAAGGACTTGCGGGCCAAAAAATGATTTAAATTTGCCGTGGCACCCTTTTTTGAGAGGCATAATAAGGCACATATGCTAACCCGTTTTTCAATTCTCGGCTGCTTTCTCAAATCCGTACTACCAGCTTGTTTAAGTTTTGCCATTTTATGCACAACCGTATGGTCTCCAAGGATTTTTGCAGATAGTGTTAAACCGCTTTCTTACGGTCCTTTTTTCATGAACCAATTAAGTTCCACTCTCAGCCCATTTGGCTACGATTATGTATTAGATAACGTGCTTTACCATTTCCAAGTCGGCTGGATGGAACCGCTTTCAGCGGGCTCACAAGGAATCTTTAGAGGAACCTATTTGGAGACGAACGGAAATTTTAGTGCATCACCATTTCTTTCAGATATTGGAACGACTTTCAATTTAAAGCCAATCCGTTATTTTGAAATCGGGTTAAGCTATAACCGATTGCTATTTCACAATTCAATGGTGACTTTCAACCGGAGTACCACGCAAAACATACCAGCCCCTGAGGAATGGCGACCTGAAACTATTATCTCCCGCGATTTTAAAGAACCGGGTGGCGCGGATGTCTTTACCTTTCAATCCAACTTTACTTTTGATCTAGGACCTGCCCAGCTGTACCTTTTTGGATCTCGAACACTTTGGGATATTGATGCCCAAGGCCATGACTTTGTCTATGAATATGGCACTGACATTCTCTTGCGAAAACGTGACCGAGTCAACTCCTTGCTTGCCCAATTATCATGGGACCTGCGTCCCCATTCGCTTTATTCCCAAGTATCTTTTACTGGATTTTCGCTGCGCAATCAATATTGGTATACAACACAAACGCGATTGGAAAAAAATTTGGTGTCAGGTGGCATAACCGGTTTTCGCATTGGAAGAAACCCGGAACATCAAAGGCGTGGCTTGGATTTAAGCTTGGGTTATTGGACCTTGCATACTCAATTACAGAGAAAAGATTGGATAAAATCCCTGGTACTCATCGGCGATTGGAAGTGGAATATCCAATTTTTGAAAATTTAAATCACACGTCCTACTGCATTTAGTTTTTAACACCGTCAGCACTTTCCAAATCAGTACCTTCCAAATCAGTTTCACTGGATTTTTCAGCATCTTCCCATTTACCCTGGGAATAGAGACTAAATCTCGCAGGCTTTGCTTTTGCATTCTGAGCGATAGGCATCGGCGCAAAGGAATAATGGCGGAAACACATGCGTAAACTTGACAGGGAGTCACAATCAGAAACGGTGAGATCGGAAATCAGCCATTTGTTTTCCACCTGATGGTACCCGACAATATTCATTGTTTTGATTTTTTGTTGGCCCTGTCCGTAAAATGTGATGGTTTTCAAGAGGACTGGGTTTTTAGTTAAAGTGACTTCCAGACGGGAATAGAACGATTGGAAAAGCGGTTTTAAGGACATGCTAAGCTGGTAGGTGCTATCCATTGCCTTAAGTCCTTTACAGGAAGAATATTCCAAAAAGAAATCTGTAGGCAATTTGAGCATATCCTCATAGGTGAGTAAGCTACCGACGAGTCCTTTTTTCCATTGACGATTAGCAATCCGGCGAATGCGATGGCTATTGTCATCGGTAATCCATTGCTCTCTACCAAATTGCAGACTGTGGTATTCAAAAGCCTTTTTAGGACTGGCCAAAGAAATCCGTCTCTCCCCAATTTCGTCCGAAAATTCGGCCTGGCCGGAAAGGGTGTCCAAACCCAGGGGAAAGGTTTCGTTTACAATTTCCAAGGTAGCCTGATAATGGCCACGGTATTGATTTTTCAAGGCCTGGACCAATAGCTGTCTGGCCAGATCCTCATCGGCGCCAAAAATGTGCGTGGCCAACATTAATCCCACCAAGCCCAGCGCTGAAATGCGGGCTAAGTATTTAGAAGGATAAAAGTGGATGAATGGATATAAGTGCATGAAAGCCCATTGGATGGTCCTTACAAATCGGTAGGACGCACTCTAAATTATACAATTCGGCGGGTTAAAAAAAGTGGTCTGCTAAAGGACAATAATTCCAAAAAAGCTTTAAAATTAATATTGATCTTTTTGCCGCCAGCCAGTTCCTTTATGGCCCCATTGCCCTGCAAATACAGGGCAATGGTCCGATGCCACCTCGCAATACGATTAAAGGTTCAGCTCAGCAGATAGATCAGGTTTCGCCTTGAGCCGTGATTTCAATATTGTCCCAGGACTCCTCTCCTGTGGGACCGAAGCCCTTTGTGGACTTGGCATCTGCTTGACCGGTAGCTAAGGTTTGACGAATCTTAAGTTCGATTTCTTCCGCCAAGGACTTATTCTCTTTGAGGAAATCTCGGGCCTTTTCACGGCCTTGTCCCAGCCGCTCTTTCCCGTAGGAGAACCAGGTTCCACTCTTTTGTACGATTTCCATTTCAGTAGCCATGTCCAAAAGACTGCCTTCTCGGGAGATACCGACCCCGTAGAGAATATCGAACTCGCATTGTTTAAAGGGCGCAGCAACTTTATTCTTGACCACCTTCACCTTGGTCCGGTTTCCAATAACCTCCTCGCCTTCTTTTAAGGACGCTATTTTGCGGATGTCCAAGCGTACGGAGGCATAGAACTTGAGAGCATTGCCGCCCGTGGTGGTTTCGGGATTCCCGAACATCACGCCAATTTTCATGCGCAATTGATTGATGAAAATTAGGCAGCAATGGGAGCGGTTGAGTATACCCGTTAATTTGCGCAAAGCCTGGGACATAAGGCGCGCTTGAAGGCCCATGTGTGAATCTCCCATTTCACCATTGATTTCCGCCTGGGGCACCAAGGCCGCAACCGAATCGACTACAATGAGATCAATGGCGTTGCTGCGCACCAGGGTCTCGACAATATCCAGGGCTTGTTCTCCCGTATCGGGTTGGGATACGAGCAAGTTGTCGATATCCACTCCCAACTTTCGTGCATAGAGTGCATCAAAGGCATGCTCTGCATCAATAAAGGCTGCTACACCACCTGCTTTTTGGCATTCGGCAATAGCATGCAGAGTCAACGTGGTCTTTCCCGATGATTCCGGGCCAAAGACCTCCACAACTCGGCCCTTGGGCAGTCCACCGATTCCCAGGGCCATATCCAACTGGATACATCCCGTACTGATAACGGGAATATCAATTGTTTCCTGGCTCCCCAAAGTCATGATGGAACCCTTACCGTGGTTCTTCTCAATTTGGGCGACGGCAGCGTCAACGGCCCTTTTCTTATTGCTGACTTCCTCATTAGCGGCTGAGGGCGAGGTGGATTTCTTGACTGACATAAAAGCTCCTTTGGGAGGGTGGATGTGTAAGTTTACTTTATACTGCTCATTTGTGCAAGGGCAAATTTGAATAAGTTTTTTTAGGCCGAATTCTCCGAGATATGCAACCTAAGTAGGTTGAGGGCCGAATAACATGACCGGGATCTCACTGTACGACGATCACCCCGAAATTGAAACTTGTGTGCCAACGCTGCTTTTTGCGAGGCGACGGCAATCCACACCGTACCCACTGGTTTTTCACTGGTTCCTCCATCCGGGCCAGCAATGCCAGTTATGGCACAGGCATATTGGGCATTGGAACGGATTAAACAGCCCTTAACCATGGCCAAAGCGCATGCCTCAGACACTGCGCCATGTGTATTCAATAGCTCCGGATCGACGCCCAGCATTTCGCTTTTGGCGGCATTGGAATAGGTCAGGAAGCCCTTTTGGAATATTGCTGAACTTCCGGGAAGGTCCGTCAGCAAGGCCGCTAATCCGCCACCTGTACAGGATTCTGCTACCGAGACCTGGGCTCGTTCTGCGAGGAGCTGCCTTTGGACGATCTCCACAAGATCGGCACCATGCGCATCCACAACGGCCTCGCTTGGTATAGCCGCAACCAGAGCCTTCCAAATGCCATCCAACTCAACCTGTCGGTCTTCCCTCTCCTCGGTGGCAATCAAACAGCTTAGAGAAAGCTTGACCCCTTTTTCATTGGGGAGACTCGAAAACTGAAATGGAGGATGGATATTTACGGATCCAAAGGCTTGCCGTTGACTGCCTTCCGACCAGCCGAACACCCAAAGTGACCGTTCCAGCAACTGCTGCCTAGACGGGATAGCCGGCAACAGGTGCAAAGTGGCCATGGCCTTGAGCTCGGACGGAACTCCTGGAAATGCAAAGAGGGATATCCCGCGATATGTGGTTTTAAACCCACACGCTGTGCCCGTAGGATTGCGCAGCGGTATCGTGGACTCAGGAATAGTCGCTTGGATTCTTTGTCCAGGCGGAATTTCATCCATTGTTTTCCCGAGAAATGCACCCAGCCAATTGAGCGCATCCGCACTCTCAATAACTTTCTTATTTAAAAATGCAGCCACGGCCTCCCGCGTCAAATCATCCCGTGTCGGTCCTAATCCACCGGTCAATACCAGAACCTCGACGCGAACTTGCTCCGACCTGTACTGAGTACCTCCAGTAATCCATTCCAAAGCACCGGCCAAGTTTTTGGCATGGTCGCCAACTACAATTGCAAACACAATCTCATGACCCAAAGACGCCAACAGGCGCGAAAGCTCGAACTGATTGGTATTCAGGATTTTTCCGGACAGAAGCTCATCGCCGATATTCACAATGCCGATTCTCATATTTGAAATATACCACCTACATGAGGACAGTAAATGTCACCTTTGAGAATCCCGTACGATCCTGTTGCGAGCACTTCTTGTTACTTTTCCTTACGGTATCCACACATGGCAAAAACCTTCCACTTCCCTCTGTTCGCTTGGATCGCGCTTCTTCTTTGCCCGATAAGTACTTACAGTCAAGGCCATAGCGGAATCCCGGAAATCGACACGCTTCCCCTTTATGATTGGAGCGTCGGGACCCGGCAGCTATCCTATACCAAGGCCTTGACACTTTCAGCCTTATTGCCTGGCGGCGGACAAATATATGGCCAACATCCCGTACGAGGCGGCTTTCTTATCGGTTTGGAGACGATGTTGGTAGGCCTGGCCACGTATTCGAATCTCGTGGACATTCCAGCCTGGCGGGACGAAGCACGTAAGGCCCTGGACTCGGCCGATGTGCTTTTTGGAATGGAAGGCCGCCTAACCGTGGACAGTATTGCCCCACTGGAAAAGCGACGTTTGGATAAAGTGGCGTTTGCTCGGCAGCGCAGCCAATTGGCATCGCAGCAACAAGATTTGACCCGGTCCCAATTCGCCTGGGCCGCAGGACTGCATGTTTATGGAATGCTCGATGCCGTTGAAATCACCTACTTGAGTAAACATCGCGATAATAAAACCCGATCCATTTCCTCCGCGCTCTATCGGGGCATGCTGTTTCCAGGCGGCGGGCAATTGTACAATCGACGCTATGGCAAATTTGGATTGTTATGGATGACGCTAGGCGCCAGTGCGGTATCAGCCTATTCACGACAAGAAATGGTTTCACTTTTAAACCATCGACTTAGCACCGCGCGCCTCGAAACCGGAGTAGGGAGATCCTTGCAAGTGACGGAATTGGAAAAAGACAGAACCCTATACCGGAAGCGTCGCAATCAATATTTCTGGGGTATGTCTTTATTTTACGTATATGCCATTTTGGACGGAATGGTGGATGCGGCGCTATCGGACTTTGATGCCCCTCAGCATTTTGCCCTTAGCCTGACACCTTCAGGCGCAGTCGGCGGTCAACTGTCCTTGCCCTTCTAAAGTCCCTGCCCTTCTAAACTGCTAACCGAAACCTGATTGGCTTGGGTGGCGGTCCAGAAAGGCCTGCCATTGCTGGTTTAGGTAAGCCAAGGCTTGTGATTCCGATTCTGCATTTTCCAAATACTCTTCCAGGCATTCCACCACTGTAGGGGGTTCGATATGTTTGATCCACATGTTCAATCGGAAGTCGAAATAAATATTGCGATGATCAAAAGGAAAATCTGCCGGAACCCGCTCCGCCAATTGTATCATCTGCTCCGCTGAAAACCCTAATTCAGCTAAGGGAAGCAAAAAAAATGGAAGTTCACTTTTGTGATCCGGCTCCCTATTCGCGGTCGTAACGGAACCGGACATTTTGGACAGTGCGGATTCCAGAGCCTGGACCTGTGCAAGCGCCAATCGACCTAGCCTGGCTTCCAGATCATGATCCTTAAGCCTAAAAATACTTTGACCCATTTAGATCCTCCAACAATTCCAGAATAACATTTCTTACAAGACTTAAGCCAGAAACGAACGAGGCGTAGTGATTTTATATGCGCGGGCATGAAAATTCTGGCCAATAAAAAAGCCCCGGGCTGTGCAGGCCCAGGGCAGAAAATTCGAAAATATTTCGTTTACAAACCTGCGACGGGCCCCTTTTCAATAACAACGATATCATTATTGGGCGTTAGCATCGGCAACGTTGGATCCATCTTATCACCCAAGAAGACATAAGTCTTTGTGGGGACAGCAGCATCCCTGACTGTTGCAATAATACCATCGGTCATGACTGTCGAAGCATCTACCTTGGCGTCTAGCAATCCGGTCGGAGTCATGACTTTGACCATATTTGCTTTGAAAGCCAACGCTGGGGCAATTTTATCGATAGAACCTTTATAAGGCTGGGGCTTGGTGCTGTCCGGAGGGACAGGACCACAAACTGCCTTGGTCGGGTCGCAGACTGGCGCAGGACCACAAACTGCCTTGGTCGGGTCGCAGACTGGCGCAGGACCACAGGGACCCTTGGTTGGGTCACACACTGGGGCGGGACCACAAGGACCCTTGGTTGGGTCACACACTGGGGCGGGACCACAAGGACCCTTGGTCGGGTCACAAACGGGTGCTGGGCAGGATTGCACCAACGGATCGCACACGGGTGCAGGACCGCACGGGCCCTTGGTCGGGTCGCACACTGGGGCAGGGCAAGTTCCCTTAGTGGGGTCACAGACCGGAGCCGGTCCGCATGGGCCTTTAGCCGGGTCGCAAACCGGGAGCGGGCCGATATTGGATGGGCAGGACATGGAAGTGAAATACTCCGCACTCATCAGACGCATCTCCACCACGAAAACGCTGTAGCGAATATCGCCGTAGGAATCACGTGCTTTGTCGATGCGCTGAGGCATGCCAGGCGTAAACTGATCTTCCATGAGTACGAAAATGGTACCCTTCACCATAGGCAAGGACAGGGAGTCCGATTGATGAATAAATTTGCTCGAATCGGAACCATCCCGCGGAGCCAATGTTACCGGGGTCAAGACCACCTGTCCGCATAATCCCATTTTGGCGTTTTGAACATTAATGGAGTCATACTTCACCCTATAAATGCGCCCGGCGAGCGATACATAGAAGTAATCATCCGCCTTGACCATTGCCTTTTCCAGGTAAACCTTAAAGGAAGTTGTTCCTCCCATGAAAGGTTTAGAAAAAGAAGTGCCAGGGTTGGGGTTTGGATTGGTGATACATCCCTTAGCCGGATCGCAAACTGGTGCGGGGCCACACGGTCCCTTGGTCGGATCGCAAACTGGCGTGGGATTGCATGGGCCTTTAAGGGGATCGCAAGGTGTCGGATTGGTACCGGGCTGCATGACGAATCCAGCGCCGGTCTTGTCCTGTGCAATCCATCCCTTCATGACGCCCGTTATGCCGTCAGGGCTTGGTGTCATTTCAGCCTTGAGAGCCTTAGCATTGATCTGTCCCGGATAGCTCTTATGGATGCCGGCGGAATCAGATTCCTGGAAGAAATGGCCATCCACGATCCAGCTATCTTTACCGTCATACAGAATCTTGCCGCCAACTTCCGAACGTTTGAAGCTGGTACCCACAGTAACCCGTTTTTCCCCCTGGAATTCAAAGCTGCCGTCCGGTTGGCTGCGGAACATGAGATTATCGACCACGGCCAACGTATCGCCGAAATCATCAACCAAGGTCACGGTGCCTTTGGTAAAGGTGATCAAAGAACCTTCCTTGACACCAGAAGGAGGCAATCGATAACTGATCGTCATTGGTTGAGGATTATTGATAGGATTGATAATCCCTCCGGTTACAGATCCACCGCCAGTTCCGGGAAGGAACCGGGTCACATCTTCACCACGACCGCTGGCAGCGAATTGACCAACGTAGGGACCACTGCCGAAGTTGGTGGAGGTTTTTGGAACAGCAGTAATCATGTCCACAGGACCCATCATGAGAGATTGATTAGGGTCATAATGTCCACGCAATAGCAAGGCGCGGCCGGCATCGGGACCGGTTTTGGATAAGGTGACGGGTACGCGCACTTCACCTGACATTTCATCAAAGAGTGTTCGGACGGTATCTGCTAGTGTATCCATTCCAATAACTGCAGAATAAGTCACCCACATCAGTTTGAGTGTGTCGGTATATAGTTTGAAAGAAATGCTGTTGAGGTTGGGTCCCATCTGGAACTTACCTGCGAACACTCCCACCGGTGCGGATGCGCGGGCGCGCGTGCCGGGGTTGCTCTTGGCATCCATCGGATTGAATCCTGACATCATTTCGATTTCATCGGGGAATCCATCGGAATCAGAATCCACCCAAATAATTCCCAGCCCAACCAGCTTAGTGATTTCTCCCTTTACACCAACAGCATCGGCCTTTTTGAAGATTAGACTGTCGGTACCTTTAGGATCCAGCATGGCTTCCAAGAAATCAGCCAAGCCATCTCCATCCGTGTCCACGCGGAAGTCAGGAACGGAATTTCTGTCATTTGGATTGGTTTTGTACTTGATTTCCATCTGATCCGGAACACCGTCCTGATCCATATCGCCAAAGCTGCTGCCTGTATTCATGCCTGGTTGAGCGTTAACGAATTGCTGCTGATTGTTTTGTAATTGGTTAAAGGCTACATCACCCTGTGGGAAGGTCTTACAGGCAAAGTATCCTCGTACAGTGCCGAAGTCCGACTCGCCATAGAAGCGACTGGGATTGAAACCACTGGCTAAGAATTGAACAGCGCTAGTATCCTTGATGGCGATGACCTTCCAATTATAGACGCCACCAAAACCAGTGGCCACATCCACCACCTTGGTAATGGCATTCTCGTACATGGTACGTTCCCAACCTGGCAGTTTGAGGTCTTGGGCACGACGGAGAATCATGGAAGCATTGGTACCCTCCACGCCACCTGCAGAATTGAGCACAAAGCTCTCTGGCAGGCCGGTTTTATTGGACGCCTTCACAAAGATCAAGGCACCGTAAGGAGGACGGCCAAAGCAGAATTTAGGATCCTCGGCCAATCCGACGATGTACCCACCTACGCTGTCGTGTTTAACGCCGTTGAATTTAAAGGTGATTTTTCCGGCAGCATCCATGGCGTTGTCTTTAAGAGGCGCAACCAGGTTGATGGGCTGAGCTTGAACGATTCCGAAATCCTTCGTATCCACAGCCTTGTCGTAATCCGCACGATTGGTTTGTTTGGAAGGCGAAATAATGGAAGTGACCAGCCATTTGGCGCCGTCAAAAACCAAGGTGAACTTCAAAATTTGGAAGCTGGTATCGATCAATGAACCTGCACAAGCCTGGTGCATATCCCCGAAGTTGAGGCGGTTGTATTTCCGATAATCAATCATTTTGACAGCCAGTTTTGCAGTGTCTTTGACAATGCTTACACCCGGGTCAACATGGAATTCGGATTTGTTGTCAAGCTTAACGGCTTCCAGAACCACGGTGGAAGTTTGGCGCAACATATCGCCCATAAAGCGCATGTCTCCACGCGCAGCGTCCATGTTGACAGGACCAAAGAACTTGGTCATGTCAGGTCCAAAACCGTATTTCTTGCCTTTGTACGTGAATCGAGGTCCGGTGGGATCCCAAGTCAAGTCAGTGGCTTTGATATCGACTTTATCTAGTGTATAGGCTCGGGGCGTTTGGCCCGGGGAGACAAACGCATCTACCCAAATCTGGTCGGCCGCGAGACCACCTTCAGCACCCACCTTCCAACGATTGATATTGGCGCCATCCTTACACGCATCCGTGGAATTGTCGAAAACGGGGCCAGGGAAGCCAGCGGACATGGCTTGACTTTCTCCCACGTCCTTGCGAATCATATCCAAAAATTCGGTTTTGGATTTCATGGTTCCATCATCCGAGTACATACGGAAATTGGCATGGAACGCGGCGCCAAATCGGCCCACATCACCGGCTAAATAGGCATCAAAAGCACCTTCCACGGCCAGAGCCACTTGCTTGGCCCTGCCAGTATCCGCCGATGCTGCGCCTTCAAAATCCTTGACAGTAAACGAAAAGGCCTCTTCCTTGGCTAAGGCCGAACCGGCCAAATCCATGACCGTAACAGGCAGGGTAATGGTATATGTCTTGCCAACCGCCAGGGGAAGTTTATGGATGAATACAGCTCGGGCGCCGGAGACTTCAAAATAACCGGTTACCGCTGGTTCAATTTTCGCATTTTTCAAAATGGAAAAAGCTTCTACAGGCCGGCTGAAACTCACACCAGGATTCTGGATGGGCTTGATGCTACCGGAATTTTCCGGAAACGTGGATGTTACGGCAAAGGGAACTGCTGCCAAAGATGCGCTAGCTACTGTAACAAAGGTTGCTTTGTATTCCTTATCCAATGGATTTTTGGCCAAATCTTTCATGTTGACTGGAATGATCAATCCGTATTGAACACCCGTTGCCAAAGTAGGCAGGGTCAAAGTCAGTTCTTTGCTATCCCCGCTCCAGCTCATGGCAACATCTTTGACGGTGTCGGCCAATACCATGGATGTCGACGTATTACTGGTATCAATTTTACCTATGATCACTCGCTTGGAGCTGGTAGAGTCTCGGCTCATGGGCTCGGAGAAGGTGATGTTGAGTTTGGCACCTTTATCGGCGACAGAGCCAACCAGGAAGATTCCGTCGGCATTGGCAGTAGTCGCATCATACACTCCGGATACCGAAGGCGCAGTCACGTCTTCAATGGCAATGGCCGTATCCATTTTAAGGGCCGTGTCAGCCATGGGATTCATATTTGGAATGGAGGTCGTTACCAGTTGAAAGGTTTCCAAATCCAAATACACGGCAAAGCCGAAATACTTTCCCGCTGGAAGAACTGCCACATACGAACCGGTCGAGTCCGTGGTGAGTTTGGCATCCGGCAGGGTGGTTGGCTTCAAGGAATTGAAAACCAAAATGGTTGCGCCCGTAAGTGGGATTTCCGTCTTGGTGAGCAGCCGGCGCTCGCCGGCAGCATTACTGGCTTGCTTCAGCAAACCAGAAGCGATGGACTTGCTTTCACCAGTCAGAAAACCGGTGACCACGCCCAGGCCCTTGCCCTTATTGGCCTTGACGAGTGAATCTAGAGCCGTAGCCACAGCCTTGACTTCCGGTTTGTTGGGATCCGTGGGCACCACAATCTTTGCCTTACCACCTTTGGCCGAACAGCCAAAGAATGCCATGGACAAAGCGCATAGCGCCATGACCAGGGTAATTTTGTTGAATCGGAATCCATTTAAATCGATTCCAGCCCTTGTAAACATTGCCTTTAAGTGATTTGATTCGAGCATTTTCGAGTTCTCCATTTAGTTGTTCCTTGACCTAGGAATCCCTAATAGCCAAATCGATTTTAGAGGGTGGTAAAAGAATCGGCAAGAATATTTCCGATTCCTTGGCGTGCCAAAGGACATACTGGCCTAGCGCAGGAAGCTATGTCGGAGTGGAATCGCAAATTACTGTTTTTACTCTTGACATCGAAAAAGCTCAAGCCCTGCATGGACTTATATCAACTGCGGGTGGGCTTTAACGCGGTCTGGTCATTATTGCTAATTTCGATCTTGCACTTTTTTGAGACTGTCTCAGAAAAAATTGCACACATTCATAAGTACACGGGGAAGCGGGAAAATTAGATGACAGTTCAAAGTATGACCGGGTTTGGCAAAGCCGAAATCGTGGGTGAGGGCTACACGGCTACTGTAGAGCTGAAATCCGTCAACAATCGTTTTTTGGAATTCCAGGTCCGCACGTCCAAAAATATTCTTGCACTCGAATCCAAATTGAAACAGGATTTGGGAAAACACATCTCACGGGGCAGCATTTCCTGTCATATCCAATATGACAGTGTTGGTCCAGGTAGCGCCGGAGTTGCGCTCAATGAATCGGTGTTCAGCGCCTATGCCCTGCTGATTAAAACAGCACAAAGCAGATTGGGCCCAACGGCCGTTGTTAACATTTCCGACCTGTTGAAACTCCCGGACATCATCAGCGCTTCAGAAACGGCGGAACCTTTAGCCTTGATCTCTGAACGTATTTTTCCCGTATTCAAAAAGGCCTGCTTGGATTTGGTCGCCATGCGAGAAAAGGAAGGCCAAGTGCTTGCGGAAGATATGCGAACGCGCATCAACGCCTTTTTCCCCGGGCTTGATACGGTGAAAAGCCTGGTCCCGCAGCGCCAGAAAGAACATGTAGCCAAACTCCGCGCCCGCGTGCAAGACCTGATCGGCGGTGCGACCCTTTCCGAGGATAGGATGATTACGGAAATTGGTCTCATGGCGGAACGCCTTGACGTTACGGAGGAAATCGTCCGATTGGAAGCCCATTTACATCATTTCCTGGATACCTTGACCAGCCATAAAGGACCGGGCAAACGATTGGGCTTTTTGTTGCAGGAAATGTTACGCGAGGTAAATACCATGGGAACCAAAAGTCAATTTTCCGATATGCAGCACCTGTGCGTTTCTTGGAAAGAAGAATTGGAAATTATCCGGGAACAAATTCAGAATATCGAATAACCCCAGCCGCTGCGACTGGACAACCCAGCAGCCGTGACGGGAATTAAACGCTGGGAACGATGCTGGTTTTAATGTCCAGCGTCGTTCCGTATTCCGATTTGAGTTGCCGGTGCACTTCTTCCAATGAAAGCGGTGTGGTAATCAAATCGATTTCCAACTCTTCGGCACGCTTAATTTCCTTGGGCTTGGGCAGGTGACCATTGGAAAAAACGATGGCGGTGATATCCACTTCCTCTGCAACTTCCATCAAACGAATATGGACCAAGTTTGTGACGAGCATTATATTGGTCAGATCATCGGTAAGTTCATTCAGTGCTGAACCGACATAAACCAAATCCACGGAATCGTGAATCAATTCTGCATTTACCAAGGTTCCCTTTATTGTGTCGATCATGGACCGCAAATCCGCTTGCATATCGTTCAGCCTCTGCCTTTTCCTAAAATTTAAATCTCAACCCCAAAAACTAATTACACACTGTGCCTTCCGCATTCCTTTGTTGCAGGAAATTCTTAAGAACCCATAAAAAAAGCGGGTTAACTGGGATTTGCCCCGCTGCCAAATTTCGGTTACATTTCCAATTCCATCCTTATAAACCAGCCCCTGGCTTAGGATTAGAGGATATCACGACATTTGGAATCGGGGTGCTATAGTTGTTCTCCATCAATCTTCCTGCCACAGACGCTGAAAAAATTGAGCTCGCCGGGGAAGGCGAGAAAAATTTCATCCACCTTGAACGCACCTACCAAGTCAAACTATTGACGCGAAATCCTGGAATAACCATCCAGGCCGAGACGGAAACAGCGGTTAGCGATGCACGCGAAGGCTTAGAAAGACTACGCAATGCCCTGCGCACCGGCCATCAGTTAACGGACTTCTATGTTCAAGAAATGCTGGGCGGCAGTTCCACCGGGGACGGCAAAAAAGGTGATTTCACACCGCATTTGGAAAAGCCGATTTTAATCGACCGGTTTGGCAATCCTGTGCAGCCTAAGACTCGCGGCCAAGCCAGATTCATCAACGTCATCAAGAAACACGATATCGTATTGGCAGGCGGACCTGCGGGCACGGGCAAGACCTTTTTGGCCGTAGCTATGGCTGTCCAGGCCCTGGAAAAGAAACTGGTTGAGCGCATTATTCTGGTGCGCCCAGCCGTTGAATCAGGTGAAAGCCTCGGATTTCTACCCGGTATGGTCAATGATAAGATTGGTCCGTACATGCGCCCTTTGTATGATTCCCTGAGCGTCATGCTCTCACCTGAGCGCCTTAAAGAATACTGGGACGGCAACTCCATTGAAATTGCGCCTTTGGCCTACATGCGGGGACGCACTTTGGGGAAAAGCTTTATCATTCTCGATGAAGCCCAGAACACCTCCATCTCGCAGATGAAAATGTTTCTGACTCGAATTGGCTTGGGCAGCAAAGCGGTTCTCACCGGGGATGAAACTCAGGTTGACCTCGGCCAATTTGAGAAATCCGGATTCGCACATGCTCGTAAGATTTTAACCGGTATCGAAGGAATTGGCCAAATTGAGTTGACCGTGGAAGACGTGGTTCGGCACCGCCTGGTCCGAGATATCATAAAAGCCTATGAGAAATCCGGCTTTCCAGCTTAGTGAAAAGTTTTCAGGTGAAATTGTCGGCCTAACCTTGAATTGGTCACGTTTCTAACCTATTTTACCTGCTCCCTAGAAGGAAATGGACCCGGAAAAGCGTCAATGAAAGACTTTTTTAGCAATAAAAACCGAATCATCATCCTGTCTGGGGCTTTGTTGCTGATCCTTGGTTTTTACCTTTTGGGAAGAGGCCCTGCAGATAACAAAGTCGCGTTAAATATTGCGCCTTTTGTTCTTATGGTCGCTTATGCCCTAGTCCTGCCCATCGGCATACTGATGAACAGAGACAAGGATGGGACGAAGTAAGGCTTAGGTTTAGGGCGTTTAGCTCAGTTGGTTTAGAGCATCTGCTTTACACGCAGAGGGTCGGGGGTTCAAATCCCTCAACGCCCACCAGCTGGCCCGGAGTGGTAGCTCAATTGGTTAGAGTACTAGCCTGTCACGCTAGGGGTTGCGGGTTCAAGTCCCGTCCATTCCGCCATCTTAACCAACCTGGGGTGGGTCTTCTCTGAAAAGGGAAGACCCACTGCCACGGTTGGGAATTTTTCTGGAAAATTCGTCCAAAATGAGGTAGGGTGATCCTGTGCCCCTAAAATGCCTGCTATCTCCTTACGAATTATCGCTACTTGAAAATTGTGCCAGCTTCGATCCCTTTCTGAATCTTGGCTATCATCACGTAGTCCACAACAAGCAAACCATCGGAATCATCAGGGTTTTCAATCCACAATTCAAAAAGGTGGAGCTCCTTTGGGATGAAGGCACTGCCGAATGCGGGCTTGTTTCAGGAACGGGTTGCTTCGAATGCCTATTCCCCTCCAAGCTGGAATTCTTTCCCTATCGTATCCGAGCCACTTTTCAGTCTGGCCAGATTTACGAGTATGAGGATCCCTACTCCATCCTCCCGGTTCTGTCCGACTATGACGGCTATCTATTTGCGAAAGGAACCCATTACCAAATCTGGAAAAAAATGGGAGCCAACCCGATAACCCATCAGGGGCAGGCTGGTGTGCATTTTGCCGTTTGGGCACCAAATGCCAAAGGTGTCGCCGTTATTGGGGATTTCAATGGTTGGAATGGACGCAGCCATATGCTGCGGAAACTTTCTTCGGCCGGTATTTGGGAAATATTCATTCCAGCCTTAACTCCCGGCCCCAAATACAAATTTCTGATTCACACTCTTGGTGGTGTCTTGGTGGAAAAGATGGATCCCTACGCCAAGGAAGCGGAGCTTCGACCTAAAACTGCCGCAATTATCACGGACCCTACCCCATATCTATGGCATGATGACGCATGGGCTGCGGAGAGGCCAAACCTACAAAGGGACAACCAACCCATTTCCGTTTACGAAGTGCATTTGGGATCCTGGCAGAAATCACCTGGTCGGGAGTCCGGTTTTCTCGAATACCATGAATTGGCCGAAAGGCTTATTCCCTATGCCAAAGGTATGGGTTATACGCATCTCGAGTTGATGCCTATTCAGGAACACCCACTGGATGAAAGTTGGGGCTACCAGGTCCTGGGTTACTACTCCCCCACCAAACGGTTTGGCACACCTAAAGGCTTCAAAGACTTTGTGGACCGCTGCCATCAAGCTGGCTTAGGCGTTTTGTTGGATTGGGTTCCAGCCCACTTTCCTTCCGACGAGCACGGGCTGGATTTCTTTGACGGCACGCAATTGTATGCGCATGAAGACCCGCGCAAAGGAAGCCATCCTCAATGGGGCACGCGCATTTTCAATTACAGTCGGCATGAGGTCAGCAATTTCCTGATTGCCAATGCCCTGTATTGGATGGAAGAGTTTCATATCGACGGACTGCGCGTAGATGCGGTTGCTTCCATGCTTTATCTGGATTATGCTCGGGAAGACGGCGCTTGGATTCCCAATCCGGACGGCAGCAATACCAACCATGAAGCGGTAGAATTCCTTAAACATTTGAACTCGATGATTTTAAAACATTATCCCCATCGACTTATGATCGCTGAAGAAAGTTCTGCTTTTCCAGGCGTCACGCACGACCTTGATAAAGGGGGGCTGGGATTTCACTATAAATGGAGCCTGGGCTGGATGAACGACATCCTGGCCTATCTAGCCAAGGATCCGCTATACCGTCGCTATCATCAAAATTTGTTGACCTTTGAAATGTCCTACGCTTTTTCGGAACGCTTTGCACTGGTCCTTTCGCATGATGAAGTGGTACATGGCAAGGGTTCCTTGCCGAATAAAATGCCCGGTGACGATTGGCAAAAATTTGCCAATGTGCGGTCGGCTTTTGCTTATCTCTTCGCGCACCCAGGTAAGAAGCTGCATTTTATGGGATTGGAATTTGGTCAATACGCGGAATGGAATCCCGGCGTGTCCCTGGACTGGCACCTGCTCCAGCAAGACCGCCATAAAGGGCTACAGAGCTTAGTGCGGGACTTGAACACCATCTATCGGCAGGAGCCGGCGCTCTATGAACTGGACTCTTCCTATGCCGGGTTTCAATGGGTAGATTTTCAGGACCAGGAAAACAATATCGTTTCCTTTTTGCGCAAAGGTGAGCACCGTGACGGTGATGAACGTCAGGAATTGATTTTGTGCTTATTCAATTTTAGTCCCGTCCCACGGCATAATTACCGCGTAGGCGTTCCATTAGAGGGTTTCTACCATGAAATCTTCAATAGCGATTCATTGGTATATGGCGGTGGAAATGTGGGTAATCTGGGTGGCAAACGCACGGTGACTTCACCTATGCACAACTTTGCACACTCGCTGGAATTGACCGCTCCTCCATTGGCAGCCTGCTTTTTCAAGTTCCAGGGCGACGGTAAAGCTCCTTAGAAGCCCAGGCCCTTAAGTACTTTCTTTCCCTGCTTCTTGCCCTCATCGGTGACTTTCTTTTTCTGCTCATCGGCCTGCTGCTGTAATTTCTGTTTTTCTGCATCCAGCCTAGCCTTGGCTTCTCCTTCGAGTTTAGCCTTCTCTGCTTCCGCTCTGACTTTGAGTTCGTCCTTCTTTTTGTTAAAAGCATCCGTCAGGGCATTCTTAGCACCGGCTCCAGCTTCCGATGCCATGCGTTTGGAGTCCAGGGCAAAGCTTGGCTTGGACAACAATCCACCAATCAAAAAGTAAACAATCGCCCGACCGGCTTGATCCTTGGGAACCAAGCTGGCACCGGCTAAGGCGGGTACTTGGGTCAGTTTAGCTACTTCCGAGGTCAGGGCATTTCCTGCGCCCATAACCGCCTGACTGAGTCCAGGCGGCAGGTGTGTTTCGAGAGCAAGGTTGAGGGAATTATCAAATCCAACCGATCCAGAAGCAGCCAACGCACCAACTACCGATTCATTAATCCGGCAATCCTTAATCAGAAGCTTGCCACCAGCGGCCTCCATATTGGTTTTAAAATTGGAGAAGGTGAATTCATGAAAGGCCAAGGACTTGCTGACTTTGCCCAAGGCATCGGAAAGCCCTTTGACCATACCCGTCTCCAACACCTTTCCATCCAGAATGCCAAAGTCGATTTTTCCTGTAAGATTGTCAGCCATGGTTTGGGGAAGCCCATGGGTTTTAACATCCATGTTCAGATTAAATTTGCCAAAAATTGTGCTATCAGCCTTTGATAAGCTTTTCATAATGCGGTTGGACGTAGGCAGGCGGTCGTTCAGGCGGGAAATGAAATCATTTGCTTCCACCCGCGCGACGTCCAATTTTAAGGCAATATCGGCATTCGTTGTATCCTTAAGGTCCGCTTTTAAAGTCGAGGAAAATCCGCCGGAATAGAGTGAACCTTTCATGACTGATGTTAAAACACCGGCCGCCAAGGTGGCATGGGAGGTAAAATCCGTCATGGCCAAATTCATCAATTGAGTCTTAGCCAGTTTTACTGTGATATCCGCGTCGAGTTTGGGTAGCGCAGGAAAAGCGGTCATGGGCGGGCTTTCAGCTTCCACCTTTTTGTCCCCGCCGGGAAGCAACTCATCCAAATTAAGAACAGAGGATTGCACCATCAATTTTGCGTGTGTAGTTTGGCCAGCACTGAATTTGGGCATGAGCATAGCCAAATAGTTTATAATGGTTCCGGTAAGACTAAGATCCGATTCGCCGATATGAACGGTCAGATTTTCGCCGATCTTGTCGTTGTCAATTTTAATTTGACCATTTAACTGCACCGCTTTTGGCAGGGCTTTTGAAGCGAGGCTAACGCCTTTAAGTTCCACCTGGCCTTGCGCTTGCAAATTTTGCGGAGCCTTGGGATCAAGTGGCCCGGAGGCTTTAATCCTAGCCTGAATGAGCCCTTGACCTTTAATATCAGGTCCGGCCATGGCCAGCTTTTGGGCCAATGGAATCAGCTTGCCTAGGTCCAGCAGCATATCCAAATTAAAATCCTTGAGGACAGGAACGGGACTATGCAGAGAGGTCACCAGTGCTTCCATGCTAACTGGGTTACCACCCAAGCTAAAGGCAAACTGTCCGAGCCTAAGACTGTCGCCGGCAACTTGCAGGTCCAGATTCAGGTTCTCGATTGCAGCAGGTAAATCTCTATGTTTGATACCACCATCCTTAATGGTGAATTGAGCAGTCACTTCAGGAACTTTTCCGGAGTCCAACCCCCCTTTGATATTCGCCTCTAGGCTGGCTATTCCACTTGCGGTGAGCTTCGGGACATCAGGCGATAAGCCGGCAGGCACTTCCTTGAGAACCGATGCCAAATGAATATTAGGAGCCGAAAGGCTTAAGTTGAATGCCGGTGGTTTGGTAATAAAATGGGTGGCATCACCTTTAATCACAGCGCGAATGTCCTGGAAACTCAATTCTAAAGTTTTGATCTGGAGCTTTTCAGCGGGAACATTAAGGTGGATATCGTGCCGAATGGTTATCCGGATATTGCCCGTATGGACGCCAGAAACAGAATCCGAAACTTTGATACCCAAGATTTCCAATTTGCCTCGGGTATTTACATTTTCAAGCCGCTGGTCCAAGTCCAAGGAAACGGCTTGGTTGATTCGGTCCAGAATGATTTGACGTCCACTTTGTAAATCCCGAAGTCGGAATCGACCATTTTGAATCACAAAGGATTTAAGGGCAACGGCCGCCGGACTTTCAACACTTGCGGGAGCCCCGCCAGCAGCCGGATTTTTTGAAGGGTGCACTGAATCTGGTAAAGCAGACCCTGGTTCCGATTTGCCCAAGCCTTCGAAATTATTATGGCCGGTTTTGGAGACTTCGTAAAGGATTTCTGGTTCAACCAGTTTGATTTCATTAACAACCGGTGAAAACTTAAGCAGGGAAACAAAATCAATGGATAGAGCGAGTTCACGCAATTTAATACAGGGGTCCACAGAGAAGCCCTGGGCATTAGCCACATTGACCTCCGAGACGGACAGCTTCAGGTTTGGAAAAACCCGAATGGAGACGTCCTCAACAGTTACATCCCGATGCAGGGCTTCAGTACCGTGTTTATGGATCAACTCTTTAATCTTCGCCGGGGGAAAAGCGAGTTTAATGGCAAGGTAGGCACCTAAACTCAAAATCAAAAGAAGCGCGATAGCGGCGAGAATTAGTCTTTTGGCAAGTTTCATGAATGGGGCTCCTGGGCAGGGAATTGCCTTAATCTAGTTTTTTGCCATTAAAAATGAAAACGCCACCCTAAATGAGGGTGGCGTTTGAATGAGAATTTTTAAAATGAATTAAATGGTGCTAAGCGAGACCATGAAACTGGCATTGGCCTTATTGTCGGTTCCGACAATGGTTCCCACAGTCACAAGACACAGCTTTCCACCACTGGTCTTGACAATAAACTTTTCACCACCGACAATGACATTGGATGGTGACGCTGTACCGGCATCAAACGCTACCTTGGCGGCTTCTTGATCCGCAGGCATGGTGGTAATCTTGACGACTTTAAGATCCATGATTTTGGTTACATCGTAGGTATTGGTCAGATTGATGGAATTTGCAATGCCAGCAAGTCTTGCTGCAGTGGGGTTATCCATGTGGAAGGCAGCCCCGTAAAACATAAATACCAAGTCAATGCTTGGCTGTGCAGCGTTAGCGGCTGCAGAGGTTAAAGCCACTCCTGCATCAAGGTCAAGAACGGAACCCAGGGTCGCACCTTGAGCACCAGCAGAAATGGTTTTTGCAGCAACTATTGCCGTGTGGTGTGCAGTATCAACTGTGGCGACCGTGTCTTTCTTTGAATCGGTTAAGCAACCGGTCAAGGTCGTGGTGCTGACCATCATCATGCAACCAGCGATAAATCCGCCGGCTAGAATCTTTTTCATATTACCCCAAACCATCATAGACGCTCCTTAAGGTTTTGATTCATTCAACAACATACTTACAGGGGTTAAAATATTAATAATTTGGGGTCATAGCAATAAAAATCGCAATTTGAGACACTTTTTATGCTTACTGAAATATATTGGCTAACTTTTTTAGGACTATCGCGTGTTTTGTTTAAGTGACCCTGGGCTCAGCCAGCTTCAAGCTTCTGGATTTGGTCGCGAATATAGGCGGCTTTTTCAAACTCCAAATTATCGGCTGCTTCCTTCATTTTTTTCCGCAAATCCTTAAGTCGGACAGGCCCACGTTCCCCTTCACCTGTTTCACCGGCTTCTGCTCCCCCTGACCTGGTTCCTCCGGTATATGCCGCAGTATACGCCGCTTCCTCCTCGGCCACCAAAAGCGCGCGCAAATCGGTGGAATAGTCCACTTCGGGCATGAGCTGCAAATGCTGATGGATTTCCCGCTGCACGCTGCGTGGCTGCATACCAGTGCGCAGATTCGATTCCTGCTGCTTGGTGCGCCTTTTATTGGTTTCATCGATGGCGTAGCGCATGCTATCGGTCATTTTGTCCGCGTACAGCAGGACGCGACCATTCAAATGGCGAGCGGCCCGCCCGATGGTTTGGATCAGGGAACGGTTGCTTCGCAGAAAGCCTTCTTTATCGGCGTCTAGAATGATGACCAAGGAAACTTCAGGCAAATCCAGCCCTTCTCGAAGCAAATTGATCCCGACTAGAATATCGATTTCGCCTTTGCGCAATTGTTTAATGATTTCACTGCGAGCCAGGGTATCCGTATCTGAATGCATATAACTGACTTTTAGTCCGGCATTTTCCAGATACTCGGTCAAGTCCTCGGCGCTGCGCTTGGTCAGCGTGGTGATGAGGGTGCGTTCTTGCCGCTTGGTTCGCAGGGCGATTTCATTCATGATATCATCGATTTGACCCTTGGTGGGTCGGACCTCGACTTCCGGATCCAATAAGCCTGTAGGCCGAATGATCTGTTCCACCACAATGCCCCCGCTCTTGCGCAATTCATAATCCGCAGGCGTGGCCGAGACGAAAATCGTGGTGGGAATTTTGGCTTCGAATTCGGCAAATTTTAGGGGGCGATTGTCCAAGGCACAGGGCAGTCGGAAACCATAGTTGACCAGGTTTTCCTTCCGGGCCCGATCCCCGTTGTACATGGCCGATATTTGCGGAATGGTGACATGGGATTCATCGAGGATAAGCAGGTAATCCTCGCCGAAGAAATCCATCAAGGTGGACGGCGGGGTTCCCACAGCACGGTTTTCGATAATGCGGGAATAGTTTTCCACACCCGGGCAGCGGCCTACCTCTTTCAGCATTTCCATATCGTACATGGTGCGCTGATTGAGGCGTTGGGCTTCCAGCAATTTATTTTCATTTGTGAAAGTACGTAGCGATTCATCGAGCTCAAGGCGCATGTCCCGCAATACCCGTTCCATGCCCTCCTCACTGGTCACATAATGGCGCGCAGGATACAAGAGCACAAGCGGCAACTGTTCCTCTTCTTCACCTGTGATCAAATTGATGCGGCGGATTTTCTCTACTTCCGGACCAAAAAATTCGAAGCGATAGGCGAAATCATTGTAGGGAGGATGCACTTCCACCACGTCCCCGCGTACGCGAAAGGTCCCTCGCTTGAAATCGATATCGTTGCGGCTGTAATAGATGTCGATCAATTTGCGTAGGAAATCACCGCGTTCAATCGAGTCGCCGACTTTGACTTCAAGCATCATTTTCCGGTACTCCACCGGGGAGCCCAATCCGTAAATGCACGATACGGAGGAAACGACGATCACGTCCCGCCGCGACATCAGCGAGGCCGTTGTGCGCAGGCGCAGCTTGTCGATTTCCTCGTTGATATTGGAATCCTTCTCAATATAAGTATCGGAAGCAGGCACATACGCTTCCGGTTGGTAGTAGTCGTAATAGCTGACGAAATACTCTACCGCGTTCTTGGGAAAGAAGGATTTGAACTCCTGATAGAGTTGCGCCGCCAAGGTTTTATTATGGGAAATAATTAATGTGGGCTTGTCCAAAGCCTGTATTACATTGGCTATGGTGAAGGTTTTACCGGAACCGGTTACTCCCAATAAGGTTTGGAATTTTTCCCCGGATTGGCAGGCAGAAACCAACTGGTGGATGGCAGCAGGTTGATCGCCATTTGGGGCGAATGGAGCTTCGAGTTTAAATCCGGCCATTCCCAAAATATAGGAAAAGGAGCAAATGGCCTCCCCTACCTTTTAAACAAGGACGGGAGAGGTTTAAATCAGTGCGGTTAAGGAATTTGCGCCAATAGGCGAGCAGCGTCAAAGGCTTCTTTGGATTCCGGATAGACGCGGGACAGCTTTTCTGCCGTGGCCTTTTCCTTTTCCGAATTCTTTAATTCGCGGTAGGCTAGCGTCAATTTCCACAAAGCATTGGGAACGGCTGGACTCAAGTCCACCACTTCTTTGCCTTCCACATTTTCAGTGGGTGCACCGGTTTTGCGCGCGAATTTGGAGACGAACTTCTCCAGATTTTCAGCGGCCAGGGCATAATCCTTTTTTTGCAAATAGCTAGAGGCTAAGCCATGCAAGGCACCGGATGAAATGAGTGCATGGGAACTGGACTGGTCCACGGAAGCAAAGGCCTTCACGGCTTCATCATATTTGCCCTTGGAGTAGTAAATCTGGCCCAACAGAAGATTGGCTTTGTCCTGAACAAGTCGGGTGTGTCCGGTTTTGACAAAATCCAGTAGGAAGGTTTGGGCAGCATCCAATTTGTCTTCGCTATACAGGATGTAAACCGGTCCAAGCAGCTTGTTTTCGCTTGCCTGGGAGGCCACTCGATCATTATTGAACCAGACTATTCCGGATACGGCTAAAGCAATGCCAGCCAAAATATAGGATGTCAACTTTCCAAAACGCGGCCAGAACTCGATCATAAACCAATCCAACAAACTGGTTTCTTTTTCCTGGACTTTTTCCGTAACGGGTACTTGCTTAGAAAGGTTCATCCCATCCTCTTAGTGACGGTAAAGGTGAAGACGAGGAACCGATAGCCCTGCGGACAGATCAGCCCTGAAAAACGGCCCAGAAAGCTAACTAAGCAGCCCCTACTGGTCAAGCTATTTAGGCCCATGGCTGCTCAAAAAACGCGCCTTTGGACGAGACGAGTCCAAGAGGCTGTGGTATAATCAATCAACTAGGACGCTTCATCCACGGGAAATCATGCAAACTGAAGAAGAATCGGAAAACGCCCAGAACCAGGACATGCTCTCCAAGGAATTGGTGATGAGTTCATTGGTTCATGAAGTAACCCGGGTACTCAGCTCCGCGGCCACCTTGAATCAAGCCTTGGATGCTTTTCTGCTGGGCATCATGGAATTGACCGGGGTCCAAAATATGGCCCTGTTTGTGGTCCGGGAAGGACAATCCGATCTCATCTCTACCCATTCCTTAGGTTTGCCGGAAGCCGTTTTAGAGGGCCTGAATCCCCTGCCAAAAGCTGGCCCGATTCAAGACTGCCTCTCCTCCTTAAGACATATTCTTGTCGACGCCCTACCCGACCACGATCCATTTAAATGTACCGATGCGGGCAGCTATCTCTTGATGCCGGTAACCGCGCGCTTGGCGGAATCCGATCCGGAAAAGCCTTCGCAGATTCGTTCACTGGGAGTTCTATGGCTGGATACCACGCCACCTGGACCGGAACTTACTGGACAAACCATATCCCACCTTTCCGGCCTCACTCAACAAGCCGGATTGATCATGGAAACCTTCCGCGCCCAGCGGGAACTGGCTACGGCCAATGTTGAACTCAAAACCATCAACACCAAACTCAATGAAGCGTACGTCGCCTTAAGCAAAGCCCAAAAGATGATCGACGAAGATTTGGACCGTGCCCGAATCATCCAGAATAATTTGTTGCCTTCTTTCTTTCCCAATCATTTGATCCGCCGCATCGCCTTCCGCTACATTCCCGCGGGCATGGTAGGTGGCGACTATTACGATTGCTTTGAACTCGATGCCAATAGGCTTGGCATTGTGATAGCAGACGTCTCTGGGCATGGTATTGGCGCTGCCCTAGTCATGTCCATGTTCAAGGTGCTGCTGCGTACTTTTTCCGCAGAGGATCCGTCGCCTTGTTCGGTACTCAATCGCATCAACGCAACCTTTATGCAACAGCAATTGGGCTCCGCCAAGTTCGTCACAGCATTCTATGCCATATTCGACAAACCCGCCCGAACATTCACGTTTTGCAATGCCGGTCATGTGGCTCAATTGTTAAGGCATGATGCCGGACTTGGGCCCCCTTGCATGATGGAACTGGCATCCAGCGGATTGGTGCTAGGCATGTTTGCAGACACTTTTCTGCAGGATGCCACTGTTGAACTGGCCCCCAAGGCGCGGGTTTTTCTTTTCACGGATGGAATCACCGAGGCGCATGGTGTGAATGGAAAAATGTTCGGGCTTGAGCCTTTAATGGAGTTGGTACTCGGATCCAATGGAGAACATCCGGCGGCTCTGATCGATTCTTTGATGCAAACGCGGGCAGATTTTCTTGGCGGCTCGGAGCAGGCATCAGGTGAATTGGCGGACGACGCCACCCTTGTTATCCTTGACTTGTGAGTCCAACCCAACCCATTATTCTCAAGCCTTTTCCGGAATGGGAAAATCGGTTCCGGGCGGGATTTACCACTCGATTAGGCGGATTCAGTTCGGGCCGTTATGCCGGACTCAATCTTGGCTATCGTTGCGGGGATGATTTCCACACGGCAAATAAAAATTGGGATGCCGTACGATTGGAATCCGGCTTGATGGGGAAACCCCTCATGCTACCTCAGCTGGTGCATGGAGACGTCATGGCAGATGCGGATTTGACCACAACTACCGATGAACCCATTGCGCCTTTAATCGCCGATGCCATTTACAGTCGGTCGCGTGCTGCCATTTTGGCCGTAACCATGGCGGACTGCCTAACCGCATTGATTTGTGATCCAGAGTCTGGAACCATCGCAGCCGTGCACGCGGGTTGGCGGGGAACAAACTTGGGTATCTTAGGAAAATCGCTGCACACCCTGACTGTCAAAGGTGTTATTGTACCAGGAAATACCTGGGTGGCTTTCGGACCTTGCCTTAGGCCACAATCCATGGAAATTGGAACCGAAGTGGCTAACCAACTGGACCCTCAATTTGTGATCCAGCGAGAAAATAAGATCTATTTCGATTTGCCCGGATGCAATCAAGCGCAAGCCTTGCAGGCTGGCATTCTCCCCGAACATTTGCGGGACCTTGGGGGTGATACGCTGCAGGAGCCTGGACGTTTTTTTTCTTTCCGACGCGAGGGGCAGGCTTCCGGACGCATGGCCGCCTTTATTTCCCTAGTTTAATTAGCCCCTAACCTCAAATTATTGCAAATTAAGTCTGGAATACTTATTCTATTCTCGATAGTACACCCCCTGGAGAAAACATGAAAACAGCGTTGATCCGAACCCTAACTTTTTCCGCTCTTGCAGTGGTTTATTCACATGCCATTTTCGGTATCGGCGGGCAATGGGCCCCGGCTCCAAGCCTAGAGGTCAAAGCGAGCAAGGATGTAGTTGCTGGTTCGGGTGCAACAGCGATTTCCTTGGACCAGGCCAAAGTATCTGGGCTACAGGGATTTGGGCTTAAACTTTGGGTTGATGCTCTCCCCTTTATCGACATTGAAGGTGGTAGCAATGTCCAATGGGGATATTATGATCTGTCCATACTCAGTCCAGCAGATACCGTTCCCGTCAAGTTTGACCTAAATGTGCCAGGCGTGCAAGGCAAGCCTGCCTTTGCCCGCATCGTCAGTGATGTGACTATTCTTTACCCTTTCCTAAAACTGCCTCCATTGGTGTCGATTCTAAAGCTATACGCAGGCGCAGGCCTTACGCATGTACTGGCTACTGAAGTGCTGAATGCTGAGTTCGGTAAAAAAGCGGTAGACAAGGCCTTGGCAAGCGGCAAGCCAGCCGGCACTGCTCAAGAAGTTTCAACCATTTTGGCAAAATCAATTACCGATGAAGGCCTCAAAAGTGGGATTGGATTCCATCTTGAATTTGGAGCCAAGGCCAAGGTTCCCGTCATTCCCATCGCAGTCTTCGCGGATGTCAAATACCATTTCCTGAACAGCATGCCCAAAGCAGCTGATAGCAATAGCATGACTTATGAACTCGGCGCAGCCTTAGCTTTTTAAACCCATCTGAATTGAACGCTATGATAAGGGAAACCGGCTTAACCTTCAGGTAGCCGTATAGCCAGGTAGCCGGTGCTTGAATGTAATCAGGTAGCCGGTGCCTGCACTTCGATTTGCCGAGCCATTAAGACATGCGCGGGGAGGAGATTGGCCTTCCCCTTTTGACGCAGGGCCCCGATCACTTCATCCAACATTTCTTGCGTGCACAGATGCCGCCCCAGTTGCTTTGGGGTCTTTCCCCATAGGCTGATGCGAGGCTGCTCGTTCCAAATACTTTCCAACACCCATTCCAACTCTGGAATGGCGATCGTTGCCGTAGCCAAGTCCTGGGCCATACGGGTAAGTAGACAGGAGCTTAATTCCCATTCGTGTAGGAGGGCTGGAAAAGACCAAGACCCTTCCAATTCCTTGCCGATAAATTCTTCCCATCTAACCAGGGCTTGCAAATAATTTTCACTCGGTATGGGCATATCCACGCAGAAATCCATCCAATGCGCATGAGACCAAATTTTCTTCTCGAGAGAAAATGCGGATAATCCATTTGGGCTCAGACGGAGACAGGTCAGACTCCTAGACCGGAGTTCATTGCCAGTGTAGTACGTGGGTGCGGTGAGCAGCACGGCTTCAGCGACATTTACATTGATGGACCGCAAGGGTGTGCGAAACACCTGCATAAAACAGGCATCCTTGGAAGGTTTTAGCGGCGAGATCCACCAAGGCAAATGGTCATTTGGGCTGTAGAGAATTTCCTTGCCCGTTCCCAAATCGCGGCCGTAAAACCGAACGCCGTCATCGTGCATACCCATAAATTCTACCAGCGCGGTTTCAGCCTCTCCCAGACGCAATGCCAACACCTCTTCCAGCTGGGTATTGAACTCGGTTTCCTTTAGAAAAATCTCATGGATACTGCCGTCATTCTGTGGGACATCGAGCAGGTAGTAGGCCAAAAAGCGGCCGAAGGTTGCGGGATAATCGCTGCTTGGATAAGACCAGTGGTAGCCGCGACTGTTGATGGGCCCAAGGAAAGCCGCCAGGTGTTTCTTTTCCTCAAAACGCTCTGGTTGGGACATGGCAAAAGTACAGAGCTTCTGCCATTCCAATCCGATCAAATTGGCTTGCTGGGATACTGGGAATTTATATTTCCGCTTCACAACGTCATCCTCATTCCCAGAGAGTGCAACCTGCACCGTTTCGGGTCTCTGATGAGAATACGGGGTGGCCGCCAAAACCGGCAAGTTTAACAGTTAAGCATTATGAGCGAATTCGTTGCAATTCCCGTTTTATCGGGAAGGAGAAACTAAAAAAACCCAATCCGGGAATTCAGGGGAGATAGGAGTTGTAGTTGATCCGCTCCACACCGGCATCCGTGCCGATCCAGAGTTTTCCAGCTGCTACGGAAAAGTTCAACACTTTAGAGCCGGGAATGCCATCCTGAAGTCGGAAATCGGTCCATAGTTTTTTTTGCAAATCATATACGGTAACGCCGGTATAGAAGGCCACAAACAATAAGTCGCCTTCGAATCGGATGCGGAAGGCTTGGTCGCGCTCAAGTAACACTTTGACCGGCTGCTTCTTGGCTTTAACCATAATGCGATTGCCGTTGATCCAGTACAAACTGGTGTCGTGATAGGCCACGGAAGGGACCGTGACCAAGGTTGCTTCCGGAACATCTTTTCCTGACACGGACTTTAGGTCTTTCCACCCACTGGCTTGATGGACAAAGAGACCCAAGCGTGTGGCCGCCCACAAATCCCGATCTTTGGAAACTAAATCGTACACTGGCAGGCCACCTTGGTTAAGCGATTCCATTGCTTGGAAATCTCCCTGCGGATCGGTTAAATAGGCAACACCTGTTTCCGAGGCCGCGTACAGGCTTCCATCATGCACATGTAAGGAGTTGACACGCACATTTGTACCGCCCATAAAATTTTGCAACATCCGAAACTGTCCCGTTACCGGATCATGGCGGACAACGCCTTTTTCAGTTGCCAACCAAATAAAACCCTTCCATTCCTTTATATCGTGGATGCAGCCATCCCCAAATCCCGTTTCCATCTGCGCTGGAAAAACTTTCCATCCCGTAAGGTCGGATTTGGCTGTCACTAAGGATCCATTGCTGGAACCGCCGAGACCTGACGCTGCCGATAAATCGGTGCGGCAAGCGCCAAACCAAACATTGCCCCCTTGTTGATACACAACCTGCGCGGCCGGATCCTCAAGCCCAAACCAGAAAGAGGAAACAGACTTGCGACGTATAGAGCCATAGAACGGTCCCAAGCCGGAAGTCAAAACCCAAAGGTTGTCATAGTCGAATACGGCAGCTTTTGAAACAGGGGCCCGGCGCATGTATTTGTCGCGGATGGCATCGCCCAGGAAAAAATTATTGCCATCCATTGTCAGGCCATTTAAATCTGGTACGGTGCCCGAACCATCGGCGGCGATGAAATCTTCATGCGACGCATCAGTAAGCCGGCGAAAGGTGGAGTTGTATTCCAGCACTCGCCCACCTTCAATTTGCAAGTACACCTTGGAACGGTTTTGGGAATAACGAATGGATGAGATGGGAAGACCTGGGGCGAGATTGTCCACCCAAGTCGAACGGCGATAATCGTACATGAGCACACCGCTTTCGGTGAGCATGTAGGCGTTTTTGGAATCGCCAACAATCTGGGTTGGTTTTTTGTGGGTTGAGAAGAAGAAAAGATCCTGGGTTTGTAGATTTGCCGAATGCAGGGGCAAACTAAGGGCCAGCGCCAATACGACCGTAGTGCAGGCTATGCGAATATTCATCAAGTATGGCTTGTAAATCAAATCCGTTAAACCTCTGACCTAGAAGATCCATATCCTGGCGCAATTTGGCAAGTTCCCGGGGATCTTCGATGAGTAGCAGCCTCAATGCCTGGGCACGTAGGCCCGGAATATTCAAACCTAACTCGCCATAAATGGCAACCGCGCGGGAATTGGACTCCTGGGCGGCTTCACGCTGACCCAATGAAAACAGACATATAGCTTGCTGATTGAGGCAGGCGGCTACTTTGGCTAAGCGACCTTGATCGCGATAATAGATAATTGCTTGTTGCCAAAAGGGCTCAGCTACACTGAACTCCTTCCGTGCCATCGCCGCCATGGCCTGCAAACCGGACGTGCGACCTTGATCCAACCTGCCCAGGTGCTTTGCAAATGCCTCGAACTCCTGCGACCATTCACTGGGATCTCGGGATTGAATGAGGTAGCGCAGTCGGTCCAACTGCATCACCCGCTCTTTGTCGTTTTCACCCTTGGCCAGCTGCAAGGAAGAATCAACCAGTAAGAGCGCCTGCGGAAATTTTCGTTCCTGATAAGCAAGCTGCGATCGCTTCCATATGATAAGCGATCGTAGAGAATTATCCCGTGTGGACAATCCTTCCAGAAGTCTGCCAGCTTCTCCATAATCCATTGCTTCCAGTTCTACGTCAGCAAGATTGATGGTTGCCTTGGCGATCCAATCCTCTTTGCCTTTAAGCACGGCATCCTGAAGCGCCTTATTAAAAAACAACCGCGCCAAATCGTATTTGCCCGCAGCGTAAGCCGCCATTCCCCGTTCGGCGTATTTTGGCGAATCATCTGCCTGAGACCTTGTCGCACAAATAAGAAGAATACTTAACGCAAAACCGAAAACTAAGCGCTGCATCTAAGGACCCGTTTCATTCAGTAATACGGGGTATTCGCCTTGCTTGGCCATCTTCCCCCGGATAAACCAAAGATGGGAAACCGCGTCCATCAAATCACCGGCCTGATCGAGTTTGCCCGCCCCTTGAAGCATAATTTGATCCATGCGTCTTAAAATGGTTTCACTTTGATCGGCCAACAAATTGGCATGCACGCTGAGCTTTTCAACTTGATCGGCCGTACGCACCAGACGACTGGAAGTGGTGTCTGCGCGGGACAAAAAGCCTCCCAAGCTAGAGTGGATGGTATCTGTCAACAACTGGACGCGACCCAGTACTTGCCGACCCTGACCCACCGCAGTATCCACGTGGTTCACACTAGTCAAAAGATGATCGTACAATTCCCGCGAACCGAGCATGGCTCCTACCGTCGAAGCCGGATCCTTGCTCATGGTGGCAATGGTGTCGATGCTGTTGATCAGTTGATCCATTTTGCCCATGAGTTTGGTCAGGCCACTTAGGACGGACTCGATATCACGAGAATCCGATACGGCGAGAGTATCTCCGGAGTTGAGTACCAGGCCGCCCGGTCCAGACGTCTCGATATTCACAACCCGATCAGAAACCAAATTTTTGTCCCGCAACGCGAAAGCCACGGATCTCGTGGTGATAAAGTCCTGGAATTTTTTATCCAAAGTTAGGTCCAGTACAACCTTGCCTCCCGACATCTTTACATCATGCGTCAACATCAAGTTCAATGACTGTACCCGGCCGATTTTCACACCATTAAAAAGCACGTCGGCACCAGGACGCAGCCCTACGCCATTCTCAAATACTGCACTCAATTTATATTGCAATTCAAACACGCCCTTTTTCTCGAAAAGAACGATGATAAGGACGATAAAAGTCACCAAGGCACTGACTACAAAAAATCCGGTTAGCAAATTGCGGTGACGATAGAGATCCAGCTTCATGCAGGACCCGCTGCGCTGGTCATATTGGCTTCTTCTTCCAATTGTCGGAATAGGTATTCAACAAAAGAATCCTGGCAATTCTTCAATTGTTCAAAATTCATCGGTTCAAGTAGCTCACCGTCCTTAAGCACTCCGATTTCACCACCCAGTTCACGAGCGGCCAGTAAATCATGGGTAACCAGAATCATGGAAACATGGTTGATACGGCGAATATTGGCAATGAGTGCGAGTAAAACCGAACGGCTAATGCGATCCAGTCCTGCTGTGGGTTCGTCCATGAGAATGAGTTTGGGCCGCATGATCATGGCTCTGGCCACCGCTGCGCGTTTGAGTATGCCGAGACTAAGCGATGCCGGGTACTGGTGTTGAAATTCCTTGATTAAAAGCATTTCCAAGGCATTGTCAACGCGGTAACGGATTTCATCTTCATCACCGACATTATGATAAATCAACGGCATCGCCACGTTTTCAAATATGGTTTTGGTGGAAAGCAGGGCCGGACTTTGAAAGACAAATCCAACACTTCTCTTGAGTTCATTAAACTCGATGGCATTCAAAGTGGCTATATCCGTACCCAATAGGCGAATCACTCCGGCATCCGGTTTTTCCAGCCCAATCAACAGCCGTAAAATAGTGCTCTTGCCCTGACCGGACATACCACATATGATCAATATTTGGCCCGGAAGTACATGAAAATTGACGCGTTGGAGAACGGGCTCCTGTCCCGGATAGGCAAAACGCAAATTGGTCACAGAAGCTACCACGCTCATAAAAAACCAACTTTAGCCAAAAATGGAATGGCAAATAGAGTATCAAAAAGGGTGATGCAGATAAAACAGTTTACCACTCCATTGGTTGTGGCCTTTGGCACTTGGCGGATATCATTGGAAACATTGATGCCGTGATAACAAGATATGACGGAAACCAGGATGCCAAAGAATAGCGGTTTCACTACGCTAAGCAGGCCGTCTATCACACCCATAGAAGCCAAAATGCGTTCCAGAAAAAGGGATAGTGAAAGTTGCACCTCCGAAAATTCGGCCAGCGATACCGAAAGCAATTTGACTACCAAATAGCCTCCAAAAATGGCGACCACATTGAAAATAACGGTGAGACAAAACATGGAAATGAGGATGGCGGCAAAGGAGGGGTACACCAAGTAACGCACGGGATCGATGCCCATTGTTTTTAGTGCGTCGATTTCCTGTTGCACTTTCATATTGCCGAGGTAGGTCGTCAAGGCCGAACCCGTCCGACCAGCCACCAGGAAGGCCGTGAAGAGCGGGCCTACTTCACGAATCACCACTAGCACCATGACATTTCCGAAATAATCCCCCGCCCCAATTTTCGGCATCACCGTTGAAGCTTGTAGGATGGTGGCGCTTCCAATGATCAAGGCCAAAAAAGCAACCAGGGGAATGGCTTCTACTCCGGTATGGTAGATTTGCCCAATCAGTTGCTCGAGACTTTGCTTGCGATTACCTTGGCGGTTTTGGACGGCGCACCATGAGGCCTCCAACCCTAACTCCATCAATTGCCCGATGTAGGACTTGCGATATCGCATTCCTATCCAAAAAAGTACATGGCTCATTAGGCCTATTGTACACTAGGCACGCCATTCAAGGACAGCTCTGGAGAATTTGAGAAATATTAGGAATTAGTTTTTTTCGGGGCTTGGAGAAGGATTTCCAGCTGTTCGAGCACTTCTTCCCGGCCAATTTTTGCGTCTGCGCTCGTAAGTAGGGGCGGTTGGGGCAAGGCATGTCGCGAAGCAATTTGCTTTAAGGCTAGGCGAGCTTTTTCTTTTCCCAATTTATCCCCTTTTGTCGTCACTACCAAAAGAGGAATTTCAAAACCAGTCAGCCATTTCAAGGCTTCTGCATCTACGGGACTGTCTACCATCCGTATGTCGATGAGATAAAGCAAACCAGATAGAGATCGGCAACTGCGGAAATAAATATCGATAGCGTCTTCCATGCTTCGTTTTTCTTCGCGGCCGGTTTTTGCGTAGCCGAAGCCGGGAATATCCACGAGGTAAAAAGCTTGGTTGATCAAGAAGAAATTAATGAGTTTGGTCTTACCCGGAACTTGGCTGGTCTTAACCAAATTTTTTCGCTGAACAAGAAAATTCAGTAAAGAGGATTTTCCCACATTCGAACGTCCTGCCACGGCGATATGCGGCAATCCGTCCTTGGGATAATCCTTCGGTTCCAATGCGGAAAGTATAAAATCTGCGGATTTAATTTGCATGAATATCTGATTTGGGTTGAACGAGGCAAGGGAAGTCCTTAGCCCATTTCCACCCGGCTTTCCAATGCTCTTTGCACCGTCAGTTCATCGACATACTCTAGTTCGGATCCAATAGGAATACCGCGCGCCAGACGAGTGATTTTGACACCCTTTCCCTGAAGCTTATGCATGATAAATGTTGCGGTGGCTTCCCCTTCGGCATTGGTATTCAAAGCCAGGATCAATTCCACGTCAGCCTGCAGGCTTCGCTCCCAAAGTCTGGCAAAATTAAGTTCAGCAGGGCCAATTCCATCGAGCGGAGAAATCGTTCCACCCAAAACATGGTAGACTCCTGGAAAGGTACCGCTGCGTTCGAAGGCCAAAATGTCGGCGGGCTTTTCTACCACGCAAATCAAATTCTGCTGACGACGGACATTGGCGCAAATTCGACAGGTTTCCCTTTCGGTATAATTGCCGCAGGACAAACATGCATGGATCCGGGACTTGCCTTCCGTTAAAGCTCTAGCCAAATCTTGCACGACCCCGGATTCCTGAGACAAGATATGGTAGGCCAACCGCTGTGCGGTTTTGCGGCCAATGGATGGCAGTCCGGCCAGCTGGTTAATCAAGTTTTCAATGATAATTTCCCGGGTATCCATTTCCGACATGGCCTATATATTACTTAAAAGTCCTACGTTCGCCTGAGAATTAGGAGGGATTAGGTGTTTTTTTTGGAAAGGCAACTTGTTAAATTATTCGCGACTTTGGTCAGCTTTTGGCCAAAAAGACTCAAGCAGGGAAATAACCAAAACCAGTACTATGTGTTCTAAAGCAAGTTTCACTTACCGCCCAGCCCTTTTCATGGCTTTATTCCTAACCCTTGCCACTTGGCCGATGGCTGGAAGCGTCCTCGATTCAACGGCGGCTACAGTTGAGCCTGAAGCCGTTCCCCAAGAAGCGGTCAAGCTTTCTGCCCACGGAGCTTTTAGCAATCCTTCTCCCCGAGTAGGGGATTCACTAGACTATGTGCTGCAAGTGGAGTGGGAAGAATCGCAGGTGCCGGTTATGGTGTTGGCTCCAGACAGCTTAGTCTTTTCAGGTTTTAAAATTTTAGGCCAAGCCACCGTCCACAAAAAGCTGGCAAACGCCCAAGGCATTCGCAACCATACGGAATTCGTGTATCGCCTACGTGCGCAAATCCAAGGCAGTGGCCGGATTTCATCCTTAAAGATACGGTATATCACTGGATTGTCCGGACATGAAGAAGCCCTTTTCATCCCAACAGCATTAATCGATATCGCGCAAGCCCCCGTGCACTTGATGGATATGTTGTGGTTCAAACTATTAGCAGGACTGCTTCTCTTTGGCGCCGCAGTCATGCTGGGTTGGACGGCTTTTAAAGTGACTTTGCGAACACGGAAAAAATCGGAACCGGCCAAACTGGATCTCGGCCCCAAAGTGCAAGAGTTGAAAATCCGGTTGAAGTCCGCGGCCAGCTCACCGGAAGCTTCCAGGGACATTTTAATGGCCATGGAATCCTTGAGTATCCTTTATCTGCAACATGCACTAAAGCCCCAAGGGCCAAAGCCTCCGGGAACGGTTACACAAACCTCGCCTCAAGCTAAGTTTGAGCCGGTATTAGAAGCGTTTTTAGCGCGTACAGGAAACACCGATAACGAGGTACAGGATTGGGGAAAACTCAGGGAACTATTCCGCCACGCGCGATTCGCGGGTGGGCATAAGGAACCGCATGAGCTTCAAGATGCGTTCAAGACCTTCAAGAGATGTTTAAAAATAACGGGAGAAGAAGAGCATGAATAGTGCAGCCAAAGTGGATATACAAGCCATTACAGAAAAAGTGAAGCAGGAAGGTGCCATGGTGCAGCGCATCATGGCTGAAATAGGCAATTCCGTAATCGGCCAAAAAAACATGTTGGAAAAACTAGTGATTGGCTTGCTGGCCGATGGCCATGTACTGCTGGAAGGCGTACCTGGATTGGCTAAAACCACTGCAGTCAAAGCTCTGGCTAATTCCGTAAATTGCCAGTTTAACCGCATTCAATTTACTCCCGATTTGCTCCCGGCTGATTTGATCGGAACGCTGATCTTCAATCCCAAATCCGGTGAGTTCAATGTTAAAAAGGGTCCGGTATTCGCCAATATCGTCCTCGCTGATGAAATCAACCGCGCACCCTCGAAAGTGCAGTCGGCTTTATTGGAAGCCATGCAAGAAAAGCATGTTACCATTGGTGATACGACATACCCACTGTCCCCACTTTTTCTGGTGCTGGCCACTCAGAATCCTGTCGAACAGGAAGGCACCTATCCCCTACCGGAAGCCCAAGTGGATCGGTTTATGCTTAAAGTCACCATGACCTACCCTACCAAGGAAGAGGAAAAAGCCATCGTCAATCTCGTGTCCGGAGAAGGTCTTCCTCAAGCTCGGAAAATGGCGACCGAAGCCGATATCCTTAGGGCCCGCAGCATTGTCAATGAAGTGTATATGGATGAAAAAATCCTGCACTATATCATCAACCTGGTGGCGGCCACCCGCGATCCAGCTGGACATGGAATCAAAGATCTCGCTGGTTTAATTGAATACGGCGCTTCACCGCGTACCAGCATAAGCTTGGCCAAGGCTTCCAAAGCTCATGCACTTATTCGTGGTCGCGGCTATGTTACCCCGGAAGACGTCAAATCCATCGGCATGGAAGTCATGAAACATCGCCTCATTCTAAGCTATGAAGCAGAGGCCGAAGAAGTAAAATCTGAGAACGTTGTGCAACGCATTTTTGATAGCGTGGAAGTGCCCTAAGCATATGTTGTCGAAGGAAGTCCTTAAGAAGGTTCACCAAATCGAAATCCGCACCAGCAGCATTGTGAATTCAGTGCTGTCGGGGGCGTATTCCTCGTCCTTTAAAGGGCAAGGCATGGAGTTCGCGGAAGTACGGGAATACGTACCTGGGGACGAAATTAGATCCATCGATTGGAATGTCACCGCACGACACGGCACGCCGTATGTCAAAAAATTTATCGAAGAACGGGAACTCACCGTCATCCTGGTTGTAGATGCCAGCTCCTCTGGGGAATTCGGAAGCCAAACGGAAATGAAAGGCGAGGTAATGGCCACCATCAGCGCGTTGCTGGCCTTTTCCGCCATCAAGAACAACGACAGAGTAGGCCTTTTGATTTTCACCTCGCAAGTTGAAAAATTCATTCCACCGCAAAAAGGGCGCAAACACGTACTGCGCGTTATCCGGGAATTGCTCTATTTCAAACCCAAGCAAAAGGGCACGGACTTGGCATTGGCTTTGGAATATTTGAACAGGATACTGACTCGTAGAGCTGTTATTTTCGTGGTTTCTGATTTCGCCACTGGGGATTTTGAAAAACCCATTAAACTTTTGAACCGGAAACACGATGGTGTGGCCATTACCGTCTGGGACCCGCGCGAACGCGAACTTCCCGACGTTGGATTCATTGAACTTGAAGATGCCGAAACAGGTGAAATCATTCTAGTCGATACCAGTGATGAGGATTTTCGCAAGACTTTTAAAAAGGAAGCACAAAAAGAAAGTTCAACACTGAAAAAACTTTTTCGTAAACTTCGTATGGATTTTATCGAGATTATCATTCAGCCCAAATATGACGACACCATTCACCCCCTGTTGGAATACTTTCGTAAAAGGGCCGCTAAGCATGCTTAAATTCCTTTGGAACCCTTCCATTAGGGTTGGCGCTGTGTCCAGCCTGGCTATATTCATTATCGGTTGCAATTCACCCGGCGGAACCTCATTTTCTCGGGAGCAATACCGAGCCGCGGCCACGGCACTTTTTCAACAACAACTCTATCATGAAGCCGTTGACATGTATGAAGTCTATTTGAAATCTTCAGTCATCCCACCGGAAGACGTGGTAAAAGTGCTTTACCAAATAGGCACCATTTACCAGGAAAATCTCCTCGACCCCAAGGCAGCATTGGCCAAATTCACGGTCGTTAAGGCCCTGTATCCGCAAGAAACATTCAACAATCAGCTGGGCAAGCGCATGGTTGCCTGCCTTGAGACCATGGGTCGCAGCATCGATGCCACTCAGGCTCGCTCCAGGATTACAGATTTGGTGGCGGATTCATCAAAAGCTCCTGCCGGTGGAGTGCACGGAAGCGCAACTGTTGTTGCCGAAGTGGACGGACGTAAAATCACTTTAGGTGAAATCGCTTCCATGGTTGGAAAGTTACCGGATGCACCTTTGGAGCTCAATCAGTTGGTGCGTGAATATGTGGCGCAAATACTGGTGGCCGAAGCGGCAAAACGGAAAGGTGTTGGCGACCGGCCAGAGGTAAAGCAACGGATTGGCCAGGTAGAAAATCAGATCTTGGCGCAAGCGGGACTGGCAGACGAAATCAAGATTCAGCCGCCTTCAGGAAATGATATCAAATATTATTTCGAAGCCAATAAAGCCCGGTATCTTAAAGGCACCGATTCCAATGCCACCTTTGAATCCTTGGCACCAAAAGTACAGGCGGATTGGGCGCGTGAGAAACAAGGTGCCGAATACCAAAAATACGTCGAGCGACTGCTGCAAACTGCTAAGGTCAACTTTTTCAATCCCAATACGGGAGCAGCCACTCAGCCATGATTTGCATTTTGCTAAAGCCCGTGCCGAATAGCATGATACTGGCGGCATTGATTCTAAGTCTGACTTCCGCGCCCTTACGGGCGGATCTCCCTGTTGTCGCAGCCAATCAAAGCCAACCCACGCCCTCCTTGGACATTTCGTCGCAGGTGGATAGAAGCGAAATCACTATTGGTGACCGCATTCAATATGAAATTAAAGTGGTGTATCCTAACCAAGGGCATGTAGAACTTCCTTCCGTTTTAGGCAATCTGGGTGCGTTCGAAGTCAAGGAATACCAAGTTTCTGAGCCCAAACCCGCCGGGAAACTGCAAATCCAAACCTGGCATTTCAATCTCTCTACCTTCACCGTAGGCAAATACACGCTGCCACCCCAACAAGTCGCCTACCGTAACGGCACGGATACGGCAGCAACGGTCTTTTTCACCCAACCGATTGAAATCAACGTCATTCGGACATCTCCGGAAACCGTAAAAGATATTGCCGATATTGCGCCACTCGCCAAAGTACCGGGAGGAAAACCTTGGCTGCTGTATGCTTTAGGTGGCCTGCTATTACTGGCGTTGGGCCTGATAGTGTGGAAACGAATACGGAAAAATACTTCGGTAAAATTGGAAAAGGCCCCTCTTCCCCCCTTCGAAGAAGCCATGGAGAAGCTCGCCGGTCTGAAAAATCTTGCACTACTGAAAGAAAATCAGGCCGGAGAATTTTGTTTCCAGCTTTCTGAGTTGCTGCGGCGGTTTATTTCAAGGCGCTTTGGCATTGATGCCTTAGAGTCTACTACCTCTGAATTTCTCGAGGATGTGCGCAAACTTCCCATTACCCGATCTCAAAAAGAATGGTTGGAAAAATTTTGCGCCGCCACTGACCTGGTTAAATTTGCCGATGCGCCGCTGACGGTCAACGAAGCCGAATCCTGGATCCAACAAACTGAAGATTTTCTTCAGCAAACCAAGCCGGTGGAAGGGGCTGAAAAATGAACCTCCCCCATTTTCAGAATCCGGCATTTTTAATTGGATTGCTCATCATACCTTTCCTGGCGTGGGATTATTTCCGAAAGAACCAAAAGCGCACAGCCAGCATTCGCTTCCCTTCCCTCTCGATTATAAAACGGGTGCCCGTAAGCATGGCCTATCGTGCTCGCCATGTGCTTTTAATCTTACGCCTATGCGTCATTGCACTGTTATTTTTGGCCATGGCCCGTCCCCAGTATGGTGAAGCAATTGAAGACATCACCACAAATGGAGTCGATATTGTTCTGGCCTTGGATATTTCCAGCTCCATGAAAACCATGGATTTTAAACCAAAGAATCGCCTGGTAGTCGCAAAACAGGTGATTGAAAATTTTATCCTGGGGCGAAAAAACGATCGTATAGGACTGGTGGTTTTTTCCGGGAAAAGTTTTACCCAATGCCCACTCACCTTGGACTATGGAATCGTCGTCCAATTCCTTCGGCGCACTGATTTTGGAATGGTTGAGGATGGAACAGCAATTGGAACGGCAATCCTGAACGCCACCAACAGATTGCGCCAAAGCAGTGCCAAAAGCAAAATCATCATTCTTCTGACGGACGGAGCCAATAATTCGGGAGAAGTGGATCCAGTCACGGCCAGTAAAGCCGCCAAAGCTTTGGGCATTAAAATTTATACCGTAGGTGTTGGCAAAGAAGGCGAACAGCCTATGGAAGTCGATGATCCCGTGTTTGGAAAGCGCATTGTCAGCGTGCGCACCGATGTCGACGCCCCTATGCTGCAATCCATCGCCAATCTAACCGGGGGGAAATTTTATCGCGCCCAGGATGCGCAAGCCTTGGAGGACATCTATAACACCATCGACAAATTGGAAAAAACTGAAATCAAAACCACGAATTATTACCGCTACCATGAACTCTTCCGGAATGTATTGATACTGGCACTCCTGCTCTTGCTGGTGGAAATATCCCTAGCCAACACTCGCTTCATGAAAATACCATGAGATTTGCAACTCCCCAGGCCTTCTGGCTATTGTTTACAATCCCGCTACTGGCCGGATTTTTCCTTTATGCGTTCATCAAAAAAGGACGGACGCTACGTAGATTCGCCCAGGTGGAAATGCTCAAACGCATGACGGATGCCATTTCGCGTGGACGCCAGATTTTCAAGGCCATCTTGATTCTATTAGTCGCGCTCTTTTCCGTATTGGCTTTAGCGCGCCCTCAATTTGGAACCAAAATGGAATTGATGCGCCGTAAAGGACTTGATGTTGTAGTCGCCATGGACGTATCGCTTTCTATGTATGCAGAGGACATCAAGCCCAACCGTTTGGCACGATCGAAACAAGAAATTGGAAAATTTATCGATCGATTATCCAGCGATCGTGTGGCATTAGTGGCTTTTTCAGGCGAGGCTTTCCTCCAATGCCCATTGACCATGGACTATGGCGCCTTTAAAATTTTCTTGGATATTCTGGGTCCCGATCTTATTCAAACACCAGGCACCGATATCGCAAGTGCCCTGGAAACGTCACTCAAAGCCTTTGATCCAAAAGACAGAAAATACCGGGTGGTAGTGCTCCTGACGGACGGTGAGGATCACAGCGGCCGGGCAGAAAAGTTAGCCGAAGAGGCAAGCCGACTAGGTGTTACCGTTTATACTGTCGGCATTGGATTAACCCAAGGCGTACCCATCCCGCTTAAAAATGAACAAGGCGAAGTGAGTTACAAGAAAGATTCCGAAGGCAATATTGTAACGACTAAACTGGACGAGGAACTGCTTCAAAAAATATCCCTCGCGACCAATGGAAAATATTATCATGCGGAACCGGGCCGTTTTGAGCTAGAGGAAATCCTGAAGGAAATCAACAAAATGGAGAAACGTGAATTAGAGTCCGAACGTATCAGCCAATACGAAGACCGGTTTCAAATTCCATTGGGTATTGCCATTGTCCTGCTCATCGGTGAAATGCTCATTTCCGATCGCAAGCGCCGTCGTAAGGAATGGTCGGGGAGGTTCACATGAAACGGACAGTGTTGGCTCTCCTGTTATTGGTCTTTTCTTACGCGCTGAGCCAAAACCAAATTGTACAACCGGACTCTAATACGGTTCAAAAAGGCGCTCCAGACTTATTGTCCCAATATGAAAAACCGAGTTCGACCAAACCAAATTGGTTAGGTAAGTTATTAGGGATGCTGGGAGCCGGCGGTGCGCCCATTAAAAAGGCGGATAAAGCCTATTCAACGGGTGACTACGACCTTGCCCTGCAAAAATATGCAGAAGCTCAGCTTGACCAGCCGGAGTCTCAAGCGTTGGCGTATGATATTGGCAATGCACAATACCGGAAAAAGAAATACGAAGACGCGATTGCTGCTTATAAGAAGGCTTTGAACGGTGACGATGCAGCGCTGGCAGCCAAGGCATATTACAACCTCGGAAATTCGGAATTTCGAAAAGGCGAATTCGCCATACAGTCCGGACACCAGGAAGGTATCGAGGATTATCGAGAAGCGATGGCGCATTATAAAAAATCACTCGAAGTGACTCCGGACAACAAAGATGCCAAACGCAATATTGAAGTAGTGCAGGCGCGTATCAAGGAATTGCTGGACCGGCAAAAGCAAAAGCAAGACAAGCAAAAAGGGGATCCGCAAAAGCCCCCGGAGCCTAGTGAAAAAGCAAAGGAAGTTTTAGCCCGAGCTATGCAATTGGTGCAAGAGCGTCGCTACGCAGAGGCAAAGACCCTATTGGAAGACTTGATTCAAAAGGACGCAACCGCCGCATCCTATCAAAGTCATGTCCAACGCATTGATGACATTCTAAAAATAATGCGTGGGGAAGCACCCACGCCCCCTCAAAGCCAGGACCCCAGGGCCTCTCAACCAGGAGTGGGGGTTATATGAAACGTTTAGATCAGATCACACCCTTACGCCTACTATTAACTTGCCTTTTGTTCATTGCTATTGGGACAAATTGGGCAGCAGGCCGATCAGCCATTGATTATTTGCATGGCGGCGCCGCCAAATATATTCAAGGCCGTTTGCAGGAGGCCTCGGTGGAAGTGGAGGAAGGGCTGCGGCTTTTTCCCAATGACTCCAAGCTAAAAGCCTTGGCGGGACAGCTTAAGAGCCTAAAAGACCAGAAGAAACAGGACCAAAGCGGCGAAGGCTCGCAAGGTGAGCAGGACTCCAAACCCAAAGAGGATAAAAAGGACAGCAGTAGCCAAGGCAACCAGCAAAACAAAGATCAAGCGAAAAAAGATCAAGAGAAAAAAGATCAAGACAAAAATCAGGGTAAAGAAAAAGAACAGGATAAAGCTAAGGAAAAGGAAAATGAGGCAAAGAAACAGGCTGAAGAGGGGAAAAACAAAGACCAGAATAAGCCGGATTCAAGCGGCCAGGCTGCTGCCCCTGTCAAACCAGGTGAACTGAGTAAGGAAGAAGCAGAACGATTGCTAAATTCCTATCAAGATGATGAAAAGCGAGAGCATCAGGAAATGCAACGCCGTCAAAAAAGCCCAGTAGGAGTGGAGAAGGATTGGTGAAAACCGAATATCAGAAAGTACGGAACTCACTCCGATTGGTTTTGTTGTTTCTGGTCACAGCCATAACTTGGTCGAAGGCTGAAATTTCAGCTGAAGCCAATATATCTGCCACACAGGTAGGCGTTGGCGAGGCCTTTCAACTTACCGTCCAAGTAACCGCAGATGAAGCCCTAGAAAACTTACCGTGGCCGATAGTGGAAAATCTGGATAAATTTACTGTAGCGAAAAATACCGGGACCACACGCAGTTCTCAGACCACCATTGTTAACGGTCGTATTTCCAATCGCAATCTTTTTGTGACACACTTTTCCTATACCCTGACGGCACAGAAACCGGGAAGTTACCCCATTGGTCCCATCCGTTACACGTTTAAGAATTACGACAAAACCCTGGGAAGCGCCACTGTCACGGTGGTCAAACAAGAGGCTGGGCTTACCACAGAATCCACATTGAGCAAACGATCGGCATTTGTTGGTGAACAGGTCCTTTATAACCTGCGAATCATCCCCTCCCAGGGCGTTCAGCAAATCAATCTCGCGCAAGATTTACAAAAATTGATTGGGGAGAAATTCTGGTTCCAACGTTTGGATAAAAATGTGGAGCCTAAGGTGGTGAAAATTGCCGGCCAGGATACACGTGTTTACGATATACGCATTGTGCTCTTCCCTTTACTTACCGGTAAAGCAGAATTGTCCGGTATTCCAGTCGATTATCAACAGATCAGCCGAAGCCAAAAACGTCGGCAGGGCTCCGTATTCGATATGTTCGATGAAAGTTTCTTCGGCGGTGCAGGATCCGTTGTGGCATTAAAAGCCTTAGCCAGCCCCATCTCCATGGATGTCCATCCCCTACCCGCTGGAACCCCCTCTGACTTTACAGGTGCGGTGGGAAACTTCACTATTTCTGCTACCACGGATAAAGCATCACTGCCCTCAGGCGATGCGTTGACATTGACCGTAACCATTCGCGGGGACGGCGAACCGAAAACCGTTACCAAACCACGCTTACCGGATCTCGCCCAGTTTGAAGTCTTCGACCCGGAAGTGGCGACCTCCAGCACCATTCAAGGCAGTACATTGGTTTCCATAAAGACGTTTAAATATGTCATTGTTCCCCATCGCAAAGGGGAATACACTTTAGCGCCAGTTGTGTTTCCCTATTTTGATCCAGCCCGGCGGGTATATGCCGAGGCGAAATCCCAACCCATCACCCTTTCCGTTTCGGAAGGCAAAGAAATTTCCGCCACCCAGGGGCGCGTAATGAGTCAGAGGGAAATCACGGATATAGGTTCCGATATTCGCCATATTAAAGTCGGCGCTGCCCCATTAAGAAATGAAGATGACTTTTTATACCATAGACCCTGGTTCTGGTTGCTTTTTCCACCGACACCGACTGCCTTTGCTTTGCTGCTTCTGGTACGCCGCCGCAATCGAAAACTGGCTTCCGATTCAACCCTTAAGCGTAAGACCCAAGCCAGTGCTCAATTGAAACGCCGTCTAAAAGAGGCGAATGAGGCGTTGAAACAAAAAAATGCACATGAATTCTACAAAGCGCTCTCCCAGGCCGTGGTAGGCTTTGCCAGTGACAAATTGAATCTGGAATTCAGGGGAATGATCATGGACGAGGCCAAATTGAAACTCACGCAGCGTGGGCTTTCATCCGCCATGGCCGAAGAATATGAAAAGTTAATCCAGCTCTGTGATTTTGGTCAATTTGGCGGCACAGAGAGAGACGATAGCGCCTGGAACGCCGCTTTGGACACTGCCGAAACGCTCCTTAGAAAATTGGATCGGGAATTATGAAAGTGTTACGCCATTTTTCCAAATTGACCATAGCGGTACTTTTGCTTTCAGTATTTTCCCTGGCCAATCAAAGTTCCAGTGAAGGACTGAACCGGGCTACCCTGGCATATGATCAAGGCAATACAGCCTATGAGAAAACCGAGTACTCGCAAGCGGCGGATTTGTACCGTCAAGCCATCGACCAAGGGGTAGCGGATTCTCGACTCTTTTATAATTATGCCAACAGCCTCTTCCGGCTTAACCAATTAGGCATGGCTATACTCTATCTGGAGAAAGCTCATAAACTCAATCCCGATGACGAAGATATCGCCTTCAATCTGCGTTTCATCAACGCACAAATCGTCGACAAGAATCCCATTCCGGAGTCCAATTTCCTTACCAAAATGCTCTGGTACTTGCACAGTTCCTATTCCATAAATCAAGGTCTTTGGATTTGTTTGGGGCTGTTCGCAAGTATTTTTTTGGCCGCAACGGCTGCGTTGTTTGCTGGACCCGGCTTGCGGGGCTTTCTATACACAATCATGAGTGTGTCCGCCCTAACCCTGGTTATCATCGGGCCATCCCTTTTCTACAAAGTCCGGCAACAAGAGACCTTGCAATATGGAATTGTGCTGAAGGCGGCCATTGAAATGTTCAGTGGACCTGGAGAGAGCTTCCAAGTTTTAACCAAGGTTCACGAAGGAACCAAGTTTGAAATCGTGGAAACCCGCGGTGATTGGGTATCGGTAAAATTGGCGAATGGAAAAGGGGGATTTGTGCGTCTGGCCGATTTAGGTAAAGTCTAGTTCCTTTTCAATTACAATTACTGTCACTATCCATCAAGGACCGATCATGGACCGCTACGCGCAGCCAACCATGTTCCAGCGGCCGGACATAATCCTAAAACCACCAGTGATGCTGCTATCGTTCCTAAGACAAGCTTCTGACGCCAAGATAGTGTAATAGCAGGCAGAACATCAGTCGGCTCGACAATATACGCTTCCTTAACGACCAACATGTAGTAGTAAAACGAAACCACAGCATTGACTACGGCTATCCCCACAAGAGCATAATATCCTTGCGCCGCAGCAGTGGAAAAGAGCAGAAACTTCCCCAGAAATCCTGCCAAAGGTGGAATGCCTGCCAGTGAGAACATGCACAGCAACAACAAAACGGCCAGCCCTGGACTGCGTCGACTTAAACCTCTAAGCGACGAAATAGTGTCCGGTCCGGTTTGCGCTACTATGCTCATAATGAAATACAAACCGAAGCTGGTTAGACCGTAGGCCAATAAATTGTACTGCAATGCTGACCTGGCAGCCCCGGCATCACCGAGCAGTGACAAAAGCATATAACCCACTTGGGCAATGGAAGAGTAGGCGACGAATCGGCGCAAATTGGTTTGGCGCATGGCGCCTAAATTGCCAACCACCATAGACAGCACGGCAGCGGCAGAAATAAACCGAACCAATCCGGGACGGAGCAGGTCCAGTGGACCTAAGAAAAGAACAGTAGTAGCGGCCACGGCGGCCATTTTAGAGCCCACGGATAGGAAAGCCATGACCGGCGTAGGGGCGCCTTGATACACATCCGGAGCCCACATATGCAGTGGTGCCATAGCTAGTTTAAATCCCAAGCCACCGAGCAGAAAAATTGTGCCGCCCCAAAGCAAGGGCTGCCCGGGATTCATTTGAACCGCCGTAGCCACCGCATCAAATCCCAATCCGCCCGCAGCGCCAAAAAGAAAGGAAATGCCGAATAAGGAAAGCGCGGACGAGAAACCTCCCATCAGAACATACTTTGATCCCGCTTCCACAGAATCCGAGTCATTGGGTTGAAATGCGGCAAGTGCATACAGGGGTAGAGTCGCCAGTTCCAGTCCCAAATAGAATGTCAATAAATCCCGGGCAGAAACCAGCGCGAACATACCCAGAGTGCATAAAATGAGCAGCCCAAAAAAAGCTCCGGGGCGAGTCAATGCGCCGCGAATAGTACCACCTGGTTGAAAGTACGGTTTTGAAAGCCAAGTTGTGGCAAGTGCTGCCAAGGTAAACAGAAATTTCCAAAGCAGGGTACCAGAAGAGGCACGGTAACCGCCAAAGGACCCTATTCGAGCAGACTCGGGTAGAAGCACAATTCCTATTCCGATGACTAGCAATCCCATCCACGCAATGGTAAAAGCCTTCTTTCCTTCCGTCGGCCCTAAGTCGGAAATCAATACGAGCAGTGCCAAAGCGAACAAACCCAGATCTGGTAAAAATGGAAGTAGCGCGTTCATCATAGGCCTAGCGATTCAAATTGTTAAGGATGGGTAGAATGGCCTGATCCAAAAGTGTGGCCAACTTGCCAGGAAAGAGTCCCATGCCCAGGATACAAGCAAGCAGCAATACCAACGGCACTTTTTCCATAAACGTGGCATCGCCGATTTCTGAATTGCCTGTACCGTTTTCAGTCCCACTGACTCGGCTAGGACCATGCAAAATGGAGTTAGTCGCTCTGAGGATATAGATGGCTGTCACCACAATAGACATCACTGCAAAAGCCGTACACAGAATAGCTAAGGGTTTGCCAGTAGTAAAACCTCCTAGAAAAACATTCAATTCGGCCGCGAAGCCTGCCAGTCCAGGCAGACCCAATGCAGCAAAACCGGCAAGGATAAAACAGGTAGCCAAGAATGGCATTGAGGCCATCAGCCCAGACATTTCAGAAATTTTACGCGTATGCGTTCTGGCATAAATCATTCCGATCAGACAAAAAACGGCTGCGGTGATGAATCCGTGCGCCAACATTTGCAGCACTGCGCCGCGCAAACCGGTGCTATTTAGAAAAGCCAGACCCAGGAACACCAGCCCGCAATGGGAAACGGAGGAATAGGCGTTCATATATTTAAGGTCCTTCTGCTTAACGGCCACAATGCCGCCCCAAATTACGCCAGCCGCTGCCAAAATCAGGAAGGCATTCATCCAAATGCGGCAACCTTCCGGCAGCAAATACATGGCTATGCGAAGGCAACCGTAACTTCCAAGTTTCATATGCACACCAGCCAAAAACATGGAAACGGCCGTGGGCGCGGAAGCATGTCCGTCCGGGGACCAAATATGGAAAGGAAACATATTCCCCAGAATACCGAAGCCTAAAAAAATGACAGGAAAGGCCCAAAGCTGGAAGCCTTCACTAAACCGGATTCGGGACAATTCCAGAATGTCGAAAGTATGGATTCCGGATTCAAAGTAAAGGCCTAGAATCCCAAGCAGAATGAGCGCCGAACCACCCATCAGCATCAGATTCAGTTTCATGGCAGCATACTCTTTGCGACCACTGCCGAACATGCCAATTAGCAAATAAGTGGGAATCAAGGTCAGTTCGTTAAAGACGAAGAAGGCGAATAGATCAAAAGTGATGAAGCTGCCAAAGACACCAGCCGCCAATATTTGCAGGAGAATAAAGAATTCCTTTGTGCGCTTATCAATAGTCCAACTGGCCATAGTACCACAAAAAACCACGACCCCGGCCATGACCATCATGGCCATGGAAATAGCGTCCACGCCGGCATGATAGCGAATGTTCAAGGCCGGGAACCAGGAGATATCGGTGACAAAGGCCAGTACCGATTCAGTACCGCCAGCGGGAACTTGCGGTGGGTTCAAGAAGAAAACGGTTGCCAGCAGGGATATAAGAGCCAAGTTTATCCCGTTGACGGCCAAGCTGAACCAGCGTACAGCGGAAACCTTCGTCTCTGGTAATGCCATAAGCATTCCTGCCGAAAGCAGCGGCATGAGCCAGGTCAATGTGAGGAGAAGGGGTGCATGGGGAAGTGCGGTTTGCATCAGAAGTTCGCACCTCCATACCAGGCCAAAAACAAAAGGCCAAGCAAAGCCGTTACCATATAAAATTGCACCTGGCCGCTTTGAAATAACCCTTGGATAAAGGCTGCCTGGCGGACGAAAAAGGTTAGGAGATCAAAACTGCCATTGACGATGGTCCTTTCCATCCAAGTGATCGGCGCTGCAATCAAGCGTGCGCCCACTCGCTTGATCAGAAACAGGTACAATTCGTCGATATAAAATTTGTGATAAACAACCGTGTACCAAAAGGATTCAGTTCGGTTCGCATAACCAGCCTTCTGCTTCTTGAACGCATAGTAATACCAGCTCATGCCCACACCGAGTAAAGCCAGCAGAGATGCGACAACAGGCAACCACTCTAGACTACCCTGTGAAGCTTCAGAAGTTTCCGCCATCCCGGAGGAAAATGGCAAAACCGTTTTTAAGAAAAAATCTTTGGAAAGCCAACCGATAATCGCACTGGGCACGGCCAAAACTAGAATTGGCAATGTCATTAACCAGCCTTCTCGGCCTGGGACAACATGACCACTCGTTTGACCGGACTTGGCCGTTCCATGAAAGATGAGGAAAAAATACCTGGACATATAAAACGCGGTCAAGCCACTGGTGAGTAGGCCTGCCACAAAAGCGCCATAATGTCCGTGGTCAAAAGCCGCATGCAAAATTGCTTCTTTCGAAAAAAATCCTGAAAATGGAAAAATTCCTATGATCGCTACGCAGGCTATGAGTGTTGCCCAATAGGTGCGTGGCAGAAAGCGACGTAAAACTCCAGTATCGCGAATATCATTGCTGTGTATGGAATGAATGATAATTCCGGCTGATAGGAATAAAAGACATTTGAAAAAGGCATGGGTAAAGACATGGAACATGGACCCTGTAAATGCTGCCTGGGATTGGGTTCCCAGCGAAAGCATCATCAAGCCCAATTGAGACAATGTGGAAAAAGCGAGTATTCTTTTAAGATCGGTTTGCGTGCAGGCAATCACGGCTGCGAATACAGCGGTAAAAGCACCCGTGCCCTCAACCACTCTTAGCGTATATTCAGCCGCCGAGAAAAGTGGATAAAGTCGAGCCGTTAAATAAATTCCCGCTACTACCATGGTGGCCGAATGGATCAAGGAGGAAACGGGGGTGGGCCCTTCCATGGCATCGGGAAGCCAAACGTGAAACGGGAACATGGCGGACTTGCCCCAAGCACCCATATAAATGAACAACGTTCCCAAAGTCAAAAGATTGCATCCGAGGAATCCCATGCCAATGGTATGGTTTAAGGCCAAAGCAGCATCAGGGCCATTTACCTTGATAAAATCAAAACTACCTACGGTCGAACCCACGGCAATCATGCCCATTAAAAAGAAGGCATCGGCGAAGCGCGTCAGTATAAACGCCTTTTTGCTGGCGGCTACGGCCGAAGGCTTGGTGTACCAGAAGCCAATGAGCAAATACGAAGCCGTGCCCACTAATTCCCAGCAGAAAAAGGTTTGCACCAAATTACTGGAGACGACAAGCCCCAACATGGTAAAGGTAAAGAAAGAAAGAAGCGGAAAGAATCGTCCCTGTCCTTTATCCTCATGCATATACCCTATCGAGTAGAAATGGACGAGGAAGGAAATACAGGAAATAACCAGCACCATCATCACCGAAATAGGATCCAAGTAAAAGCCCAACTTGGCGGCTGGAAAAGCGCCAGCACCCGTATTGAATACCATCCAAACATGTTCCCAGGCCAAAGCTGTTCGTTTTGGGAATACATCCGGATGGCCCAAAACCTCCGACCAATAACCGAGGCCCAAAAGCAATGCCAGGACGAGTGTCCCACCCATGAGCAATGTGGCGGTCCATGCCGAAGCGACACCACTTTTCCTGCCCAGCCATAATCCATTGATTAAAAAGGAAAGGAGTGGCAACGCCAGAATACCATATGCCAACAAGCCAAGCTTATCCATGCATACTATCCAGTTGACGCAAGTCTAGATGACGTCTATTTCGGTGCACAACAATAACCATGGCCAAGGCCAGAGCCATTTCCGCTGCCGTGACGGCCACAGCGAAGAGCACAAAAATGCTGCCGGCCTCCGCATCGCGCATTACCCCTTCCGATCCGCCGAATCTTGCAAAGGCGATAAAATTTATGAGAGCAGAATTGACCATTAGCTCCAAAGACATCAAAGCTGCCAGCATATTTCGGCGCGTTAACAATCCATAGGTTCCAATAGCGAAAAGGCTAGCGGATAAAAGCAAACAGGTGGTTAAATTCATAAGGGTTTCCCCTCTTCATTAGGCACGGTTCCGCTGGTAGTATTACTTCGTCTCGCTAGAGCAATGGCTCCCACCATAGAGGCTAACAGCAAAACGGAAATCAGTTCAAACGGAATCAAAAATCCATCTGGCCCAGAATCCAGCATGCGAAGGCCCAGGGATCGCAAAGCGGCAATATCACCAAAGGAGGAAATATCGCCAGCTGTCAAGGTGTTCTCATCCACATGCGTCGTGCGCGCCAAGCCAAGTAAGAAAATCATGACTGTAACGGAAACAATCAATCCAGAAACAACCTTCAAAACGGAAGGATGCGCCATTTTTCCACCTAGCTCCGAAGTCAACAGCACGGCGTACAGCACGAAAATCATTATTCCACCGATATAGACCATGACCTGTACCAACGCCACCATTTCTGCGCGCAGTAAAAGGAAAAGAATCGCCGTACAAAGCAGCACGCCCAAAAGCCCCATGGCGGAACGAAACAAATTTCGCGCAAGTACGGTTACACCTGCTAAACCAAGCAGCGCCGCGCAAAGAGCATAAAAGAATAGATCACGCACTTTCAGCGCCCCTCGGTTTTATTGAGGATATAATCCAATTCATCTCGTTTATAGGCAGCCATTTCAAAACCATGGCCCATTCGAATGGCATCGAAGGGACATGCCTCGATACATAGATTGCAAAGGGTACAGGTCGAGAAACGGTAGACGAATGCGCCCAAGACGCGTTTGGAAGCCAGGTTCTTGGTAGTCAAAATGGAGATCGTTCCATTGGGGCAGGCCTTTTCACATAGCGTACACGCTGTGCAATTGTGTTCCCCTTCCGCATCATGGGGCATGACGACTTGGCCACGGAAGCGTTCAGCGAATTTGAGCGTATCGCGATTCTCGGGATATTCTTTCGTCACCACTCGGCTAGGCCGGGAAATATAGCGGAAGGTAACACCCATGCCTTTGAACAGGTTCAGCGTATCCTTAAGTACCGTGCTTAATTTCATCTTGGCCCCGAAATCATGGCAGTATCAATTTGAATGTGATCAAGGTGGCGGCCACCAGTAAGTTGGCCATGGAAACCGGAAGTAAAAATTTCCATTCGAGAGAAAGCAAATGATCGATGCGAAGGCGAGGAAATGTCCACCGGAACCACATATAGAGCAAAATAATGGTATAGGTCTTGGCGAAAAACCATAGCACACCGGGAATAAAGGCCAGGACATTATCAATGGGCCCAATGCCAAATTGCGGTGCCAGGAATCCACCAAGGAAAAAAGTAGCACAGAGGCCAGCGGACGCAAACATGTTCACAAACTCCGCCAGAAAGAACATGGAAAATGTAATGCCGGAATATTCGGTATGAAAACCACCCGTCAACTCGGATTCCGCCTCGGAAAGATCCAAAGGTCCACGGTTCAGTTCGGCAGTAGAGGATATCATATAGATGACAAACGCCAAGAGACCGGCGCCCGGCAGCTTGAAAATCCACCAATCCAAAACCGTGCCTTGCTGGGATAAAACAATTCCCCGTAAGGAACCGGTTCCACTGGCCATGACCACCAGTAACATGCAAAGTACCATGGACAATTCATAAGAAAACAACTGCGCCCCGGCCCGCATGGCGCCAAGCAGGGAATATTTATTGTTGGAACCCCAACCGCCGATAAGAATGCCAAGAATGCCCAATCCGGAAACGGCGGCAATATACACCATTCCTGCATCCGGATCCGTAACCTGCAAATCATGTCCGAAAGGAATAACAACCAGTACCAGAAAGGATCCGGTGATGGGAAGCAACGGCGCAATAAAATAAGCCAGCACATCCACGGCCTTGGGCCGGATGCTTTCCTTCATTAAAAGTTTGATGGAGTCGGCGATGGGTTGCAATAGTCCAAATGGGCCAACGCGCGTGGGGCCAAGCCTCCCCTGGAACCGGGCGCATACTTTTCGCTCCAGCCAAACCAGGAAAATGGCAGTGACGACAACTAGGCCACACACGGCGACAACAGCAAGAAGTCCGTTGGCTAAGGCGGCCAACGTAGGAGGCAGAACACTTCGAACCCAATCGCCAATAGGATGATTGACTGTGTATACCATCATCGGTCGATATCCGGGATGATGAGATCCAGCGTAGACAGCACCGCAACCAGATCCGCAATTTTTCCGCCGCGCGACATTTCATTGATGGCTGAAAGATTGGACATGCCAGGTGAACGATTCTTGATACGATAGGGCTTGAAGGAATTTTCCGAAACCATGTAGGTGCAAAACATGCCTCGCGCCGTTTCCACACTGGAAAAATAACTGCCGGCCGGAACCTTATAAGCGGGCTTTTCCTTGGAACGGTATGGCCCTTCCGGTATGCCTTTGGTCGCCTGTTCCAAGATGCGCACCGATTGACGCATTTCCTCCATGCGCACCGCATAGCGATCGAAACAATCTCCGTTCTTTCCTAAAGGCACGTCGAATTCGAATCGATCGTAAATGGAATAGGTGTCATTTTTGCGTACATCGAAATTGATCCCAGACGCACGGCCAACTGGCCCCGAACACCCATAACTGATGGCGCGTTCCCGAGACATTACCCCTACCCCAACTGTGCGCTCACGAATAATGGGGTTTTTGGACACGAGGACATCAAACTCGTCCAGGGCAAATTTAAGCTCTTCCAGTAGCGATTGAACCTTGACGATAAAACCCTCTGGAAGGTCCGCATTGGAACCGCCCGGCCGGAAATAATTCATGGTCAGGCGCGCTCCACACAATTCTTCAAACAGATTGGTGATCTTTTCCCGCTGGATGAAGCCATATAGAAAAGCGCTGACCGCGCCCATATCCATACCAAAGGCCGCCCACCATAAGAGATGCGACTGGATCCTTTGCAGCTCACACACGATGACGCGGATATACTCCCCTCGTTCCGGCACGCCGATGCCCATGGCCTTTTCAATACCCAGACAAACGCACAAATTGTTGATATGACTGCTCAAATAATCCATGCGGTCGGTCAAATGCATGTATTGGACAAAGGTCTCGTTCTCTCCCATTTTTTCTATGGCGCGATGGATGAAGCCAAGATGCGAAACCACTTCCTTGACCGTTTCACCTTCCAGCCTCACCACCATTTTCAATACCCCGTGAGTACTGGGATGCTGCGGACCCATATTGAGAAAATATTCTTGCGTCCCGTCGGCACGCGTTTCCCGCAAAGCGAATCCGGGAGGCAAGGCATACTTTGTATCCAAATCGGCCATTTTAATACGGACGCTTCACAACCCGGGTCGGGTCGGAGAAGTCCTTACGCAAGGGGTGTCCGGGAAAATCGTCGTCCAAGAACAGTCGCCGCAAATCCGGGTGCCCGGTAAAATGGATACCGAAGAAATCATACGTTTCGCGCTCATGCCAATTTGCAGTAGCATAGAGACTGGAAAGACTTGGAATTTCCGGATGATCCTCATGCGGAAGTGCGCATCGGATGAAAACCTTGTGTCCTTTATCCACGGACATGAAATGCGCCACCACCTCGAACCGGTCTTTCCAATCTACGGCCGTAAGCTGAATGAGAAAATCGAGTTTAATCCGATCCTCTTCTTTAAGAAAACGCACAAGGGACAGGTAGTCATCCCGAGATACGGCCACGTCCAGAATATAATCTGTACCTAGTGCGGTTATTTTTTCATCCGTCACTTCCGGCACGCCTTGCACTGTTAAACCTGGAAACCGTTCCATCAGAATTTTCAGCAACTCTACTTGAGGCAAACCGCGGCTGGGCTTGGGGACACGCGCCACCTCTTCAAACTTTGGAGCGACAATGCGTTTGATGACCACGCCTTTATAGTCCGGATTTTCAAGCTTGAACTTTTCTTGGGCCTCTTTCATCCCGGCTTGCTTCAGCTTTTCCTTCTCTTCCCAATCAGTGGTACAATCTGTAAGCATATCCTTGAACGGCTCGCGATTGATGGGCCGATGTTCAAAAGATTTGCGCCATGCGCCTTTTCGAATCAACTCTTGCAACTTCATGATTCCGAATAACAGGGCTTCCGGCCGCGGTGGACATCCGGGTATATACACGTCAACGGGAATAAGTCTATCCGCGCCCTTAATCACAGAATAACTATCGTAATAGAATGGCCCACCGGAAATCGTGCAGGCACCCATCGCGATCACATATTTAGGTCCAGGCATTTGCTCATACAGTGTGATAAGACGGGAGCCCATTTTCTCTACAATGGTGCCGGCCAAAACAATAAGGTCGGCTTGACGCGGTGTAGCCCGGGCTACCTCTAAGCCGAAACGGGCCCAGTCGTTGTCGGAAGCGCCAGTGGCCATCATTTCAATGGCGCAGCATGAAGTTCCAAATACCAGTGGCCAGAGAGAATTGGCCCTGGCCCAACCTACCACCCAGTCCACGGCATTAATAGCCCCATTTTGGGGCGGAAAAGGAAGGGGAACCATGTCCCTGGCAGTCATTCCCATTCTAGCACCTTTTTACGCCAAGCGTAGATTAGAGCAAATCCCAACACCGCCAAAAAAACCAGCAATTCTACCCAGATGAAAATCGCAGAAACCATTCCGGCATGCCCCTCGCCTGCGGATCGCAACACGGCAAGCGCCGGAAAAAGAAAAATGGCTTCTACATCGAATACCAGAAAGACCAAGGCGAACAGATAGTATCCGATATGGAATTGAATACGTGCTGAACCGATACTGGATTCACCCGATTCATAAGCATCGCGCTTTTTGCCGACATCCATAAAGCGGGGAGCGATGAGGCGCGAAAAGACCATGGCGCCTCCGGCAAAGAGCACCCCCACTAGGGCAAAGACGCCAATGATTATGTATCCGGACATTTTATGCAGCCCCTGACAAAACCATTATCCTATTTCGTGAGAATTAATCCAGTTCGAATTTTGTTTTTCAAGGAATCGATTCCTCTCATCCACACCATAAAAGATATAAAGGTTGCATGAAAGGAAAGCTAAAGCCCAAAGCGTAATCTTGTCAAAATGACGAAACCATTTTTATCCGCAAAACCAAACTGATCTCCGTTTTATTACCACCACGTTCACTGGTTTTCCCCAGTGCTCTCAACTGTGATAGAACAGCTCTAGCCGCGATTTTCGCCTTCAAAACGATGTCCTTTCTGTGGGTCAAAGGGAAAATAGTTTTGAGGTTTTTCGGAACCTTATATAGCCATGCCGGGCAGGGAAAGTTCCATCCTTTTGGCTGCTATCGTTAATTCCAGCCAATCCTAAAAGCTTAATCATTGATTTTCCTGTACTTAGCGCATCAGCCAGATGATAATCAAATTCAGTCATTTAAAAATTAGGGATCCAATTTCAATATGATATAATCACTGAGTAAGGCTGACCGTCGACTTAAAAGCAGTTCTTCCGGACAGTCCAGTACGATTCAGGAACAGGAGTGGTAGATGCAGAATCAACCTCCAGAATTTCCCTTCTCCCGCCAATTTATTGATAGTCAATCTAAACGCTGGGCCCGGCTAAAAAACAGCCAAGATGCGTGAATCTCACTACAAAGGCGGATTTGGCGAATTGAGACTAGGGTTTCCCTTTTTTTTCGGAACTTTTGCACCCGCACTTGTAACTTTCAGCCTATATTTACCTCGCCCGCAAGGCTGTTTTAAAAATTTCTCCCAAAGGATTCCCACATGAGATCCAAATTTTCCGTATTTACCCTTTTATCCGTTTTTGTATTTCAGGCAAACCTGGATCTCATAAATGCCCAAGTTTTACCAGACTCTCTTGTACTGACGTCCAAAGTACGGGACTTTCAAGGGGGAAATGAGCCTTCCAATATCCCCTTTTACCATCACCCTGACTTCAATACCTTTTGCTGTGGAGATAGCCGTGGTGTTGTTGGCCCCAATATCCTCCTCACTGGAAAACTGGATACAGCCAATTTTCCAAATGATAACCGAAATCCACAAATGATTAAATCCGATCCTGGATTCTTCAGTGATGTTTTCCCTTCCACCAAAAATTTTGATCAATGGTATAACGACGAAGACACAACTATCAATCGCCCTTTTTTACACGATCTAATTTTCAAGCCGGTAACGGGTCTGCCTGGGATATACAAATACGAAAGCAATAGCTTTTTCCCATTGGACGATGTCTTGATACCAACAATCACAAAGCCCCTGACTGAAGGAACCACAAAATGGCCAACGAAATCCTTTGGCCAGAATACGATTGGTAATACCAACCACAATTTTGGCTTTACAATGGAATTCCATGCCACATTCACCTACCTAAAACCCATTACCGGTGTGCGTGCTCCCCAGACATTCACATTCTCAGGAGATGATGACGTCTGGGTATTTTTCAATGGCATTCGTGGCATTGATTTAGGGGGCGTTCATCCAGCTGAATCAGCCACAATAACTTTAGATTCCGCTACCGCTGTAAACACCTTCCACATGGTTGATAGGAAGGCCTATTTTCTGGATTTCTTTATTGCAGAAAGACACACAACTGGATCAAATTGCACCATCACTACCAGTCTACAACTGGAAACGGAAAAGGTTGCTAAACCCATTGCAGCACCATTCAACATTTTACCGACAACATTCGATGACAAAATTGTCGTCACTTTGACAGACTCTACTGTTGGCGCCATATTGCGCTATACACTTGATGGAAGTGTCCCAACAGAATCAAGCCAAATTTACACGGATACATTGACCATTTACAACACAACCACAATTAAGGTCATTGGTTTTAAGGAGGACTGGAAGCCAAGCGAAATGCTAACTGCAGAATATGTAAAGGCAATCATTCCCTCAACTATTGAAGTGCTGAACCAAGACGGAACCCGTCTCACAAACGGCTACCTGACCGAGCTCACTACGCCATTCTTAGTAAAGATCACCACTTCGCAAGTCAATCTCACTACCACTACCGACACGTTGAGAACCAAAACCGGTCTTGACCTTGAAAGCCAATCGCTTTCCAACCCCACCGCGCTTACCAAGTCCATTGTCTTCCAAGGCACATCTCCGCTGGTTGTTTCTGCAACAACCTCCGGCAACTCAATTGTAGAGGCCACCACTTACGACAGCCTAATTGTTCGTTGGGTCAACCCACTCCTTCCCAGCGATTTCGCAGTCAAAAAGGTCCTCATCCGTCCTGCGCCAAAACAAAGCACGGTTTATTTCAGCACCTTATCCAATGGTTCAGACAGCACCAGTCTTTTCCCCTTGAACACCACTCAGGTTTTTGTGGTCGTGCGTGATCAATCTCGAAACCCACTTTTGAGTTATACTGCAGTTATCACTTCCGACAAGGACGGATTGGATAATGAAACCCTAACCTTAACTCCATTGGCAGGTGCACCGGCTGGAACATTCATCGGTTCCATTGCCATCGACAAACTGGCTTTCAAATCTCCCGGTGACGGAAAGTTGGAAGTGTCCTTAGGAGGCGATCAGCTTCATGTGATCTATACCGATCCCGTGGATGGCGATATTGCAGAAGCCTCAGCCGGTTTTGCGGTTAGTGTGCAGGAAAGCCCTTTGGTCCAATTTACAGATGCCAGCGGTGTACCAGTGGTACTTGGCAGCTATTGGGATCCATCCAAAGGAAAACTTTTCTTTTCCTATAGCGATGATTATGCTGGCGGCAAGGTGCCCACCAAGCAAGTTTTCCTCAACTTGGTCAGTAAAAAATATGGCGTACCGATTGGAACCGATCACGAACGCATTACAGTGAATTTAACCGGTGTGCCTACCGGGTCTGGCACTCGAGCCACATGGACCGGGTCCATCAATTTAGCCGATGCATTTCCGGCAATCGATTCCAATGGCACTGCGGAAACCCATTACTTGGGAGAAGCCACCATCACCGTTAGCGCGCATGACAATATTGGCACACCCCAATCCCTTACCGTTTCGGACTTTTTGTTGATTGCATATCCCGATGTACCCGCCACCATCGATTGGAAACTGGCAGACCCTCTCCCCAAGAATCCCGAAGGATTGATCATTACGGTCAAGGACCAAAGCTTTACGTTGGCCCGTGATACTGTTCTGCTGAGCGTGGGTTGCACGAAATCAGGCGATAGCGTTTCCAGTTTCGGAGGCATCGAATCCTTACCCGGTTCAGGCATTTATACTACCGGCACTTTGGTCAAGGATGAAGGCATTCCCAGCTTTGCTGATGTATTGCTCTCTTGCCAGACTACAGATCAAATCCGCATACGCTATGTGGATCCAGTCTATGGGATATTAAAAGAATTATTAATCGATGAAGTTGCGAAACCGGTGGCAACGCCGATTGGCCGCAAGTTCATTCTCAATGAAATGGTCACCCTAGCTTCGGCTACTCCCGGTGCCAAAATATATTACACCCTGGACGGCAAAATACCTGTTCCAGGAGTGAGTCCGGAATTCACCGACCCCTTGCGAATCAGCGTTACCACCGTGGTTACCGCTATCGCCGTCTTTCCCGGAATGAAGGACAGCAAGGTAATGAAGGAAACCTATACTAAGCAAGTGGAACCATCACGCCTGGAAATTTTGGATGAAAACGGCAATCAAATTACCGCGAATACACTCACCGGCGCGGCAAAAGCAATACAACTCAAATTGACCACCACACAGGACGATTTGTTCAGCGTCAAGGTAAACGTAAACTCCGTTTTAGCTTTGGATGCGGAATCCATCCCGATGGACAATTTTAAACCCTTGGCCAATGCCTTTGAATACACGCAAACCTTGCCATTGGCCTCTCCTGCCACTAAGGTAGCGGGTAATTTCACCATTGAAGCCAAAGGCACGGACACGTTAATTGCTAAATGGGTCAACCCTTTCAACCCCTTGGACTTTGCCAGCGATACAATTTTCATCAAACCCGCATTTGTTGCCGCCGAGGTCTATTTCTCCTTGACTGAAGGTGGCCCCCGCATCTCCGTGTATCCAGTCAATCAGGATAGCCTTTTCATTGTGGTAAAAACACGACCAAAGGATCCCGCCTTGGTTTACACAGTGGACGTATCATCCAGCACGCTTGGCAATGATTTGGAAACACTGGTTCTGAAGGAATTGTCACCTGGCGTCTTTTCCGCCAAAGCCCCCGTGAGCACAATCTTGGCCAAAACTCCGGGAGACAAAATTACGGAAGTCGCCGTCTCCGGAGATCAAATTAAAGCCATCTTCGTGGATCCTGTTTATAAGGATGTGTATCAAGGCGATGTCGGCTTTGCCCAGCAGGTGCAGGAAAGCGCCACCTTGGAGTTCATCGACGCCAGTGGAAATTTGGTGGCTCCCACGGATGTATGGAACCCCACTACGGGAAAAGTTTTCCTCCGCTACACGGATGATTGGAATATCGGCATTGATGCGCTTGTCAAAACTAAGATCGCCATTCTAAACCTCGTCAACAAAATTTCGGGAGTACAGGTAGGTTCGGACAGCGAGAACGTTGTACTCACCCTAAAAGCCGGCACAGTTGGTACTAAGGGTGTTTGGGAAGGATCTTTGGCACTAGTAGATAAAAATACAGCGACCAATGCCAATGGTACGTTAGAAACCTATTACCGCGGTGAGTTGACCGCCACTGTTTTTCCGCACAATAATGCAGGTGCACTAGCTGGAAGTGCTGTACAAGATCAACTACTTATTGCCTATCCCAACCAATCCGCTGCTATTGTAATCAAGGACAATGCCGGAAAAGACGTGGTCCGAGAAACCGGCAAGGTCAACGTATTAATCACGGATCAACTTTTCACAAAATCCGGAGATGCATCGATTGCTGCAACCGTAAGCTGCCTGAATTCAACGGATAATGTTTCCCATGTCACTTTGGTATGGAATGGCACTCAATATGCCATCCAACCCCTATTGGACAAGGGCGAAACCACTGCCACCCCCAATAAAGGCGATGCCTTGCTGGAATGCCTTATCACGGATGTTCTCAAGGTTTCCTACATCGACCCAGTCTATCTCGACGAGCGGACCGCAGACGTTCGTTGGAGCGACAATACCAAAAGCCGCATGTACTATGCCTCCACCAAGGACAGCAGCGAAATTTCCTCAGTATCGGATGCCCAAGCGAAGGATTTTCTGATTGTTGTAGAAGGCGTCAGCCTCAATCGGGACAAAGTGGATACGGTCCTTGTTACACTAACAACCGCGCAAGGTGAACTGGAAACCTTTGCCGCCGTGGAAACGGGCGTCTTGACCGGAAAATTCATCGCAAAAACTGATTTCTTGTTCCGAAGTGCAGATCCGCTCAAGGGGTCAAAAATTGTAGAAGCCAAAATTGTGATCGCGAATAGAGTGAACCAGGTATTGGTCAATGGCAGTGCCAGCGTGGGTGGTACCAAGGTGAGTGCCGATATTTCCCTACTCTCTAGCTATAATTTGATTTCAAAAGCGTATGCCAAGGACGAGGACGAAAACGGCCGCGCCGACCATGTATATATCTTCCTCGACCACAAAGTAAGCCGCCTGCCCACGGCACTGGATTCCGTGTACTGGAATCAAGTGGGAAAAGCCTTCAGCCAAAAAGCCGGTTCTGATAAGATCTCCTTCTTATCGGGTTCAGATTCTTCGGTTCTAGTCCTCGACTTTACTGCTTCACAATTCGGAGCCGGACTAACCGATATCCCTGCGGGTCAATCCCCCATTGCCCTTCTACCAGATGACAATATTTTTGCCGGTCAGCGCGCAAAACTTGCGGATTCCATTGGCCCCGTTATCGTTACAGCCATCAAGAAGCCCTCTAACTTGCAGACGTACAACTATTCCGGAACTGAAAAGCGCTTCAATCCTGATACGCTAAACATTACTCTGTCGGAAAAAGTCAAAACCACCACAGCCACCTTTAGTAAGATGCTCCGTTTCTCGAAAGGCTGCGCAGAGTATAAGGAGTCCGTGCCCTTGCAAACATTCAGTGAACCAACCGTTGAATTAGATGGCTTAACTTGGACTATTATTGTGGACAACACTCCCGATTCCCAAACGCCGTTGGTTGGCGACTGTATTTTTATGGAAGTCAATGGAACCTATGTTGACCTGCTGAACAACAAACCCGCACACCTCGGTGTGCCTTTGACAGGTGAAAACCCAAAATTGGTTATCCGCGGTTTCCGGGGCTTTCCTCCAGTAGCCGGATTGGATGCGGAAACCCCTGGATTTGTGCTGGTTACAAATGACAATCGGGTGGACAAATCGGGAACATTCAGTAATCAAGGTGCAAACGGGTCCTGGAATGTTGTTTGGATTCCGCCATTCGGGTACACGGAAAAAGACCCTGTTGGCTCACTACAGAACATTGCCAACCATTTCGGTGAGGGACAAACGCAGGGTTCCAAAGCGGAAGTCGCCACGCCCAAGGAAATGCCTAAGAACCTTAGTGCAGTGCAAGTTATTACATCGGGTGCCTATAAAGCCCAAATTCACATTTACGACAACCTTGGCCATTTCGTGCGCTACATGGAACAAGCTTACGGTCTCAACGGGGAAGACAAAAACCCTTGGCGAGCCACGGACAAAGGCCAGTTGAGCTTTCTAATCTGGGATCTCAAAGATGAAAATGGCCAAACAGCTGGGCAGGGTGTCTATGTCTGGAAGGTCAATTTTGCCTTTATTGAGAAGAACGTAAAATCCGAAGTGCGGTTTACGCGAACCGGCGTCATGCGACCAAAGAATTAAGCCTAAAACGAGCCCTTTCCAGGACTCAGAAAACGCTAAAAAGCCGGACCGCAAGTCCGGTTTTTTTTTTGCTTTTCAAAGTCAAAAGCCACTTATTGTTGGTAATCGCCCATTTTAAGCCAAAATAAGCATATGATTCCGTCTAAGCGCTTCCAAAAATGAGAGCAGTATGTTGCGTATTGGCACTCCAAAATAACCCATTTCCATTATATTCTTCTTAAATTAACAGCCCAAGGTAAGGCCGTGGAACACCTTACCGCCGCACTATGTACACAGGACAACTTTTTCACCAAAGGATTCATGATGAATTCCAGAAACGTAACAGCATTATCCATGGTTTTGGGATTTGTCCTGGCCAGCTTTGCACCCTCCTTGGGCCAAGCACCAGCGACACTTACCTTGAAAGTAAAATTAAGGGATCTACCTGAAAGTCCATTACCCAATTTCCATCCGGATTTCAACACCTACTGCTGTGGAACAGACGGTGGTTTTGTCGATGCGAATATTTTAACAAACGGCACTGTGGACACGACGGTTTTCAAGAATGACAATCGCAATCCAAAACTGATTTCTGCCCTCAACGCAGGAGGCACACGTTTTTTTACCGATAACCCTCCAGGCCCAACGCCTTATTTTGACCAATGGTTCAACGACGATCCCAGCACGGATAAAAACCGCCCATTCTTAGCGGACCTAGTCTTTAACAATATCGGTACACCCGAGGTGCCGTTGTATGAATTCAATGATCAAACCTTTTTTCCGATGGACGATTTGGCGAGTGGGGGTCAATGGCAAAATTTACCCGGTAATACGCTATCACCCTTTGGCACCACCCCTGGCTCAAACCCTCCGCATAACTTTGGCTTCACTATGGAACTTCACTCCGAGTTCACCTACCTTGCTGGAACCAATCAGGTATTTAATTTTACTGGTGATGACGATGTCTGGGTATTTGTCAATGGAAAGCTGATCATCGATCTTGGTGGTGTCCATAGTGCAGCTTCAAAATCTTTTACACTAGATGCAGCCACAGCCTCAGCCTATGGATTGGTGGATTATGGCAAATATATGTTGGACTTTTTCTTTGCTGAAAGGCACGAAACGTCCTCCACTTGCAGGATCACGACCAGCATTCCACTCAGTCGGAATATTGTCGCCACGCCGGTGGCGACTCCTGGAGCCACCAAAGGCTTCCCCACGCAACTGAACGTGACCTTAGCAACGCCCACACCAGATGCAAAAATCTATTACACCACCAATGGAACCACTCCAGATAACAACAGCACTCCCTATACTATCGGCATCCTTATCACTAGTACTACAACACTAAAGGCAATTGCTTACAAAACTGGATACATAAAGAGTGAAGTGATGACGGCGGACTATACCAAAAAGTTCGTAGCCTCCACTTTGGACATTCTGGATCAAAATGGAAACCCGTTATCAGGGGGATACATTACGGAACTCAACACATCCTATACCGTCAAAGTCACCACCACACAGGCCGGACTTACCAGTTTAAGCCCCAAGGCGAGCACCACGCCCGGAGGTTTGGACCTGGAAACTTTGGTGCTCGGCACAAAAGTGGATCAGGGTACCAGTTACCTTTTTTCCGGTACCTCTCCATTTGCCATTACCACCACCGCAATTGGCAATAACAAAACAGAGGCGAAGTTTTATGATAGCCTCATCGTACGCTGGACCGACACCACATTCGGTTCAACTGATATCGCCGAGAAGCATGTTCTTGTCAGGCCTGCCCCCGTGCAAGGCAGAGCTTACTTCTCCCACAATGCCAACGGTACGGATACAGTTGACCAGTATACTGGTACGGAAACCACTCTTTACCTCATCGTTGTTGACGAAGTTCTACCCACTACCCTTACACCTAAGGTCACCCTGGTTACTACGCCCACGCCTATTTCCGGGCACACGGCGGACAACCTGACCCTGAATCTTGTCCCCATTGTCGGCAAACCTGGCCGCTATGTGGCCACTATACCCGTAGACATTATTCTCACCACTTCGACAGCAGATGGCAGATTGCAGCTTTTAGTTGGAGATTTCATCAAAGCAACTTATACCGATCCGATGGATGTAGAAACTCCCGCTGTGGCCAATGCTGGCTTTGGAGTAGCTCCTGAAATCGATGCGAATCTACAGTTCACGGATGCCTTGGGTGGCAATGTATTGCCAGCTGGGTTCCACTATAGTCCTGCCAATGGAAAGCTCTTTTTGACCTATTCCGATGACTGGGCCGGTGGTGCCATTCTTACTAAATCGGTTGCACTGACTATCGTGAATACCAATGGTGCGACAACGGGAACGCCAGATGCGGAAACATTCAATGTAACCCTCAACCTGACAAAACACACTGGCTCCACCGGCATATGGGAAGGCTCCATTACCCTTGTAGACGGACCCTCCATTACACCCGGCAATGGCAAGGCAGAAACTTACGTGTTGGGTACAGTTCACGCTGTTGTCACGTCACATACCAAAACGGCAACAGCTGGACAGTCCGTTTCTGACGACTTGCTGGTAGCCTATCCCAATCAGGATCCAGTCATCACCATTACTGGCAATGGAGGACCTGGCGCGGTCATCACCCGCACCGATGACAGCCTCAAAGTAACCATCACCGATCAAAGCATTTCTTCAGCAACTGATACGCTTTACGCAGTGCTAAGCTGTACCGAAAGCGGTGATAAAGTCAATATCCGCCTCATCGAAACCACTCCCGGTGTGTATAAATCTTCGATCATTTCCAAAAGTGAAGGCGCCTCCGTTGTGGACGGTGTGCTTCAATGCAAATCCACTGACAATATTAAAGTCACCTACACGGACCCAGCCTACGGAGATATCAAGCCGGTTTCCATCATACTGGACAACCCTGTCACTCCCAAACTGTATTTCACTACTTCGATACTTAGCGATGTACCCATCAGCTCGGTCTCTGAGAATATTACCTCGACCTTTGTAGCCGTGCTTGTAGCGCATGATCCCGATATCAATACTGTGAACATCATACCCTTGACCTTTACCTCTATACAGGGTGAATCGGAAACGTTCAATGCCGTGGAAACGGGACCTGCTACCGGAATATTCAAAGTGCTAGTGCCTTACGGGTTTGTAACCGGCGCCATTACTGCTAACCAAAAAGTGGAAGGCAAAATTACACCACAAGTGCTTGACAACCGTGTCAATATCACCGCTTCTGCAAATGTGGAAAGTGTGCCCGTGAAAACCGATATTGTCCTTGTAGCTGCGTTTGACCCGGTCAAAAAGGCGTATATCAAGGATACTGACGGAGATGGAAAGGCAGACAAGGTATTCATCGTTTTTGAAAAGAAGCTTGCCCATTTGCCTTCCACGCTAGGCTCCCAATGGAATGGCGACAGTTCGGCATTCATAGCCGTACAAGCTGGAAAACTTTCCTTCCTCCCAGGTTCCGATTCCACTATTGTGGTGGCGGATTATACTCCCAACCCATTTGGACAGGATTTGACCGCCCCTAAGGCGGGTCAGGCGCCTAAGGCCCAACTTCCTGCCGGCGACGCGCTCTTTAACGGCCAGAACCCCGTACTCGAGGATTCCATTGGACCTGTTATCATTTCTGCCTTTAAACGTCCACCCAATGTCAATGCATTGATTCCCAATGATCCCAGCTTTAATCATGACACCTTGCGCATCACTCTTTCCGAACCGCTGAGAGCCGGGGTGGATTTCAAGGACATGATTAAGTTCTCGACCACCTGCGGCGACTATGCCAATGCGATTACCTTGGTAGCCATTAATAACCCTGTCCCCGATGCCAATGGTACCTATACAGTTATCATCGACAATTCAGTCTCTTCCTCACCACAAACCGGAAATTGCATCTTCCTCAATGCGGACAAGGGGAAATTTACAGATCTCAAATTCAATCCCCCAGTTGTTCATGGTGTTCCGTTAGAAGGGGCTAACCGCAATCTCAATATCCAGCTCTTCCGCGGCTTCCCGCCTGTGGCAGGATTAGATGCCAACTCCTCCAATTTTCAGGTCGCCGTTCAGGACCCACATGATCCCAAACAGCTCGGTATTACGACTCCTGGCGTAGACCCGGTTACGGGAGCGCCCAATTTGCAGGTCGTTTGGATTCCACCCGCTAGTTATGCTCCCAATAAGACCCCCCCAGGCGCCAACGTAGCCGTTCCTAGCCTGAACACCATGCCCAGCGGCAATCGGGAAACAGCAACGCCGGTACTATTGCCAGGCACGCTGAGCACCGTGCAGGTGGTCAGTACAGCACCCTATATCGCGCATATTTCCATTTTCGACACGTATGGAAACTTCGTGTTCGCGTCCACCCAAACCTTTGGAGCCAATGGTGAGATGCAAAACCGGGCGAGAGTCGTACCCAAGGGTTTGGTCAGTTACTTGTGGTGGGATATGAAGGATAAGAACGGCCAGCTAGCAGGCCAAGGTGTTTATGTTTGGAAAGTTCGGTTTGAATTCACAGGCGGCAAGCAAGAAATCCAGTACACACGTACCGGCATCATGCGGACCCATCGATAAGCTTAGGTAAGCGTCCCAACAAAAATTCAAATAATTACAGCAAAGGCCTCCGGAAACGGAGGCCTTTTTTATGTCAAGCTTTAAACTTCAGGACTTCACTTGCCAGTAAAAGCGATACTGCTTGGGCACGATGGCTGAGTTCGTCTTTGACAGCATGGGACAGTTCGCCGAAGGTTTGATTAAAACCGGAGGGAATAAAAATGGAATCGTAACCGAATCCACCCTCTCCCCTTTCACTGTTTGCAATCTGACCTTCGCAAACCCCAGCGAAAAATATTGGCTTTTGTCCCGGCATAAGCCAGCAAAGTATGCAGCGGAAACGCGCTGTCCGATTGAGGCAGCCCTCCAATGCCTTTAGAAGTTTTGCCCGGTTTGCCGAGGCTTGGGGCAAGGGTTGTCCACTTACGGAATCGAATACAACTTCGGTTGCATAACGGGCGGAATAAACCCCTGGAACGCCGTCTAGTGCGTCGACTTCCAGCCCACTGTCGTCGGATAGGATGGGATAAGGAGTCCATGGAGCCAAGGCTTGCGCCTTGATCAGCGCGTTTTGCACAAACGTTGTGCCCGTCTCATCAACCTCATCGGTAAAACCGATTTCCTTGGGCGTCAATAACGTGTACCTTGCGGGAGCCAGCAAGGTCTGGAATTCCAGCACCTTACCGTGATTAGTGGTAGCTAGAACAAGAAAATTCGAAGATGCTTGCGGTACCATGGTTAAGGAACGAGCCCCGCTTTTAACGCGGTTTGAGAACAAAGTTCACAAGTTTGTCCGGCACCACAACCACTTTTACCACATCCATATTTTCCAGAAATGCCTGAAACCGGGTATGCTCGCGGGCCATGGCTTCCAACGTAGGTCCGTCGGTGCCTTTGGGAACCGGTTGTTCAATGCGCTTTTTCCCATTGGTGGAAAAGACCACCGTGACGGTATCTTCGGCCAATAATTCCTGGCGATAAACGGGCCAGGGGGTAGTACTTAGGATTGCCTTTTGTCCCAAAGCCTCCCAAATCTCTTCAGCGATATGCGGAGCAAAGGGCGCCAGCAATAGCACCAAGGTTTCCGCAGCTGCGCGTGGAATGGATTCTGTCTTGCCCAATTCATCGGTCAAATCATTGGTGAAAATCATGAGCTGGGAGATGGCTGTATTGAAGCGGAGATTGTCGAGATCGTCCGTGACCTTTTTAATGGTTTGATGCATGCGCTTTAAAAGGAAAGCCAATGGCGCACTGTCGACAACTTTGACCTTAAACCGGTCGTCGCCGATAGTCAGCCTCCAGACTTTATTGAGAAAACGCCACAAACCTTCGATACCGGCGGTTTGCCATGGCTTCATGCGCTCCAGCGGCCCCATGAACATTTCGTACAGCCGCATGGAATCGGCGCCGTAGCGCTCCACCACTTCATCTGGATTGACCACATTGCCGCGAGACTTAGACATTTTTTCACCGTCTTCACCTAAGATCAGGCCTTGGTTCACCAATTTGGCAAACGGTTCTGGGGCGGAAACATGGCCCAGATCAAATAGCACCTTATGCCAGAAGCGCGCATAGAGAAGATGGAGCACAGCATGTTCCGCACCACCGATGTATAAGTCGACGGGCATCCAATATTTTTCCGCTTCACGGGAGAAGGGTTTCAAATCATTTTCCGGATCGAGATAACGGAGGAAATACCAACTCGAACCCGCCCATTGCGGCATGGTATTGAGTTCGCGGCGGCCAGCGGGGCCGGGGCCCTTATAATCCGACCACTCCTTGGCTTTAGCTAACGGCGGCTCAAAAGTGCCCGTGGGCTGATAATCGCTCATGGCGGGAAGTAAGATAGGGAGTTCGGAATCGGAAACGGAAACGATGCCTTGCGCCGTATGCACCAGAGGGAATGGTTCTCCCCAATACCGCTGCCGGGAAAACAACCAGTCGCGTAGTTTGTATTGAACCCGGGCATTACCGATTTTTTTTTCTTCCAACCAAGCGATAGCCTTGGCTTTGGATGCCTCAACATCCAAACCGTTCAAGAATTCCGAATTGATAAGAATGCCGTCGCCTACATACGCTTCTTTGGTGATATCCCCGCCCTGAATCACCTCAATGATAGGCAGTGAATACGCCTTAGCGAATGCAAAGTCGCGTTCATCGTGAGCGGGCACAGCCATGATAGCTCCGGTGCCATATCCCATCATCACATAGTCCGATGTCCAAATTGGAATGCGCTTGCCATTGACGGGGTTGATGGCATATGCGCCCGTAAACACACCGGTTTTAACTTTATCCAAGCCGCGTTCCATTTCACTTTTAGAACTGGCCTTAAGCAAATACTCGGCAACTTCCGCCTTCTGAGAAGGATGCGTCATGGCGGCCAATTGCGGATGTTCCGGCGCAACAACCATATAAGTTGCCCCGAATAAGGTATCGGGCCGTGTGGTAAATACCACTAACGAGTCCAACCCATCCACCTTAAAATGGACTTCCGCGCCCACCGATTTTCCAATCCAATTGCGCTGCATGGCCTTGATGGAATCCGACCAATCCAATCCATCCAAATCCCGGATTAACCGATCGGCGTAGGCCGTGATGCGAAGCACCCATTGCCGCATGGGGCGGCGCACGCAGGGGAAATCGCCGCGTTCCGATTTGCCATCCTGGACTTCTTCATTGGCCAATACCGTTCCAAGTTCTTGACACCACCACACGGGCACCTCGGAGATATACGCCAATCGATGTTTGTCCCGATATTGGTTAATAGCCGCCTCACCCTGAACCTCTTTGGGAATGGGCAGCTCTACGATTGGGCGCGCCTTGTCGAGCGCAAAATCATAAAAGCTTTCGAAAAGCTGTTTAAAAATCCACTGCGTCCACTTTACATAACCAGGATCGGTGGTGCTGATTTCCCGATCCCAGTCATAGGAAAATCCCAGCGATCGGATTTGGCGACGGAAATTTTCGATATTGTTCTTGGTGGTCTCGGCCGGATGTGTCCCGGTTTTAATGGCGTGCTGCTCGGCCGGCAAACCAAAGGCGTCCCAGCCCATGGGATGCAGCACATTGTATCCCAGCGCTCGCTTATAACGGCAAATGATGTCCGTGGCGGTATAGCCTTCCGGATGCCCTACATGCAGGCCATTTGCGGAGGGATATGGAAACATATCCAAGCAATAAAATTTTGGCTTCAAGGCCCCTTGAGCATCCTTAGCCGAAATAGGTTCGGCCTTGAAAGTCTTATTTTTGAGCCAATGCTCTTGCCATTTGGGTTCGACGGATTTGGGCGTATACCTGGTCAATGTGCACCTGATTTGTTGGTTTTGTGGAAAGATAGCAAGGACGGAAGCAGTTGTGATTCTTGCTATTATTAACACATGAGATTCAGAAAATTGGGAAAAACCGGACTGCGCGTTTCCGAAATCGGCTTCGGGGCTTGGGCCATTGGGGAATCCTGGTGGGGCAAACAGGACGACAAGGACTCGCTAAAAGCGCTACATAAGGCCGCGGAGCTTGGCGCGAATTTTATCGATACCGCCGCAGTCTATGGAGACGGCAAAAGCGAGAAACTCATCGCCCAGTTCCGAAAGGAATGGAAGGGTGAGCTGATACTCGCCACAAAATCTCCGGTGGATGGCGGTGACTGGCCCCCTTCCCCCTACTCGACCCCGGAGGTGGCATTTTCGGAAACATTTCTCCGAAAAAACATTGAAGAGCGGCTTCGAAATTTGGGAACGGATTGTATTGATATATTGCAACTGCACACCTGGACACGTGCCTGGAACCGGGATCCGAAACCTTTTGAGGTTTTGCGCAAGCTTCGCGAGGAAGGCAAGATCCGTTTTATTGGCGTTTCCACTCCGGAACACGATCAGAACAGTGTTGTGGATTTGATGCGAAACGGTTGGGTGGATACGGTTCAAGTCATTTACAATTTATTCGAGCAAGAACCGGCAGCGGAAATTTTGCCTGTGGCCGCCGAGCACGGTGTGGGAATCATCGTCCGGGTTGCATTTGATGAGGGCGCGCTGACTGGAAAATTCACACGGGAAACGGTATTTCCGCCGGGGGATTTCCGCGCAGATTATTTTCGGGGCGATCGCCTGGGTCGCACCGTGGATAGGGTTGAACGCATTCGTCAAGATTTGGCTGGGACGGGTTTGAGCTTGGCGCAGGCCGCCCTGAAATTTGTGTTGGCGCATCCGGCCGTGAGCACCTTGATTTCCGGAATTCGGAACGAGACGCAAGCTGCGGCCAATCTCGGCGCATCGGACCTACCGGATCTCAGTCCGGAAGTATTGGAAAAACTGCGGAAACACAATTGGCTGCGCGCCAACTGGCATGGCGACAATTGGTGAATCAGCCCGTTGGGTCAGGTCGGCAGGTCGACAGTGTAACAGATTTAATTGAGCGTCAATCGATAAAATGAATGGGTGAATTGCGGTCTACACCGACCGCACTGCGCTCGTAAAAGGTAGCGAGCAACGCCTGCCTTTCCGATTCCGAGAGTCGAAAATTCTCGCGCCCATGATCCTTGAGCCAGCGGTCTAGGTTGGCTACCAGCACGCCCGCGCAAACCGAAACGTTCATGCTTTCCGTCAGACCATATTGCGGAATACGAAAACGGATATCGGCGGCGGCCAAGGTATCGGGGTGGTTACCCATGGTTTCGGAACCTAGATAAAATGCGGTGGGTTGGGACAAATCGATTTCGTCCAAAGTGGTTGAAGCGGAAGATGTGGAAGCCACGGCGATTTTATATCCCTTGGCTTTGAGATCGCCAAGGCAACGCACACGTTTGGAATAGCAATGAATATCCAACCATTTATACGAACCCTTCAGCACCGATCGTCCCACTCGGTAAGGATTGACCTCGTTGATGACATGCACATCCTGAAAACCGAACACCTCGCAGGTTCGAATGACGGCGCTGATATTGTGCGGGTCTTTTAGGTCTTCCAAAACCATGGTGAAATGCCGGACCCGTTGGTCCACCACTTTTTGTAAAAGTTCTCGGCGGTGCGGGGTCAGCTTGTACCCGAATTTTTCGAGCAAAAGTTGCACCTGAATGGAATCGTCGAGATTGAGCGGATTCACACCGGAGGTGTTCAAGGGGTTCAATTCTGGTTGCTTCAATGGGTCTAGGGCCTCGTTCAAAATAAGCTCATGGTAGTTTTAAAAACGCTTCGATTTTGAGTTTCTCTTCCGGCGTCCAGTCCTTGCTTTTAAGAATATCACCGGGTCCTGCAACCGCCAATTTCTGGGCCGTCTTTGTAATATCATCGAGGACTTCTTTAATTTTGTTGAGCACAAGTTTTTTGAACAAGCCCAGGTTCATGATGCTGTTGATCATTCCATTCCCGGGGAAAACCAGTAACTTCATTTTATAGTGCAAATGTCCGGGCTGAGCCGGCACCGGCGCATAATTGAAATCCATCAATGCGGGTCCCCGTAACGTCCACCAGGCCAATGTGGCAATGCCATAACCAAAGTAGAACAGGCGCCTTTCCTTGGCCGATCCAGAGATTAGTGTAGCATCTCCTTTGAGACGCTTGCCTTTGGTTCCCTCAAAATGATTGTGCGCTGCATCCACATAGACGGCCGTATACGGCTCTTTCTGAAAATAGCTGACCAGGCGCGCTGCCAATGGCAAATCGGCCAAGAGGTAAGCCAGACGGGCCTCGCTGATGGGAATGTCCTCTTCCACGAGGTAAATAACCCGATATTCCATTCCAAGAAATCGATACAATCGAAATCCAAGAACGGGATGGCCGGGATCGATGCCACGCGCATTGAGCAGCCTGGCTTCCAGACAACGCGTGCTGTCATAGGTGAATTTGGGCTTTGTAACTAAAGAACGGTCGGGACAAAAGCCTCTCGGCATGGGTAGACTGCAATTCCAAATCAAATTGCAATATTCCGTCTGGGCATCAGAAATACGTGCCGGTTGGGGCGCTACAGCCTTTTGAGGCGCAACAACGGGCTTAGAATGGGCGCTATCATGCGTTGAAGGAGCTGCCCCCGCCGTTCCGACGACGCACAGGACCACTCCAAGAGCCATGGCCAGATATTTTCGGAACGGGACTACGATCATCCTCAGGAAAACTTTTTGAAAATCAAACTCGCATTGTGTCCGCCGAATCCGAATGAGTTCGACAGCACTGTCTGAATGGGTCTTTCTATGGCCTGATTCGGAACGTAATTCAAATCGCAATCTGGATCTGATTCCTGCTGATTGATGGTAGGATGCACAATCCCTTTGACCAAGGCCATGATGAGCGCCACAGCCTCAACAGCGCCGGCAGCCCCCAAGGTATGGCCGATCATCGATTTGGTGGAATGCACCAGTAATTTGTCTTTGGCATGATCGCCGAAGCAGCGTTTCATGGCCATGGTTTCACCCGCATCACCCAATGGTGTAGAGGTACCATGGGCGTTAACCAGGTCGATGTCGCTGGGATTCATCCCCGCGGAAGCAAGGGTTTTTTTCATGGCCCGATAGGCGCCGGCTCCATCGGAGCAGGGTGCAGTAATATGATAGGCATCGCAACCTTGGCCATAACCTACGATTTCAGCATAAATCCGTGCGCCCCGTGCTTTGGCATGCGCCAATTCCTCCAGAACTAAAACAGCGGCACCCTCACTCATGACAAAGCCATCTCGACCTTTGTCGAAAGGACGTGAAGCCCCAGCCGGATCCTCATTGCGGGTTGACAGGGCCTTCATATTTCCGAACCCGGCGAAAACCATTTCGCTCATTGTGGATTCCGAACCACCCGCGAACATGATATCGGCCGCACCGCGCTTCACTATTTCATAGGCTTCACCCATGCTATGGTTGGCACTGGCACAGGCGGAAATAACCGTGAAATTGGGGCCTTGCAAATTATTTTCAATGGCAAAATAAGCCGGTACTGTATTGGGTAATATCATCGGGATAAAAAAAGGAGAAACCCGTTTGTGGCTTTTCTCTATCATCACGCGCGTTTCAGATTCAAATGTTGTTGCGCCGCCCATTCCCGTTCCTATAGAAACGCCGGCCATTTCCGGATCGAACTTTCCGGACTCCAAACCCGAGTCTCGCATGGCCTGCGTAGCGGCCACATGGGCATAGATGATGGCGCGATCCAGACGACGGGCCATTTTCTGATCCTTGAACCAAGCCATATGGTCAAAGGCGGGAACCATGCCGCCGATTCTGGTGTTCATGGTGGCATTGTCAAAGCGATCCACCACGCCGATTCCGGATTCACCTTTGGCCAGCCTATTCCAAAAGTCCTCGACAGTCAATGCCAGGCAATTGACTGTGCCCAATCCTGTAATAACGACTCTTCTGGTCATGATTTGTCCTTCTTACTTGCGCGCTTCGATTTCATCCAGGGACAGGAATTGTACCGGTCCAAATCCAGACAAAGAAATACCCCGTTCATCTTTTTTCATCAAGGCCTCCTTCGGCCCCACTACCACAATACGCATCGAATCGGCGATGAAATATTTCCTGAAAGCGGTTACAACGTCCTCTTTGGTGAGCTTGTTGATGGTATCAACATATTCTTTAAAGTGCTCCGGGCTGCGCTTCCAGATTTCACCTTGTGCGAAAATCCTGGCGGTGGCAAAAGGTGTGTCAAACATAGACGGGAGGCTTTTGATCAAGCCGTCTTTGGCCCGTTGCAGTTCCACATCCGTTACCCCATCCTTGGCCATCCTACGCATTTCTTCCAATACGAGCTGGATAGCATACGCGCCCGTTTCCACCTTGGTTTGTAAAGAAACACCCACCGGTGCCCGACGGTAATAATCGCTGCCCACGTCCGAGTCCACACCGTAAGCCAATCCTTCATTGGAGCGCACCTTTTCCATTAGGCGCGAGGTAAACCCACCATCCCCGAAAATGTAACTGGCCACGACCAGTGGGTAGTAATCAGGATTCGGCCTTTGCACACCCGGTGCTCCCATTTTGATAGTTGCCTGAGTCACGGGCTTATCGACCACATACACGCCGGGTTTTTTCATTCCCACGTAAGGAGGAATGGAATCGACACCGGATTTGTATTTGGCGGGAAACTTGGCAATCAGCTGATTGAGCTTGGCGATCATGTCCGCACGATCGAATTGGCCAGCAACGCTGATGACCATATTTTCCACGGAAAAACCTGCCCCCGCCCAAGCCTTAACTTTAGCGGGAGTCAAGGCGTCCACTTCTTTTTCAGTAGCCATCCAATTGGTAGGATGACTGCCAAACATCACATGCTCAAAAGCCACGCCCATAACTCCTTTTGGGGTATCATAGCGGTGACGGATATTTTCCAAATAAGTGCGCTTCTGCACCTTAAAGGCTTCCGCATCAATACGCGGTTGCAAGGCCACCTCTGGGAGCAAATCAAAAAGCGCGTAGGCATCTTTGCGCAGCGCATCCAAACCCAAGGTCGATTGCATGTCAGACATTCCCGCAGACACACTGGCAGCGACGAATTCCAAGCTATCTTCAAGCTGTTCGGGAGTAAAGCGAATTGAGCCTCCCGTTTTGAGCAGTGAAGAATACAGGTTCAAAGAGGCAACTTCATCTGGACGTTTTGGCAAGTTGGGATGACCAAAGAAAATGGCCATTTGAATCAAGGCCAACGTAGTATCGGGAACCAAATAAGCCGTTACGCCTCTATCGAGAACAACTCGAAAGTCCTTGGGATACGGAGCCGTGTAAGTGAAATCCGGAAAAACGATTTTGGAATAATGACCGGGAATGGCTCCGGTTCTTGAAACATCTTTAGCTAAAATTGGCCCGGCCGCTAGCCCTGACAAGACCATGGCAATACCAAGTTTGGAAAGCGTATTTCGTAAACCAGCGTGAGCAAAAATCATGGTTGCCCCTTTCCAGCAGCGGAAGAGTGTGCCGCCGCGGATTTACCCGCATCCTCCGGGAGTATCAAGCCCGTGGTGGAATTCTTGAGTTGGAAATACTTTTGGCAGACAGCTTGCACCTGATCCGCCGTCACCTTTTGAACCGATTCCGGAAAGCGATTAATATAATCCCATCCCCCTCGCATTTCCCAAAATGCCAATTCTGTGGCCAATTCTTCCATATCCAAAAGCTGCCGTTGCTGGCGGGCTACCACTTGGTTTTTGGCCCGGGTCAACTCCCGTTCCGAAATGGGTTTCTCTCCCAATTCTTTTAGCACTTGCCATACTGCTTTTTCAATTTGATCGAGCTGAGGCTTGCCGTCCAAATCCACACTCACGTCGAAGTTGGACGTGTACTTGTCCAATCCATTTCCAGCCCCGGCCGAAAGAGCGATTTTCAATTCCTTAACCAACTTGCGATACAGGCGACCGCTTTTTCCCGAAAGCACGCCTTCCACAATATCGAGCGCGTACAAGTCTTTACTTGGAAATCCGGGAGTATGGAAAAGAATATCCATGCGAGGTTTTGCTTCTGATTTGTGAACCACCATGCGCTTCTCGCCTGGCTGGGTGGGCTCCTCGACAACCACGGGAGGAAACTCCGACCCACGCGGGATGCTGGAGAAATATTTCTTGATGCCAGCTAGAGCCCAAGTTGTATCGATGTCACCGGCCAGCACGAGAATGGCATTATTGGGTTTGTAATATTTCCGATAATGCTCGTCCGCCATTTCCCGAGTGAGATTGCGGATATTGGACGGATAGCCGATGGTGGGCAAACGGAAGGGGTGGGCTTCATAAAAAACCGCCATCAAACTTTCCCAGTACCGGCCAGTAGGGCTGTCATCGGTGCGCATGCGGCGCTCCTCCATGACCACGTCCCGTTCCGAATAGAACTCACGCAGGACGGCATTTTGCATCCTATCCGACTCCAGCCACAGGAACAAATCCACTTTGTTTTTGGGCAAGGTGACAAAGTAAGCGGTCATCAAATCCGAAGTGAAGGCGTTGAGTCCGCTGCCACCGGCTCGTTCATAAGCATCCCATAGCTCTTCCTTGATCATGAGCTTGCGCTCGTCCGCAATCAATGTGTCATATGATTTTTTCAGCGTCTGAATTTTGAGGCTGTCACCGGGTCCCAGCAAGCGAATTTGCGCCATCACGGCATCGATGCGTTTTATGAATTGGGCATCCTTAACCGGATCTTTGACGCCAACCTTTTTAGTGCCTTTGAATAGCATATGCTCCAGCAAATGCGCGATGCCGTTGTTCTCCATGTTTTCATGCACCGAGCCCGTTACATAGAAGATACGGCAGGCTACCGTCGGCGCCTGTTTGCTCGGAATCAGCATGACTTTAAGTCCATTGTCCAAAACGGTAAAATGGGCATCGATTTTGGCGGATACGGGTTGGGCTAGGAAAGGTAAGGCGAGGAAACTAAGGCATACCGTAAACGCAAACGAAAACGGAATCCCCAACGACAACTTCAACGAAAACGGTCGGAGCGCATTCTTCGCAAGGGCAATTTTACTGGACATCATTTGGTTTGAGCCTCCAACACAGCTTGATTCCAATCGATGATGGTATAGGAATACCCTTGTTCAGTCAAGAACAGCTGCCGGTTCATTCCAAACTCCTGTTCCTTGGTATCCTTGGTAATGATCGTATAGAAATGAGCCAAGGATCCATTCGCCTTAGGCCTAAGCACACGCCCCAAACGCTGCGCTTCCTCTTGCCTACTGCCAAAAGTTCCTGAAATTTGGATCAAAACATTGGCATCAGGAATGTCCACGGCGAAATTTCCCACTTTGGAAACCATCAGGGTTTCAATAATCCCTTCACGGAACTCTCTATATAGTACTTCTCGTTCGGTGTTAGGAGTGGCGCCGGTTATAAGGGGCACCTTTAGCGCAGCTGATAGAGCATCCAATTGTTCCAAGTATTGACCGATGATTAGAATACGGTCTTTTTTATGCTTGGCCACCAACTCTTTCACAACCCTAAACTTTTCCAAATTGCAGGCAGCGAGGGACATTTTTTTACGCAGATCAGCCATGGCATAGGCCATTTTGTCTTCGCCACGCAAGCCTACGCGCACTTCCGTGCAAGTAGCCGTCGCAATCCAACCTTGCGCTTCCAACACCTTCCACGGCACTTCAAATTTTTTCGGTCCAATCAGCGAGAACACATCCTTTTGTCGGCCATCTTCACGGATTAAAGTCGCCGTCAACCCTAAGCGTCGGGTAGCCTGCATGTCCGCAGAAATGCGGAATACCGGAGCGGGCAATAGATGGACTTCGTCATAAATAATGAGTCCCCAGTTGTTCTTTTGGAAAATATCGAAATGGGGGAAATCCTCACTCTGACGTTTGCGATAGGTGATGATCTGATAGGTGGCCACGGTCACTGGTGCGATATGCTTGTTGTCGCCCGTATACTCCGCCACTTGGTCAGCCCTTAATGTCGTCTTGTCCAGTATTTCCCGGATCCACTGACGCGCGGCAGTCACATTGGTCGTTAAAATCAAGGTGTGACAATGACACTTTACCATGCTCGCCAAACCGACTAAGGTCTTACCCGCACCGCAAGGCAATACAATGACACCCGATCCGCCTTTTTCACTTCCACCGGCATGAAAAACCTGGGCAGCATCCACCTGATAATCCCGCAAACGAAGCTGTGGGCCCGTCAACATGGTATCGCGTAGACTCACCTCCAGCGGCGCCCCTTCCACATAACCGGCCAAATCCTCAGCGGGGAAACCAATGTTGGTCAGCGCCATTTTGATCATGCCCCGAGTATGCGGAAATAGGCTCGCCCTGTGGCTATCCAATGGCGTGTCGATAAAGGCTGCCGTTTGGCGATGGTGAAGAATTTCAGTCATCAAGGCCGCATCTAAGGTTTCAATGATGAGTCGACCGTCCTCGCGAACGATACGCACTTGGCCATACCGCTCCATGAAGGTTTCCACTTCATGAACCAAATTGTGGGGCAATTCAAAACGCGAATAGATACGCAAGGTATCCAATACGGCCTTGGCACTATGGCCGGAAGACGCAGCATTCCAAAGGGATAGATGAGAAATGCCATAGGTATGCATGTGCTCCGGACTCTTGAGGAGTTCGGTAAACGGTGCAATTTTATCCCTGGCTTCCGCATACGTGGGATGCGCAACCTCCAGGAGTATGGTCATGTCGCCTTGTACAATCAATGGGCCATTAGGCGAAGCCCCGGTTTGGGTAGCGATCAATAGGCCCTCTTTGAAAGCCGCTAAATTACAAAAAAATGGCTGAAATGCTAAGGGATCGGGGCTTTTCGGCGGTTTTTCAGGGTTTTAGGATGTGGGAACAGGGGAAATGGACCCCTTGGGTCTGATTAAAATGGCCGTACGTTTTTATTGATTTTGATGTTATCAAAAATTGTAGAATGCGACACCCAGCGCACGGTAGCGACCTCTTTAAATTGGGGTCCAAAATATAGCGTCTTTGGAATATAATCTCGATTCAGTTCAAAGGACTGTGAAACAGTGGACGAGTCTCTTTTTACCCCCACGAAAGTGAGAGAACTCTCATTCAGACGATTGAATTGGCCCACATCGATGGAAATAAGTCCGAAAAGATTGTCGTCAACGTTTAGCACTTGATTCATAATTTCATCCCTTTTAGTTAAATAATTTATGCCATCAGCTTGCCCATTGATTAGGCCCGTTGACCCATTGGAAGGGAACCCTTTAAGGCCAACAGTTCGAAATGGAGCGGCATTAAGAAAGCCTCCAGATAATAGCATGAATCCTTTTTCGTCATAATAGAAACCGTGGGAGAAAAGCTTATTGTCGGCGTGTGAAAGGGACTCGAAATCCAAATTCACGGTATCAGCGGAATCTTTTAGTCCAATGAAATTTGCCCTAAGCGCCTCTCTTTCCTTTCGAATAATAGTGGGCATGGAAACGGAATAGCGACTGGTATCCGTGGGCTGATACATTGCATTCCTAATTTTACCCATTTCCTTTTCGTCTTTATCAATACCCAGGTGAATGGACCAAATTGGCAGCATCCGTTCATAAGTAACCATATGGATAATTAGAGCTTCTTTATCAATGGATTGCCAACTAATTTGAGCTTGTTCCAAACCAAAATCCTGATTATTTACCCACTTGCCGGTTAATCGATCTACCAAAAGTAGGTAGGGGCGTATTTCTTTTCCATCAGGTCCAAGATTATATCCCGTACTAAATGGTGTTTTGCGCTGCAAACGCATTTTAGGAAAGGGGTTGATACCAAATTGTATTGACGTTGGTTTATTTGGATTTAATCTACCCAGATCGAAATTACCAAGGACAATCATGTACCGACATCCCACACCCGAAATCCTAATTTCTACAAATCGTTCTGGACCGGACGCCTCGACAACGTTCATTTCAACTTGGTCCAACTGTTTCATCCAACCGTAGTCGAATGTCACAGCATCTTCAGGTCGATAAAAGCCCTTATCGGTAAATTTAGCCAAGCGAACAGGAATTTCTAATACATCAGCATAAGTATGATATTGGTCTCGATTTAACACCAAGCCAAACCAGTCTTTGTACATCTCTTCTTCATCTAATTCGAAAAGCTCCCGTTTGGCTCGGTGGCTAAGTTCCAAAATAGATGCTTTTATTGGTCGTTTTACTTTGGTGAGACTTGAAAAAGGAATGACCTCTGCTGCGGCTAATTTCGAAAGTTCAGAGTATTTGATATAGGGATCAAATCCTAAAGTTGGGTTTTTTATTTTTACGAGCAATCGATACAATTCGGGGCTTAATGAAAACCAACTGTGTACAAGTATTCGAAAGCGTTGCGACTGTTGCGGTGAAGCCTGCGTGGAATCAAACTTAGCATAGTATTTACTGTTTATTACGAGCTCCCACTTACCCGCGTCTAAACAATTGTTAAAAACACCAGCCTGATAGGTTCGATTAACAGATTCAATGACATTCTTTCCGCTATTTTTGGCAAGTTTCCAGGCGAACGCGCCTTCCTTTTTGTAATAAAGAATTCCAAACCTTTCGAATTCTTTGAGCAGAAATTCTGCGTATTTAATTCCGCTGTTTTGAGTAATGACTGGTACCAAATCAAGGAGGTCGACTGAATGAAGAATAAAGGTATTGCCAGCATCCGTCTTAAATTCCAATTCAACCAAAGCCTTGGTTGTTTCCTGGACTGGTGAAAGGAAAATGGATAGCTTGGTAAACTTAAGTCCTGCCATGGAATCTTGATATACAAGGTCTTTTTCAGCTGGGTCCTTGGCATAACTTAATACCGGAGTGTCGACAGTCAGATCAATTCGGTTCCCTGGTAGTGATTTAAAAAGACGGGTAAACTCCTCAATACCATTTTCACTCTGTGCCTTTTGAGATTTAACCCCGGTTCCTGGGCCTGAGCAGCCCAGCAAAACCAGACAAAACAGCCAAATCCGATAATCGAAAAACATACAACTTAAGCGCTTTAATTGGTCAATTCCTATGGAACCAACCAACTGTAGGTGGCTGGTCACGGAAAAAAATGTAAAATGATGCTATCAGAAACGGTTACATGGCCGCGAACATCCGTGGCCCGGATCTTTAAAATCGCCGAGTCCTGCGGTGGCGCTTCGAAGGATAGATTGTATAAAGTCTGGACATTCAAATAACGACTGGAAAATTGGGTGGCCTCAGTTTTCACAACGCCATCCAAAAGCACCTCGATTAACTTTATCTCTATATCATCCGAGGCTTGAACAGTTACATTGACAGGAGCGGTAATGGCTATTCTCGTACCCGTAGCCGGACTCAGGATGCTAACCGCAGGAGCCTGATCAGGTAAGGCATTGAACTTGTAGTCATAGCCTCCACTCGCATTTACTTCGAAGGAAAGATTGGAGAGCGCTAAATCAAAAGGATGGAATGGGCTATCGGAAAAGTTTTCGTAAACTCCGCTTCCGGTAGAAAGAGTAAAGGTAGAATCCAGGCTCAGATCCTTCGGGCCTTCCATGACGCCGGTTCCAGGGGAAAGGCCAGTCATGGTGTTATAGTTGTATCCATCGAGATGTAATTCACGGTATATAAACTCAATGCCGCCATCAGGATAAAGAACTACTCGGTAGGTCAATTTTATCCCTGTTGAGGAGCTTTTTGCGTTCAACATGGAGTTGACCCCATACGGAACGTTTCCATCACTGCCGAAGGTTAAATTGCCGCTATAGGTTAAGAACTCACCCCGTCGAATAAGGATGACTCCAAGCATCGTCGCTCCATCGACAATGGCAGTCATTGAATCCGAATGCTCCAAATTTCTGTGGCCATTGATTAACTTCTGCGCTGTAACGATAATCTTTCCTTCATCAGAAACAATTACGGAAACAGAAAAATTGCCTGCGACATCACTTACTCCACTTCGATTCCTAATATTTACTATGGCGCCAGAAACCCCGGTCTCGGCTTTATCCACAATTTTTCCTTGTACCAGGATCATGGAGGCGGGAGCAAAAGAATTGTAACCGGAGTCGATAACGATATATTTCCGCGAACGTCGGTTGACTTCGCTTGAACTACAACTGAATCAAGTATGGGACCTATGAAAGAAAACGAGTAAGGCGGATTAGTTAGCGTTTCCGAAATAATGCCATCGATTAGAAGTGCGACCGACTGAACGGCAATATCATCATTGGAATTGACCTGCACATTGACAGGTTTGCCCTGAACAAATTCAGTCCGGGATAATGGAGAAACAATAGTCACCGTTGGCGCCGCATCCCGCAAATACCCATAAGTAACATCATAATTCCCAGTACCATTTACATTAAAAGTTAGGTAGGCTAATCCGAGGTCAAAACCTTTGGGTGGCCAGGATGCGTCAAAAACCTCATAAGGTCCATTCTGGTCTGTCGAAGTAAAGGGTGCCTCTGCGGTATAATCGCGCGCACCTGCATAGCTGCCGTTGCCAGAAGTCAACCCAACCATTGGGCCAGACCAAGGCTGGATTTGCGGGTAGCTGAATTCAATGCCTCCATCAGGATATAAGGTAGCCTGAAAAGTCCGTGGCGTTGAACCAGGTCTGGGCCAGTTACTCTGCATTTTATACCAAGTAAATTGAACTCTATCCGAATATTGTTTTACATAAACGGTACTATCAAAATTAGGCTGCAATTCATCCCAAAAAGGGGCGATGATTGGGATAGACAAGTCGCTCCAGCGACTTAACTGTTCAAAGTTTGGAGAATTAAAGGATAGGTTACCGTGATAATTCACGAAGATTCTGTTATAGGTAATGCCGTAGAATGGGAAGGTGAATCCGTTAGCGAAAATAATTTCTTCAAATGGATTTGCGGTTAAGGCTAATGGCATTCCTATATCGGTTGAATACCCCCCAATTTGCAGCAAAATATTTCCAACATTTGTTGTTCCACTGGCAATGGCAATAATGGAATCTGAAGTGCCTTTTTGGTACCGGGTACCCATTTTTATTTGCGCCGAGGCCACCAGCTTTTTCTGATAGATTGTAACCGAAGGAATAGAAAAATAACCATTGGCATCACTGGTATCACTAGACCTGTCTACATAAACAATTGCCCCCTCAACTGGGTCATGTGTACTCGATAGAATTCTGCCCATCACCAAGGTAGTTGGACGAGGATTAACATGAACAATCACTAAGTTGGATGTGGTCTGGTTACCAGCCAAATCAAATGCCACTGCCTTAATTGAAATTGTTCCAATACCATCTTTGACCCTATAGGTATGTTGAAAGGGAGTATTACGAACGCTAGTTACTAAGGCGTCATTTACATAGAAGTCAACCTTGGCAACATAAATATCATCATAAGCAGATGCGGTAATCACAAAGGAATCGCCTTCCAAAACAGCAGTGTCAGTTCTTGGAGCATAGATCTGAATAACAGGGTGCACGTTTCCCTGATCATTTTGGAGGAGATATTGTCCTATCTGTAGTCCACCCGGTGCGGAAACGCCATTCCTTACCAAGGTTCCCACGTTCGTCATATAGGCATACCCATTGTGCAGATGAACATTGGAAGTTTGAACCTGGCCCCTCTTAAATAAAAAGGTGGAAATGATTGGTGCAGTGCGATCAAAAACGTTAAAAATTGGATTTCGAAAAGTAGAATTAGCATCCGTGGACAAGGCAAAAGATCCTTCTACGCCAATATGCCTTGCCTGATATAAAGTAGAACTTGCTCCAAGAATGATTGGAGTAGCGGGATTGCTAATATCAATCAGGACTATGCCCCCACCACTTCCAGGAAGCAATCCATCCGCAATATATGCGGTATTCCCAATGACCTCGACATCTGAGCTATTTGAGGTTAAACCGCCCGTATAAACTTGGCCCATTACTACCGGGTTAGTGGGATCAGCAACATTTATGGTCTGAACCGGACCACGGCCGCTGGTAATAACTGCGATAGAGCCAGAAACGGCCACGCCTGTCAGACTCCCGGCAGGATAATTGATCCGACCTAATTGAACCGGATTTGCAGAGTCTACGACCGAATAAATAGACAAACCTAAACTGTCAACAACATAAGCCTTAGTACCTGAAACAAAAAGATCAAAGTTTATTGCTGGCGTAGTCGCACTTCCAAGGATTTCCGGTAGTGATGGATTTGAAATATCTACAATAAGCAATTGGTTTCCATCAGCGACATAGGCTCTATTATTCACCACCTTGACATCATTGGCATTTCCCGGTGTATTTATGGTTCCTACGAGTATTGGAAGGGACGGAATCGAAATATCGACTATATGTAAACCCGCTACCCCAGAAGCCACATAGGCAAAATTCCCATTCACCACCACGCTATTCGCATATCCAGTGAGGGGTAAATAGGAAAGTAATCGAGGAGAGAAGGAGATAACATCGGCTTGAATTTGCACGGTGTGTCCACTATTGGATATGGTAATCGTATCAAGGCCTGGCCTCACTGCAAAAGCCTGCCCAGAAACTATTCCAAAATTAATGACATTCAAATTACTCGATATATAGGTCGTGCCTTTAAGGGTACTGGTCAAATTCAAACTTGTGCCATCACTCAATATTCCGGTAACTGTTAACTGACGCGTTACATCAGCGGGTTGAATGGTATTGGTAACTAGGGTAAAGTTTCGAGGATTTACCTGCAAAGAAGTCAAGGCTAATGCAAGGTTGAAGCTTAATGGGTCGGTGGGATTACTGCTCGTCAGAATTTCCAGACCATCACGAATGCCATCCCCATCGGTATCAGGGGACAAAGGATTAGTTATAAATCCATCCGCTCCCGCAATCAATTCTTCACTGTCCGAGATTCCATCTCCATCGGTATCGGCATTTCGGATGGCGGTTCCGGCCTGAAACTCCTGTAAATTAGTCAAGCCATCTCCATCTAGATCTAATGCGCCATCGAGGGGATCGTTTGGATTTAAACCTTGCGCGATTTCATAATCATTGGGCATGCCATCCCCATCTGCATCCGTTCCAGTGGATACGGTGATGAAAATGGTTTTGAGAATGGATTCGTATGAGGCTGTAATCAGGACTCTTCCGCTTGAAACAGCTGTAACAAGGCCATTCGAGTCGATGGTGGCTACAGAGCGGTTGGTGCTTAGGTAGGTTATGCCAGAATCGGATCGAGTTACGTTTTTGGTAGAGCCATTGGGCATGGTAGCGATAACGGAAAGTTGGGTGGTGGCGCCGATGGCACTGAGGACGGGGTTTGCGGTTGAGAGAGTGATATTGGTGGGGACGCGAATTTCAGGCTTGAATTTTATGGAGTCGCTGCCATTGCCTACATTCGCAAGTACTGAAATTATGGAAGATTCACCATAGCGTGTCCCAGTGGAGTCTTTGCAGGTGGCCCTAACTCGTGCGCGGCTAACGCCTGCAGGCACATTGAATATTTGATACGAGCCATCGCTCTGTACCTTGGCAGTTCGATTCAAGATGGAAACCACGCAATTGGTATCCAGTTGCTGGGCATTGAGGAGTGCCGCCGTATACCTAAGCGCGATGATTAAGATTAATATCAATTTATTCACTTATACTTCCCTAATCGTCCAAATTTTGGAATTCAAAAAATGGGATCCCAAATAATTTCAACATCTGCTTGTTTCCTTTGAAAAGGTGTCACAGTCTATTTATTTCTTGTAAATTACTGAGGAGTCAGCATGTCGCAACATACCCTGCAGGTTTTGCATAAACCCGATGTTAAAATCACCGCCCTTCTTTTTATAAACCCCATGTGATTTCACAAAATACAGCGTCCTGAAATAGGATGGATCACCTTTAATATTTTTATAAAAAACAATAATCAAATAAGGTGTCTCAAAAACGGCCTTAATCTCAATGCTTTTCGCATCCTTCCAATAACCGAAAAAATTTTGTCTGTTTTTTCCAACCTTTAGCATGGAATCTATCCAAGGCCGGCTTGATTCATCGTGTAGCTCTAACATTTTCTCTTTTTCACCTGAAATTGCAAAAAATAAAAAATTGGAAACGGCTTCAAATGGTGTCTTTGGCGCGGCGATCGGACTAGGCGAAATTTTTACAATATCTGAATCTGGAAATACCTGACCTAAAAAATGAACCTCTCGAATTTCCCTGGTAAAGAGACTTTCCTGTGCTGGTATTTGGTATTTCATGTACTCTTTTTTTGATTTATCAAATTTAACGATTAGGGAGTCAGGAGAATAATTTTGAAATTTAGCCGCCATAATAATCGCCGGCATGAAAAAAAATAGATGTCCAAATAATTTCACCATTTTCTTATTTCCTTTAAAAAAGTTGGGATAGTCAATTTATTTCTTGAAAATTACAGAGGAGTCAACATGCCGCAACATGCCCTGCAGATTTTGTATAAATCCGACAGCAAAACTACCCGATTTCTTTTTATAAATCCCATTCGACCTCACAAAAAACAGCATTCTTAGGAAGGATGGATCGCCATTGACATTTTTATAATACACTATTATCAAATCAGGTGTTTCAAAAACAGCTTTAATTTCAATACTTTTAACATCCTTCCAAGCACTGAAAAACCTTAGGCTGTCTTTCTTTTGCTGAAGCATGGAATCCACCCATGCTCGACTTGATAATTCATGGAGCGCTACCATTTTCTCTTTATCGCCAGAATTCACAACAAATAAGTAGTTGGCAACTGCTTCAAATGGCGTCCTGGGATCGGGGATTCGACTAGGAAAAATTTTAACAATATTTGAATCTGGAAATATCTGACCTAAAAAATGCAACTCTCGAATTTCTTTGGTAAAGAGGCTTTCATTTGCTGGTATTTGGTAGGTAACATAGTCTTTTCTTGATTTATCAATTTTAAAGATCAATGAGTCTGGAGAATAATTTTGAGATTTGGCCGCCACAATAATTGCTGGAATGAAAAAAAATGGGACCCCAAATAGTTTCAACATTTTCTTATTTCCTTTAAAATAGTGGCCCTAAATCCCACGATACTGCATACGAAATTAACTCGACTTCGGTTGCCATTATAATACTGGCCGTTGCTGTAAGTGTTGGCGCTGCAATGGTAGGCAAGCTAAACTCCCAATCAGGATAACAAAGCTTTCCTTTTGCAAAAACTAGCGATAGAGCACCTTCAGTTTGCAACTTGATGAGATCACACGTCCCAATAACGCACCCTGCAGCTTGAATAGCAACCGTTCCGCTCCCAGATATATCCCCACACACTCTGTCACTATTACACCCTGTCGTTAAGTTCCCGCTTCCAGTCCCTGTGACTTCCAAAGCAACGGAAAATGAAACTTGAATTTCTGCCCCCAAATTAGGAACGTAGTAACTGTATGAAGGAGTATTGCATCCAGCTATTTTTCCAGAAAGCGAGCCGCCTATACCGACAACTTCCTTGTCTTCACAATTGCATGCTTGGTGACTCTTTGTACCAAAAAGACTCCATCTAATAGTTGGAGAGCAAGCCTTGGTTGCCTCAATATTTTTCAAATAGTTGTTCAATGCGTTTTTATCCCAGCCCAAACCACTTACAGTTTCAGAAAAATCTGGATTGATTATGCCAACACTGGTAGAAGCACTAGTTGTACCTGCCTTTATCGTGACGATACCTGTACCTTTTCCGCCTGCTAGAGAAGGGACGACCCCATCGAAATTGACAGCAGGAGAAAGTTCAAATCCCGCTGGATTTGTAGTTATCTTAAATTTGGATTTCTCTAGAGCTTCACCGGCCTGAAAATATTTGCAAGTTGTAGAAACCGACGATACTCCAACACAAATACCAAAACTCGACTTTTCAGCCACTCCTCCACCGTTACAATTCCAGGTGGCCTTATTGTAGAATGTTCCTGGAGTAGTGCATGTAACATCATCAAAATGCAAATGGTTAGAATTGCCTGCAGGTTGACTCCAAGACAAGCTTCCGTTTTCTGGATTAGTCGTCGCATTATAGCGAATTTCCTCACCCATCCCAACAATAGGATTTTCAACCGAAACATTTACTTCACATTGCGAACAAGTACCCGTCGGATTCCCCGGCCCACCGCAATGCCAGCCACCCTTCACAATCCCAAAGCCCTTATCCGAGGTCATCGTTGCCCCATCCTCGCTCACAGTTCCAGTTCCGATGCTCACATAGGTCCCTAAATCATGATCAAAAGAATAAAAATGCGTTTGCTCCCCAGGCTTCAGTCCGTTTACATTAGGAAAAGTTATTGGCGCAGGTGGGTCAAATTTAACCTGAGGAGGCCCAATCGAAACAATAAACCTCGGCTGCATTCCCTCTCCAGGAGGCATGGGAATTTTATCGGCATGCACAGCCGTGACCGTAATGGTATGGTCATCCAGATCCGGAGGGAAGGTGGCCGACCCTGCGGGTATTTTTAAAGAAAAGCCTGGGATCTCTGAAAGTGTTATAATCTGCTCCGTCGATGCGCTCGGAACCTTACCTTCTGCATTGTTTCTAGCTACCAGATACATCGGCATCCCGATATCATTATTCTTGCCGCTGATAGCATTCACCTCAAACATCAAGGTCACCCAATCGCCGGGCTGCGTGGCCGTTGTTCCATCGACATGCAGATGCAGATTGCCTACGGGGGTGTTGGAAAGTTGATATTGCCCTGCACTATTGGTTGTAGTCTGTTGCCCATTTTCTTCGATACGTACCGTTACGCCTTGTAGAGGCTGATTGCTATTGTCCAGGATGACACCGCTTACCTTTGTTTCTGAAGGCGGGCCTGGAATATATCCGGAAAGCACGAAAATGGCCGGCTGACTGGGATTGCCTGCGAAGGAAGCTTCCACAAGGTTATTATCCCGTCCCTCTTGTAATCCTAAAGTGAAAGAAGCCACTGCGCGCCCATCTTCTCCCGTTATGGCGGAGTCCAAATTCTGCCCTTGGAAATGGCCGCCGCCTGTTTTGACTTTGAATTCAACCATCATGCCGGGAATTGGATTACTGGCGCTATCGGTAACAATGGCGACAAGTGGATGTGGGGCTCCGTTTCCAGCCAAGCCCCGTTGCATATCACCGGAGGCGGTCAAAATGCGTTGCGCCAATTGAGTTTTTGCATTCGCATGGAAAACGACAGCGCCAGCAAAGCCCTCGGCCACAGCTGTAACCTCATTGGCTCCAGGTCCTGCGCGCTTGCCTAGCACAAACGGAACCGATGCCAATCCATCAGCATCCGTAGTTACCCGCAATGTTCGAGCATTTCCCGTAAAAGAGCCATCCCCCACGCTAACGTGGAACAGGACAATCTGCCCGGCGACTGGTTGATTCAAGGAGTTTTTGATTGAAACAACGAGTTGCTGAGGGAGAAGCGCGAAAATAGTGCCGCTTTGATTGTTACCAGAAAACAGGGTCAGAGAGGGAGCTACAGAAACGTCAAGCGTTACATGCGATACGGCACTTTCCACATTCCCGGCCCGGTCAGTTGCTACGGCTGTAATCGTATTCATGCCGGAGGACAAAGGAAGCACGACGGAAAAAGTATTGTTAACTACTACAGCCTCGATGCCATTCACCTTGACCGAGGGCATGCTTTGGCCTTGGACATCGGCAATTCGATCCGAAACGCTTCCTGAAACCGTGACCGAATGCTCTCGCATCACCAAGCTATCTGCTGGCGAGGTAATGTAGATTCGTGGTTTTTCCCGATCTAAAGTAACCGTGAGCGTGGCGGAAACTTGATTCCCGTCTTGGTTAGTCGCCGTGGCCATCAGCGTGTTCCGACCATCAACCAATGGAACCAACGTCTCAAAATGATTTCCAGAAATGGCCGTGGGAATGCCATCAATACGAAGATTGGTCAAGACACCGTTGGTTTCCCCCGCAACAAGAATATCGGCAGTTCTAACCGTACTTAAGTTGGCTGGAGAAGTTATGATAAGGGCTTGGGGTGGCAAGGTACAGGTAAAGTCCGACAAAAGGGTTGCCGTATTCCCAATGGCATCCTGCACACTACTCGAAATATGATGTTCACCTTCACTCAAAGAAAGCACAGCCACAGCCGAGTCCGCGGAATGGATAAGGTTGGTGGTAATATTTATTCCGTCCAAAAGCACTTGCAGCGTGGCTTGGGCTATAGGTGATAGGGAATCGCTAAAGATTATTTTTAGCGGGACTGAGAGATCGGCCAGTACTTGGTGGTTAACGGGATTAACTGAGATTCTAGGAGGGATGGTATCCAAGGTCACAACAACCTCAGCTTTACCCAGATTTCCAGCTGCATCGGTTGTATCGACCTTTAACACATTCGCTCCCGGTGCCAGAGAGAATGTTTTTGATCGCGCTGCGGAGTCTACTGTATAGTGCACCGTGATGGTGCTTGCGGATACAACTGTGTCTCGCCCCGGGCTCGATATAACCACTACGGGAGGATGAGAATCGCGGTTAATGGTGATCGAGGCCGATCCCGAATTTCCTCCTAAGTCCGTAAAGGAGCGCGTTACCACGTTGGGACCTTCGGTCAGGACTTCAAAGAGTTGATTGGATTGATCAAGTCCATCCACAGTCCAAGCGATTTCAGATGCCGGTTCTTTAGTAAATGATCCATTTAGCGGACTTGTGATGGCAACTATAGGTGCCCGGGTGTCCAATGTGACTTTGGCAGTATCTGCACCACGGTTCCCGGCCGCATCCGTGGAATCCACCACTAGGAGATTTAATCCTTCTACCAAGGTAAAAGTCTTATTAAATCCGGTAACGCCATCGACTTGATAGCTTATTGCAAAAGTTGAATTACCAACGACCGTGTCGCGACCTGGGCTGGATAGGACTACTACGGGTGCATGTGAATCGCGATTAATGGTAATCGAGGCTGTGCCTAAATTCCCTGCTAAATCTGTAATGGAGCGCGTCACCACATTGGGACCTTCGACCAGAACTTCACTGCGTTGGCTAGATTGATCAATTCCATCCACAGTCCAAGTGATTTCAGATGCTGGTTCTTTAGTAAACGACCCATTTAATGGACTTGTAATGGCAACTATAGGCGCCTGGGTGTCCAATGTGACTTTGGCAGTATCTGCAGACCTACGACCAAAAATATCCACGGAATCGATGATTACCCGATTTACTCCCTCGACCAATTCCACCTGCCGATTGAAGGCCAGCCCATTCACTGTGTATCCTACGGAGAAGGGAGTCTTGTTTACCAAGGTATCACGAGATGGGGACGTAATAATCAGTGAGACTGGAGGGGGTGGAGGTTGTTCGGCACCCATCCATTGGATGTCATCAAGGTATACCTGACCTGAAGCATCGGCTGCTTTAAGCATTAAGCGTCGAATGGTTCCGCTTCCTCTCATATGACCCTGTTTTACAACAGTGACTTCACTGGTACGGTTTGGCGATCGATCCGCAAAAACCTGATATACCCCGCTGGAAATATTTCCGACGAGGCGCATATAAATCCATTGCCCAGTAACGTTGGAAAGACTTCCTACTTGATTGGCGCAAACTCCAACGCGAAATGCCGCCTTGTGATCGACATTACCAACTAAACTGTCAGAAGGGCCAAAACAAAGATTGGAATTGGAATTCAACCTGAACCAGCGCCATCTAATTTCAAAGGCTCCTGTTAATATCTGCATGGGACGGAAATACTCCGTACTTCCAGTGACTACACAGCTTAAATACTGATTGCCGCCACTTGCCTGAATCCTGAATTAATGGGCATTTGCTTGCCCGCATGAAGCCTGAAATTTCCATCCATCTTGACCATCAAGGATTTGGCCGCTTAAATATTTCGGTGAAGCAAAATCAAGAGTGTCTGCCCAAACGAACGGTTGGCCAAGATACACTACCAACATCAAAAAGGCTTTAAAGACGCTCAAATTGAAACGAGGGAACAAATGGATCATGCATAGAGCTTAGATAAATCGGAACGTTTTACACATCCCGCACGCCATTTTATTCAAAAATCCATCGACCAAGGCTCATTAATTAATTATTTTTCTGCCCTAAAATTTGGCAAATCTCTCTAAAAGCGCACACATAAAACTCTTTGGTAGCAGGATCATAAATGAAATTCAAACGCACCCTTCCAACCGCCCTCCTCACCTTCTCCACTGCAATTCTTAGCCTAGTCACAGGCTGTTCCACCATTGGAAAAGTGGGCCCGGCAGAAGACCTAGTCGTCCAAGCCACACCGGAAAGAATCGAACGCGGTAAATACTTGGCGCATCATGTTTCCCTTTGCATTGATTGCCACTCGACGCGGGACTGGACTTATTTTTCCGGCCCACCAAAAGATGGAACCTGGGGCAAAGGCGGAGAAGTGTTCGATCAGAAATTTGGATTTCCCGGCAGTTTCATCTCACGCAATATTACCCCAGCTGGCGTAGGTACCTGGTCGGATGGCGAATTGTTCCGGGCCATTACCGGAGGCGTGAGTCGAAACAACAAGCCGCTGTTTCCCATCATGCAATACAAGGCATTCGGTCAAGGCGATAGGGAGGATATTTATTCTATTATCGCCTATGTGCGTTCGTTGCCGGCCATTGAAAATAAAGTACCGGCTTCCAAGGCGGATTTTCCGGTTAGTTTGCTGATGAAGACAATGCCACAAAAACCTCATTTCACCACTATGCCGGAGAAGTCAAACAAGGTCGCTTATGGAAAATACCTGGTGACGATGGCTGCTTGCATTGAATGCCATACGGAAGCCAAACGAGGCAAGCGCGTGGGTCCGGAATTTGCCGGAGGGTTCAAGTTTACCATGGCGAATTTTACCGTGTACTCCAAAAATATCACGCCTGATTCCGCTACCGGTATCGGCGCGTGGAGCGAACAACAATTCATCAACCGCTTTAAGACGTATGCCGATCCGGCCTACTCCCCCAAGCCGCTTGCCAAGGGCGACAATCAAACGATCATGCCATGGGTCATGTTCAGCGGAATGACCACGGAAGACTTGTCCGCCATCTATACTTATTTAAGAACAGTTGCCCCAGTGAAACGGGTTCCGCCAGCTCCGGTTTTTAACTAGACCGGATTAGGCGCAAAATCAGGGCTCAAGTCTGTTGAGCCCCCTCCCCCTAGTGTAAACGACCTGGAATGGCGTCCAGCAGGGTTCGTGTATAGGCGTGCGCGGGATTCCGGTATAGCTCTTCGGTATCGGCCAGCTCCACAATTTGTCCATTATTCATTACAGCCACTTTCTGGGCGATATGTTTGACCACGCGCAGGTCATGGGAAATAAAGAGATAGCTCAAGCCTAGTTGTGCTTGGAGATCCATCAATAGGTTCAGTATTTGAGCCTGGATGGATACGTCCAAGGATGAAACAGGCTCGTCACACACCAGAAATTCTGGTTCAACACAAAGCGCACGGGCGATGCCGATGCGCTGTCTTTGGCCACCTGAAAACTCATGTGGGTAACGGTTAAGGTACGTTGGATCAAGTCCCACCAACCGCATTTTGGTCGCCAGTATGTCTTCCCAGGTTGAAACCTCCTGGGGATGTCCCAGCCCCAAAGCCTCCTTTAGGCTACCGCGTATAGACAACCTGGGGTCCAGAGAGGAATAGGGATCCTGGAAAATCATCTGCACTCTTTTTCGGTAGGGCCGGAATTGTTTCTCGTCCAATCGGTTGAGATCCACGCCATCAAAGGAGATACGGCCGCCCTTTGGTTTGAGCAAACGCACAATGGCGCGGCCCACGGTGGTTTTACCGCTTCCGCTCTCCCCCACCAAGCCTAAGGTTGCATGTTTTGGGATACTGAAAGAAACTGCACGAACGGCTTGCACTCTATCCCGTCCGCTTCCAAATTCAACACTAAGTTCCGATACGTTCAGCAAAGGAGTTTCCGTGGGTTGGGATGCAGCCAATCTGGAATCCGTATTTTGCGCCATCATTTCTCAAATCATCCTATGCGTGTTCAACAATTCCTCACGCCTTAGGCATGCGGATCGTTGCGTAACTGGACCGACCAAATCCGGCACTTGCAGGGAGCAGTCCGATACAGCCATGAAACAGCGTGGATTAAAACGACAACCTGGAACAGCGTCCGTGGGTTTGGGCACCATGCCTTCAATGGCAGCCAGCCGCGACACCTTTGTATCTAAAGAGGGAATGGATTTGAGCAGACCCAAGGAGTAGGGATGAGAAGGCCGCTGTAAAATTTGAGAAGCACTGCCCCGCTCCACCACGCGTCCCGCGTACATGACCACCAAATCCTGAACCATATCCTGAACGATTCCGAGATCATGCGTGATCAAAATCAACGCCATCCCGTAGCTTTTCTGAAGGTCGCGGATCAGCCGAAGAATTTGCGCCTGAATGGTGACATCCAATGCAGTAGTGGGCTCATCGGCGATAAGCAATTTGGGCCGACAGGACAAGGCCATGGCAATCATAACACGTTGTCGCATGCCTCCGGAAAGTTCAAAGGGATAGGCTAGGCTGCGTCGATCGGGATTGGGTATGCCCATTTGTTCAAGCAGAGAAATGGATTCCATTTTTGCTGCATGCCGACCTTTGCCTTGGTGGAAACGGATGACTTCGGCAATTTGCTCCCCGCAGCGCATCAGCGGATTGAGACTGGTCATAGGATCCTGGAAAATCATGGCGACTTCCCGGCCCCGCAAGGCCCGCCAATCGCGAGGCGGCAAGCTCAAGAGATCTTTTCCATTGAATAGAAATTTATCTGCGGTAACTCTGGCGCTACGTTTGGGCAATAGCCCCATTATCGCCAGGGAAGTCACGGATTTTCCGCTGCCGGACTCGCCGACAATGCCAAGCGTCGCGCCGGCCTCCAAGTTCAAATCGATGCCCGTAGTTACCGGAACAAAATCCTGTGCCGCATCCCCCATGCGAAAGGCAACGGTCAGATTTTTTACTTCAAGCATCTGTGCGTTCACCTGTCACTGGCATGTTACCATACCATTCTGGCATGGATTTGGAAACCCGTTCCGCTTCGGACGCAGTCAACGGTGCGCGCTCCATCACAATTCCCAAAGCCGCCGCAAATCTATCTGAAAATCCCTCCGCAACACTTTCCCAGCGGATGGGCTTATTCAACACTTCTTCCAAACTTACCGCATTGCGATCCAGAATCTCCAAATAACCCCTGCGTCGCTGGGCATCCAATCGCAGGCATTCGACAATAGTGCGATGCTGGCTGGAAACCAAAATGGACCCGTGTTGCAAAAAGGCATTTCGTAGGCGACGCTGGGCGGAACCAACTACCTTCCTATTCCCGTAAACGACTTCAGCACGCGCTGTGGAAGAAAAGCATGGTGTCATGGCCCGCAGGTCCAAAGGTTTTTCCACCGGGTAGCCCCTGTCCAAGGTGATGCCCAAGCCGTTGGTGGACAAGGCCACGGCAATAGCTTGAGAGATGGCCCGATAAGAGGATTCCTGCGTCTTGGCCCAGTCCGCGGACTCGGCGCGAGCCAGCAGAGAATAGGTCAACTCACCAATATGTAATACTGCGCGGCCGCCTGTGGGCCTCATTACAATATCGTATCCAAGCTCACGCACGCGATCGAGATTTAATTCCCGCTCAGGATTTTGCGAATGACCCAAACTGATGCAGGGTTTGCTCCAACCGTAGAGTCGAAAAGTTGGAGGAGAATGACCGGCGTCCACTTCGGCTAGAATGGCTTCATCCACAGCCATGTTTACGGCACCGGAATGGGCAGCAACGGATTTCAAATCCATTTCCAAAAGTCGCCAGATCATGACTGCAGTTTAGGGCCATGCCCTCTCAAAGCGGACCGGTGGATTTCTTATCATTCCGTCCACGGGAACCCGAACCGATATCCCCGGTTCCCCGCTCTTTTTCACCCGTCATGTTGGCCAAAGCTATCCGGGCACCGGCCTGTTCAGCACTTTTCTTGGTGTTGCCGCGACCCTGGCCCCATTCCTTGCCCTGAACAAAAACTCCGATCACAAAACTCTTTTGATGCTCGGGGCCTGATTCTTCAACAACCTCATAGGCGGGAATGCCCGAACCCAGAGATTGGGTATACTCCAGCAATTTGCTTTTGTAGTTGGCCAACTCCTCATCGTCCAAGACACTATCCATAATGGTCATCAGTGAGCCGTGGATGAGTTTGCGCGCCGCTTCCAAGCCCCCATCCAAATAGACCGCTCCCACAATGGCTTCATAGGCATCGGCTAAAATACTGAGCCGATTGCGTCCACCGGATTTCTCTTCCGAACGGCTCAATAGAATAAAGTCTCCCAAATGCCATTTGTCCGCGCACAGGCCCAACACCTTGGAACTGACCACCAAGGATTTCATTTTGGACATCCGGCCTTCTTCGCGATCCGGGTATTCATGAAAGAGGAAATCGGTGACAACGACATTCAACACGGAATCGCCGAGAAATTCTAAGCGTTCGTTGGACTCTGATTTGGTTTTGATTTCCGAATTCTGGCTATTGACGTAGGACCGATGGGACAACGCCAACACCAGTAGAGCATGGTTTTGGAATCGGTATCCCAAAACCCGTTCCAACTCCGTATGCGAGGGCTTGGAGGGCGCCCGCTTAAAGAGTTTGACTAAAAAATCAAGGAACATCAGGATACCAAGGCACTTTCAAATGCAAATGGTGCCTTCATCCTGATGGTGGTAGGAGTTAGGCTTTAGAGTTTACGTAAGCGATAACGTCGCTTACCTTCTTCAGCTTTTCTGCTTCTTCATCTGGGATCTCGATGTCGAATTCATCTTCCAGGGCCATGACCAGCTCGACCTGATCCAAGGAGTCGGCGCCTAGGTCATCGATAAAGGCCGCTTCGGGCTTTACCTGTTCCTCGGTTACACCGAGCTTTTCGACGATGACTTTAGTGATTTTCTGATTGATTTCCGATGACATTCAAATCTCCTTAGAAAGGTTGGCTAAATATAACTAATACCGGTCAATTAGACCGTTTTTTCCCCATTATGAACTCAAAACGAATTGAAATTGGTGTTTTTGTGGGTACATCAAGGCCATGGACAAAGTTCATATTCCCATGCCCCCATCGATTCCAAAAACTTGACCGCTTAAATATCCCGATTCCCGTGCCGATAAAAAAGCCACCAGGGCGGCCACTTCCGATGCAGTGCCCATTCGGCCCATGGGAATGCTTCGCAGGATTTCCGTTTTCTGGTCTTCACTTAAAACTTGCGTCATATCCGAATCGATAAATCCCGGCGCCACGGCATTGCATGTGATATTCCGCGAGGCAATTTCCTTGGCACAACTTTTAGTAAATCCAATTATACCCGCCTTGGACGCGGCATAGTTGGCCTGTCCGGCCTGGCCATGGACACCCACAATAGAGGTGAGATTGATTATCCTGCCGTACTTTTGCTTGACCAAAGATCGCAATAGAGCCTTGGTGCATAAGAAAACGGATTTCAAATTGATGCGCACAACCTCGTCAAAATCCTCGTCCTTCATGCGGAGCAGCAAGCCGTCACGGGTGATGCCGGCATTGTTGATCAGGATTTCCACTGTGGGAGATTCCTTTAAGATGGCCGCAAAGGTTTCGTTGACCGAAGTGCTATCCCCTACATCTGCGGCCCAGCCCTTGGCTTCGCAGCCGGTTTCCGAAATGAGGCGAGTTGTAGCCGACTGGATCCCTTCAGCATTTCTAGCTATGAGATGCAGTTTGGCTCCGGACCGGGCGAGACGCTCGGCAATGGCATATCCCAAACCCCGGCTGGCCCCGGTTACAATGGCCGTTTGACTGGAAAGACTTAAAAAATCCGTTGCCATTGTCTCTTTATCCTTTCGAAGCGCCCTGGAGGCGTTCGATTTCTTCCCAGGATTCCACCGGGGTAACTTTAAGGTCACGGCTGATGCTACGGGCCAATCCCATCAGCACCTTACCGGGTCCGATTTCCAAAGCTTCGGTACAACCGAGGCTCATGGCGTTTTGTATGGATTCCACCCAGCGTACGGGTGAAGTCAACTGGCGCAGCAACATGGTTCGGATCGTTTCCGGATCCGTAAAGGGTTGCGCTTCCACATTACTGATCAGCGGCACTTGCGGCGCAGTAATTTTGACTTGAGCCAAACCGGCTTTAAGACCAGGCACTGCGAATTCCATTAATGGAGAGTGAAAGGCGCCGCTTACCGCCAACATCACCACTTTTTTTGCTCCAGCAGCTTCGGCGAGTTCGGCTGCAGCTTTTACACCCGCCACACTGCCGGACAGCACAATTTGCGAAGGACTGTTGAAATTGGCTGCCACCACCATTCCAGCTGAGGCGGCTTGCTGCAAAACGTCGTTTAACTTCGCTGTATCCAAGCCCAATACCGCCGCCATGGATCCGGGGCTTTTGTCACCGGCTTGAGCCATGAGTTGTCCGCGCAACTGAACGACACGCAGTCCAGACTCAAAATCAAACGCACCTGCGGCGCAAAGGGCCGAGTATTCTCCTAAGGAATGTCCAGCTACATAATCGAAAGTGATTCCGGCCTTTCGCACCGCTTCCATAGCCATTATGGAAACGGTAAAAATGGCGGGCTGGGTAATATCAGTGCGGGTGAGTTTGGCTTCTGGACCATTTCGAAGGATATCCCCTAGATCAAAGCCTAGAACCTGATTGGCTTTCTCCAACACTTCCCTGGCTGGAGCAAAGGTTTCCGCCAAAAGTTTTCCCATGCCTACATACTGGGACCCTTGACCTGGAAAAAGCAAGATGCGCTTCGACATTATTTCACCTGCTGCTCAAGTTCAAACATATTCATTTTTGGTTTTAAAAATCGCGGTGATTACCAGCGCAATAAATTGCATCCCCAAGACATGCCACCACCCACAGCAGCCAACGCTACCAGCTTTCCTGGTTGCAGCAAGCCCTTGGCTTCCGCATCACACAAAGCTAAGGGAATGGACGCCGATGAAGTGTTTCCAAATCGATCCACATTGACAATTACTTTTTCCGGGGGCAAGCCAAGCCTATCGGCAATGGCATTCAGTATGCGGACATTGGCCTGATGGAGAACCAAAAGATCCAAATCCTTAACCGCGTATCCAGCCTTCGCAACAGTCGATTCCACGATCTCGGAAATGACGGTGACAGCTGCTTTAAAAACCTGTTTGCCATCCATATACATACCGCGTACGCCCCGTTCATCGGGTGTGCAGCCCAGATATAAAAAATCTGCTTGTCTTCCATCGCTCTTGAGTTGGGACAGGAGAACACCGCGTTCCTTAGGACCCGCGCTCACCACTACGGCACCGGCCGCATCACCAAAAAGGATGCAAGTATTTCGATCCGACCAATCCAAAACCGGTGAAAGAATTTCAGTTCCGATGACGAGAATGTTTTTTGCCTGCCCGGATTCGACAAGCAATGCCGCCATGTTGAATCCAAATACGAAACCGGCGCAAGCGGCGGTTACATCGAAAGCGAAGGCATTGTGAGCCCCCAACTTGGCTTGAATAAAACAAGCCGTGGCCGGAAACTGCTTATCAGGATTGATGTTCGCGCAAATGATGCCGTCGATTTCTTCCGGCTTGACGCCTGCCTTGGCCATAGCCCCTTGAGCCGCCGCTGCGCCGAAGTCAGACGCCACCAAAGTGGAATCCTCGGGTAGGATGCGCCGCTGCTTGATTCCGGTGCGGGTGGTTATCCACTCGTCGGTTGTATCCACCAATTTTTCAATCTGCGCATTCGTGACAATGTTCTCGGGATAATACACCCCAATGCCTCGAATGATGGCGCCCATCAGACCACCTGATTCAATTTAGCTGCGATTTTTTCGGCAACTTTATTATTCGCCAGGCGATAGGCGAGATCCAATCCGTTCTTGATGACCTTGGCATTGGCCCGGCCATGCGTGATGAGGCCGGTACCATTGAGTCCCAGCAACATCGCTGCGCCAAAATTGGCGTAATCCCAATCTTGGTGAAATTGTTTCCCAGCCGGAGTCTCAATTTTTCCAAAAGTTTTGAGATGGTATTCGTAGAAACCTTCCATCAATTTCAGCACCACATTGCCGGTATAGCCAGGCGTCACCACAACATCCGGCGCATCATTCATCAAGTCACGGCCTTCCACATTGCCAATGAAGTTGATGGGCGCTTGTTTCAATAGCTGATGGGCTTCTTGCAACACCTCAGTGCCTTTTTTTTCTTCCTCACCCATGTTAAGGAGGCCTACAGTGGGATTTTTACGGCCGAGCATTTCTTCCGAATAAATACTGCCACAAATGCCAAAGGCCACCAGGGTGCTGGCTTTTTCATCCACATTGGCACCGCAATCGAGCAGGGTGACTTTTTTGCCGAAGGAAGGTACGTCGCAGGCGATGGCGGGTCGAGGAATCCCTCCGACGCGGCCGAGAACCATCAGGCACGCAGCCATCATGGCGCCGGAATTTCCCGCACTAATACTGGCATGGACCAAACCCGCTTTTTGCAGGCTGACGCAAGTCATTAATCCGGAATTTTGTTTGGTCTTGAGAACAACTGTGGGCGAATCACCCATGGCTACGATATCGGGCGCATGCACGATTTCCATGCCCGCACCATCGTACCCAAAAGCCGCTAACTGTGCTTTAATGACATCCTCGGGGCCGACCAGCAGTATCTGGAATTTCCCCTGGTTTTCTTTGGCCGCGAGTATGGCACCTTCAACGATAGCCGCAGGTGCATTATCGCCACCCATGGCATCCAAGGCAACTTTGATCACGGTTTAGGCCTTATTCGACCGGCTGGCGGACTTCCATACCCGCGTAATAGCCGCAATTTGCGCAAACCCGATGCGAGATCTTGATCTGTCCACAATGCGAACATTTCGCGACCGCAGGAGCTGTCAATTTCCAATGCGTTTTACGCTTGTCGCGACGGGCTGTTGATGTTTTTCGCTTAGGTACTGCCATTTTCGACTCCAGTCAAAGTTACGTCCAAATCAATCGAGATCCACGTCTCCCGAACTTCTTAACCCGCCGCTCCATTGGAGTCATGCGGATTTTTAAGATCCTTGAGTTTAGCCCACCTGGGATCCACCCTATCCTTTTTAACTGCCTCTGCCTGGAATGCTTGACGGTTGCATTGTAAGCAACGGTCTTTATCATCCAGTGATGGCAGTGGATGCAAATTGTAGTTGAGAATAATCTGCTCGGCAATTGGATGTTCCAGCGGAATATCCAGAATATCAGGCCCTACCTGGACCAAATATTCTTCAACGCCTAAGTCCTCATTCTCTTCCCACTTAAGTCCCTGCGTCTCTTTCTTTTCTACAAGCAATCTCAGCTTGACCTGAAAGGCCCCGGTGAGTTTGTCCAAGCACCTTCCACAGTCCAAGGTGATAGACCCACGGATGACCATTTCATAGAGATGGCTCGTTACCGTTGGAATCGACTTGACTTTAGCCGTAAGTTCACCGCCACAGCCTAGATCGACCAGTTCCGGAAAATCCTCGCTTTTGGCTTGGAGAGTGAACTCCGTAGGCGCATTGCCTGTTGTATTTAGAGAGAGTAGCAAAACGAGGGATAAAGTAAGAAGAACGGGCGAAAACCGTCAATTAATAGGCGCCGATTTCTTTTATATTTACCTGTCGACCTGCCCATTTTTGGCCCCGAAGGCGAGCCTGATGCTTTTTTCCCCAATTTCCCTTTTTTTGGGAGCTGCCAATGCCATCTATGCGGGCTTGAATTTAAAGCTTTTACAGGGTTTGGGAAATTTGGCCCGACCGACTTCTAATGGGCAACCAGGGACTTCTAATGGGCTGTCAGGTTTAACGTCCCCATTGGTAACCATTCTTATCGCCGCTCGAAATGAGGAGTTGCGTATTTCCAAATGCCTCGATTGCCTCATGGTCCAAGACTATCAAGCGGACCGGCTCCAAATCATTATTGTCGATGATCGGTCCACGGACAAAACCGCCGATGTCCTAAATGGGTATGCGGACCGTTGGCCCGGCCGCCTGACCGTGGTACAATTGACCGAAACCAGACCCGGCCTTAGCCCAAAAAAATATGCCTTGAGTGTGGGGATGGAACAGGCAACTGGGGAACTTATTCTGACTACAGATGCGGATTGCGTTCTGTCCAAATCCTGGGTGTCCACTATCGTGTCGGAATTCGCACCCAATACTGGGCTGGTTTTGGGTATGACCAGTTATTACTCTATCGGCCCTAAAAGTATGGCTTGGGGCGTTCAAGCCCTTGAATTCATTTCTTACGGGATAGTGGCGTCGGCGCTCATAGGCCTACGCTTCCCCATTCACGGCAATGCCAACAATATTGCGTACCGGCGTAAAGTGTATGCAGAAGCGGCCGGCTTCGCCACGCATGCGAATATTGTAAGCGGGGACGATGACTTTCTCATCCAATCCATTCATAAATTAGGCCGCTGGAAAATCCGATACTCCATTCATCCGCAAAGCCAAGTGGAAACAGAACCGCCCTTATCCTTGCATCAGTTTTGGGAACAAAGAAAACGTTGGGCCAGCAAATGCAGCTTTTATGAACCCAAACAAGCCCTCTTTCTTGCTGGGATTTTTGCGTATTATTCTCTAATACCGGCTTGCATTGTGCTGGGGCTATTCAACAAAACGTATCTCGTGATGGGCTTAGCCAGCTTTTTCATCAAGACCGGCATGGACTATCTGGTCATGCGTCGCGGCCTAAGAATTTTTTCAAAGGTTGAATTGCTGCACTGGTTTCCGATAACCTGTTTGGTCCATATCCCCGTAATTCTCGCCGCTGTACTGGTTGGCAGTTTCGGTGATTTTACTTGGAAGGGACAACGCGTCAAGCGGAAACTGTAGTTGCTTTTCCCAGTTTGGGACGGGCTACTCCACTGTTACCGTAGCTTTGGCGGTACCGGTTTTTTCCAATCCAATTTTATGCGCTGCCGCTGGGGAAAGGTCCAAAATGCGACTTGATGAAAAAGGACCTCGATCATTTACCTCTACAATAACGCTTTTCCCATTCTCAAGATTTGTGACTTTTACCTTGGAATGGAATGGCAAGGTGCGGTGGGCTGCAGTGAAGGCGTTCTTGTTGAACAACTCTCCACTGGCTGTTTTACGACCATGGAATTTGTCGGCATAAAAGGAAACCATGCCTGTCTCCGTGTATCCCGCTGCGCGAGGGCGGGTGGCGGAGGGATAGCCGCTCATACCACGATCATATCCAGGTCTAACGGGCGTTTTATGGGATGCACAGCCTATCCAAAATAGGCAAGCCAGACCGGCTAAAACCGGCCTAAGGCCCTGATTAATACTGATCCACATTATCGTAGCCGTTGTCCAATTCTTCCTTGGTCTTGCCCTCTGGCACTATGGTAGAACTGTCCACGACAGGTGTTGATTCCGGCGAAGGGTGTGAGCCGCCTTCTCCAGAATAGCCATGGCCATAATGTTCAGAATTGGGGTTGGGCTTGCCCTGAATCGGTGGAACACCGCCAGTTGCGCTGCCTGTTCCAGCTGGAACCGTACCATTTACTGGAGCCGCCACTGCCGGTGTTCCCGGTTTCGGCTGGACGGTTTTTGGGCGCGACTGAATACCCGCAGCAGCCAATTTGGCGTCCGCCATTGTAAAATAGGGTGTTTGCGGATAATGTTCACGGACCAAGGAATAGGCATTAACGGCGGAATCGCGGGAACCGACCACTTTTTCTTCCCCGCGGTTCAATTGGTCATAAATCATGGCAATCACAAATTGGGCTTTAGCGGCTTCATGCGTTTTTCCGTAGACGGATACCACTTTGGCATAAGCGGGAACAACGGTGGCAATGAGATCTCCACCTCCAAAGCGCAATGCTTCCGCTTCCAAAAAGATTTTATGGGCCAAATCTTCCTCCGTTTGCACCGTTGCCTTAAGGCCCAGATTGCGTTCCGCCTGTTTGGCGTATTCCGTGCTCGGGAACTTGTTGAGTACAAATTGGTATAAGGAATCACCGGTTGGCTTGGAGTGCTTGAACTCCTCTTGGATAAAGGCTCGCGCGTAGGCAGCACGCATGCTGTGGTTGGAATCCTGGCGTGGATCTTTTACGATGCGATCCAAATGCCCTAAGGCACTGTCGACATTGTCCAGATTGAAAAGAAACAATTCCGCGATCATGAAATCACGATAATGGACCGGTGCCGCTGCCGTGTCCGTGGACTTGCGAAAATCAGCCAGGCGAGTGAGTGCCTTGGAACGCTCGGACCCTTTGGCTCCAAACTCAAATTGAATGCCTGCAGCTTCTGCGGAATCAAAAAAAACTTTAGCCGCTTTCTCCTGTTTGAGATCTGTCAATTGATACATGCCCAGGCGATAAAAAGCTTCCGCAGAATTGGCCGATTTGGGGGAGAGTTTCGGTACCTGCAGGAGCAAGGCTATAGCCTTATCAGGCTTGCCAATCTGAAAATATCCCTCCGCCAGCTTGAGATTGATTTCGGAAAAGTAGGGCGAGAAAAGCCGATTCTTGAGCATTGCTTCCAATTCAGTTATTCCGTCTTGGCCACGACCCATGCGATACAGGCATTCCGCCGCCAGCATGTCACATCGATACCGCAGCTTGGTAGGCAGATATTTGATTTCCACAGCGCGTACATGATTCCTGGCTCGTTCCCATTGTTCCAGTTTCCAGGCCAGCTTTGCTGCTTCATAGTGAACCTGCGCTTTAGCTTCTGGAGTGCGGGCCTGTTCCTGTAAAAGTTTTTCATACAGTTCCAACGCCACAGATGGAGAATCATTTTTGACTTCGAGCTGTGCCAAAAAGCCTAATGTCACGGCTCGCACATCCGGATCTTTGGTCGTAGCCAATACTTTTTCCAATGCCGTAAGGGCGAACGGGTATTGCCCATTCAGGAATAGGCATTTGGCGCGATGGAATTCAGCCACCTGAATCTCTTCTGCCTTGGGATAAAAGCGTTGCAACTCTTCGTACTTGAGAATGGCTTTGCCATATTCGCCCATGGCAAGGTAAGACTCGCCGATCAAGAACAGCGACTTGGGTTGATATTTTATTTCCGTGGAATAGAGCTCCAGGACTTTGGAAGCCTTGGCGATACTCCGCTCCAGCTTAACCTTTTCTTCCGGTGAGGCGATGATCGAATCCTCCGGATTCTTGTCCAGCCGTTTGTCATGCATGCGCATGGCCTGATCATAAGCTTTCTGCGCGTTGAAATAGGTATTGAAATAAACGCACCCGCCGAGACCAAAAACTAGGACGGGGAGGCATAGTCGGACCAGGCCTAAAAAAAAGCCAGGTGGTTTTGCGAGGTAGCGGGCCATGGTATTCTGCACTAGGATATAGTGTACGAATTTAGCCATGGGGAGTCACGGATGGACGGGCAGCGGCACTGGCCCATGGAACGGGCACCGGCAAGGGCTCATGGCAAGGGCCATTGGATGATTAAGCCGGAACTTGTTGGGTCGCTTCAGGAACGGGTATGCCGCTTTTTCGGTAGAACTCTTGGAGTGAACAAACATCCAGCTCTCCTCCCCTTAGCGCCTGAATGGCCTCTACAGCTGCTTCAGAAGCAGACAAGGTGGTGGTATACGGAATCTGCGCCAATAGTGCGGCTTTGCGAATCACGCCGTCATCGTCTTTGGAAGACTTTCCTGCAGGCGTATTGATCAGAAAGGCAAATTCCTTCTTTGCGATAAGCTCAACGACATTGGGGCGTCCCTCCGAAACCTTTTTCACGACCACGGCCGCAATGCCTTTGCTTTCTAGAATCCGGGCTGTGCCCGAAGTAGCCACGATTTCAAATCCCATTTCCGTTAGCTTACGTGCGAGCGGCACGACCTTTTCCTTATCCCGATTATTCACCGAGATAAAGACCTTGCCATGCAAAGGGAGTGAATTTCCTGCTCCCATTTGGGCTTTTGCAAACGCCAGTCCAAAGTTGTAGTCGATGCCCATCACCTCGCCGGTGGATTTCATTTCCGGACTTAGTAACGTATCCACGCCGTGAAATTTGGCGAAGGGGAAAACGCTTTCTTTTACCGCGATATAAGGCGGCATGCGGCTTTCCGTGAATCCCAATTCTTGCAAGGTTTTTCCCACCATGATTTTGGTGGCCAATTTGGTCAACGGAACGCCAATGGTTTTGCTGACAAAGGGAACGGTTCGGCTACCGCGCGGATTGACTTCCAGGATATACACCAAATCATCCTTGATGGCATATTGGATGTTCATGAGACCAATAACCTTTAGCTCTTTGGCCAAAGCGATGGTTTGACGATCCAATTCCCGCAGCAGCCGGGGCGATAAATCCTGCGGAGGCAGAATGCAGGCGGAGTCACCGGAATGAATGCCCGCCTCTTCGATATGCTGCATGATGCCGGCCACCACTACGGTAGTCCCATCCGAAATGGCGTCGACATCGACTTCCATGGCCGAATCCAAAAATTTATCCACCAGCACCGGCCGCTCCGAGGACGCTTCAACGGCTGTGGACATGTACTTTTCCAACTCTTCCTGACTGTAAACGATCATCATCGCCCGTCCGCCCAACACAAAGGAAGGACGAATTAAAACCGGGTAGGTCAAGCCCTGCGCAATGGTTACGGCCTCCAGAGTATTGGTGGCAATGCCATGCGGGGGCTGGCGCAATCCCAGTCGTTCCACCATTTCCGAGAACAGTTTGCGATCTTCAGCAATGTCAATGGACGTGGGAGAGGTCCCGATGATGGGCGCTTTGGCAAGCTCCAGCGGTTTGGCCAATTTGAGCGGCGTCTGACCGCCGAATTGCAGGATGATGCCATCCGGCTGTTCCAGCTCGATGATATTGAGAATGTCTTCGCGGGTGAGCGGCTCAAAATAAAGTTTGTCGGAAGTATCGTAATCGGTGCTTACGGTTTCCGGATTGGAATTGACCATGATGGACTCATAGCCTTCTTCCTGTAACGCGAATGAAGCCTGGCAGCAGGCATAATCGAATTCGATACCCTGCCCGATTCGATTGGGTCCCCCACCTACTATGAGCACCTTTTTGCGTGGTGAACGGATGGATTCATTTTCTTCTTCATAAGTGGAATAGTGATATGGCGTGAACGCCTTGAATTCCGCCGCGCACGTGTCCACGGTTTTGTACACGGGAAGGACACGGATGTTTTTACGGTGCGTCCTTACGGCATCTTCAGAAGACTTGAGTAGAAATCCCAACTGGTAATCGGAATAGCCCCATTGTTTGGCCTGCTTGACGATTCCATTGGATACAGTAGCCAGCGTTTGACCCAAAAGTTCCCGTTTTTCAAACAGCACCAAATCCTGGATCTGGTTCAAGAACCATGGATCGATCATGCTCATGTCATGCAGTTTTTGCACGCTCCAGCCCAGCTCAAAGCCGCGTCGCACGGAAAGCACGCGATTGATACCGGGCCTCCGGAAGTCCAGATTATTAGGGATCTCCGCATCCGGGATTTCCTTTTTGCCATCTGCGCCCAGGCCATACCTATCGATTTCCATGGAACGCATGGCCTTCTGCAACGATTCCTTGAACGTGCGGCCGATGGCCATGGCTTCGCCCACAGACTTCATCTGCGTGCCGAGAATGGAATCCGCTTGCGGAAATTTCTCAAAGGTAAAGCGGGGAATTTTAGTCACCACATAATCTATGGTGGGCTCGAAGCAAGCAGGCGTGACTCGGGTGATGTCGTTCAGCAATTCGTCCAGGGTATAGCCGACTGCGAGCTTGGCCGCAATTTTAGCGATGGGAAAACCCGTGGCCTTGCTGGCCAAAGCAGAACTGCGGGAGACCCGGGGATTCATTTCGATGATGAGCATCCGACCGTCTTTGGGATTGACCGCGAATTGCACGTTGGACCCGCCGGTTTCTACGCCAATCTCGCGAATACAGGCTATGGAAGCATCGCGCATGCGCTGGTATTCTTTATCCGTCAATGTCTGCGCCGGAGCCACGGTGATGGAGTCGCCGGTGTGAATGCCCATGGCATCTAAATTCTCGATAGAACAAATGATGACCACGTTGTCAGCCTTGTCCCGCATAACTTCCATCTCGAACTCTTTCCATCCCACGATGGATTCTTCGATGAGAACCTCGGAGGTTGGACTGAGCTGCAGGCCGCCGGCGGTAATCCGTTCAAATTCTTCCTCAGTATAGGCAAATCCGCCACCGGCTCCACCCATGGTAAACGCAGGCCGGATTACCAATGGCAAACCGATTTCGGCTTTGGCTTTGCGGGCTTCTTCAATCGTGTGCGCGACAAAAGACCGCGCGGATTCAATGCCGATTTTTTGCATGGCCACTTTGAACTGTTGGCGCGATTCCGCTTTCTCGATGGCTTCCAGGTTGGCGCCGATCATCTCGACACCGTACTTTTTTAGAATGCCGCGCTTGGCAAGTTCGACGGCCGTATTGAGGCCGGTCTGCCCCCCCAAAGTGGGCAAGAGTGCGTCGGGTCTTTCCTTGGCGATGATTTTCTCGCACATTTCCCAGGTTATGGGTTCAATGTAGGTGGCATCCGCCAGGCCTGGATCGGTCATGATGGTGGCCGGATTGGAGTTGATCAAGACAACTTCAAAGCCTTCTTCTTTAAGCGCTTTACAGGCCTGAGTTCCGGAATAATCGAATTCGCAAGCCTGCCCAATCACGATGGGGCCGCTGCCGATGAGCATAATCTTATGAAGGTCGGTTCTTTTGGGCATCGGGGGGGAAAGATAACATTTTAACTATGGCTTTCAGGTCCATTTCTCCCATCATAGCAGGAGCATCCCCAGCAGCCACTTCCAATTGAGGGTTGGCTGCCGAAAAACGATAAACCCTTCTGGAAACCATGCCAACCAGGGCTAGGCTGCCACTGCCCAAATATTGAAACAATCGTGGTTCCAGCCCTTTGATGGGCTCCCTTTCCAACGTGATGGATTCCGTGCTTGTCGCAGCCATGGCATTGCCCGCCAACCATTGACCTCGTTTATTTCCACAACAACCCATACCGATTTTCTCCCCCTGTTTATTTTTTTTCCGTCGCTTTGAAAAGCAAACTGGCACCACCGGACAATGCCAGGCCTAGTATTCCCATTTCTAAATAATTGCCACCCAAATAGACGGCAAAAGGAATCGCTATCCAAATACTGAGACAGTAAAAACAATCCATCAAACTTCCCAAAAATCCTTGCCCAAGCACTTTCCTTAATTTGAATATCCAATCAAAAGGCCCATCTTCCTGTGAAAAAAGATGGGCCAGCCGCCACACGGCGAGTGTAGCGACTAAGAATTCCATGAATGATGTCCGGATTATGGCGACAACCTTTCCATGGCAACGCTGGAACTGGTAAGGTACTGTCCACTGCGGCCATCGTTGTATCCATTGGTCACCCGTTTATAGGCGCTCAGTGTAAAGCTGAGCACAGTATAATACTCGGCAGCTCGAATCCATCCCGTCTCCGAAGCCCCAGGTTGGAACTCGACTTTTATCATTCCAGGAGAAGAAAACGCCGCTAGCGTGCCCGTGTACCCGGGGCAATTGTTCGCAAAGGTATTGAGCGGTGCGGAACCGGAGGACATGGTTGTACTCAAGGACGTGGTATTTGCCAAAGGTGGCTTATGTGTGTTGATTTGCAAAGCCAACATCGGCTCCGGACAGCGTCCCATTGTCAGTTCAAATAAATCCACGAAGCCGTAGGGATCATTAGCCATAAAAGACAGGTTCAAAGGATCGTTCATTTGTCCATCTGTTAAGCGATACAAGCCGCAACCCGCATTCACAATGGCAGGATTGGCAAATACCGGACCCACCAGTCCAAAGTTCAAGGGAACATTGTGGATATAAAGCGGAATCATATCGGAAAGGTTTGGCACTCGTTTTCCAGCAACATCATAGCAGTCAATTTTGACCAGGAAGGTACCAGGAGTAACAACACCCGCCACCATATCAAACAAAGTGGTGTACAGCTGCATGTACCGATCGGAATTGGCGAACTCCCAATCAATCCCTTCAGCATTGATTTCATGCTGAATGTTTTTGTACGCAGCCACATTAACCAAGTCACCACCATCTACATGTAAGGGCACAGTAAAAGGACCAACGTCATCGCCGATATAATTTGGCAAATTGCGATTGGAAAATTTAGGGTGCTTATAATTCTGACTGACAAAGGTCCAATTGGAGGTTCCGGCACGTTTAATTCGGATGGTATACCATTTGGCGAGGTTTTGGTCAGCGGGTTTCGACGTGTCATACATACAGCCGCGCATATCAATGACACCCTCCCAAGCCGCACACTGTATTTTGAATTGGGCCATGGTGTTATTGACGGATATCCGCCCGGTGGAATCCAAGTCATTGCTATAGCCCGAGCGGGTGAGCGCCACCGCTGATTCAGAACCAAAAGTGTTCTGATTGCCACCGATAAAGACATTGCCCAAGCTGCCGACCAGATTGCCGTTGAAACATGCGGCAGTGGGCCGGACGGTGGATTTTGGCAAACACAAATTGATGCGCTTTAAATTGGGAATATTGTAATAGGGCGCGCTTTCATACAGAACCGTATAGGGCGCGAAACCGGTGACTTTTACAATGATATCCGGATAAATAATGACATCCACATTTTCACCGAAAGCGATATCGCCGGCATCAGCCAGTCCCGGAACTTCCAAATCAAATGCAAAGCGGAAGATATAATTGCCGAACATATCGGTTACGGTATCGCCCAACAATTGCCGGTTGCCCGTGCCCGAATATGCGCCCCCGGCCAACTCCGCTCCAGTGCGATCATACTCCTCAAAAGTTAGGGTGATATTTTCAGCCGGTTCCGTTTGACATCCAAAGTAGAGTCCATCAATTGCCTTGGCGATGTCTGGCCGATTGGTAAAAATGTTTTCACTTATGGACATGGTTTCGCTGGTAGAAAAAGCGGAGGTGGATTTAACAGCCGCAGATTTTAGCAGATTGAATTCATTAAATGGTTTGCCCCCTGAAATCGCGCTCAATTCAGCTCTAGCCTTAGGCGCAGATTTGGAATCAACGGCTTCCTTGCGCTGGTATACCAACTGGGTTTTGGGAAGTGTCGCTTCGCCAAATAGGTCGAGCACAATAGGTTTGAAAGGTCCGGGATCGGGCTCGGGAGGAAATGGGAAATGCGGAACTCGCTCTGGATACAAATTGGTAATAAGATCCTTGAGCTTAGGATTCAACATGGCATCCAACAACCCAGGATACGTATCGATCACATAAGGACGTTTTCGGCACGGATTGAAAAGGCAACGACCACTGTAAAGCGACACGTTGCCATAAATCATGAAGTCATTGATGGTGGCCACTGTGCTGCAAGTTAAAACCAGGTCATTGAAATCACCGTCAGCGCCATCCTCAGATCCAATGTCAAATACATATTCAGTTCCCACCCTATGGGGAAATTTGATTTGAGCCTTAGATACCCGAAAGCCGGTGCCGGGATTGTTCTGAATGGCGATGGACCATTGATTGCCAACCACGGTGGCCGAAACTCCGACAGTTCCGGCATAACTGCCGTTTCCTGAAACTGCCCCACTCACTAGGAAGCGCTGGTCGTAGGAAGCACTTTTCGATTTAACTGTCACTTTCCAGTTTCCCTGCATCGATATAATCATGATGTATTCCTTTGGTGATTGAATAAGCAGGGACCATCGGCCCCTTTGCGAATTAGACATCGCTATCGCCAAACCAGGTAACATTTTTTCTGTCTGTCGGCCTTGGCTGTCCCATTCTGAGAGGCTATGATGGCAGAGGCCAATCCGAATAATGCAATTGTGACGGGCAAGTCAAAAGGTAAATGGCTGAATGGAAGAGCACATTTAGCTACTGTGGGATAGGTAGCCATGAGCATGATCCAGGTATCGGAATTAGACACCAAACCCGATTATATTTTTAGTTGCTCCTGGTAGCAGGGAGTGAAACGTGGGATTATTGCGCTGGTAGAGCGCGGCACCTTACAGCAGCCTTCCACAAGCATAACGCCTAATTTCCTGCGTGAGTTCAAAGTCAGCCAGGAGATCCGTATATCGGAGCGCACCATATCCACTTTGATCCGTCCCCTCCAGGTTACCGGTACCACGCGATTTGAGATCCATTTCCGCAATTTTGAATCCATCATCGGTTTCAGAAAATCCGGTAAGGCGTTCCAGAGTATCCGCTGGCCATTCCTGCTCCGGCATGGCTAGAAAGCACCATGCCTGGGTGGATCCGCGCCCCGTGCGCCCGCGCAACTGATGCAATTGGGCAAGTCCAAAACGGTCCGGACCCTCGATGACCATCACATTGGCATTGGGAACATCCACACCCACTTCGATCACCGTAGTTGCCAAAAGCAGGTGGATTTCTCCGGCTCTAAATGCTTTTAGCGTCGATTCTTTCTGCTCCTGCGTGAGTCGCCCATGAACGATTCCCACGCGCCAATCGTTTGTAAACGATCGAAGTTCTTTTTCAACCTTTTCTAAAGTCGCAATATCTTCATCAGGCCGGCGGGGCACCTCTGGTTTAGGCACTGGAATAGAGAAAATATCCGGATCGTCTGAAACAGGTTTTTCCGGTGACTTTCCGATTTGTGGAACGACCCAATAAATTTGATTTCCGTTCAACGCTTCCTTGCGTAAAAAGGTGAGCATGTCGTGGCGTTTATGAGCGGGCACCAGTCGGGTTTTTACGGGCAATCGACCGGGTGGTTTTTCCTTCAGCACAAGACTTTCCAAATCGCCAAACACCGTATGCGCTAACGTGCGTGGAATGGGCGTTGCGGACATATACAGGATATCCGGATCATTTCCTTTAGCAACGATAGCTTGCCTTTGTTGCACGCCAAAGCGGTGCTGCTCGTCGATAAGGACCAAACCCAAATCCCGGAATTGGACGCCTGCCGAGAACAAAGCATGCGTACCCATGATAAAAGTCAACTCACCGGAGGCCAGCTTTTTCAGCATTTCCTCCCGCTCGGTTTTTCCGGTGTCACCTGTTAAAAGTCCGCAAGGAATTCCCGCTGCGGCAAGCCAAGGTGAAAGCGTTTGCATATGCTGGATTGCTAGAATTTCCGTGGGTGCAAGCAGTGAGACTTGACCTCCCGCCTCCAGCACATTGGCCGCCGCGAGCAAGGCTACCACGGTTTTGCCGGACCCTACATCACCCTGAAGCAATCCACAGAATTGACTGGCTTGCGCTTGACCTTCGGAAATCTTTTCCACCGCTTCCAGCTGCCCGGCTGTTAGTGAAAAGGGAAAGCCGGCCAACAACGTTTTCGCAAGGTGACGGGAATTTGGCCACGCCCTTCCGACCTTTAGCCTTTCGCGCTTCAATGCTTCCAAGCGCATGGACAAGGGCAACAGCTCGCGTATTTTTAGCTGCCGCCGTAAGTTGGGAATGCTGTCCATACTTTGCGGCTGGTGCAAACCGCGCAGCAGATCCGCTTCCGCGATCAAACCCAGGTCCTTGCGTTCTTTTTCGGGAATGGCATCGGTAAAGGTGAATTGGTCTAGGGCGGAAAGACAGATGCGTTGTAAAAATTTATGCTCCACATGACCTGCAGCCATGTCCATAGTCAATGGATATCGGGAGAGGATGGACCCCTTCACTTCCTGGCCCTCTGCGAGAACTTCCCATTCCGGATGGACAATTTGCATGTCCCGAAAAAAAGACGGGACACCGGCTACCAAGATGCGCTGGCCTTCATGAAACCGGTTTCTCAAAAATTGCACACCATTGAAAAAGAGGAGTTCTAAAGTGCCGGTTTCGTCCTCCACCTCAACCACCATGCGGGTTTGGATAATCGATAGAGAGATGACCTTAGCAGGAAATATGGCGTCTTTTCCCACCTCCAGTTGGCCGATTGGGGTAAACTGGGTGCGGTCGATATAGCGCCTGGGCAGATGATAGACTAGATCGCGGAGGGTGTGGATTCCTGCTTCAGCCAGCAGTTTTTTCCGCTTAGGACCCACGCCTTCCAGACGGGACATATCGGATACGCCGGACATACCCGAAAAGATAGCCTCTTTCTTAAACGTCTGGGGCAAGCACCATCAGTACTTGAATTCCGTGGCGTTGATTTCAAAACGACTTAATGCATAGCGAAGTTGTCTTAGGGACACGCCGAGCATTCGGGCCGCATGCGTTTGAATGCCGCCGGCATTGTGCATGGCCTCGCGGATATCCTTTTCCCGCAATGGCACCCGCTCATATAGTTGGCGCTCTTTGGAACGGCTACTCAAAGGTGAAAAGGTCACGGCGGCATTGGTAGCAGCTGGTAAAGGTACAGGAACAGGATCCGGTACCTCAATCATGGAATTGAGTATGGGAATGTCCTTGGGTGTGAGCGCTTCCGACCCGGCCAACACTACAGTTCTCTCGATGGTGTTTTCCAACTCCCGAACGTTTCCAGGCCACGGGTAGCCTTCCAAAAACTCCATCACTTCGCGCGAGACGGTGATGCGCTTATTGTACTTGGTCGTAAACTTTTTCAGAAAGTAGGAGACCAGCGGCAAAATATCTTCTTTGCGTTGCCTGAGTGGAGGCACATTCAGTGGAACAACCATCAGCCTATAGTAGAGGTCTTCACGGAATTTCTTGTCCCTGACCATCTGTTCCAAATTCGCATTGGTTGCACAGATAAGGCGCACATCCGCAGTCATAGTTTTGGAGGAGCCGACGCGTTCAAAGGTGCCATCTTGAATGACGCGAAGCAATTTGGCTTGGGTCTCCGCCGGAATCTCACCGATTTCATCCAAAAATAGAGTACCGCCATCCGCGGCTTCAAACCGGCCGATCCGTTGCGCCAAGGCTCCCGTAAAAGCACCTTTCTCATGCCCAAAAAGTTCACTTTCAATGAGGCCACTGGGGAGCGCGGCGCAGTTTACAATGACAAACGGAGCCTTCTGCCTTGGGCTGGAATAGTGGATGGAACGAGCCAATAACGTTTTTCCTGTACCGCTTTCTCCACGCAACAAAACGGATGCATCTGTACCGGACACTCTTTTGACCATTGCCAATGTTTTGGACATAGCCGATGAATTGCTTATCAAATTATCGGGGTTGAAGCGCTCTTCCAATTCTGCATGCAGTTCTTTGTTCTCTTGTACCAGACGGGAATTCTCTTCGCGTATCATTTCCGCAATGCGCAACGTTTGAGAAAGCAATGAAGCGACAATCTTCATTACTCGGATGTCCTCATCCACCATGGTGCTGCTGCGCGATGTGCGGTGCGCGGTAATGACACCAATGGGTCGTGAATCGAGAATTACCGGAACGGCGATAAACCCTATCCGATACAAATTGAAGGCTTCCGCATTGTCTTTGGGTATGGGAATACCCGGCATTTCGTCCGCATCCGGCAATGCCATGGGTAGGCAATTGCTGAAAACCTTGCCTACAAAATCATCACCAATTTTATAGACAGCACTGCGAATTTCCTCGGGCGAGAATCCGATACTCGCCTTTATCACTAAAAACTTTCGATCGGAAGTGGGCATCAACAAGGTGCCTCGTTCCAAATCCAAAGTTTCGGAGAGGGTATGCAGACATTGATTCGCCACTTCCCGATAATCGAGCGAGGAACTGAAAAGTTTGCTGATCTCGGTTAAGGCAGTCATAATTCTGCCCTGATGAATGGTAAAGTCTCTCATGCCTTCAATCCTAATATGTCAATTATTGACATTAAAGTGAACAAATATCGTATTTGTCATTATTTGTCTGATTTTTCATTGCTTTCAAGCGTTGTATCTTAACAAAAGCAAAAAATACACCAAAAAAGCTGGGACGCCATCATCCTAAAATCGCGAAATCGCACAAAAGAGGTTAAAGCGAGTAGAATTCAGAGTATTCTTACCTAAAACCCCTTATTTGAGGCCCACATGAAGCTGCTTTTAGCATCGATGGAAAAATTACCCGCCGCGCAAATTCCACCCCTCATCCTAATTGCCGACCAGGAAAAGTTGCTTGGAACACTGCCCAAAGCCAATGACACAAACTCTGCCAAAGTCAGGGAAATTGTCAAACAGCAAACGGCCAAACTGCTCACAGAAACCATTGAGCTGCTTTCCGGCACCAGCCCACTACTGGCAGTTTGTCAGGTGCCAACCAAAAAAGGGCTCGATGGCGAAGACCGTTTACGCCTCGCCGCTTCTCGCATTCTCGATTTTCAAAAAAGCCGATCCCTTCCCCGCGTGGCGATTTCCTTGGACAAGGCGACTGCCAGGGAATTTCAAGCGATATGCGAAGGCTTGTTGATTTCCGCCTATGACTTTCGCAAATACAAAAGCGATAAAAATGCAGGTAAGCATGCTAACAATGAAGTGATGCTGCTCGTATCCGCTCAAGACCTTAAGAGCTTTTCCCTTGTCCTGTCCGAAGTGGAAACCATTTGCCACCAGATCAACCTGTGCCGCGACCTAGTCAATGAACCCGGCTCCGCTTTGGATCCGCAGGACTTTGCGGAATACGCGCGCAAGGCTGCCAAAGAGTTCTCGCTTACGGTTAAAATCAGAGATGAGAAAAAATTGGTTAGCGATGGATACATGGGATTATGGACCGTGGGCAAAGGATCGGACCGACCACCGCGCATGGTAACCTTGGAGTACACAGGTGGGAAAGCACGTAAGAACGGGCCCCATCTGTGCATTGTAGGCAAAGGCGTCACTTTCGATACCGGTGGCATCAGCATCAAACCCAGTCAGGGCATGTGGGAAATGAAATGCGACATGGCAGGTGCGGCTACGGCCCTTACAGCTTTGTGCGCCATTGCGGCTTTGAAGTTGCCCATTAAAGTCAGCGCCGTGCTTTGCCTTGCGGAAAATCGCCCTGGCAATGCTTCCGTTTTACCCGGTGATATTTTCACCGCCAAAAACGGCAAGACCATTATGGTGGACAATACCGATGCGGAAGGTCGTTTGGTCTTAACCGATGGATTGGCAGAAGCCGGTGCCCTAGGAGCGACGCATATAATTGACTTGGCCACTTTGACCGGCGCCATCGTCCGCGCCTTAGGTACATCGATCGCGGGACTTTTTAGTAACGAGCCGGACTTTTCCCAAACCATTCTCACGGCCGGCAAAAATGTCGGAGAGAAATACTGTGCCATTCCCATTGAAGAAGAATACCGGGAGCATCTCGACGATCCGGTTGCCGATATGAAAAATGTTGGCAAATCGGAAGCGGGTGCCATTACCGCAGCACTATTTCTCCAAGAATTCGTACCCGCCAAGACCGCTTGGTCTCATCTCGACATCGCCGGGACGGCCTTTACCACTTCCACATGGAAATATTTCAAGCCTGGGGGAACCGGTTTTGGAGTCAAGACCTTGGTGGAAACGGCCCGTAGCCTTGCCGGACGTTGAACGAATGGCGTAGAACACGTGGCTCCGGTCTCATCCCGAACCGCTGGGTTGCTATATTAAATCGCACATGGAAAAAATTGGAATTGTCGATTTTGGTGGGCAATATACCCATTTGATTGCCCGGCGCATTCGTCAGTTGGGCGTCTATTCGGAAGTCATTCACCCGCAGACCGAATCTGGGGATTTAAAAGAACTGGTGGGCCTGATTTTTTCCGGAGGCCCTTCTTCCGTTTATGATCCAGAAGCCCCATCTTGCAGTCCGGCCTTGTTGGATTCCGGCTTGCCGATTCTCGGCTTGTGTTATGGGCATCAACTCATCAGCCATAAATTAGGCGGGGCTGTCAAGCCCGGTAAAGTCCACGAATTCGGCCGGGCGGAATTCCATCCGGAGATTTCCCATCCCCTATTTGCAGGCCTCTCCGCCGTTTCCACAGTTTGGATGAGTCATGGTGATGAGGTGGTCAAATTGCCACCAGGATTTCGAAGCATAGGCAATACCAGTGATTGTGAAATGGCAGCCGTGGCCAATGATGTCAAGCGCATTTACGGAGTTCAATTTCACCCTGAGGTGACCCATTCCATTGAAGGATTGGACATCTTTAAAAACTTCCTCAAGATTTGCGGATGTCGGTTTACCTGGAAAGTGGCGGACTATATGGCTGCCCTGGAAGGCAAGCTACTGCGCCAATGCGAAGGTCGGAAAGTATTTTTGCTCGTAAGTGGCGGCGTCGATTCTACCGTTGCCTTTGCTTTGCTCAATCGTATTCTGGGGCCCGACCGTGTACTCGGCCTGCATATTGACAATGGTCTGATGCGGAAAAACGAAAGCGCCGATGTTCTGGAATTCATGCACAAGGAAGGCTTTCACAATCTGAAAGTGCGCGATGCAACCGAGGACTTTCTTAAGGCCCTTTCCGGCCTGCATGCCCCGGAAGCCAAACGGAAAGCCATCGGCGATATGTTCCTGGAAGTTAAGGATAAGGCCTTGGCGGATCTGCAGCTTGATCCAAATGCTTGGCTGTTGGCCCAAGGCACAATTTATCCAGATACCATTGAGAGCGGCGGAACGCAGCATGCTTCAGTGATCAAAACCCACCACAATCGGGTGGGTGCCATCATGGAATTATTGGCCAAGGGACTTGTGGTGGAGCCGTTGGCCGATTTGTACAAAGATGAAGTACGCGAGTTGGGTTTGTTACTCGGCATTCCACCTAAACTCATTTGGCGGCATCCTTTTCCAGGACCTGGATTGGGCGTGCGGCTCTTGTGCAGCACCGAATCCGGCAGCCATGTCCAATCCGATATCGTTACCAAGGTACACAGCGCCTTATCCATTGAAGGGCTCGAAGGAGAGGTGCTGCCGGTAGAAAGCGTTGGCGTACAAGGCGATGCCCGTACGTATGCGCATCCCATCCTGCTGCGCGGCCCTAAGGACTGGGAGTTGTGCGATCGCATCTCGACTCTTTTAACCAATCGTATCCGTGAGGTCAATCGAGTGGTTTTGGAAATTGGGGCGATGCCGGGCGGGGCCTACGTGCCTGTGGCGGCTGAATGCGACGCCTCTCGCCTGCATTTTTTACGCGAAGCGGATTCCATTTGTACCGATTTTTTAATGGAGTCGAATCTATACTCCTCAGTATGGCAAATGCCAGTGGTACTGCTACCGCTTACCTGGTGCGACAAGCCCGTGATTGTCATTCGTCCCGTTGTCTCTTCCGAAGCCATGACGGCTACTTTTGCATCGCTTCCCTTTCCGGAACTTGAAAAACTTTGGCATCGCCTAGCACAGGCAGGCGTTGGTGCGCTTCTGTACGACGTGACGCATAAACCCCCGGGAACCATAGAGTGGGAATGAGCGGGGTCGCCAGGCCCAGGGAAAAAGCAATTTTGGTAGGCGTCGCCACCAATAGTGTTTCGGCAAAAACCGTCAAAGAGCATCTTGCCGAATTGGGCCGGTTGGCGGAAACGGCCGGAGCCGACGTGGTCGATAGCACTTTGCAGCGCAGGGAAAAACTGGATCCGTCCACCTTGATTGGAGCCGGTAAGGTGCAAGAAATCGCCGAAATGGTGGAACGCCATAACGCCGATCTCGTTATTTTCGATGAAGATTTGAATGGCTCCCAGGTCAAAAATCTGGAAGCCACCATCACTGCAAAAATTCTTGATCGCAGCGGAATCATTCTGGACATCTTTGCCAAACACGCCAAAACGGCGGAAGCCAAGGTGCAAGTAGAAGTGGCTCAGTTGGAATACATGTTACCCAGACTGACCAAGGCCTGGACGCATTTGTCCCGGCAGGCGGGCGGGGTGGGTATCGGCATGCGCGGTCCCGGTGAAACCCAGCTTGAAGTGGATCGCCGCCTAGTGCGAAAACGCATTGCCGACCTAAACCAGAAACTCAAAAAAATGCAGGGCATCCGTGCTGCACAGCATTCCCGTCGTATCCCAACATTCCACATCGCCACTGTGGGCTATACCAATGCTGGCAAGTCCACACTCATGAACGCATTGACCAAAGCCGGAGTGGAATCGGCGGATAAACTATTCGCCACATTGGACCCAACGACTCGCAAGATCTGGTTGGGTAATCAGAAATCGGCCGTGCTTTCCGATACCGTAGGTTTTATACGCAAACTCCCCGTTGGCCTGGTGTCCTCTTTCAAAAGCACATTAAGTGTTGTCGCTCAAGCAACGCTCATTCTCCACTTGGTCGATGCCAGCGCTGAGGACTTTGAAGACCAGATGGAAATCACCGCGGGCATTCTTTCCGAATTATGCCCGGAAGAGACCAACCGATTTATCGTCTTCAATAAAATCGATTTGCTGTCGCTGGAACGCTTACAATTCCTGGAATTGCACAATCCTCAGGCTATCTTCATTTCCGCGGAAACCAAGATTGGACTGGACCCCTTGCGGAGCCGCATCTGCGAGTACTACGATCAAATTCAATTCAACGGTGCGCCTTGAAATGGAATTGAATTCCATCCTCAACCCCACATTCCTTTCCAGTCTCAAGGGATTGGCGCTTAAAGCAAAAATGGTATTGGAAGGAACGATGGCAGGCCGTCATCTTTCGCCGTATCATGGCTTCTCATCCGAATTCTCCCAGTACAAAGGGTATGTTCCCGGTGACGATATCAAGGCACTGGACTGGAAAGTGTTCGGCAGAAACGATCAACTGGTAACGCGACAATATCAGGATGAAACCAATACCGCAGTCTATCTGGTGCTCGACAGTTCCCACTCTATGGGCTACGCGTCTCCGGGCGGCACTGCTAAGCTTGAGTACGCGGTGGTGCTCGCCGCCGCCTTGGCGCTGATGGCTTTTGGCCAGAGGGACAGCATTTCCGTAGCGCATGGAGCCGGAGAACCCACGGGCTTTCTTCCGCCGCGCAACAACGCTGCCCATCTCAGACAAGCACTGCAAATCTTAGAATCCCTTAAACCGTCCGGAGTGACGGATTTAAAGGCTTTGTTTGGACGGGTGGCGGCACGACTAAAGGCCGGTAGCATGACTTTTCTTTTTACGGACTTGTGGCAGGAGCCGGAAACCATCATTACCGGCCTCAAGGAAGTTCGTTTTAAGAATCAGAGCGCCACACTGGTACAAATACTGACTCCCGAGGAAATGAATTTTTTGGAAGGGAACAATTTGGAATTGGTGGACATGGAAACCGAGTCCTCGCTAAAAGTATCGGCACGGCATCTTAAGCCTCAGTACTTGACTATGCTTGCGCAGCATACGGAAACCCTGCGGGCAGAATGTTTCAATCTCAATGTCAAATTTGTGCGCGTAGACACCGGCACAGCCTACTTCCAAGCCATGCGCCAAATTCTGCTTCGGACCTAAAATATGTTTTCCCTGCTCAGCCCCTTCAGTCTGTGGTTGGGCGCCGCTTTAGCAGTACCGCTGGCCATTCATTTTTTGGGCCGCCAACGATTGCGCAAACAGCCTTTTCCCAGCTTACTTTTGGTCCGCGACCTATTTGCCAAATCCATGCATCGGCACCGACTGAAAAATTTCTTGCTCTTGTTGATCAGGACCTTGCTGTTACTCTGCCTGTTGTTCGCCCTCTCCAATCCCGTTCTCAACTCTATCAAGGTATCTACTTCACATCCCGATCACTCAGCGGCTCTCATTCATAACGGTATCTATGGCAGGCTTTCAGTAGAACATGGGAAAAACGCGTTAGAAGCGCAGCGTTCGCGCTTACGTTCCTACGATTCTACGGAAGGAACGCATTCTGTTGTCTGTCCACTGATAGAGGATGGGCCAGGGATGTGGACGATTTCCGATCGCTTTGGAAACTATCGAGACGGCCTATCCCGGCTGATGACGACCTTGGGTGCCAATGCCGGCACGGTTCAAATCCACATTCCCGTATTCTCCTGGAGCGAACTTTTTCCTGCCACACCTGTTTTGATACGGGCGCTTAAGGAAAATCCCGGACTGCAACTTGTCTTGACAGATTATGAAAATGCCGGGGCCCGGGTTCATGCATTCATGGGCATACAAGCCACACCAGCTTCCGATGGACCCATCATGAAAATCATTTCCAGCATCAATGTAAACGTGCCAAGGGACAAGCTGGGTAAATTGCAAGTCTTTTTAAACGGCAGGATTTTTCAGGAGTCCACTCCAGACGGGAGTCGCATCGAGGTTACCATACCCTTAAGTGACGGTCCCCAAACCACCGGAAAGCTTTCCTTGCCCCAATTCGGTTTTGCAAACCCGGATTATTTTTTCTGTTTTCCCAATTCCGGGACCTGGAAAATGGCACATACAGGGAGTGTACTGACCTCACTACCTAGCCTAGGAAAGGAAACCTATTTTCGAAGGATTGAACATGTAGCCAGCCTCAAGGATATTCCTTGGACTGAAGGGCTGGGTCCGCAGGGAAAGGAAACAAGCGCCAATCTGAAAGTGGTCTATTTGGCCAATGACCGAAATAGGGATCCTCAAGGTTATGCGAAGGTCGTGGAGTTTGTGAAAAAGGGAGGTAGGCTCATCATCGGCGTGGGCCAGGAAACCGACATTCCCATGCTCAACCGGTTTTTATTGCAACCGCTGCGATTGGGCCGCCTGGGTAATCTAGTCGAGTCCCCTACCAGCTCACCTGTTTCCGTCAATCGAATGGGCTTAGCCAAGTTGGGAGGATTGCCGAAGGATCTCGGTGGTTTGGGCAGTGTGCATAAGCGGTTTGCTTTCCTTCCGGATTCAGGGACGGAACTCTTATTATCCCAAATGGATCCCGCATCCGCTCAGAATGCAGAAGCCCCAACGACCCCTTCCCGACAGGCCGGCGCGGTACTCGTAGCCGGAGATTTCCATCGTGGCAAAGTTTTACTTTGGACTACCGATATCGACGATCTCAATTGGTGCGATCTCGGCGTCCGCCCAATCACGCCACTGCTCCATCAGGCCCTGCAGGAAACGGGATCGGAAGGGCAAGCCCAAAACCATTCCATCCCTGCCGATTCCATTTTGGTTTTAAACGTGGATGAAATCGCCATGGTTGCCAATCACCAATCTGTTTCAGAGGCCCCTACTTCTAGGGAAATCCTTGATCCAGACGGCATGATTTTTTCGAAAGTACGCGTTGTAGGTCCACGACTTTATTTGGGACCCTTCGATCACCTGGGTATTTATAAAATTATTCAAGATCGAGACACTACGGAATTTGCGGTAAACCTGGCAGCTAATTCTGGAGGTGTCAGTCAAATGGGACAAGCATCCGGTTCGGATTGGGAGCACGAAAACGAACAGGCCAAGGCAACCTGGCTTGCAGAGTTCAAGGATTTTCCGGGCCGTCTCATAGTACAATCCAGCAGGACTCCAGTGACCGGCTTGGCTTCAGTTATGACGCTTTGGCCAAAGCTGTTCCTGGCGGCAATATTATTACTTTTTCTGGAAGGGATTATTGCTTTGGCTTTCTCCCTTAAGGCAGCAAAAATATGACAATCCTCGGTACCACCAGACTCATAGGCCTGATAGGAGATCCTGTCTCCCATTCACTGTCACCGGCCATGCACAATCCAGCCTTTGAACACAATGGGATCGATTTTGCCTATGTGCCGCTGCGAGTGCGCCACGCAGATCTAAAGTCTGCTGTAGAGGCGCTTAGAATCTTCAACTTTCGCGGTGCCAATGTCACCCTACCCCATAAAGAAGCGGTCATTCCCTTTCTGGATGAGCTTTCAGATATTTCCCGTTTGATGGGCGTCGTGAATACGATAGTGAATGACAATGGCCGCCTGTTAGGCACGACCACGGATCCACATGGCTTCCTGGAAGGCTTTCGAATGGCCGGTCACAGCTTCGAGGGAAAATCAGTAGCTATTTTTGGCAATGGAGGTTCGGCGCGCAGCATCGTATTTGCATTGCTGACCATGGACAAACCTTCGCGCGTGGTCTTGGTCGGGCGCGATGTCGCCAAGGCCAAAAAATTGGCGTTGGAAATTACTGCTACGCTGGCCAATCAAATTCAAGCTCCCTTCGCACCCATTCTGGAATTTGCAGCTTTGAGCGAGTATGCTGCCTTAAGCCCCAACATTCAAATCATCGTCAATGCAACGCCGCTTGGTATGCATCCAAATATTGGGTCCAGCCCATTGCAGGCCGGGGATTTTCATACTGGCCAGATTGTCTATGATATCGTGTATGTCCCCGAACAAACCTGCCTCATTCAATTGGCGCAGGATTTTGGCCTTAAAACCGTGGGAGGACTGGGAATGCTGGTCCACCAAGGCCTAGCCTCTTTCGAAGTCTGGACAGGCACGACTCCTGATGTTACCCAGTTCTTTGCTTCTGCTCGAGAGCAGTTGGAAAGAAGTGGTCGTCCAGATGATCACAAACCCACGCCGATATCCGGCCTCGATACACTCAAAAATTTCTGAGCCAAACCACCATGTCCTTGCCCCTCACACGTAATATTTATTTCACAGGTTTCATGGCATCCGGAAAAAGTCGCATAGGCTTTTTAACAGCGGCATCCCTTGGCTGGAAATTTTTTGATCTAGATAAGGTCATTGAGGAAAAAACTGGAAAGACCATACCCCAGATTTTCGCTGAATCGGGTGAAGAGGCTTTTAGGCGCATGGAAGTGGAAATATTGGAAGAGATCAGCCATCAAGGTCCATTGGTCGCGTCCTTGGGTGGCGGAACCTTGCTCAATCCATCCGCCATCGAAATCATTCGCAGGACCGGCGTTCTGATTGGATTGTCCGCAAGCCCTGAAGTGATTTTGGAACGGGTCAACCGGAAAAAAGATTCTCGGCCCTTATTGGCAAATTTGGATGATGAATCCAAAATGCAAAAGATCAAGCAATTGCTGGTTGATCGCAAGCCCTTATACGATCTCGCAGAATTCCATTTCGAGTCTGATGAAAACATCCCCCATCACATATTGACGCGCCGTATCATCCATCGACTCCAAATCGAGGAACTCAAACCCTTGATTGTAAACCTCAAGGAACGCAGCTACCCAATTTTTGTCGAAACCAACTTGGCTGAACATATCGATAGCATTGCCGACAAATCGGGATGTGCACACCGTTTTTTAATTGTCACGGACCTCAATCTACGGGCCGAACAAAAACACATGTTGGAACAATTGCGTTCGGCGCTCGGCGACTGTCGCACCTTCTTTTTCAAGCCAGGAGAGGAAGAAAAAAATCTCAAGTCCCTAAACAAGCTTTTCACTTTCATGCTTCGTCACGCTTTACCACGCAAAACCACTTTGGTGGCTTTTGGAGGCGGGGTTGTAGGCGACATGGTGGGATTTGCTGCCGCCATTTATTTGCGCGGAATTGATTTTCTGCAAGTGCCAACCACGCTGCTCTCCATGGTAGACAGCAGCGTCGGCGGTAAAACCGGAGTCAATCACCCCTTTGGAAAGAACTTGATCGGCGCATTTTATCAACCGAAGGCGGTTATAATCAGCTTATCTGCTTTGGAAACATTGCCTCGTCAGGAATTTTTAGCCGGACTCGCCGAGGTGGTAAAATACGGAGTTATCGCAGACCGAGACTTCTTTGACTTTTTGGACAAAAATAGCGAAGGCATACTAAATAAGGAACCCGCACTTATCCGGGAAGTGGTACTTCGCTCATGTGCCATAAAGGCTTCCGTGGTTGGCAAAGACGAACGCGAAACCGAAGATGGCGGGCGTGCCAATTTGAATTATGGTCATACTTTCGGGCATGCATTTGAAGTTCTGGCCGGCTATGGAAATTTGCCGCATGGATTAGCCGTGGCCTTGGGTATGCGCGTAGCCGCCCGCCTGGCAGTTCAGATTGGAATGTTGGATCCCGTAGCAGAATTGGAACAGCGTAACGTTCTGGACAAACTGCAATTGCCAAAATTGTTTCCGATACCATTGAACCCTGCCCAGGCATGGGATGCCATGGGATTGGATAAGAAAGTCGACGACGGTAATCGGGTCTACATCCTTCCCTCTCGCATCGGAGCAGTACAATCCGTTCGGGATGTGGATAAGGAACAGGTTCTCCTCGCCTTGATGGTTGTGCAGGAACCGAAGGCATGACCATTTTTATAACCGGTGGCACGTGCTTCCTGGGTTATCATCTGCTCAGCCTGCTTTCCCACGGCAAAGACAAGCTTGTCTCCTATTCCGCCGAGGATCACGAATCCCATAAAACTTTACAAGACGTGACCTATCTCACCGGTGACCTGCTGGACTTCAAAAGCTTAGTGCAAGTTCTTGGCGAACATCGACCAACCGAAATTTACCACATGGTTTCTCAGGGCTTCTCCCTGGGTACGTCCCAGCTCAAGCCCAATGCCATTTTGCAACTGTTGATTCTCGGTACGCAGAATCTGTTCGAAGCCGTTCGGCTCACAGTACCCAAAGCACGCGTGCTTTTGGTCAGCTCCTCGGAAATTTATGGCGCAGGTCGTGGTGTGGTGGATATTATCCACCGTGAAACCGACCCTCCCATTCCCTTCACACCTTACGCTACCGCATTGGCCGCCTGTGAATTACTGGCCAAACAATTTATTGTCGCCCACAGCTTGGACATCGTCACCATTCGTCCTTTCAGCAGTACCGGACCCTTTCAGGAACGCAAATTCGTACTTCCTTCCGTTGCTGTGCAAATCGCATCCATTGAAATGTACGATGGTGAAACTGCAATCTACACAGGTAACCTGGATGTTTCCCGTGATTATTTGGACGTGCGCGATCAGGCCCGCGCCATTGCCATGCTCGCTAAACGAGCCAAAACTGGGGAAGTTTACAACGTCTGTTCCGGGAAGGCCCGCACCATTCGTGACTTGGTGAATTTCTTGATCAGTCTCAGTGGCTGTCCCATTGAAACCAGGATTGATCCGGCTCTGGAAAGAGCTATCGATATTCCCCTGCTGGTAGGCAGTCCGGAAAAAATAATGACGTTGACTGGGTGGAAGCCTCTCATATCGATCGAAGACAGCCTTAAAGATCTTTACTCCGACATCAAGAACCGGCTGCAAGCCAACTCCCCAGCCACTTTAACCTAGGGGTACCTGAAAGCATGTTTTCCTATTTTCTCTATCACTGGACCCATTACGCACTTTTCGACGATCGCTTGTTTCGCGCCGGAGCCGCGTCTCTCTTTGCCTCCTTACTCGTGTTTCTGGCCATGCCTCGTTATATCGCATTGCTCAATCGTCTAGATGCCACTTCTGATTTTGATCATGGTAAACGAAAGTCACCTCCCATCATGGGCGGAATGTTGCTCGTCTTTGCCGTTCTTGCCGCCTCCCTCAGCTTCGCCAAGCCTAATGCCTACTCCATTTCAGCCCTGCTAATACTATTAGCCTATGCCACTATTGGCGGCATCGACGATGTAATCAAAATTCGTAATAAGAAATTGGTCGCAAAGGGCAAGCTTTCCAAAGCCGATTACCAACTCAAAGCGGATGGCATTTCAGCACGCCTACGCCTTTTCCTTTATTTTCTTTTTTCCCTCATCGTCGCGATCTTTGCTTACAAATTCATTCCCGGCCTTTCCGGTCACCTTACCATGCCTTTCGTTAAGCCCGAAATTTGGCTGCCTTATCTTCCGCGCTGGGCTTTCGTAATCCTCATTTGTCTCATCACTACCTCCAGCGCCAATGGCGCAAATTTTACGGACGGCCTGGACTCTCTGGTTTCCATTCCAATTATAACGACATCCCTATTCGCCGGAATCGTAGCCTATATTTCCGGAAACGCCATCTTGGCAAAATATTTTCTGATCCCTCACATTCCCGGTGGGGATGAGCTGTTCCCGATCTGCGCGTCCATTATTGGCGCAACTCTTGCCTACCTTTGGTACAACAGCCCACCAGCTGAGATTTATATGGGGGATGCCGGATCCATCGGCTTTGGAGGAGTCATTGGAATGATGTTCGTGTTGCTAAAAATTGAGCTCTTCCTTCCCATTGTGGGAATCGTTTTCTTGGGCGAAGCCCTTTCGGTATTGATTCAAATCAGCGGATTCAAATTAACCCGTCATTTCAGCAAAGGGAAAACGGGTCAACGATTTTTTCTGCGCGCACCGCTACACCATCATTATCAAATAAAGTGGAAGGAAAAATTTGATTCTCAGCAAGCTTTGAATTCCAAAATCATTTGGCGTTTCCACTTGGTTTCCGTCCTGGCCTTGATTCTGAGTTGCCTGATCTTTTTTAAATTGCGGTAGCGCACAACCCATCCCCCCAATCCTGGAGTTTGTACTGTACATGTCAGAACAGGATCGTTTCAATCAAGCCCGGACGCTCGTTTCCCGCCACGGCCAGGAGCATCTACTTCAATTTATCGATGAACTGCCACAAGCGGAAAAGAATTTCCTAATTGACCAAATTCTTTCCGTCGATTTTTCTGAACTTGCCCACCTGCATAAACAGCTTGTCACCGGGAAATCCAAAGAAAGTTTTGCCGAAGTTTTTGAACCCTTGCCGGCCCGCAACTGGGATGAGTATGCCATTACCGAGCGAGCAACAATGTCCAATCAAGGGATGCGCGCCTTGCGGGAAGGAAAAGTCGCTGCCTTTCTAGTTGCGGGAGGACAGGGCACGCGCCTTGGGCATGCAGGGCCTAAAGGCGTATTCGATATTGGCTTGCCGTCCCATAAATCCTTGTTCCAGATTCAGGCAGAACGGCTACGCAGTTTGTCCCGTCAATCTGGAAAGATCATCCCGTGGTACATCATGACGAGTATCGAAAACCATGCGGAAACAGTGGCTTACTTTAGGGAAAACAATTGGTTTGAAATTCCCCAAAGCGACATCTTGTTTTTCCAACAAGGTGAAATGCCATTGGTGGACGAACAAGGCCGGATCCTGCTTGCGTCCAAGGGGCAATTGGCAATGGGAGCGAATGGCAACGGAGGGTGTTTTCTAGCGCTCTCCAAAAGTGGCGCATTGGAGGATATGCGCAGACGCGGCGTTGAGTACATATTTGTCTACAGCGTAGACAACGCCCTAGTGCGTATTTGCGATCCGCGCTTTTTAGGATTCGCAATACAGTCGGGTCTACCTATTGCCAGTAAGGCCGTGGTCAAAGCCGCACCTAGTGAAAAGGTGGGCGTACTCTGCCGACGCAATGGCCGGCCCTCGATTCTGGAATACTCGGAAATGACTGAAGACATGCTGACAGCGCAGGATAACCACGGAATGCCTTTATATGCATCAGCTAATATTGCCGTGCATCTTTTTACCAGAAACTTTTTGGAAAAGCATTGTGCAGCCTCACTTCCCTTCCATCTGGCTCATAAGCGCATCCCGTACATTGACCCCGAGGGCAACCTGGTCCATCCAACCGCACCCAACGCCTACAAATTTGAAATGTTCATGTTCGATCTATTCCCTCTGGCCCAGGACATGGCAGCCCTCTTGGTTAAAAGAGAAGAGGAATTTGCTCCCGTCAAAAATAAGGATGGCGTGGACAGTCCTGGTACAGCCCGGGCTATGCTATTAAACTTACACCGCAACTGGGCCCTGGCTGCCGGCCTATCCCAAGAAGAACTCCAAAACAGGATAGTGGAAATCTCACCTCTGGTTTCTTATGCAGGCGAAGGTTTGGACCCCGGCTTCATTCGCTCTCAGCTCAAAATTCCCAGCATACCTTTGACATAATTGGGCTACATCTGGCACGGGTCGTATTAATAAAGTATTGGCTTTAATTAATTTCAATGCGAGGGTATATTCTGGGTATGACCATGAGTAAGCTTCCCAAGCAACCCACTACGCAGTCGCCAACTCCAAAAAATACCAGACTAGCCATTCTTGACATTCTCAAGCGCGAGGGCCCACATAGTGCAGGAGGGCTAGCCCGTAGACTTGGTGTCACCCCCATGGCCATTGGACTGCAGCTTGCGTCCTTGGAACTGGAAAAAGTGGTGTTCCCTGATTCAGATCCAATTAGTAGTCCACACCGTGGCCGTCCCGTTCGGCAATGGCGACTGACTGAGACGGCAAACCGGGTTTTTCCAGATGCCCACGCCACATTGACTGTTGGCTTACTCCATTCCTTACAAGAGGTTTATGGCCAGGTAGGTATTGAAAAAATATTAGAGTCGCGGGCACGACAATATGTGGATGAGAACGAACATCATATTCCTAATGCCAGTGGTTTAAAGGAAAAAGTGAAGGCATTGGCAAACCTGCGCGACCGCGAAGGCTATATGGCCGAAGTCCAACCGCAATCGGGAGGCGGGTTCCTGTTGATTGAAAACCACTGCCCAATCTGTACAGCTGCCAAAACCTGCCAAGCTATCTGTCAAAGCGAAATTCAAGCTTTCCAAAGTCTGATGGGTAACGAAGCCATAGTAACGCGCGAGGAACATATTCTAAGCGGGGATCGCCGTTGCGTGTATGCCATTCGCCCAGCCATTGTAAAGAAGAAAAAAGGGCCGGGGCAGGATAGCGCATTGTTTTTACATTAATTCCTTATGGTAATATCCACTTGCTTGCTTGCGCTCCTTTTAGCTAAACCAACTCCCGTTGAGCCCGTTTTCGACTCTACCCGGGCATTTCGTTATCTGACTGAGCAATGCGCATTCGGTCCGCGCATTAATGGAAGCGAAGGGCACCAACGCACTCAGGAATATTTTATCAAGCACTTTCAAATGTTGGGATTTCAGTTGCTCCCCCAGAAGTTCGTGCATTCTGACATGGCGACAGGTACAAAAATGAATTGGACCAATTTCATTGCAAAAATCAAAGGCAAGGATGCGAAAGCGAAACCGGTTATCTTTTGCGCCCATTGGGATAGTCGACCTAGGGCAGATCAGGATCCCAATTTAGCCGTACGAGACCGGCCAATTCTGGGGGCCAATGATGGCGCATCCGGTGCCGCCATTCTAATGGAGTTGGCCAACCTACTCGCGCAAAAGCCACCTCTACAAACGGTATATCTAGTGTTTTTCGATGGCGAAGATTATGGCAAGGAAGGCAATATCAGTGAATATTTTCTAGGTGCCCGCTATTTCGCGAAAAATCTCCCCGAAAAAAACATTGCCTATGCACTGCTTTTGGACATGGTTGGGGATAGGGATTTAAATCTTTTCCGTGAACAAAACTCCCTGTCACAAAGCCCTACGATCGTTGAAAAAATATGGTCGAGGGCGCATGCCTTGGGTTTAAATGCTTTTAAGGATGGACCCGGGCCATCCGTTCTCGATGACCATATGCCCTTGCAAGCCGTGGGCCTTCCAGCCATAGACTTAATCGACTTCGATTACCCGGCGTGGCATACCTTGGGCGATACTCCCGATAAATGTTCTGCATTTAGTCTGGGCAATGTGGGAAGATTGGTGGCCAGCCTTGCCTTCAAAGGTTTACCTTAAAACCTTCAGTCTCAAGCTAGGTAGCCGCTTCGTCGGATTTTTATGCCTGGCAACCCTTAGGGTTCTGACTCAGCTTCCCCCGAATTTTCTCCATTCAATTTTTCATTGGACGATACCGATCTATTTCTGGATACGGCGTAAACAGGTGCAGCGGCTACGTAAATGTTTTACCGTCTCGCCCTTTTCACAAGACCTGAACCTCCTCTCCTATTACCGAATGCGGCTTCGGCTTTTTTTGATTGGGCTACGTCAGCATGGCAGATCACTTGAACCCGGCTCAATAACTGTTTTCGGTGATAGCCATTATAAATCGGCATTGACATCCGGCCGACCGGTAGTATTGCTCGGAGCGCATGCAGGATTGCTCGAACTGCTACATCAAGTACCGCTGGCACCAAAGGGGCGCCCCTTTTTGATTTTGACAGCTCCGGCATTTACTGATGCACTTTCAAAATTCATGGCCGCAGGAAGAAAAAGGGATGGGAAGGATGTTATTTGGATGAGTGCACATCGATATACAAATCCGGTAGCCGGCAAAGGCTTGGCAGCTGGATTACGTCTTTTACTTAAAGAAAACGGCGTGCTGGCGATGATGGTCGATCAAAATCCAAAACCAGAATTGGAGTCGGATTTTCTGCTTTTGTGGGATAAAATCTCCATTACTTATCCAGCTCGTTTATTAGAATTCTTAAGCAATTCAAATTGTCTGTTCGTTCCGGTATCCACATTTCTGCAGGCAAATGGCAAGTCCGTCTTTACTTTTCATCCACCATGGAATCCCCTAGGCAGGAAAAATGTAAAATCCAGTCCAGAAACTCTGGACCGAATCAATTTACGAACCTGGGTGCGCGGATTTATGGAGTCCACTATTTCCCAGGCGCCTCAACAATGGAATTGGTCCTACCCCAAAATCCAGGCGCCTAGTATTTAGCGATAGTCCGGCGGCAACATGGCTTCATCGCCACCGTGCTTGCGGAAAGCTTTGAAGAAATCTTTGGCTTCCTTCTTCTGATATTTCTTATCCGCAACCACACCCGCAAAATAATAGGGTGAGGCATCATCGGGACAAATAGATATCGCGTACGTGCTGTTAGACTTACTGGTCTCATAATTTCCCGCAGCGAAATTGATCTTGGCGGATCCAATCAGTAATTCACAGGAATTGGGATTCCCTTCCAATGCTCTTTTAGCCAATACCAATGCGTCTGATTTCTTATTCTGGGCGAGCAGCACATCCCCCATGGCAACGACTGCCTTAGAATTTCCAGGCTGCAGTTCCAATGCTTTCGCGGCATGCTTCTCAGCTTCGTTTGGTTTACGCAATTTCAACAGGACACGGGCCCACAAGCATTCTGCATCCGCCGATTCGTCGGCGCTTACCGACTTTTGCAGGAAGTTTTCGGCAGCTTCAAATTTCTTTTCGGAATAAAAAGCCATCGCCAATCCCAGGAAACCCTTAGCTTGATTGGCGGGGTTGGCGTGCTGGGAAAGTTCCTTAAAATAGTTCTTCGCGTCCGTATTGCTGTTCTCATTAAGTAGACAAAGGCCAATATGATACACTGCATCCATCAGATCCGGGTTGTACTTGATGGCCTGATCGAAATCCTTTTTGGCCTTGGTATAATCCTTTTCCTCAAAATAAGTTAGCCCCCGATAATGGTAGTAGTTTGGATTGTATTTGCTATCGCGGATGAGTCGCTCCAATACTTCCCTGGCCTTTGGCACTTCATGAGAAGCGAGACGGGCCTTTGCAAGGGAAAATAAGACCAAGCTGTCTTGGGAAAAATCGGAACTTTCTATGGTGTGAATGGCTTCGCGGTAATTTCCTTTATTTATTTGCAGTTCCGCCAATTTAGCCAATACAGGTGCCGAAGGCGATTTACTAAAAAGCGCATTGAATTCAACCAATGCATCTGCATTCCGTCCCTGCTTCATAAGACAGTCACCGTACATGAGGCGACCCGCCGAGGACAGGTTCTCTTTCACCGGTTCCAAAAGCCGGCTCGCTTCGGCAAATTCATCCTTGTTATAATTCATCCTCGCTAAAGCTTCGGCATAATCACCATTGGCTGGTGCAAGCAATTGCGCCTTGTGGAAATATCCCTCGGCTACACCCGGTTGGTTTCGTTCTGCGGCAATTTGACCCAGCCAGAAATAGGCCATGTGGTTACGAGGATCCTTTTTGACCATGGCAGATAGAATGGACTCGGCTTTGTCCACATTCCCTTCCTCCTTGTAAATTCTGGCCAAACTGGTCATCACTCTTGGGCTGTTTTCGCCAAGATCCACCGCGCGCTGAAAAGCCTTTTTGGCTCCGCTAATTTGCTTGGTCTCCAGCAAAGCATATCCGAAATTTGCCCAAATGGCCTTGTCGACATTTTTATTTGCAGTCACACGCGTGTACAAAGTAGTCGCCTCGACATATTTTCGCTCTGCAAAATAAATATCCGCTAAAGCGGAGGTGGCCTCCACATTTCCGGAATCAAGCCGCACGACATCAGCATAGGCGCCCATAAGCTCCGAAGTGGCATTGACTTCCTTGGTCATTTGCATCTTGGAAATGGCGATGGGCAGGCTTTGATCCTGCAACTTGAATGCGCGCTTGTATGCCTGGAGGGAAGATGCATAGCGTTTATCGTTACGATAGGCATCGCCAAGATAACGCCAACCCGTTGAACTATCAGGAAATTTGGCCAAGCCTATTTCTAACAGCTTAATTGCCCGGCTGTATTCTTTTCGGCCTGCCAATATCATGCCCAGATTCATGTTTGCGGAAGGTAGCGAAGGCATTTTTTTAAGAATCATATCGTACTGAACTTCAGCTTTCTTGATATCGCCATGGGCACGATATATTTCCGCAAGCTCAACTCGATACTCAAAATTCTGAGGTTCGGTGGCCATGAGACGCTCCAACATCGCCAGCGTCCCCTTTTCATCGTTAGTCTTCTTATACAGATTGTACAATTCAACCAGGATTTTAATGTCCTTTGTCTTGGCATAGTAGCCTTCGTACACTTTAATGGCCTGTTCCGGTTCCTTGTTCGCAATGTAGGCTTGACCCAGCATGCTAAGCACATCTACGCGTTTCTCATCGGCTCGAGTCAAATTATTAATCGTTCCCTGCCAGTTTTTTTCCTCGAAGTAAATTTTTCCGAGATAGTAGAATGCTTCTTCAACTGGATGATTGCGGGTATAGGACTCCAAAATCTCCTTTGCTTTCGACTTGTTTTTGGTTTCGTAAAAAAGTACGGCCAAGGGCAAAGATTGCTTGGCTTCTTCCGGATATTTTCGGATGAGCTGCGGACCCAGTGCAGCCGCGCGATCCTTTTGTCCAAGCTTAAAGTAGCCGTCCAAAAGCAAAAAGGACATTTCTGCATCTAGCACGTCCTTAAATATTGGCCGCTCTAGAATGCGAACTGCATCCGCCGGACTTTTCAATTCTGATTCCAATCGCGCAAGGGAGAACGAAAGGGCTTTATCACTGGGCTTGAGCGAAACCAAGGTACGCAATCGCTCGCGGGCTAAGCCCTGATTTTTTTCGGTCAGATAAATGTTGTAGAGGGCCATATTAATGGCTTCATCGTTCTTGAACGTCCTGTCTGCAATCAGCAACGGATTCTTTGCCTTGGCCGCTTGGCCCGCAGCAACCAACGCCAATCCAAACTCCTTCTGATAAATCGGATTCGCCGAACTGAGCGTCACAGCTTTAGTTAGAAGATCCAAGGATTTTTCTTTATTACCGATCTTAGTGTAGGCCAAAGCTGCTTTGTATGCAATCTCGCCATTTTTAGGATTGAGCTCCGACACGTGCCCCAAAGCCTCAGCCAGTTTGGTGTTGTTTTTGGTTACAGTGTACAGGTCAACCAGTAAAGTCCAAGGCCTGACCTGTTCCGGCTCCAAGGCCACCCATCTCTGGAGTAATCCCGTCGCCATTTCAGTATTATTCATCGATACTGCAATTTCAGATCCATTTCGCAAGGCAGGCAAATTGTTGTGGTCCTTTACCAGAATCTCGTTAAATAGATCAAGCGCTTTCGGGGTCTTACCCAAGGTTAAGGCATAATCACCCTTGAGTTCGACATCATCAGAGAAGGCTTCATACCCTTGCTTGAGTAGCCCGGCTCGGTAAGGAGAATCATGCTCTTTGGCGTATTTATAAACCTTTACGAAAAGCTTCCGATCTTTTTTTGCCATTCGAGCGGCCTCGAAATAGCTTTCATTGGCAAGTCCGCTCTTGTTTTGAAAGGCATACACATCACCAAGCGGCTCTGCCAACCCAGGATCCAGTTTGGCTTCCTGAGCAAGAAAACCTACAAAGGGCGCCATTTTCGCTACTGCACCCTTTTGATAGTAGGACTTGATTAGAATGACCTTGCCGCGTCTGAAGTCAGGATGAATGGCCACTAATTTTTCAATACCCGCAATATTCCCGGAGCGGACATAATCCACTTCAGCCAGCTGGAAGGCATAAATCAAATCAACTTTTTTATTCCGATTGAGTCGAACCAAGGCGTCCATGAGCGTCGCCGTATCCTTTTGTTGATCCGCCAGACGGTGCATTGCCTTGAGCGCCGACTCATCATCGCCATTGCGGCCAATCCAATCCGCGTACTGTTGCAACGCTCCTTTTAAATCCTTGGCCTTTTCCAATTCACTGGCGAGCAACAGCTGGTAGCCCTTATACTTTGGATCCACCAAGACGATACGTTGGAGTGTGGACACATAGCCCTTTTGATTGGCTTCCAACTTGTAGAGGTTAGCAACGGATTCCAACAGTGCCAGATTATTGGGTTCAGTCAGCAATCGCCTCTCATAGAGACCTCGCGCTTTGGATTTTTGTCCTGAAAGCATATAGGCATCTGAAACCATCGGTTCCGTGGCACCCAAAGTAGAGTCGGTCTTGAGTAACCAATCCCATTCCTTGGCGGAATTGGAATAATCAAGATTCAGGAAATAGGCCTGAGCAAGTTTTTTCCGTTCCTCAACACTTGGACCACTTTGATTAAGAAATTTCAAGAGCGGAAGGTTTTGTTTGATTTCATCCTTGCTCGAAACATTACGTGAGTAGGCGCGCGCATAGGTAATATTCCCGGGCTCGAGCTGATAGGCGTGATGGAACTTGTCTACCGACTCCTTGTCCTTGCGTAGTTTTAATTCTGTTTCGCCGAGCCGGTACCAAATCTTTGCATTAGAAGCACTCCCTTTGGCCGCATTGGTAAATGAAACCTCCGCGTCCTCATAATTTCCTTTGTCGAAATATAAGCTGCCCAATTCGAAATCATAACGCCCCCGCATTGCCGGTTCCAGGAGAACTAGTTTTTCCAAGACTTGGATATAAACATCTTCCTGTCCCGGACGTTTGGTCACCAGTGGCATTAAGAAGTGCCATGAATTTGCATCCTTGGGATTCTTTTCCAACCACTGACACACATGGACAATTGCCCCAGCGGTATCCCGAACTGCAAGGTCCAATTCGGCAAGACGCATGTTCCATTTAGTAGCGCTTTCCGGATCGATTGCTATGTGGTTGCGAATGGCTTCCCGCATTTTGTCAGCTGGCTTCTTTGTGGCTGAAAAAGAATTCACGAGAATTTCACTGATCGTCTTGTCCTTGGAATTAAGAGGGTCTGCAGCCAGATATTTTTCTGCGAGACTTCCGGAAAGCTCAAAGCTTTTGGCGTCATACAGGGATACCACAGCATCTCTATTGCCTTCCAGTAGTTTGGGCGATTTTGCATACACTTCGGTAAAGTAGCGGGCTGCCATTAAGGAGTTCTTTTTCTTGGCATAACCTCGTCCAACTAACATCTGCAATTCAGGACGAGCGCCCGGTACCGCTGCCAGTTTTTCCAGAGCAATAAAATTATCCATCACTTGTTGATCCGTAACGATGGTTCTCGGAAGCATGGCTTTGTATTCGGGGTTTTGCGGTTGATTGCGCAAAGCTTTTGTGATATAGGTATAGGCTTGCTCACGGTCTTTTTCTTCCAAGAACATACTTGCCAATCGGAATTGGGCATCGTGCGCGGCTGGATCATTTTTATCAATGGTCAGCAGGACTTGACGCAATTCTGGAATACGGTTTTGGCTGGTCAGCAATGTGACGACTTTACCTTGCACTACCTGATTTTTGCCATCCAAAGCCAAGGTTTTTTGGTACATGCCCGTTGCCTTATCCAATTGTTTCTGCTCCTCATAGAGATTGGCTAATTGGAGGGTCAAATCCTTGCGCTGCGGATAAAAACGAACAAGCTGTTCCAAATCATCAGCCATGCGCTGTTTATTGCTCATTTGTGTGTGAACGGCTAGCGCTTGTTCCCAGACTTTTGGTTCCTTAGGTTCCAAATTGATCCATTTGTCAAGCAAGAGTGCCGCGACAGGAACTTGTTTTAGAGTCATTGCAATGTCCAACGCTCTCGCAATCACCTTGACATCTGGCTCCTTTACAAGGACTTCCTGATAGATCTCTAGGGCCTTAGGCGTTTTACCCAAAGTTGCGGCGTAAGCGCGCTTGATATCCATTTCCTGTGGAAAGGATTCATATCCGATGCGTAAGATATCTGATAGGTAAGGCGATCCATTTGCCGCCGAGTACGTGTAAACCTTGGTATACACTTCTTTACTCTTGGGATTTGCAATTAATAAATCATGGTAAGCGGTATTCGCCAACATGGTTTTCTTTTGCATGGCATATAAATCGGCCAAGGGCTCAAGCAAGGTCTTGTCCGTTTTTGATTCGACTACAAGAAATCCAGATAACGGAATCAGTTTGGTCTTGGCATTTGTGCGAATATATTCACGAACCAATATGGCTTTACCTTGTTTATAATCAGGATGGAGAGTTACCAGCTTTTCCACTCCAATGATATTGCCAGAACGGCGGAAGTCGATTTCGGCCAATTGGTATTTGTAGGTATTGTCGATTGTCTTTTCCCGATTTAGCCGCACTAACGCGTCCATGAGAAGAGTGGTATCCTTCTGCTGGTCGGCCAGCCGGTGCATGGCTTTAAGCGAAGTCAAATCTCCTGGGTTACGGGAAACCCAAGATGTATAGAGATCCAAGGCTGCTCGATAGTTTTTGGCTTTTTCTTTTTCAGCGGCCAAGGTCACTTGGTAGACTTTGAAAGCCGGATCCACACCTACGATTTTTTCAACCGTCGCTAAGTAACCTGCTTGATTCGCGTCGGATTTGTAAATGCCGGCAATGGATTCGAGTACCGCTAAATTATTTGGATCCTGCAACAATCGTTGCTCGTAAAGTCCACGTGCTTTTGAACTTTGACCCGAACGCATGTATGCGTCAGCAATCATGGGTTCTGTGCTTGCCAATGCGGGCTCGCCTTTCAATACCCAATCCCATTCTTTGGCTGAGTTTGCGTAATCGCCCGTTAGGTAATACGCTTTTGCCAACTTCTTGCGTTCTTCAACGCTGGGTCCATTTTGTGAAAGCAATAGGAAAAGCGGCAAGTTGAGCTTGATTTCATCTTTGGAATCCATATATTGCGCAAAAGTTCGCGCGAAGGTGATATTTTTTGAATCGAGTTGATACGCACGGTGAAATTTTTCAACGGCGTCCTTTTCCTTGCGTAGTTTTACCTGAGCCTCGCCCAGTCGGTACCAAAGCATTGCATTGGCTGGGTTGCTTTTGCTGGCACTGAGGAGGGATTTCTCCGCATCCTCAAAATTTCCTTTAGCCATAAACAAATTGCCAAGTTCCAGATCATATTTTGCTCGATTGGCCGGTTCAAGTTGCCCTAGCTGTTGCAATACCTGTATATATGTGTCTTCTTGGCCATCTCGTTTGGCAACCAGTGGAGCCAAGAAACGCCATCCTTCGACATTCTTTGGATTTTTACTCAACCAATCCTTAGCATGTCCAATCGCAGCATTAGTATCCAAAGCAGCAATGTCTAACTCAGCCAATCGCATGGACCATTTGGATCCACCATCCGGATCCATAGCTGCCAGCCCCTGAATGGCTCGCCGAATCTTGTCAGGAGATTTCTTTGTATTTACAAAGGAGTTAACCAAAATTTCATGAATACCCTTATCCCTATCGTCAGTGAGCAAATATTTCTCGGCTAAAGCACCAGAAAGTTCAAAATTTTTGGCGATGTACAAAGCTTCGACGGCTTCACGTTGACCCTCTACCAATTTAGGATTTTTAGCGTAGGCTTCTGAATACAGGCGAGCCGCCATTAAATTGTTTTTCCGTTTGGCATAGCCACGGGCAATCATGGCTTGCAACTCAGGTTTGGCAGCAGGCAATAGCGCAGACTTTTCCAGAGCCGCAAAATGCCCATCCACCTGTTCATCACTGGTAACTAAGAATGGCAGCAGCGCCAGATATTCAGCGTTGGCGGGCTGATTGCGCAAGGCTTTCTCGAGGTATACGTAAGCTTTTTCCTTATCCCCGGATTCCAAAAGCAACTTAGCCAATTGGAATTGGGCTTGATGCGATGTGGGATCCGATTCCTCAATTTTCATAAGTAGTGACTGGAGTTGGGCCTTATCTCCTTTTGCAGAATACAACGTGAACAACTTTGCCTGCATGGCCTTATCTTTTGGATTGGCTTCCAAGATTTGGGAATACACTTCCGCCGCCTGATCCAATTTCTTTAACTCTTCATACGCACCGGCCAATCGCAAAGACAAATTTTTGTCCTTATTGTCGGAGATATGCGCTTGTTCCAGGTAAGGAATGGCATTGCTGGATTGTTTATTCGCATACAACAAATCAGCGGTCTTTAGGTTCAAATTTTTATCCGTGGGCGTTTCCTTGGCAAGCTGTTGGTATAACTTAAGGGCCTCCAATGTGTTGCCTTTAGTTTCATATGCCTGGGCAAGGGCTAGAGTCTGTTTGGAATCTTCTGGGGTAATTTTCAAGTAGCGTACGCGATACTCAATGGACTTGGGACTCGATTTGTCATAAAGACCAATGAGTTCCAGCAGTAAGGGCGCATCCTTAGGGTTCTTGGCCAACTGCATTTCCAGTTTTGGAATCAATTTATCCTTCTGTAAGGGTTGACGGTAAAATTCCACTAAAAAGCTGAGCGCGTCTTCAGCATCCGGATATTTGAGAAGATATGCTTCATATTCAAGCGCAGCCTTGGCACGCTGTTTCGTCTGCAACAAAGTCTTGATGTACTTGTTCCAATCCACGCGATTGGCAGTCACGTTCGGCATTTTCTGGAAATACTTTAACGAACCGGAATAATCCTGAACTTCGAACAAGGCCAAAGCCATCATTCGATTCGCGGTAGGTGAAAGCACTTTTAGTTTACCGAAATTCGCTACCGCAGGCCTAAAATCCCACTGCATAAAATTAATAACAGCTTCGGCTTCAATTAATCGCGGGTCTGGAACCTTTGATTTTGCTCGCCTTTCCGTTATATCGACTAGCATCGCAGCCGTATCCATTTTGGAGGGCTGTTGAGTGATAAGGGCGGTTAGTCGATCTTGGAATTGTTTTTCCTCTTCTGCCTTTGCCTTGCGTTCCGCTTCTAACTGAGCCAACCTTTCGGCTTCCGCTTTCGCTTTACGGTCGGCTTCTTCGCGCGCTAGTTTAGCCGCTTCTTCCCTGGAAATACGTTCCGCCTCTGCCTTGGCTTTACGTTCCGTTTCAACTCGGGCCAAACTGTCCAATCGCTCCTTGGCCTTTCGATCCGCCTCTATTTTCGCCAGACGAAGCGCTTCTTCTTTTGCCTTCCGAGCCAATTCGGCTGCAGCTTTTCGCTCTTCCTCTACGCGAACTAAGCTGTCAGCACGCGCCTTGGCACGGCGGTCGGCTTCTTCACGGGCTAATCGGGCAGCTACTTCCTTTGCTTTTCTTTCTGCTTCCAATTTTGCTTTGTGTTCATTTTCCGCTATAAGTTTGGCTTGAGCTATGCTGTCCGCACGAATTTTGGCCTGACGCGCAGCCTCTTCTTTTGCCAAACGCATTGCTTCCGCTTTGGCTTTTGCATTGGCTTCGTCTAATGCTTTCTTCTCCGCTTGCGCCTGCGCTAGGCTATCGGCATGCGCTTTGGCTTTGCGAGCCGCTTCCTCTTTCGCCAGACGCATCGCTTCCGCTTTGGCTTTCGCATTGGCTTCGTCTAATGCTTTCTTCTCCGCTTGCGCCTGCGCTAGGCTATCGGCATGCGCTTTGGCTTTGCGAGCCGCTTCTTCCTTCGCCAAACGCATCGCTTCCGCTTTGGCTTTTGCATTGGCTTCATCTAATGCTTTCTTCTCCGCTTGCGCTTGCGCTAAGCTGTCGGCATGGGCCTTGGCTTTCCGAGCGGCGTCTTCCTTCGCCAAACGCATCGCTTCCGCTTTGGTTTTCGCATTGGCTTCGTCTAATGCCTTCTTCTCCGCTTGCGCTTGGGCTAGGCTATCAGCATGGGCTTTTGCTTTGCGAGCCGCTTCTTCCTTCGCCAAACGCATCGCTTCCGCTTTGGCTTTTACATTGGCTTCGTCTAATGCCTTCTTTTCCGCTTGCGCTTGGGCTAGGCTATCGGCATGGGCCTTGGCTTTGCGAGTCGCCTCTTCCTTCGCCAAACGCATCGCTTCCGCTTTGGCTTTCGCATTGGCTTCTTCTAATGCTTTCTTCTCTGCTTGCGCCTGCGCTAAACTGTCAGCATGGGCCTTGGCTTTGCGAGCAGCTTCCTCTTTCGCCAAACGCATCGCTTCCGCTTTGGCCTGTTGATTGGCAGCCTCTATAGCTTGCTTGCTCGCCTGCGCTTGCACCAAACTGTCTTGGCGCTCTTTAGCCTTGCGTGCCGCTTCCTCTTTCGCAATTCGGAAAGCTTCCGCTTTGGCTTTCGCATTGGCTTCATCCAATGCTTTCTTCTCCGCTTGCGCTTGCGCTAGGCTATCGGCATGCGCTTTGGCTTTACGAGCCGCTTCTTCTTTTGCCAAACGCATCGCTTCCGCTTTGGCTTTCGCATTGGCTTCATCTAATGCTTTCTTCTCCGCTTGCGCCTGCGCTAAGCTGTCGGCATGGGCTTTTGCTTTGCGAGCGGCTTCTTCCTTCGCCAAACGCATCGCTTCCGCTTTGGCCTGTTGATTGGCAGCCTCAATGGCTTGCTTGCTCGCCTGCGCTTGCACCAAACTGTCTTGGCGCTCTTTAGCCTTGCGTGCCGCTTCCTCTTTTGCAATTCGGAAAGCTTCCGCTTTAGCTTTCGCATTGGCTTCATCTAATGCTTTCTTCTCCGCTTGCGCCTGCGCTAGGCTATCGGCATGCGCTTTGGCTTTACGAGTCGCTTCTTCCTTCGCCAAACGCATCGCTTCCGCTTTAGCCTGTTGATTGGCAGCCTCAATGGCTTGCTTGCTCGCCTGCGCCTGAACCAAACTGTCTTGGTGTTCTTTGGCTTTACGGGCCGCTTCTTCTTTCGTCAAACGCATCGCTTCCGCTTTGGCTTTCGCATTGGCTTCATCTAATGCCTTCTTCTCCGCATGCGCCTGGGCTAAGCTGTCGGCATGGGCCTTGGCTTGCAGCTTGGCGTTTTCTTGAGCCAGTCGGTTCTCTTCAGCCTTGGCGGCTTTCTCAGCTTCCATTTTGGATTTGGCATCTGCAGCTGCTGCGGCAGCCAAGTCTGCATTCTTTTTATCGAGCGCAGCCTTTAAATTTGCTGCAGCTTTCTGGTCCGCCTCCGCACGGACTTTCTTATCTGCTGCCACCCTCCGCTCTTCTGCGGCCTGTGCCTCAGCATTCGATTTAGCCTGTGCAGCCGCCTCAGCATCGGCTTTGGCTTTGGCTTGAGCCAAATCTGGGCTAGGAATTACGGGCGCGGCAACTACCGGAGTACTCGCCACAGGCGTGGAGGTGACGGGAGCCTCTGGAACAGGTACTGTTTTAACAGGAGCAGAACCCAAGGCGGCCATAGCACTTTCCAAACGGCCGCGTTCCTCCGCTTGTTCCGTATAAAGAATGGCTTTTTTATAGGATTCCTTGGCAGCGTTTTTATCAAAGTGGGCTTGTGATGCGGCGAGTCCGGCCCAGTATTCCGACGATTCTGGACTGCCCTTAATTAATTCTGCAAAAGCTTCGGCAGCCTTGGGGAAATTACCGGTTTTGTTATACGCACGGGCCAGTTTGGCGGTGTACGAAGCATCAAAATTGGGCAGTTTGCGCAAATCTTCCAGCAGGGCAATGTAGTCGTCAACATGTTTTTCACGTCCATCCGCCTCGATTAGGGTCAAGTACTTGATTCCCGTAACCATATCGCTTTTGTTCAAACTGAAAAGTTTTTTCTGAACGGGTAATTCCTCTTCCTTTTTGTTGGCGCCTTCCAAGGCGTTCGCATATCCAACAAGAATGGAATAATCATTGGGCTTGAGTTCACTGGCATGGCGGTAGGGTTCCACGGCTTTGGCGAATTCGCCGGACTCTACATACGCGCTTCCTAGCAGGGACAATGCCTCCGGATAATCCTTATTCAGCTTTAACGCTTCCTGCAGGGAACCGATGGCCTCATCGACGGCGCCATCTTGATACAATTCACTCGCTCTCTGGTACCATTCCACTGCTGATGTTGGAGCTTGAGCTTGACCGGAAATCGGGAAAATTAGGCCGATGCCGATTGCCAAGGCTGCCTTGAAACTTAAACCGGGTTTACGAACGACCTGAAGACGGTTTAATGAGTACGAATCGTTAATCATGATATCTCCAACAATTTGATTCAGCATGGCTTGGCGAAAATCGGGATCGTCAAGCAGAAAAAACAGTGAAAGGACTTTAGGAAAGCCCGTGAAAGATAATTAATTTGGCTTATTTGGTTAAATCTGAATCGGGAGGAAGTGGGTTTAGCAGATTTCCCATGGGAAGTTCAGAACAGAGTCGATCCCGGTACTCGTTTGGGCCAGCAATAAAATCCGGTCGAAGCCCATGGCTATACCCGCACAAGGCGGAAGTCCCCGCTTCAGCTCCCGGAGCAATAGCCGATCTTTGGGCAATTGGGGCTTTCCTGCCCGCTGTCTTTTGGTGTTCTCCTGATCGAAACGCACCTCATATTCCTTGGGCTCCACCAATTCCAGATAGGCGTTTCCCAGCTCCATCCCACCCCCATAAACCTCGAACCGATTCGCCAGCCGAGAATCCTCTGGTAAAAGCTGCGCCTGGGCCGCCATTTCAGCGGGAAAAGAATGAATTAGGGTCAGTTGAGCTGGGGAAAAGCTAGGTTCTACCAAGTGGGCCATCAAATAGTCTAAAGCTTCTGCTTTGGTCTGAAAGGAATGTCCCTCCGGCAGCTTGTCCTTTAGCAAAGGTCGTGATCCTAGTCCGTCCAAGTCAAAATCTAGGGGGTCTAATTCGAGGACTTCTTGAAAGGCTTGCTGATAAGTCTGCCTCACGACCGGTCTTGGACCGGCCAAAAGGTGGCAAAGCGCTTCGACTTCGTCCATAAGTTGACCAAGGCTAAATCCCTTCCGGTACCATTCCAGCATAGTAAACTCGGGATTGTGATGAACACCCTGCTCTCCATTGCGAAAAGCCTTGGTCACCTGGTAAATATCCGGAAAATCCTGGCACAAAAGCCGTTTCATATGCGGTTCAGGGGAAGACTGAAGGAAATACTGGCGTGGAGAACTTCCGGATCGAGGAAACCCGAGCGGATAGAACTCTGTAGAAAAAACATCGATATGACAATCGAGGGAAATCCCCCCCGATAGAATCGGCGTTTCCACTTCCAAAACATTTCTCTGAAAAAAAAACTCCCTCAGTTTCCGAAGGGATTCGGCACGAAAGCGGGCAGCAGCTAGGCTGGGCCTAGGCCCCAAGTTCATTTTGAACGTTCAACATATTCCCCGGTGCGGGTATCGATCTTAACCTTTTCACCCTGACCGATGAATAGAGGAATATTTATTTCGGCCCCAGTTTCCACCTTGGCTTTTTTGGTGACACTATTGGCGGTATCCCCTTTTACTGCCGGTTCCGTATAGGTTACAGTAAGGACCATGAAAATTGGCGGAGTAACTGAAATGGCCCGGTCGCCCCAAAAGCTGATTTCACATTCCGTATTTTCCAGCAGCCATTGTTCCGCCCCATCCATGGCTTCTTTGGAAATTTCCACCTGCTCAAAAGATTTGGTATCCATAAAGGTGTAATTGAGGCCATCGGTATACAGGAATTGCATATTGGTCATGGTGATGTCCGCTTCCTCAAACGAGTCGCCGGACTTGAATGTCTTTTCTAGCTGTCGACCCGTAATCAAATTCTTTAAACGAACTCGATTAAAGGCTTGTCCTTTGCCTGGTTTCACGAATTCATTTTCGACGATCATGCAGGGTTGGTTATCCAACATTATTTTCAGGCGTTTTCTGAATTCGTTTGTACTTACCGTGCCCATTTGCAATGGCCTCCGCTGGGATTCTGACTATATTCAATTAAATTGGGCCATAATAGTAGAAACATCATGTCTTATCTTCCAAAAGTACCCGATAGAGCGGGCTGGATGCCAAAGGATTGGCAAAAGGACATGCAAAAGGCTTTCCGACGCTTGGAACCACTGCTTGATTACCTTCAACTGGACCCTAAGGACGCCCCCTTCGCCCTGGCCTTGGATTCCGCATTTCCAATTTTGGTAAGCGAAAACTTTGCAAGTGCTATGCGCAAGGGAGATTGGCTTGACCCGCTCCTACTCCAAATCTTACCTCTGGCTTCTGAAGAAAATTCCACAGCGGGTTTTAATCCTGATGCCGTCGGCGATCTTCCCGCCCAAATAATTCCCGGTCTTCTTCACAAATACGCGTCGCGCGCCCTGTTGATGGTTTCCCCGCATTGTGCCATCCATTGCCGGTATTGTTTTCGCCGGGAATTCCCCTATGCGGATTTGCCGCATAGCCAACAAGCGTGGGAACCGGCATGGGAATATCTTCGCGATGCCAAATCAATAAATGAAATTGTATTTAGCGGTGGTGATCCGCTTTTTCTCGACAATCGCCAAGTGCAATCACTCTTGGACTCGGCCATAGCCATACCCAATATTCACACCTTACGCTTTCATACTCGATTGCCGATTGTACTGCCGTCACGCATGGATGTAAGGTTGTTGGAGCTATTTAAAGCTGCCGCTTCCGTAAAATCACTCGTCATTGTTATTCATGCCAATCACGCCAACGAAATCACCGCACCTGTGGCCCGCGCCTTAGTGGAACTTCGCAGCAATGGGGCCTTGCTCTTAAATCAAACAGTGCTCCTGAAAGGCATCAACGACAATGCCGAGGCCCTGATTGCACTTTCCCATCGGCTCATTCAACAGGGTGTGCTTCCCTACTATCTCCATCAATTGGACCGCGTAACGGGCACGGCGCATTTTGAAGTTGAGGAAAAGCGTGGATTGGAAATAATCGAAGAGATGCGCGCAAAGCTTCCCGGTTACCTTATCCCTAAATATGTCCGGGAAGAAGCAGGTCAAGCTTTTAAAAGCCCACTGAATTGAATTGAGGCCTCCATTCGATTCTTCAGAAATTATTGGTGACACGGACATGGACGAATCCATTCCCTAAGGATCGCGCAGGATTCAAGGCATAGCTGATACCAAAAGTCCAATCCTTTGCGCCAGACTCCAATCCAATTCCATACCCAATTTCCCTTTTCCAGTTCACGTCGCCGTCCATGCGGTTAATTAAGGCTGGAACGATGAAAACCGATGCTCGACTGCGAGGCGCCAGAAGGAATTGCATTTCGAAATTTCCATACAGAAACAGATTGGTCAGAAATTCCTTCTCCCGAAAGCCACGGATGGTATTGGCGCCGCCAATGGAGTACAGCTCTCCTCGGTTGGCGCGGCCTTCTAAGGGCCAATTTCCATTTCCTGAAATAAGGACATGGCCAACCCACCGACCCAAGTTAGCCCAGAGAGAAAATTCATTCCAATTTTGCAGAAGAAAATAGGAGGAGTCCTGCAGGTCACGGTGAACGCCATTCAGACGAGTAGAGAATCGCATGCCTTTGAGAGTTGCCGGAACCTGATCACGGGAATCGAATTGAAAGCCCAAGCCCGCAATGTCGGCCGTGGATCGACTTGATGCGATATAGTCGTGATTGAACTGGCGGGCAAAAGCGACCAAATAGCGTGAATGAAAATCAAAATCTTGAAAAAATTCTGTGCCCATACTGCGTTCATCGTAAAGGGAATCTTCCAATGAAACGTGCAACTTTATTTTAACGCCGATGGATGTGCCTGGTATCCAAGGTTCAAGATAGTCGAGTCTTGCTTCCTTTGAGCTCGTACCAAGCCCGGTTTGTTTAGATTCAAAATTGAAATCCAAATCCCTGGCGGTACCGCGTAGATTGATTAGATGGATGTCCACATATCCATTGACTCCATCACCACCTTTCTTTTCCGAGTCATAACCCAAAATGCCACTCAAACGATTTCCTTTCAAATCAGTCATGGATAGACTTGGGTAGAGCAGGTTTTTTGCCGAATCCCGGTAGACGGTGCCTGGGATCAGAGCTTCAAAATATCCCGTGCGGGACAGTTTCTCAATCGCCAGTGCTACGCGTGTTTCGCTATACGCTTCACCATACTTTAACAGGGCGAGCCGTTCTAGAGCCTCGGGCCGAATGCTGCTTCCCACATATTTAAAACCACCAAATTTAAACCCCTCCCCCGCCTCGATAAATACTCCCAAATCCAAAGCGGCTTTATCTTCCCGCGTAGTGAAGTCCATTTTCACCACAGCAAAAGGATGCCCATGATCGAGCAAAAATTTGCGTACCCGATTTCCGATGGTTTGCACGTTTGCAGCGGTAGCCGGTTGGCCAGAAAAAACGGCAATTCCCATTTGTACCGTTGTAAATCCGGGAGCACTGCGAATCCAAATTCCCCCCAAACTAAACAAGGGCCCCTTATCCAGATGATTTCCTTCCGATTTAGCCAGCAAGAAACCTTCGGCCATGGCGGCACTTACTTCAGAGGAATCTAAACTAGATGGCGGATTCATCCCGTAGGCAGAAACCGTGAGAGAAAAACTGACAATAGCGACGAACAAACACAAGCGATGATAGGTCTGAGCCAATTTATGCACCTGCATCAGAACACCGCCCGTGCTTCCGCAGAAAATTTCTGGTTGATTTTTTGTCCATTCGGTTCTAATTCAGGCGGTTCTAACCGTATCACATAATCAAAATTAAGGTACATGTTTTCGCCAACTTGAAAATTGGCGTTCGCTTGTGCACGGTGCGTCACGCCCCTGACAAATTCTCCTGTCGTATAGAATCCGCCTTGACCAGTACCCCAAAAATAGATAATGCCGTAATCGAGAAAAGCGCGGCCATTATACACCGAGGACTTCTCAAGTTTTAATCCCGGTTTAAATCCTTGTAGATGAACAGGCCCCATACTCGAGGAACCGTTCACAACTAGATATTCCGTGCGGCCTTCCAATGAAAAGGCTCTCGGTAATTTGCGTTGCAGGCGTGTACCGTAGGTATAGTTTTCATTTTCGGAAATGGCGGAGGGTCCCGTGGATAAACCTTCGCGCTGGCGGTTTTCATAGGATTGATCCAAAGCGTATTCCCAATCCTCACTGAACTCATTTCGAAAATTACTTCGCTCCTTCCATACTTTTTCCCGAAAGGCATAAATACCGGCCGCAAGATTAAATGACCTGTCTACATACAGATCCACCGTTTTTCGGGGGCCCGATGGAGCCTTCCAATGCAGGGCAGGGCTATACCGACTCCGACCACTACGGGCGCTTTCGATTTGGGCATCTACAAACAAAGGCAAAAGACCGAGTCGGCCGGTTGTATCTTGATGATCCATCGCTAGATCCAAAGTGAATTCAATGTCCGCCAGTACGCCGGTTACGGTAAATGGAAATTTTGAAGGGTTCAATTCAAGGTTTGCCGTCCAAGACAAATCTTGATAGGGACTCGAACCTACAGTGGTGTCTCGCATCAAACCGATGAGTATATAATCGCCGGCAGTCGATACTGGGTTATACACATTTTGCAGCGTGTCCTTTATATAATTCCCGCGGCCTTTCACTAGCGCGAAGGAATCGACGAGAGGAAACTCGGCGGTTTGAGTGACACGATAAGAGGATGCCAAGCTATATCCTTGTTTCTGGTTGGCAATATGGTTGTTCCATTCCACTTGATGGAAATTATTTTCTTCCGGTGCCCCCGCATAAACGGAGGTGGGAGTTAAATGCCATAGTCGGTGATTGTGAAAGGAATAGAAAAAATCCGTGTTCCATGGTCCAATTCCGATGGCATCCACCTTTTGGGTGACGCCTACATCACGAACGGAATCCTGCATATCCGGCAACCTTCCAGCAAAGTTGCCGCGCTGGGAGAGCAGATACAGCCCGGAAACCAAACTCACACCGCCCAAGAATGGCGCTGTGGACACGGTGAATTCCGGTTCTTCCTTTATAGAACGGGCCTGAGAAAAATTGACTAAATTCGCCAACCATTCATTGCGTGTTAAAACTAAACTTGGCGTAAAACCCCCGGCGGCGAAGGCCAACCGACCTTGTTGCCGGTAATTGTCGCTCCGGTCCGGCGAACGCGCAATTTTAGCTTGAGATTGCACCTCAACAAAAGTCTGCTCACCGCCTAATCGTACACCCAACCCTCCCCGCCGGGACTGGCTTCCATCAGAGGCACGGGCACTTGCCGTATCCATCGCTGCGTCAGCATCCGCCCTGCCAATTTCTGCCGACAGTCTTAATTTGGAAAAAGGTGTTTCTTCCCAAGTGATTCGATTCGCCAAAAATCCCCGCTCGGCAACGTGCGGGTTTAGATTCCAGGTTTCCAGAAATGCTCGTGGCTCGATCAATTGTTTAAAGGATTCAAATTGCGGAGCCCGGTATTCATGCTCGATCAGGAAATCGGATTGACCCCAGCCGCCATGATCAATGGCTTTACCCAATCTGTATTGACCATGGTAACGGGTGGAATACCCTAAATTGTCCGCATCATCCCGGCTGGAATACAAATTGCGATCGCGTTCGGAAAACAAAATGACCCCTCGCCCCTGGAATCCGGCCAGGATAAGCGCTAAATCTAAAGCAGCACTAGATTGTCGCTGCGGCATTTGTAGTCGCCTGCCCAAGGTGTCCACTATCGCAGAGTCTCCGGAGCTGGAATACCGTCGC